>JBBDIQ010000036.1:68767-105080 GCA_040880345.1 Flavobacteriaceae bacterium
AAAAAAAATGAATAACTAAATAAAAGAGTTCCGCTGTTGCGGAATATGTCTATGAATCAACATCTCAAACATATTTTAGATTTTATTGAAAGTGCTCAAAACCTTTCAGAAGACGAAAAAGCAAGCTTGCTCAACGCTGTAAAAAGTGCCGATAAAGAATTACTCATTTCAGAATTTAAATTGGAGCGCACCGAAAAAGTAAAGCGCACCACCGCTATACTTTTAGAGGAAACCATCGAAGAACTGGAGCAAAAACGAAAAGCCATTGAAGAAACCAATTTGGCGCTCAACCACTCATTATCTGAACTCAAAGCCACCCAGGCCCAACTCGTTCAACAGGAAAAACTCGCCAGTTTAGGTCAGCTCACCGCAGGCATCGCTCACGAAATCAAGAATCCACTGAATTTTGTCAATAATTTTTCGGAAGTCTCTAGAGAAATGATGCAAGAAGTACGTGAAGAAATAGAAACCGTAAAGGCCTATCACGATAGGCCTCTTCCCGAAGATGCACTAGATGAAATGTCAGCCATTCTAGACGATATCGAATCCAATCTTGAAAAAATACACCATCACGGCACCCGAGCCGATACCATCGTAAAATCCATGCTGCAGCACAGTCGCGGTGGCAGTGGCAAAATGGAACCAACCGATTTGAATGTCATGATTAAAGAATACGTGAACCTCGCTTTTCACGGCATGCGCGCTAAGAAAAACCCCATCAACGTGACTATCGATTTGCAACTCGACCCAAAAATCAAAACAGTGTCCTTGATTGGTGAAGATTTTAGTAGAGTCATTTTAAACTTGTGTAACAACGCCTTTGATGCCATGCGAGAAACGGCAGATCAATGTCCCGCAAAACTAACGGTGCGCACCAAACAAGAACCAAACGCCATTCACATTGAAGTAGAAGACAACGGTCCCGGAATTTCCGATGCTATTAAAGATAAAATTCTGCAACCGTTTTTTACTACAAAAAAAGGAACGGAAGGCACTGGTTTGGGATTGAGTATTACACATGATATTGTTAAAGCACATGGTGGAGAGTTAAAAGTAGATTCAAAAAAAGGAGAAGCAACAATATTCACCATTCAGTTACCGAAAAATTAATTATAACAATATGAAGACTTTATTAAAACTTTTCCTTGTATTCTTGATGCCGTTGATGGCCTTAGCCCAATATGACGATGCTTATGTAAACGGCTTGAAAACCGAACTGGAAAATGCCAAAAACGACACCATTAAATTGGAAATCAATCGATTGCTTGGTTTTTACTTTCAGGATTCAGATTCTGATATCGCTATAGGTTATCACCAAGAGCAATTGAGATTGGCAAAACAACTAAATTTAAAACTTTGGGAGGCAGATGCATATCAGCAGGTGGCTTATTGTTATCGTTGGTTAGATAATTTACCGGCATCTTATGAATCGTATATGAACGCCTTAAAAATTGCAGAAAACCCTTCAAGTTCAGAGAATGGTTATGGATACCACAATTTTTCATTTTCAAAAAGCCCGGAAGATGCCAGGCAGTCCATTTTAGGTATGATCCATTACGAAATGGCGAGCCTCTTCGCAAGAAGCAGATTGAACGATGAAATTCGTTCGCATTTATTTCAAGCTTTAAAAATTGGTGAAAAGTTACAAAACCAAAAGATTTTAAGCCTCACTTCGCGTGATATTGGAATATATTACTTCGATAACAATCAACCGGACTCTGCTTTCAAGTATTATCAAAAAGCTTTAAGCCATTACGATGGATCTCCTTACCAAATTCAATCAGGCATTGTATATGAGTATTTATCTAAATATTACTTAGCAGAACAAAAAATTGATTCTGCTATAGCTTACTGCAAAAAAGCTATTTCACTGGCTAATGAAGAAATTAAATTAGGAGCATTGACAGATGCACAACTTTTGCTTGGTCAAATATTCCAACAAACCAAGCAATTGGATTCTGCGCTTTTTTACACTCAAAAGGCCATTAAGACAGCAGAATCAACCAATGCAGGAATACTTTTTGGCCTTGGTAATGTTCAAATGGCCTCCATCTATAAAAGTCAAAATAAAGATGGCTTGGCTTATGATCATTTAGAGCAGGGTAAAATGCTCTTAGACAGTATCAATGAAGTATATATTACAAGGCTTTTACAATTTCAAAACCTGGACTTTGACCAAAAAATTAGATTGACAGAACTCGAAAAAGAAAATGAGTTAACAAAGAGCAGAATTAGAATGTATAGCTTGCTGGCAGGACTGGGAATTTTTGTGCTGGTTGCGCTTTTACTCTACCGAAACAATCGTTTGAAGCAAAAAGCAAATAAGGCTTTAAAAACAACCCTATCTGATTTGAAAACCACCCAAGCTCAACTCATCCAATCAGAGAAAATGGCTAGTCTGGGAGAACTCACAGCGGGAATTGCGCACGAGATTCAAAACCCGTTGAATTTCGTGAATAATTTTTCGGAGGTTAGTAACGAACTCCTTGAGGAAATGAAAGACGAGTTAGACAAAGGCGCTATTGAGGAAGCCAAAACCATTTCGTCCGACATCAAGCAAAACCTAGAAAAAATAACCCACCACGGCAAGCGCGCCGACGCCATTGTAAAAGGCATGCTCGCCCACAGCCGTTCTAGCTCTGGAGAGAAAGTCCCGACAGACATAAACGCATTGGCTGATGAATACTTAAGACTTTCTTATCACGGCTTAAGGGCAAAAGACAAAACCTTTAACGCAGATTTCGCAACAGATCTCGACCCTAACCTACCCAAAGTAAATGTGATCCCTCAGGATATTGGGCGGGTTTTATTAAATCTGATTAATAATGCTTTTCAAGCAGTAGCAAGCGTTGATGCCCCGTTGGTGGTAGTATCTACAAAAGTTATGTCTGAAGGCATTGAAATTTCGGTAAAAGACAACGGTACCGGCATCTCAAATGAGATTAAAGACAAAATCTTTCAGCCATTCTTTACTACCAAACCTACCGGCCAGGGAACAGGACTCGGCTTGTCACTATCTTATGATATTGTGAAAGCACATGGTGGTAAATTAGAAGTAACATCTGCTGTGGGCGAGGGAACCAAATTTATCATTATCTTAGAAACATAAAACTATTCGCATGGATAAACACAAAGAAGAAGACTTATTAAACACCTATAATTTATGGGTAAAATTCTTTATGGAAGATACACCTATTGATCAATTAGATGCTATTGTATCAACTAACATCATGGGTTACGGCACCACAAGCGAGGAAAAGGTTTTTGGAATTGATAAAGTTAAAGCATTATGTCGTTTAGGTCAAGAACAAAGACAGCATTTAAAAGATTTCAACTATAGTCTCGAAATTATCGATAAACAGTATTCAAATCTTGAAAAATGTGCCATTATTGTTGCAGAAATCGATCTAAGCTACACCTTCGATACTATTAAAACAGCGCTTAAACTCAGAATTTCTACGGTGTTATTTAATGACGATGGCAAATGGCAGATTGTACATTGGCACGTTTCTGTTCCTGTAGAAACCGATGAAGGTGATACATGGCATGCCGAAGAATGGAAACGAGAAAACCTACGTCTACAAGAAAAAGTTGATGCACAAACTGCAGAATTAAGGGTTTCTTTAGAAGAATTAAAAGCCACCCAAGCACAACTCATTCAATCGGAAAAATTGGCGTCTTTAGGCCAACTCGCTGCCGGAATTGCCCATGAGATTAAAAACCCCATGAATTTTATCAATAATTTCTCGGAGCTGAGTTTAGAATATGTAGATGAACTCAAGGAGGCCCTGGCGAAACTCAATCAAAATGAGATCACCTCAGAAATGGATGAATTGCTGGACGATGTGGCCGAAAACCTTAAAAAGGTTCACCACCATGGAACCCGAGCCGATAATATCGTAAAATCCATGTTGATGCATTCTCGAGGCGGCACAGGTACTATGGAACCAACCGATTTGAATGCGCTTATAAGAGAATATGTCAACCTGGCCTTTCACGGGATGCGTGCCGGCAAGTCGGCTATTAACGTGACCATCGATTTACAACTTGATGAAACTATTGGAGCTGTTTCGCTGAACACCGAAGACTTTAGTCGTGTTATATTAAATCTTTGTAAAAATGCTTTTGATGCCATGCGCACCAAAGGTCTTTCAACCAAGAATGAGACTTACCAATCTGTATTGAGTATTCGCACTTATAAAGACGACGCGCAAGTGGTCCATTTAGAAATTGAGGACAACGGTCCCGGTGTTCCGGATAGCATTAAGGAAAAACTTTTTCAGCCATTTTTCACCACCAAAAAGGGTACTGAAGGCACCGGATTGGGTCTAAGTATCACTCACGATATTATAACAAAACACAAGGGACGTATAGAAGTGATTTCAGAAGAAAACCACTTTACGCGCTTTCATATTTATTTACCTCAAAAACATACATAAGATGAAGATATTAGTCGTTGACGACGAAAAAGATGTAGAAATCCTCTTTCGTCAAAAATTTAGAAAAGAAATAAAAAACCAAAATCTGGAACTGGTGTTTGCCTTTTCCGGGCAAGAGGCCTTAGATCTATTGGAAAAAACAAATCCACCTGAAGTCATGTATATTTTCTCTGATATCAATATGCCGGGCATGACCGGTTTGGAGTTATTAGAAAAAGTAAAAACGCTTTTTCCGCAGATAAAAATCAGTATGATTTCGGCTTATGGTGATGCAGAAAACTACAACAAGGCCATAGAGTCTGGCGCGAAAGAGTTTTTCACCAAACCCATCGATTTCATTTCTTTAAAAGAAGAAATCAACAGTTTATTAAGCTAATTAATATAAAACTATCTGACCCATGAAAACCAAAATACTGGTAGTAGATGATGAAGAAGATTTAAAAGTCTTAATCAAGCAGCGTTTCAGAAAGAAAATTCGCGAGGATGAATACGACTTTATTTTTGCCGAAAACGGTCGCTATGCCTTGGAAGAACTCAAAACACATCCCGATGTAGATGTGGTGTTGAGCGACATTAATATGCCCGAAATGGATGGGCTTACCTTGCTTACCAAACTCAACGAGCAAAACCAACTTCTTAAATCGGTTATTGTTTCTGCTTATGGTGACATGGAAAACATCCGTACGGCTATGAACCGCGGTGCTTTTGACTTTATAACCAAGCCCATCGATTTTAAGGATTTAGAACTCACCATCGAAAAAACCATTGCTCACGTTGCCATTTTAAAGGAAACGATGCAAGCGGTAAAGGAAAACAACATTCTGCGCATGTATGTAGATGAAACGGTGCTTAATTTTATGGGTAGCAGAGAGTATGAGTCCAGTTTAATGGCCAACGAAACCATTGAAGGTACTGTCATGTTTATCGACGTTTGTGGTTTTACAAAAATTAGCGAAACCGCACCTGCCGATGTGGTTGTAAAAATGATCAACACCTATTTTGATTGTATGGTGAAGGAAATATTAGACCAGGAAGGTTTTATCGATAAGTTTATTGGCGATGCGATTATGGCGGTTTTTAGAGGTGACTATCATTTAGACCGTGCCTTAGATGCGGCTTTGGCGGTTAGAAATTCAATCAATGCCCTACCCGCTTCAGATGATACAACCGCTTACAATCCCAAAGTCTCTATTGGTATCAAAAGCGGCGAAATGATTTCAGGCAATATCGGTTCGGCCAATTTGAAACGCTTAGACTATACCGTCATTGGCGATACGGTTAATACCGCAGCTCGCATTCAGGCGGCTGCGTTGGAAAATCAGATTTTAATTTCTGAGCATTGCTATGAGCATGTAAAAGAGTCATTCAAATGTAAAAAACTGGAACCTATTACTATGAAAAATAAAGTAGAAGCACTAGTAGTTTATGAAGTCTTAGAATGAACTCGTTTAAACTTTTTTGATTGTAGCGAAAATTAGCCATTTTGTGACCGATTGAAGGCTTTTTTGAGTTGCATAGCAGAGCTACGGAAGGAAAAAAAGACAAAAAGCGGGTGCAAAAGGGCAATTTTTTAGTCAATTAGAAAAAGTCTAAACGAGTTCAATAATTACATTTTTACCACACTAACCTTGAAAGCAGAAGAAAATCATATTTTACTATCTAATTCCCACATTGGCTATAATTCTCTTTTGAGTGAAATACAGGTGAAGTCATTTAAGTTGATTGTATGAACGGATTTGATATTGTATTAGTCATTGCCATTATCCTTTTTGCCAGATTAGGCGTGCGTTTGGTAACGGCTTATATTAAAATGAAAAAAGATAAGGAGGAAAACAACACAGATAAGAAATAATAACATGATTAAATTCTTCCGAAACATCCGCAAAAAACTTATCGAGCAAAGTAAAGTTCGAAACTATTTCTTTTACGCCATTGGTGAAATTATCCTTGTGGTGATTGGGATATTAATCGCGCTTCAAATCAATAATTGGAATGAGCGAGAAAACAGTATTTCTCGAGCGGAGAAACATTTAAAAACAATAAAGCTAAATCTGCAAGATGATATTCTACAGGCTGAAATGTTGTTATCAGAAACACAAACTACAATAGATTACGCAAATGACTTTTTAAACCAATTTAAAACGCTAAAACCTGTTGATAATAATATACAAATGTATCTCATTTATCTGATGTTCGAGCGAAACATAGAAGTTAATGAAAGTGGATTAAATGCACTTCTAAATTCTAATAGTATGGCATTTATTGATGAGAACCTTCAAAACAAGATATTAAATTATTACAGATATCTCGAACAGTTAAAAAGTAGAGAATTGAATGCCAATACTGAAATCAAAACAATGTATGAACCTTATGTAAAAGAAAACTATTATTGGATATGGAATAAAACAAATCCTTGGCATCGACAAGCTGAATTTTATAAAGACGACCCAAGAATTCTGAAGAATATTGATTTACAAAGTGTAATAAGTAACAAGCAATTAGAGGTAATGATAATGAATAGAAGATATCAATCGATATTAATTTTAGATTTCTATTCAAACACCATAAAACTTGCGGAAGATATCATTGCTGACATCAATAAAGAACTTAAATAAAATCACTATCCAATGATAAAACTCTTTCGAAACATCCGCAAAAAACTCATTGAACAAAACAAAGTTCGCAACTATTTCTTTTACGCCATTGGCGAAATCATCCTTGTGGTGATTGGGATTTTGATTGCCGAAAACCTTGCCCCATCCCGCCATAGGCGGGTGGGTTTTCTAAATTAGAAATATGAAAAAAGACCCACTAAAAATATCAGGAATGCATGATGGCGCAACACCTAAAGTGTATAGAAATGCTGCCAAGCTTCGGGAAAATATGACTGAACCTGAAATAAAATTATGGGATTATTTAAAAACCAAACCACTAGGTTATAAATTTAGAAGACAGCATCCTATTGCTGGATATATACTGGATTTTTACTGTCATAAACTCAGATTATCAATTGAAATTGACGGAGGCTATCACCTCAAAAAAGAACAAAAAGAAATAGACAGAGAAAGAACTGAATATCTGAAAAGTGTTGGTATAACAGAATTCAGATTTACTAATGAAGAAATCTTAAATCAATATGAAAAGTCAATCGAATTTATAATTTCAAAACTGCGCGCAGACACCCCTTTAGGGGTCGGGGGCGTGCGTAGGCATAAAACCTAAAATATGATTAAATTCTTCCGCACCATCCGCAAAAAACTAATAGAGCAAAGCAAGGTTCGTAACTATTTTTTTTACGCCATTGGCGAAATTATTTTAGTGGTGATTGGGATCTTGATTGCACTGCAAATTAATAATTGGAATATAAACAAAACTAATTTTAAAGAATCCAAAGAATTTGTAGAGCGACTGAAAGCTGAAATAAAAAGTAATATAGGTTCTACCAAAATAGAAATTAAACAAAAAGAAAACCAAAGAAGCAGTTCGTTAGCGATTTTAAAAATGTTCGACGAAGATATAACCAAACTTTCTTCCAAGACATTAGATAGTCTCATCTATTTATCTATGGCCAATCGCAACATGGAATTTAAAAATGGAACCTTAAACGAAGGACTGAATACTGGAAAGGTAGCACTTATTAAATCCGATTCCTTAAAGACACTTTTATACGGTTTGCCTTCTTTAGTTGAGGAAGTTAGAATTGGAGAAAAGTACATGAACGAAGACCTTAATGAATATTTTTATCCGTTCATATACGAAC
The DNA here is from genome assembly GCA_040880345.1 of Flavobacteriaceae bacterium. Classification (GTDB taxonomy): domain Bacteria; phylum Bacteroidota; class Bacteroidia; order Flavobacteriales; family Flavobacteriaceae; genus Planktosalinus. Next base: position 76,967 of record JBBDIQ010000036.1, read on the forward strand.
ATATTAGTTTCAGGCAGATGGACTATAAACACAGTAAATATGGAGAACAAATCGGACCCTCAAAATTTAGTAGCCACAACAATTTAGATGTACTGAATTTTTTAAAATTTGAGAGTTTAATAGATAATATTTTTTATAACTCTAATGTGCAGATTGACAATTATCAAAAACTTAAAAATGAATTAGAAAGTATCTATGAACTTATGGAAGAATATAACTAAAATAATGAAAGCACTATAACCACCAATCAATGATAAAACTCTTTAGAAACATCCGCAAAAAACTCATTGAACAAAACAAAGTTCGCAACTACTTCTTTTACGCCATTGGCGAAATCATCCTTGTGGTGATTGGGATTTTGATTGCGCTTCAAGTCAATAATTTAAATGAAAGCAAAGCTAAAAATTCGCAAGAAGCTGTTTATTTGAATTTTATTCTTGATGATTTATTGTTGCAAAAACAAGAAAATAGCACTCAGCGAAAATCAATTACGGAGCACATATCTATTGACAATCAACTTATTGAATATATCAGCAACCGATTTATGGTAGGTAACGATCAAAGAACTGAGGTAAAATCTGTGCTCAGCACTCTAGTTGTTGGCAGAACCTACGGTGCTTATGAAGCCACTTTTTTGGATCTTACCTCATCCGGAAATATTGCCCTCATCTCCAATCAGGCTCTTAAAAATCAAATTATACAGCACTATCAAATTCAAAAAAGAGATCGGGATGTTATTAACAACAACACCTTAAACACTTATAAGGAATTGTGGATTGAGCTTGTAAACAGAGATTTGATTATAATTAGCCCAACCATTAACAAATATGTTAAAGATTATAGTGTACTAGAGTTTAATCCAAAGTTAGATTTTCTGGATGACACATTATTTGAAAATCTATCGAAAGAAGAAAATATGATACTGATACAAAATGTACTGGCCTACAGAGTAGCAACAACCAAAATTGCAACCCGGTTTATTGACAACAGCAATGCAAGAATAGATAGATTAATTGATGCTATAAACACTGAACTTAAAACGCCTTAACATGCTTAAATTCTTCCGAAACATCCGCAAAAAGCTTATCGAGCAAAATAAAGTTCGCAATTACTTTTTTTATGCCATCGGCGAAATTTTGCTGGTGGTGATTGGGATATTGATTGCTCTGCAGGTCAACAATTGGAATCAGCAAAGGATTGAAAATAATGAAGAATTAGAAATACTTTTTGGGCTAAGAGATGAATTTCAAAGCAACCTGGACGAACTTAATCAAAGTATCAGCATCAATTCTAAAGTAATGGAAGCTTGTGTACACCTAACGCAAATCATCCGATCAAATTCATTCGACGATGAGCCTGAGCGTATTGATGACTTACTAGTGAGAATAGGTACATTCAATTCCTTTGATGCACAAACCGGTATCGCTAGTGAAATTGTGAATTCCGGAAAATTAAATCTATTGAGGAATGACGCCTTGCGTCCTCAAATTGTAAATTGGTTAACCCTCCTTATAGATCAAGAAGAGGACATTCTGTTCAGGTCTGATAATTATACCATGAACCTAATGCCATTTTTAATGAAGCGCTTTCCTTTGGCTAATGGTGAGCTTACCAAAAAACTCCCATTTGACAGCAAAAATTACCTCAGAACCTACGAAGAGAAATCACCCTTTACCTTTACCCTGTCTGAAAAAGACCTCTTAGAATTTGAGAACCAAGTATGGCATCATAAGCATAATAATGATTACATAATTGTAAACGAATTGAACATCAAAGATTTTATAGAAATGACCATCAAAATGATTGAAGACGAATTAACAAATAAAGAATAATATGATCTTGTTTCTCCGTAAAATCCGCCAAAAACTCCTAAAGGAAAATCGAATCTCCCGCTACTTAGTCTACGCCATTGGCGAAATCATCCTTGTGGTGATTGGTATTTTAAAAATCTGTCCCGTTAGGGACAAGCTGTCGGTAGCAGTATACAATAACAAAAACCGGCGTGCCTTTAGGTACGCCATATAAATCCACAATGATGGCAAATACCTATGCACAAATACACATCCAATTCAGGATGAATATATACAATTGTTAAATGAATTTAATATCGAATTTGATGAACGCTATATTTTAAAAAATGTGTTCTAAAATATGCTGTACCTAAAGGCACAGGAATCATCCTCGCCTATCTTTTGCTACCAATATAATGTCCCTAACGGGACAATATAAAATTGAGAAACTATGATTAAATTCTTCAGACAAATCCGCAAAAAACTCATCGAGCAATCAAAAGTTCGCAACTACTTCTTTTACGCCATTGGCGAAATCATCCTTGTGGTAATTGGGATTTTGATTGCCGAAAACCTTGCCCCAACCCGCCAAAAGGCGGGTGGGTTTTCTAGAATTGTACTAAAAACAAATAACAATTACCAAACTGCGCGCAGACATCCGTCTTTGGCGGACTGGGGGCAAGAAAGGGCATAAAACCTAAAAATATGATTAAATTCTTCCGCAACATCCGCAAAAAACTCATCGAGCATTCTAAAGTGCAACCCTGCCTCACCCGCCTTGCTTCACCAAAAGGCGGATAAAAGGCGCCTAGGCTGTGCCACCGCTAAAGCTAAGGCGACAGCGTGCGGCCCAGCGGCAGGCAATTACTTATTTACGCTATCGGTAAAATTGTGCGGTAACCACCCGCTATCTTCCACTCCATAATAATGGTACCGAGTGCATCGGGTTTTGAATTGTTTCCCCAACCTCACCTATGGTCATGGCACGTTTATAAGTGTTGAAAAATGATAAATACCCTTGTATGATAAACATCATAGTATGGCATTCTAAATTCCTGTAAATTTACTTGTTATACTTGAAAATTAATTTATCAAGACAGACATCATTAACAAAAACATTCATTATACTAAAATTTAAAGAATACTAAAATGGAAAATACACATCAATATGAAGTAAATCTTCAATGGAATTCTGAACGAAAAGGAACTTTAAGTTCGCCTGTTTTACCCTCAAAAATAGAAGTGGCAACACCACCTGACTTCCCGAAAGGAATGCCGGGAATTTGGTCTCCGGAACATCTTTTTGTTGCAGCGGTGAATTCCTGCGTAATGACTACTTTTCTAGCCATTGCAGAAAATTCAAAAGTTGAATTTATAAGTTTTGAATGCAACGCCATTGGTAAAGTGGAACAAGTGGAGGGTAAATATATGGTAACGCAAATCATCTTAAAACCAACATTGGTTGTTCCATCCACGGCTAATGAAGAAAGAATGCACAGAATTCTGGAGAAGAGTGAAAAAGCATGTTTAATTTCCAATTCAATCAAGTCAGAAATTTTGTTTCAACCCTCTGTAATTCTAGCATAAAAATGACTCACAATCACAGTCATACCATCACGGCTCCCACTGACATTATGGGTCATTTATAATTGGTATTGCACTGAATGTTATTTATGTGATTGTTGAAATAATTTACCACAAATAAAACCCTCACTAAAAGAGGAATTAAAAGAGCATAATATTAAACACAGCATCTTGGAATTTGAAATTGTAGAAGGAAATTGTAATGAATTAGAAAAGTAAAATATGGAATTCATAGATTATTATAAAATATTAGATATTACCAAATCTGCTTCTCAAAATGATATAAAAAAGGCGTATCGCAAGCTTGCAAGAAAATATCATCCCGATCTCAATCCCAACAATAAGGAAGCAGAAAAAAAATTTAAAGAAATAAATGAGGCAAATGAAGTATTAAGTGATCCAGAAAAACGAAAAAAATATGATAAATACGGTAAAGACTGGAAACACGCAGAAGCATTTGAGCAGGCAAATCAACAGCAAGGGCAACGACAGAGTCAAACCGGTCAACGTTATCAGTCGGGTGAATATGCAGGTGAAGACTTTTCAGATTTCTTTGAATCGATGTTTGGAGGTGCTTCAGGAGCCGGATACAGACAGGCAAAATTCAGAGGTCAGGATCTACAAGCAGAATTGCATTTAAAACTAAGCGATGTTTATAAAACTCAAAAGCAAACCCTTACTATAAATGGCAAAAACATTCGTTTAACCTTTCCGGCAGGTATAGAAAATGGGCAGGTTATAAAAATAAACGGACACGGAACCGCAGGCGTAAATGGCGGTCCTAATGGAGACCTATACATTACTTTTTCCATTAAGAATGACACAAAGTTTAAGAGGGATGGCAGTAATTTACACTTAACAGTTGATTTAGATGTCTATACCGCTCTACTGGGTGGCGAAATTTTGGTGGACACATTTGATGGTAAGGTCAAACTTAAAGTAGCTCCAGAAACTCAGCCGGGCACAAAAGTTAAACTAAAAGGTAAAGGATTTCCGGTTTATAAAAAAGAAAATTCGTTTGGTGATTTATACATTACCTATCAAATAAAACTTCCCACAAATCTCTCGCAAGAAGAAAAAGATTTAGTAGTCAAATTAAAAAAAATAAGAGAAAATGGAAAAAGCTAGTTTAATACGTGTAGAACATATCTGTGAGTGCCACCACATAGAAATTTCATTCATTAATTCTTTGGTTGATTTTGGACTTATTGAAGTAATTATTTCAGAAAATGACCAATATATTCCTGAATATCAATTAAATGATGTTGAAAAAATGATACGCTTACATCACGAACTCAATATAAATATAGAGGGAATTGATACCATTTATAACTTACTCAAACGAATAACATATTTGGAAGAAGAATTGAATAGCGCTAAAAACAAACTCAAAGAATTTGATATAGAATAAAAGACCCTACTTATGAGACCAATTGACAAAATACTATTACTTACCGACTTTTCAGAAGTATCTGAAAACGCAAAGGAATATGCACTTTTGATTGCGAAAAAAGCAAATGCTGAAGTAAAAATAATGCATATTATCAATACTCCAATAGACTGGATTAAAATCTCTCTAGAAGAAGAAAAACTTTACCCGGAAACAAAAATGGAAATAATTGAAGCTAAAAACAACATTAATGAACTTCTGATAGAGTTTAAAAATAAGGGAGTCACTGCCACACAAAGTATTGTTTTTAATGTAGGAGTTGAAAATATTCCACAGTATATTGAGTCTGAATCTATTGAGTTGGTTATCATGGGTTCACATGGAGTAAATGGAATAAAAGAATATACTTTGGGATCTAATGCACAAAAAGTACTAAGAAAATCAACGTTTCCAATTCTCATTGTAAAAAACAAACCCAAAAAAAGCGAACTTTCCTCAATTGTTTTTGCATCAACCTTTGATGAAAATCAGTTTGAACCATTCCAAAAAATTCGCTCCTTTTCAGATATTTTAGACACAGAATTACATCTTTTGTACATTAACACGCCCAATAATTTTAAAGAAACAAAAGATATAGAAATAATGTTACATTCTTTTTGCGAAAGTTGTGAAAAAAAAGCGTGTAAAAAACATACGTATAATGCATTCAATGAAGAAAGAGGTATAAAAGAATTTATGAAGAATAAACCGATAGATATTTTCGCAATAGCCACCGAAGGAAGGTCTTCTTTTGCTCAATTATTTTCACCAAGTTTAACCGAAGCTATTGCCAATCATCTAGATATGCCAGTATTAAGTATGCATACCGTTTAATAAAAAAGTTTAACAGAAACCCACATCCGCTTTTAAGTCAATTGAGGTTGATCTTGAAAGAAGCTTTTCGCACAATCGTGTCTGAACTTCCCTGAATAGAGTTGCCCTTTCAGCTTAACTTAATTCAAATTAAAAACAGCCGGAACCACTGTATTTGCAGTGCTTTTAAAATGATTTCACAAAGCATTGATGAGGTCAATAAGTAAATCATAACATCCTATATAAGAATTGTTTGAAACCTGATTTTAACAAAATCACATGAACGCATATTTGTTTATATGTTGAAAATTATGTTGACAACGTTTATAAAAATTCCACTTATAAATTAAAAATCCACTTTATTTTTACAGTATGGTTTCTTTCAAATCGATGCCTCGTAAGAATCCACAGGATTTGGAGGCGCAGGAGAAGTTCTATGCCATACCCGTTCACGGGAATGTGATAGGACTGGAGAAACTCTCCAAGCGTGCTGCAGCAAAAAGCTCTTTAACCAAGGGCGACTGCTACAACGTGATTGACAACTTTATGGACACCATTATGGAGTACCTGGAAGAAGGCTATCGCGTGCAGCTTGGAGGAGTTGGGACGTTTCGCATGTCACTGAAAAGTGAAGGTGCCGAAACACCCGAAGAACTGACTTCGGCAAACATTGTGCGCTCGCGCATCGTGTTTACGCCCGGAGTTGAGCTCAAGAGAATGTTGAGAGACGTGAAGTACAAGAAAGTACTTTAGTGTTTCTCAAAAAGTAAGGCCGGGTTGCAGCCCGACCTTTACTAAATCTCTTTGAGATTGTTGTGTAGAGCCTCGACGGAAATGATCCCGTCGGGGCTTTTTGTTGAACACAAATGTATTTAAAATAAAATGAAATAATGTTAAAATGTGCTTCTAACAAGGTGAAATCGCACTTTTTTTATTGTTAATAACCCATTTCTTCATTACTAAAATTCAGCCTTTTTAAAATGGAAGTTTCTTAATAACTTTTTATACGCATCCCGTAAAATTTTCATGCGCATGCAACTATTTTTTCATACGCATCCCGTAAAATTTTTATACGTATCTTTTTTTACAGTATTAAAGTCTTATAATTTTTACTTCTAACCTCGTATTTCTAACTTTTAACTTCAAAATGAGGAATCCCGTAAAAAACCTAAACCACCATCTTTTATCTTTGTTTTTAAGAGGGTTTTAACAAATTGTTTTATATTTGTTTCAACCTCCATAATTTTAATGAAGGAGGTGTTCTCCCCTTTTTAGTCCTTTACTATTTTTCATAAGTAAGGGTGTTTTAAATTATTTATAAATGAACCAACCAACATCCAATATACCCGATTTTCAAAGTATCATGCTACCTATGCTGAAATTGCTTGAAAACGGCGAAGTATTCACTTTAAATGAAGTAGTTACTAAACTTGCAACCTATTTTAACCTCACCAAAGAGGAATTAAAAATCAAAGTGCCCAGCGGGCAAATGGGTTTGTTTCGCAACCGTGTGGGCTGGACCCGTAGTTATTTAAAAAAAGCCGGGCTCATTCACTATCCTGAGCGTGCCAAGTATCAAATAACCCCTTTTGGAAAGGAATATTTAAAGGGCAATCCAAAGGATTTGCGCATCAAGCATTTAAAGAAAATGCCCGATTATATTGAATGGACCAAAACCTTCAATCAAGATACTACCACAGAACAAGAAGCTGAGGTCAATAAAGAAATTGAAAAGCAAACCCCTGAAGAAGTACTTGCCGGCACGGTTGATCAACTGCGCAAACAATTGGCAACCGATTTACTGGACAAACTTAAAGAAAACTCCTTTGGCTATTTTGAAAACTTTGTCATTGAGTTGTTACAAAAAATGGGCTATGGCGAGTTTCGTGAAGATGCCGCAGAGCGCACCGGGCAAACCGGTGACAATGGTATTGACGGTATTATCTCCCAAGATCGTTTGGGACTGGAGAACGTCTATATACAAGCTAAACGCTTTAGAGACGGCCACGTGGGCTCACCGGACATACGCAACTTTATTGGCTCACTGGCATTACAAGGTGTAAACAAAGGTGTGTTTTTAACCACCTCCCGTTTTTCTGAAACGGCCATCAAAACAGCCAACGACAGCAAACAACAAAAAATCATATTAATAGACGGCAAACAACTAGCAAGCCTTGCTATTGAATACAACCTGGGTGTACAGATTGATAAAACCATCGAGATTAAAAAAATTGATTTGGATTATTTTGAGGAGTAGAAAAAAGAAATATAAATAGTAATATGACTCATACGATGCAATCGCGCGTAGCAAAGGGTGTCACAGCAGTAAATCAAAAGTTGAGACACGTCTTTATATCAGAAATAATTATTACTTATAAAAACATGTTTGTAGATAAAAAAAATAAAATATGAAATGCCCACATTGTTTAGTTGAATTCCATGATGATCGTAAGTTAACTTCATTAGGTGAAGATGTTGATGGAAAATGGGGAGTTGAAAGCTTTATCTGTCCAAATCCGAAATGCAAACGAAATATATATTTTCTTGTAAATGGCGAAATATATATTAGTCGAAACGGTAAATCGATGATTGAAACAACTGATGATGGAAACGAACTAATTTTTCATCGGGAACTAATCCGACCCAAAGGGTCATCAAGACCTCCAGTGCCGATTGAAGTGCCGCAAGAGATTGGTACTGACTATACAGAAGCCTGCATTGTCCTTCCTGATAGTCTAAAAGCAAGTGCTGCTTTAAGTAGACGTGCTTTACAGCATTTATTGAGACAGGCAGCAGGAGTTAAACCTGGAAACTTAGCAATTGAGATTCAAGAAGTTCTGGATTCTAATAAATTACCTAGCCATATTGCAGATAGTATTGACGCTGTGAGAAACGTTGGAAATTTCGCGGCACATCCATTAAAAAGTACATCAACAGGATTAGTTGTTGATGTAGAAGAAGGAGAAGCTGAATGGAATCTAGAGGTATTAGAAATGTTATTTGACTTCTATTTCGTCCAGCCAGAAAAAACACGAAAAAGACGTGAAGCACTAAATAAAAAGTTAAGCGATTCTGGAAAGCCAGATATGAAATAACGGCTGCCAACTAAGAACTGATGTGCAAGAGGTGTTTAATGATATATAAATTATAATTTGACGCTTGAGTTGCAATTTGTGGTAATAAGTGGTACACATTTATAAATAAAACGATATGCTAACTAATACAGAGCTTAAAAAACTTGAAATTGAACTTTATGAAAAGGGATTGCCAGAAGCAACTTTAAGGAAAATACGAAATTCAAAAATTTGTATTATTGATAATGAGTACAAGGATTTAAAAAGTTTTTTTGATGGATTAAAAACTGAAGGCTTTACAAATTTAAATAAGTTTAAAAAATCACCGCCAATAAATGACATCCTTAAAGAACAATATGACATTATTCTACTTGATTTGAATGATGTTGCTCAGGGTATGACAGAAATGGATGGACTTGGCGTACTTCAGCTTTTAAAACAAAGAAATCCAGATTTACCAATTTTAGTAATTACTGGTCAAAACCCTTCTCCTGAAGCAAGAGATATTATTAATTTAGCAGATGGTGTAAGAAAAAAACCGGTTTTAGCCTCTGATTTAGCGAATGATGTAGATATGATATTAAGTTATTACCACGATAAGTTTTGGGCTTCTATTTTATTATTAAAAGAGTTAAATAAAATTGATATTGAACTTAGAAGGGATTTAGGAATTATAAAAAGAGTACGGTTACATTATTTAAGGAAAGCATTAGAAAAAAAACTTATAAAAAAAGAGGATGATGTTGTAACTAAAATTGAAAGGATAATTAAACTTCTTCGAAGCGCCAAATCATTGACAACACTCATAACGAAACTTTCATCAAATATTTCTATAAATGCTTAACATAAAACAAATAAAAGAAACTATAAACTCAGTAATAACTAAAGAAAGCGCAAAACACCAAAATTCAGTTGTTGTAAAAAATACTGATAAACCTCATTACAATAATGGTAAAAATCAGTTTTTAATTTGTTCAATAAATCATCCAGCTTGTAAAAGCTTTTATAAAGAAAATTCTAAATCTGATATATGGGAAAAAAAGTGTCCTTTCGGTTTCACTGTTTCAAAAAAATCTTTTGACACTTCAACTAGTCATCAAAGAATATCAGTCTTCTCTATTTTAGAGTTAAACAAACCTATAGAAATCAGTACATTATTGAACAATTTACCTCGCAAACTAAAAAAACAAAAAGCTGATATAACAACTGAGCTGAATAAGATAAATTTAGACTACTCAACTCAAAAGTCTAGAAAAAAATATATTGAAGGATTGCTTGAAACTATGCTAATTGGTAGGATAGGTTTATCTATCCAGTCTATTTCACATCAATTTTTTACACCACTTCAAGGGGCAATGGCTGATTTAAAAAATATTAAAAATAATATTGATGTTGAAGAATCAATGAATAGGTTATCACATAATTTTTCATCCTTAAACAAATTGGCTACAGAAATTCAACTTATACTTTCTACTTCTCAAGAGTTTAATCCCAATATGCTTCGAAGAGTACCTGTTCACATAGCAGTCAATGAAATATTTGAATCTTTAAGTTCAAGTGCAGAAGAGAAAAATATTTCTTTAAATCAGGGTTTTAACCAATATAGAAAAACAGTAGATGCGATTCCAAGTCAATTCCATATCGTACTTTCAAATATAATTTCAAATGCCATTAAATATTCTTATAAAGGAATGCCAGATAAGTATTTAGAAGTAAAAATAGATTATGAGCAAGATAATGAATATCTTATAATCTCAATAACAAATGAGGGCTGCAAAATAACTAATGAAGAAATTTCTCAAGGTTTAATTTTTAATCTTGGGTACAGAGGTCTGTATTCTGGAGATAGACAAAGATCTGGTTCTGGAAGCGGTCTTTATATTTCTCAAAAAATATTGAATGCACACGGTGGTAAAATTAAAGTGTCATCAAATTTCTGTGGAGGAAATATCGAAATGGAAACGGATAGATATCGGAATACATTTTCAATTTATTGGCCAATTTTAATAGAATAACTATTATAAGCCACTACCATGCGATTGCATATTCTGAAAAATAAACTAGTACAATTTATAAATGAAATTAGAAATTCCGAACACTTTCCCAAATTCTATGTCAAATGAAGAAATTCAAGCTGTGATTACGGAATGTGCTAAAAGAGCAACCAATGTAACTAAACCAAATGTGAATGTAAGTGTAGGAGCAAATTATTATGTTTCAATGATTGAACTAGGACAATCGGAACTTAATAAACGAATACAGTCTAGTCTATTGAATTTAATAGAAAAACAAAATCGTGAAAATAAGAAATCATCAATTATAAATTGGGTATTAACTGGACTTACAATAACATTGGCTTTAATTACCCTATACATTGGAAACAGGTCTTTAGGCTTTGCGGAATCCGATCAGACATCTGACGAAATATGGCAAACTGAGCAAATTCGTTTACTAAAAAAACAAAATGAAGAACTAAAAAAACTGAATCAAAATATACTTTTCCTTACTAATGCAGATTCATTAAAATGATAAAATGTAGAAATATTAAAACCCCAATATACCCCCCTACTCTCACGCTCACGAAACTTCAAGAGAATCACTTTTTTGAGTTTAATTTAAAATACTACTATCTTTAAAACTTAAAAAAACCTTAAACCCGCATGAGCCTCTTCCAATCCACCGTCCTAAAAAAACACATCAACGCCTTAGACACCGCCACGGTCGATGCCGCTTATGAACGCTTTGTGGCGCACTTTCACGATAAAGGGATCCAGGAGAACATCCGCAATGCCAAGGAGGAGCAGTACCAGGGGGAGTTTTTAATCGATTTGTTTGTCAGGGTGCTGGGTTATGTCAAGAACCCCACGCCAAACTTCAACCTCACCACCGAACTCAAAAACGTCAAGGACAGCAAAAAAGCAGATGGTGCCATCATCGATGGCGACCGGGTGCTGGCCGTTATTGAACTCAAAGGCACAGCGGTAACCGACCTGGGGAAGATCGAGGTGCAGGCGTTTGGTTATAAAAACAACCAGCCCGGCTGTGTGTTTGTCATTACGTCCAATTTTGAAAAAATGCGCTTCTATATCGACAATGCGGTGGACTTTGAGGAGTTCAACCTCTTTGCCCTGAGCCGGGAGCGGTTTGATGTGCTGTGGCTGTGCCTTTCGGCAGACAGCCTGCTGCGCCTGCTGCCCAAACAACTCAAAGACGAGTCGCTGTCCCGGGAGGAAGTGGTCACCAAGGAGCTGTACAAAGACTATGCGCTGTTCCGCACTGAGGTGTATCGGGATATTGTGGCGGGGAATCCGCAGGTTGACAAGCTCACGTTGTTTAAGGTCACCCAGAAACTGCTCGACCGCTTTCTGTTTATCTTTTTTGCCGAAGACCGCCTGCTGCTGCCGCCCAACTCCATTCGTGCCATCGTGCAGCAATGGGAAGACCTGCGCGATAAGTATGACGAGTACCAACCCCTCTATGAGCGGTTTAAAAAGTATTTTGGCTATATGAACACCGGCCACAAAGGGCAAAAGCACGACATCTTTGCCTACAACGGCGGCCTCTTCAAACCCGATGCCGTGCTGGACAGCATTGTCATTGACGATGACCTGCTGCACAAACACACCTTTAAGCTTAGCAACTATGACTTTGTAAGCGAGGTGAGCGTCAATATTTTGGGGCATATCTTTGAACATTCGCTCAACGAAATCGAAGAAATACAAGCCGAAATCGAAGGGCAGACGGTTGACAAAGGCACCAGCAAACGCAAAAAGGACGGGGTGTTTTACACGCCCAAGTACATTACCAAATACATAGTCGATAACACTGTGGGCAAGCTCTGTGAAGAGAAAAAAACGGCCCTGGGCATCGACGATGCCGACTATGACCGCGGACGCAAAGGCCGGCAAAAGGAGACCATTAAAAAACTCGCCAAAACACTGGACGACTACCGCGCCTGGCTGCTGCAGCTCACCATTTGTGACCCTGCCTGCGGGAGTGGTGCTTTTTTAAACCAGGCGTTGGAGTTTCTCATTGCCGAACACGCCTATGTGGACGAACTACATGCAAAGCTCTTTGGCGATGCCATGGTGCTGAGCGAGGTGGAAAACAGCATTTTGGAAAACAACCTCTTTGGGGTGGACATCAACAACGAAAGCGTCGAGATCGCCAAGCTGTCCCTCTGGCTGCGCACCGCCCAAAAAGGCCGCAAGCTTACCAGCCTCAACAACAACATCAAATGCGGCAACTCCCTCATTGACGACCCCGCCGTGGCGGGTGACAAGGCATTTGACTGGGAGAAGGAGTTTCCGCAGGTGTTTCAGGAAAAAACCAAGAAGGCTTTTCACATCACCACCGCCCTGCACGACAGCAGGACCAGCCAGCGAATGATCGACTATAAAGTGCGTAAAAAAAGAGATTTGGGCACCAATCCCTATCCCAACTACACCAAACTCACCGCAGAAGAAGAAGTCCTCATCACCCAAATCGTTGCAGAAATAGTAAAAGAAGACAAGCTCAACATACCGGCATACAACATCTGTGGCGACCATATGCATCTACTACTGGTTTGCGAGGAAGAAGAACAGTCACGTATCGTGCAAAAAATAAAAGCAAAAACAGCGAGAGCTGTCAACATAGCAAAAGGGATCACTATACCTGTAGCACCAGCAACACTCACAACAAGGGAGCATGCTCCCTTGGCTTCACAGGACAAAAAAACACTACTGTCAAGGGAGCATGCTCCCTTGGCCAGTAAAAAACACAACAGTTTGTGGACACAAAAATATGGGTGCAACCCGATCAGGTCTGATAAACAACTACACAACACGATCAACTACATACAAAACAACAGGGAAAAACACGAGCTGCCTGAAAACAAAGACCTGCAAAGCCTCATCACACAACTCACCTGCACCATCGAACAAGCCTTTGCACCGGAATACAGCGGCGGATTTGATGTGGTGATTGGGAATCCGCCTTATGGGGCTAAAATAGATAGCCAACAAACAAATCATATTTCAAATAAGTTTAATGCATCTCTATCAGGGGAAATTGACACTTATATTATTTTCTATTTTAGTTCAATTTCAATATTAAAAAAGAATGGTATTTTAGGTTTTATAACCCCTGATACTTGGCTGACAATCTCTAAAGCCTCTGGATTAAGAAATTATTTATTAAACAACGTTGAAATCATTGATGTTTATGATCGATATAAGCCTTTTGTTGATGCTAAAGATACTAGATGTCATACTTTAATTTTACGAAATCAAAAAAGTACATCTTTAATCAATGTTAAAGTTGTTAACTCAAAATCAGAGGTTGTAAAATCATTTGAATTACCTTCATCTGTATTAAAATTAAATCAAGAATGGAATATTTACACCTCAAATGAAGAAAGAGAAATATTTAATAAAATGAAAAAAAACTCAGTTAAACTTGAGGACTTATTTAATTTAAAATATGGCCTTAGAACTGGAAACAATAGTAAATATTTAACTAATAATATTAGTGAATCATTAACTGGCATTAAAATAGCACGTGGCTCTAATATTGAAAATTATTACTTTAATTGGTCACCTGAATATCTTATAACAAAAGAAGGGCTTCCCGATTCATACTTTGATGAATCTTTGATTAATAGTCCTAAAATTATAATACAATATGTAAGAACTAATAGTACAAACCCAAGAGCAAGGTGGTTAGAAAGTACAATTATTGAAGAAGATAATTTTGTCCCACTAAACTCTACATCATTTGTTTATTTAAAAGATAATAGCTACTCATTAAAATATTTGCTCCCTCTAATTTCCTCATATCTATTGAATTTTTATTATAAAGCACATTATACTGATGTTAATGTTAAGCCTTTGTATTTAGCCCAGTTACCTATCCCAATTGTTGATGAATTAAAACAGCAATTATTCATAGAAAAAGCAGACATAATGATTAAACTCAATAAAGAATTAAAATCAATAGTTTTTTCATTTAACTCTCTTGTGCAATCCAAATTTCCAATAGAAAAGCTTACCAACAAACTCCAGTCCTGGCACGAGTTGGATTTTAAAGGTTTTTTAAAAGAGCTCAAAAAAGCCAAAGTACACTTAACCCTCAGCGAAGAAGCCGAGTGGATGGGCTATTTCAACGAGCAAAAACAAAAAGCCACGGCACTGCAACAGGAGATCGACCGGGTGGATAGAGAGATTGATGGGATGGTTTATGGGTTGTATGGGCTTGATGAGGCAGAAATCGCCATAGTTGAAGGTTCTTGAGGTTGACGTAGGACTTCAGGACGTATGACGTAGGATGGTTTTAGAGTAGAGAAAATAGAATAGAGAAAAGAGAAAAAGTTTTTGCGAGACCCCACAAGAGTAAGCAAACCCCATCTGGCAGGTTTTAAAGAAGTGGTTCCTACCTCCTATTGAAATTTCCATTACTTCCTCATTTTTATGTAAGATAATATCGAGCGAAATACGCTACTTTTGTCGCTTGTGAAAAATATAAAAAGAACTTTAGTAAGATATAGAAACACTGCTTTTGGAAAATACACCATTCGCAATCAAAAGTACGCACCCATTATTTTTTTTATGGGTGGATTTATTTTTGACACCTTTACTTTAGGTCGAGTAGATCGTTTTTATGATACTATGGTACTTTGCACGCATATGACCTTATTGTCCATAACGCTTTATCTATATAATTTAGTGGATGATGGCAAATGGAAAGGCACGTTTATCGAGCGTTTTTCCGACTATTTTCCGCTGGCCATACAGTTCTTTTTTGGCGCACTTTCAAGTGCTTTTGTCATCTATTTTTTTAGAAGTGTATCCATGTCAAAAACGATGGTTTTTTTCATACTGCTGGTTCTGCTCTTATTTACCAACGAGTTTCTCAAAAGGAAAATCTCCAATAAATATCTTCAGTTTAGTGTTTATTTTTTTATAAGTTTTACCTTTTTCACCTTTATGATCCCCACACTGATCAAGGAAATGAATACAGTTATTTTTATCATTTCCGGACTTGCCAGTTTAGCGAGTACGCTAGCACTCATCATATTCATTTACGCGTCAAGCCCTAGCACAAGAGCTGAGATAAGTCTAAAAAAACTGATCAGTATGATCCTTTCTATCTATATAGCAATCAATGTTTTTTACTATTTCAATCTAATTCCACCGGTGCCGCTGGCTATGGAAACCGGGTTGGTGGCTCATGATGTCCAGAAAAAAGATAACGAATACATCGTTACTTACGAGCGGGATGAATGGTATATATTTTGGCGTACCCATCACCTCAATTTTCATCGTCAAGCTGATGAAAGTGTGTATGTGTTCACCTCTGTTTTTGCACCTACAGATATAAAAAAGTCAATTTTTCATCGTTGGCAATGGTACAATCCCGAAACTGAGATTTGGGAAGTAACCGAGGACATTGGCTTTGAAGTTACCGGTGGGCGTGGTCGTGGTTTCCGTGGATATACCTATAAAAACAACCTTACAGAAGGTGAATGGAAAGTTACTATAATTACGGAAGAGGAACTGGTAATTGGTGTTGTAGATTTTGTGGTAAAAAATACTTCTGAACCTTATAAAAAGGGAATGGTACAGAAATCATTTTAAAAACCGTTTTTGGCAATCTTAAGAAAAATCCGCTAAAAATTGCTCGGTCTATCACTCATTCACAGTTCCTTCTCTCTAGAACCAATTAGCGTATCCATATTTAAAACACATTAGCATCTATTTTTAAAGTAATTGATTAAATTTACTCAATTGTTTAATACTCATTCTGATGGAAAACAAAAAAACACCTGCCAAACCAATAAAAGAACCGCAAACCAAAAACAAACATACTGATGATCTGGTTGACCACTACTGGTTCAGCATCAATTATGTTGCTTCTTTAATCAAAGCATCTGAGCTCAAGGCGGGTTTAATCCTTTCTTTTTATGGTATTCTGTTAAATTTTATTTACAAAGGAGCAGAAATTCTACTGGAACAGTTTCCAAATAATATTTTTATCTACATCCTTTTAACGCTTTGGTTTTGTTGTATGGTGCTTTCAATCTATTTCAGCATACGCTGTTTTATTCCCAGATTTGAAGCACGATTTGATAAAAATATTTTCTTTTTCAGGGATGTCATTTCAAAATTTGGAGACATTGATGAATACTCAAAAACATTCTATGGAATAAGCCGGGATGAGGACAGATTATTTCACCAACTGGGGCATCAAATTTTCATCATTTCCAAAATTGCAGATGTAAAATTCAATTATGTTCGTAAATCACTGCGATTTCTTGCCGCAGGATTGGTTGTGCTATTAATTGTAGTGTT
Source organism: Flavobacteriaceae bacterium (assembly GCA_040880345.1). GTDB lineage: Bacteria > Bacteroidota > Bacteroidia > Flavobacteriales > Flavobacteriaceae > Planktosalinus. Next base: position 93,987 of record JBBDIQ010000036.1, read on the forward strand.
ATTTTATATTTTTATTTCAATAGCATAAGCTGTTACATTTTAATTCAAATAAAAAAATAGTATGTATAAATCATTAATTTTCATTTTTCTGGTGGCGAGCTGCTTATTACAAAATACGCACGCCCAACAATCAACCGAAATAGACACATTAACTCAAATGCTTCATACCTTTCTTGATGGCGCTTCCAACAACGACAGGGAAATCCACGACAACTTTTGGGCAGAAGATTTGATTTACACCAGCTCAAACGGCACCCGTTATGGCAAAGCCGAAATTATGGCGGGTTTTGAAACTAAAACAGAGGTTTCAAATGCTCCAAAAACCATCTATACAGCAGAAGAGGTTCAAATCAACCTCTATGGTACGATGGCAGTAGTTGCTTTTAAAATGAAAGGAACAACCGGCTCAGAAACTCAATACTATCTCAATAGTGGCACTTTTTTAAAACGCGATGGCAACTGGAAAGTAGTCAACTGGCAAGCTACAAAAGTCCCAAAATAAAAAATGCCAACTGCACAGAGCAATTGGCATTTAATAATCCTCAAAGAGGACATCTTAGCATAATTCAGGCTAATTATAATTTTTGAAAAACAAGAGTGTCTGTTGTACCATTTCCGCCACTTACATCAAAGAGTTCAATAAGTGTGTTAGAAAAATCTGAAACGTCCCAGTCGTCATTGAATTCATCAAAGGGTGGGTTTTCACCAAACTCAAGCACCACATCAAGGCCATTACTGCTGTTTACAACATTCCAAGTTCCGTTAAAGGTGTTTGTGCCATTTGTTGCCACAGCGGTACCTCCATTGTTAAAAGTGACTTCATAACCGGTATAATCTGCGGTTTGGTCATTTCCATCGTCAAGATAAGAGGCTACAAACCAAGGACCATTTTCCATTACGGTGATTAAATCCTGAGGGTTGGCACCTGAACAATCAGTATAAGGATTTCTGCCAAAGTTTAAGAAATCTGTACTTCCATCTCCTCCACTTACATCCATTAACTCAATAAGAGCATTTGAAAATGAAGTCACGTCCCAATCGTCGTTTAACTCATCAAAGGGGTCGTCATCTCCCGAAATTTCAAATTCAAGGACAAGATCCAGTCCACTGCTGCTGTTTGTTACTTCCCAAACTCCATTTACGGTGTTTGTGCTGCTGGCAGCAACCACATTTTGGTTGGAATCAAACGTAAATTGATAAGCGGCATAATTACAGGTTTCATTGATACCATCGTCTTCGAGAAGATTTACGTACCAAACGTCTGTAATTAAATTTTCTATAAAGCTGGCAGAGTTACTTCCACCTCCACCTCCGGTGGTTGGCGTGCGGGTAAAAGTTAGTAAATCTGTGCTTCCATCTCCACCACTCACGTCTTTCAATCTAATGATTTCGTTTGTGGCTTCAATAATATCCCAGTCGTCATCCAACTCATCTAATGGGTCAGAAGTTCCGAAAAACAAATCCAAGTCCGGAGTGCTGCCGGAAGTAAATTGCCAGGTACCATTAGTGGCAGCACCATTTACCGTTGCGGTGGCTGTATTGTCTGTGGCAAAATCAAATTCATAACCTGCAAAATCTGAAGTTTCGTCAGTATCATCAAAATAATAAGATACATACCAAACACCATCAGTTAAAATCTCACTGAAATTTGTTGGCACATCTCCTCCACTTAGGTCACATTCTAAAATAAGATTTTGAAGTTCTTGGTTATTATTCACCTGAACGACACTTCCATTTTGAAGAATTACTGAAATAGGGAACTCAATACTTATCGTTGTATTGGGTTCGATATTGGTAATAAACAACAAGAGTTCCACGTCATTGTTCACAGTTTGAGACCCTGTTTGTTGATTGTTGCTGTCAAAAATCAAAAACGTAATTGGGTACTGAAAATCAATACAGGAAATAGAGTTGGGCGTATTTGAACTTTCAGGAATTCGGTTTAGTAAATTGAAAAGCTGAGAGTCATTGGTGATTGATTCTTGCACATCGTCAATTACGATTCCATCATCTGTCGAACAGGAAAGAAGGAAAAGAAAACTAAAGAGTGCAATTAAGGGTAAAAAGGCTGTTTTTTTCATAATAGAAAGTTTGAGTTATATATTAATAAAACAAGTCAAAAACAAATAACCCTACTCTTTATAAAAAATAAAATTTATTGAATGTCGTCAAGCATACCCAAAAAGTAAATATCCCGCTGATTTCGCTGATTTTCGTAGAAATTTTATAAAACCAGCGTTTATCTGCGTATTCTGCGGGAAAAAAATAAAATTTACATAAATTGAGGACTTATGCGGATAGTCATTTAAAATTTAGTCCTCTCTGGTGATTTTTGCGCCAATGGCTTGAAGTCTTTCCACGATATGTTCATACCCGCGGTCAATTTGCTCAATGTTGTGAATGGTGCTAGTGCCGGTAGCAGAAAGTGCTGCTATTAATAAGGAAATTCCGGCTCTGATGTCTGGTGAAACCATTGTTGTAGCCTTTAACATCGACTGAAAATCGTGGCCAATAACAGTCGCTCTGTGCGGGTCACATAAAATAATTTTAGCGCCCATATCAATGAGTTTATCGACAAAGAACAACCTGCTTTCAAACATTTTTTGGTGAATCAAAACACTGCCTCGAGCTTGGGTACATACCACAAGAACAATGCTCAGCAAGTCTGGCGTAAAACCGGGCCAGGGAGCATCTGCAATGGTAAGAATAGAACCATCAATATAACTTTGAATTTCATAGTGGTCTTGTTCCGGAATGTAAATATCATCACCGCGTTTTTCCAATGTGATTCCAAGTTTTCTAAAAGTATCAGGAATGAGTCCTAAATTTTCCCAACTCACGTTTTTGATTGTAATTTCGCTTCGGGTCATGGCTGCAAGGCCTATCCAGCTACCAATCTCAATCATATCGGGCAAAACTTTATGAGTACAACCTCCAAGCGATTTCACTCCTTCAATAACCAAAAGATTGGAACCCACTCCAGAGATTTTTGCACCCATCGAATTCAGCATTTTGCATAACTGTTGCAAATAAGGTTCGCAAGCTGCGTTGTAAATAGTGGTGGTTCCTTTCGCTAAAACGGCAGCCATCACAATATTTGCAGTTCCGGTAACTGATGCCTGATCGAGTAACATATAAGCTCCTGTTAAACCATCAGGAGCCTCAACACCATAAAAACGTTCTTCCCGGTTGTAACGAAATGTCGCCCCAAGATTGATAAAACCTTCAAAGTGGGTATCAAGTCGTCGTCGTCCAATTTTATCCCCGCCGGGACGCGGAATATATCCTTTACCAAAACGAGCCAGTAGAGGACCTACAATCATAATAGAACCTCTTAGTGAGCTTCCTTCCTTTTTAAATAAATCAGATTCCAGATAATCGAGATTGAGGGTATCTGCCTGAAAAGAAAAGTGTCCTTTTCCAAGTTTTTCAATCTTAACACCCAGATTGCTCAAAACAGTAATAAGCTTGTTGACATCAATGATGTCTGGTATATTTTTAATTTCTACTTTTTCGGGAGTTAATAATACGGCACAGAGTATTTGAAGTGCTTCATTTTTTGCACCTTGCGGATGTATTTCACCTTTTAATTTGTGACCGCCTTCAATTTTAAATAGTCCCATAAAATAAATAGGTTCTTAGTAACGCTTTCGCTGTTTGCCTTTGAAATTTTTCTTTCCGGAAGATGAATTGCTTGTGAATTTTTTCTTGTTTTTCATCAATTCTGAAGCATTTGACAAATCCTCATCGCTCTCTTTTAAATTGATCTTCCCTCCTGAAAGTTCAAACAAATGCTCAAAAATAACATCATCTTCAACTGTATCCTTATTCCAGTTGAGATAGGATTTTTTCATGTGGTTTGCAATGGTCAAAATAAGTGCTTCTTTTTTTTCACCTTCCTCCCATTCATTGGCCACATCAATCATTCGTTTGATGTTGTTGCCATAAAAGCGGTATTTTGGATGGTTTTGTGGGTAACCAAGTGGATCTGGTCTTTCCATTAATTCTTCCTGCGTGGGAATTGGATATGGTGAATCGACATCCAACTTAAAATCACTGATTATAAATAATTGATCCCAAAGCATAGGTTGAAAATCGGGCACATCCCGCAAATGTGGATTTAAATTTCCCATGACGGCAATAATGCTTTTCGCTACTTTATTGCGTTCCTCACGATTTTCAATGGTAATCGCGTGATCTACCATTTTTTGGATATGACGCCCATATTCGGGAATGATGAGCTTGGGTCTTTCTGTGTTGTATTCTAATTGGTCTAACAAAATAATAGGTGTTTAATTTGAAGTGTGATTCTTTTTGCTTTGCGCAAAATAGTAAAAAAATGTTTCTTTATAGTTAAGCTAAAGCGAAATTATTCCCTCAATAGTTGAAACTTCGAGGTATTTTTCAATGACAGCATCCGGATTTTTCATTTTCACTAAAACAGACACGCTCGTATAGTTCCCTTTTGAAGAGGATTTGGTCTGAATATTTGCATCCGTATCCTTGAAAACAACTTCAATTTGAGCCACTTTAACTTCATCTGTCGGAATGATAAATTTATAGAGGTACTCTGAAGGCCAAAGCGTATCATTGTTTAATTTCTCTTTTAGGTTTTTGTAAAACGCTTCAGTTTTTTTATCGGTATTCATAAAGGGCAATGTTTTCTGCTAATTGAAGTGGTTTAGACTTTTTTGATTGAAGCGAAAAATGATGATTTTTGTTCCATATGAGGGCTTTTTTGAGTTGCATAGCCTTAGCTATGGAATGAAAAAAAGACAAATATGGGGCAAAAAGGGCATTTTTTTAGCCAATTGGAAAAAGTCTAAACCACTTCATTATTTTCAATGCAAAGATACCATTTCAAATTCAATTCTTTTTCCGTATTTTGTATTTTAAAAAATTCTTATATTGAAACCAAACCGTATTGTCATTACCGGAGCCCCCGGAACCGGAAAATCATCTCTAATCAAAGAACTGGAATCTCAAGGACACCCCTGCTTGCACGAAATTTCACGAGAAGTAATTCTTCAAGCCAGAAAAGAGGGCTATGAGCAGTTATTTCTGGATAAACCCCTCTTGTTTAGCGAATTACTTCTAGAAGGAAGAGTCAAACAATTTCATTCGGCAACAGCCTTTTCAGACAAATATCTTTTCTATGACCGCGGACTTCACGATGTGGTTGCTTACTTGCACTATGTGGATGAAAAGTATCCCGAAGAAATGCAACTCATGTGCAACAACCACAGGTATGATATGATTTTTATATTACCTCCCTGGGAAGAAATTTACACCCCAGACAATGAGCGTTATGAAAGCTTTGAAGAAGCAAAGAAAATTCATTACTATTTGGAAAGTGCCTACAAAAGTTACAACTACAACCCCATTCAAGTGCCCATTGGCAGCATTGAAGAACGCATTGCATTTATCATCAATTCACTAAACTCTTAAAATGACGAAACCCCTTGACATTCTTCAGCAATATTGGGGTTTTAAAAATTTCAGACCCTTACAGGAAGATATTATCAGGAGCGTTCTTGACAAAAAAGATACGGTTGCATTGCTTCCCACAGGAGGTGGAAAATCGGTCTGTTTTCAAATTCCGGCGCTTGTGGAAGAGGGAATTTGTATTGTTGTTTCCCCATTGATTGCATTGATGAACGACCAGGTGAACGCCCTCACCAATATGGGAATAAAAAGCATGTCTCTCACAGGAAGTATTTCCTATACTGATTTGGACCGTTTGCTTGACAATTGTATTTATGGAAATTACAAATTCCTCTACCTTTCACCGGAACGGCTTCAACAGGAACTTGTGCAACATCGCATCGAAAAAATGCAGGTCAATCTCATTGCAGTTGATGAAGCCCATTGTATTTCTCAATGGGGAAATGACTTTAGACCCGCTTATAAAAATATTTCCATCCTAAGGTCTATTAAACCCGAAGTTCCTATCATTGCTCTTACTGCGACAGCAACCCCGGAAGTTTTAACAGACACCATCAACGAATTGGAACTCGACAATCCCGTCGTTTTTCAAAAAACGTTTTTCAGGGAAAATTTGTCCTATCAGGTTTGGAAAGAAGAAGACAAATTCTATCGTCTTGAGCACCTTTTAAAAGAAAATGAACCGGCAATTATCTATACCCGAAACAGAAAAAGCACCGAAGAGACCAGTAAACACCTCAATCTTAAGGGTATTCATTCAACTTTTTTTCACGGAGGAATTTCGGCTGAAGATAAAAAAACAAAACTGCAAAACTGGCTCAACGAAACCACTCCTGTTATGGTTGCTACCAGCGCTTTTGGTATGGGAATTGACAAAGCCAATGTGCGCACGGTCATTCATTTGGATTTACCTGAGAGTTTAGAAAGCTACTTTCAGGAAGCCGGTCGTGCCGGAAGAGATGGCGTGTATTCTCAAGCCATTTTACTCCACAATGAAGCTGATAAAACGCAAGTAAAAAGACAGTTTATAAGCAGCTTACCCACAACTGAATTTCTAAAACACATCTATAAAAGGCTGTGCAATCATTTTTATATTGCTTATGGTGAGGGTGAATTTACAACCCACTCATTTAATTTTGAAGCTTTTTGCCTGCAATATGAGCTTCATACAATGAAAACATTCCTTGCCATACAAACTCTGGACAGGCTAAGTATCATAAAGCTTTCGTTTGAATTTGGAAGAAAAACCGAAGTCCAGTTTTTAATTCCTTCAAAGAAAGTTATTTCTTATTTGGAGACAAATATGAAAATTTCTATCATCGGAAAAACAATCTTGAGAATCTATACCGGAATTTTTGAAAAACAAACCGCCATTGACCTCGAACTCATCGCCTCAAAAAGCGGTCAAAAGACAAAAAAAATTATTGAAACCCTCAAACAATTTGAAAAAGATGAAGTGATTTCGCTGCATCTCGCCACGACAGACACCTCACTCACATTCATTGAGCCCAGAGAAGATGACCGAACCATCAACAGAATTGCAAAAACTGTTGAACGTCTCAATACCAATAAAAAAAACCAAGTGAATGCAGTATTGGGGTACATTGAGAACACCAAAGTCTGCAAAAGCATACAATTGCTTCAGTATTTTGGAGACTATTCAGACACGCCTTGCGGTATTTGCAGTGTATGTGCAAATCAACAAAGCCTGCCAACAAAAAAAGAACTGCAACTCATTTCAGGGGAGATTTTGGTTCTTTTAGAAGAAAACACATTTACGTCAAGAGAAATTTGTGAAAGACTTACCTTTGCAGAAGCCAAAGTGATTTTTGTACTTCAACAATTACTCGATGCAAATAAAATCAAATTAAACCTGAATAATAAATACAATTTAATCTAATGCAAGACTTGAGAATCGTCTTTTTTGGTACGCCAGACTTTGCAGTTGCCACCCTTAAAACACTCGTAGAAAACAATAAAAATGTTGTGGGTGTCATTACAGCCCCAGACAAACCCGCAGGAAGAGGAAGAAGTCTTAAGCAATCTGCAGTGAAGGAATATGCGCTTACGCGAAATTTAAAAGTGCTGCAACCCACCAATCTAAAAAGCGAGGAATTTCTGAATGAACTAAGCTCACTCAAACCGGATTTGCAAATTGTTGTTGCTTTCAGGATGCTGCCGCAATCAGTTTGGAGTCTGCCAAAACACGGCACGTTTAATTTGCACGCTTCATTGCTACCTCAATATAGAGGAGCGGCACCCATTAACTGGGCAATTATTAACGGGGAGTCAAAAACGGGCGTGACTACTTTTTTTATAGACGATAAAATTGATACCGGCGAAATCATTGAACAAATAGAAGTGCCAATAGCACCCACAGACAATGCCGGAAGTCTCCACGATACATTAATGGTCACAGGAAGTGAACTCGTTCTAAAAACGGTCAATTTAATTGCTTTGGGAAAAGTAAAAACTCAAAAGCAACAACAAAGCGGTCCTTTAAAAACAGCCTACAAACTGCACACAGAGAACACAAAAATTGACTGGAACAAACCCGCTGAAGAAATACATAATTTGGTTAGAGGGTTGAGCCCTTATCCTTCTGCCTGGTCTTATTTTATAAATGGTGAAGAAGAAATCACGGTAAAAATATACAAAACAACACCTGAAATCAGCTCTCACAATGATAAATTGGGGGCTGTGATAAGTTCAAAAAAAGAACTGAAGGTGGCTGTGAAAGATGGGTACATTCATATAAAAGAAATTCAACTTCCGGGAAAGAAAAAAATGGATAGCGTTTCCCTTTTAAATGGTTTTAAAATTGAAAAAGGAGCCTATATGCGCTAAAGTCTTACTATTGTTGACCTCATTAAAAAACTAAAAAAGGGTCAAGTTTATTAACAATGACGGCAAGTTATTAACAAAAAGCCTGATTTACCGCGTGATTACTTGCGTGAACCGATAATCCGATTAAATTTGTAGAGCGAAATAATTTACGTTTAACCAACAATTTAATTTAAAAACAAATTTTATGAACAAATCAGATTTAATCGATGGAATGGCAGCCGATGCCGGAATCACAAAAGCAGCTGCAAAAAAAGCATTAGAATCTTTCTTAGGAAATGTTCAAAAATCTCTTAAAAAAGGAAACAGAGTCTCTTTAGTAGGTTTTGGTTCTTGGTCAGTTTCTAAAAGAGCTGCAAGAGAAGGAAGAAACCCTCAAACAGGTAAAACAATTAAAATTGCCGCTAAAAAAGTGGTTAAGTTCAAAGCAGGAGCTGATCTTCAAAAATCAGTAAACTAAGTTACCGCTTAAAACTTATTTCAAAGCTCTATTTTTTAATAGAGCTTTTTTTATTTACAAGATTTTGACTTTTTGCTTTTATTTCTTTTAAAAATTAACTAGTTTTAATCTACCTATCATAAAAACATGACGTCATTAAAACCAACTAAAGGATATTTGCTAGTCGCTGAACCCTCTATCATCAGCGATGTTTCTTTCAACAGATCTGTGGTTTTAATCGCAGAAGAAAATGAAAGTGGGTTTATTGGTTTTATTTTAAACAAACCCCTTGAATATTCTATCAAGGATCTTATTCCTTCCATCAATTCTCAAATTGTTGTCTATAATGGAGGTCCCGTTGAGCAGGATAATATGTATTTTATTCATAAAGTTCCTGACTTGATTCCAAACAGCATCGAAATTGCCAATGGAATCTACTGGGGTGGAGATTTTGAAACAGTGAGTGAACTCCTTGAAAATAAAATGATTCACGATAAAGATATTCGTTTTTTTCTTGGATATTCCGGTTGGGATGCAAATCAACTGGAAGATGAACTGGCCCTAAACAGTTGGGTTGTCGTTAAGAATAACTATGAACAAGAAATTTTTTCCAAAGACAATGCCTCGTTTTGGAAAGAAAAAATGCGTGAGTTTGGTGGTGATTATTTACTTTGGTCAAACGCTCCTGAAAACCCAAACTTCAATTAACCCAGTCTAATTTTTACATTTAACTTTGTCACCAAATCCTTTGAAACTTTGGTATCATACTCCTTTTTTCGGTATTTTGAAATAGGCTGAACTCCGGTGATGACATTGGTGATAAAAAGTTCATCTGCTTTTTGAAGCTCAAAAGGCGAAATAGTAGTTTCTTCAAACCTATAATCGGGCAATTGTTTTGCCATATCCAGGAGTTGCTTTCTTAAAATTCCGCGTAAGCAACCATCAGAAATGGGAGGTGTTTTGATGGTGTTTCCAAAAACTAAAAATAAATTTCCGTTAAGGGCCTCAACCACCATTTTGTTTTCATTGAGCAACAAACAGTTGTCATAGTGATTTTCCTTTGCGAAAATTCCACCAAGAACGTGTAGCAATTTATTGTTTGACTTTATAGTGGAAAGCAATCCCGAATTGAGATAGTAATCCTTAAACAATTCGACCTCATAGGGTTTTGTATTGTGCAGGTAAAAGGGTGTTTCCAGAGTTTCTGAAGTGATTAAAAAAGAAACTGACGAGTTTGTGGGAGTATATAAACCGCCTTCATTTCTGTAAACAGTGAGTCTTGCCTTGATAGCTTGCGCCTCCGGATTTGCAGCATTTGTTGTTTTTAAAATTTGTTCCTCAAGATATTCCATTGTAAAATTCATAGGAATATCCATACGCATTATGCGCATCGATGCCATTAACCGTAAATAATGGTCTTCCCAAAAAAGTATTTTTCCAGTTGAAATGCGAAGCGTCTCAAAAACAGCATCTCCATAAAGAAGTCCTCTGTTGAGAGGAGAAATTTTTGCATCTTGCTCCGGAAGGATTGTTCCGTTTAAATTAATCATAAAAAAACCTCGTTTAATAAAACGAGGCAAAGGTACAATGATTATTTTTGGATACTTTAGGTCGAGCCTAAAATGTGCTTTAGTTCTGAAACCAGATTATCCCAAAGCATTTTGTTTTCTTCCAACTCATCTTCGGTTGAAAAATCTGTGACCATCAAAGAAACATCTTTAGTAATTTCATCCACCTGAATACGCATTTCAAAAAAGGTATCCTGGTCTTCATCTTCCAGCCATTTAAACTTGATGCGCTCTTCATTTTTTTTGCCCATCAGTTTTGCTTTTTCTTCAGAGCCGTTCCAAATGAACGTGAAGATTTCTCCACGCGAATTCACATTTTCTGCATACCATTCAGACAATCCTGAAGGAGTCGATATATATTGATAAAGAAGAGACGGAGAGACCTGTATTGGGAACTCCATCTCAAATTTTTCTTTGGCTTCCATGTTTCAATAAGTTAGTTGAAGCACAAAATAGATATTAAATTGAAATTAGAAAAGATTTTAAAAATTATTTTATCAAAATAAAGCTTTGTGGGGGTATAAATTGTTTTTATATTTGCGCACTCAAAAAATGATGATTGAGATATTCGCTTTAGCGGAATTTATGGCGAGGTAGCTCAGCTGGTTAGAGCGTCGGATTCATATCCGCCAAAGGCGGACGGGGGTTCGTAACGATAACGAAGAGTGAAATAACGTTCTTGATTAAAAAAAGTTTTAAAATATATAATAAGATTCCTCCCCAAGTAAACTTTGGGACGGGAATTATGGCGAGGTAGCTCAGCTGGTTAGAGCGTCGGATTCATATCCGCCAAAGGCG
>JBBDIQ010000037.1:0-101725 GCA_040880345.1 Flavobacteriaceae bacterium
TTTTATTGTTTTTAAATCTGCTGCAAAGGTAAGGCGAATGCATACTTTTTCCATAAGATTGCATCCTAAAATCTTATTAAAAGATAAGGCTTATTGATAGTAGTTTTTTTGCTTTTGTTAGGATCTGACTGTCAAAAAAATAGGGCTGTATTATGCTGTTTTGGTTGTCAGCATTTTTATTTTGATACTGAAGGCCGCAAAAAACAAAGTGGTAAACGGACTTAACCAGTTAAAAATGGCATACATAAAGTATTCTCCCACTCCCACACCCAAAACACCACTGTGGTAAGCACCACAAGTATTCCAGGGAATTAATACAGAAGTAACCGTACCAGAGTCTTCCAGAGTCCTACTCAGGTTCTCGGGAGCGAGGCCTTTGTCCTCATAAGCTTTTGAAAACATTTTTCCCGGAACAACAATGGCGAGGTATTGGTCTGACGCTGTAACATTGAGTGCCAAACAACTTGCCACAGTACTGGCAAAAAGTCCAAAAGTAGTGTGAAACATTTTAAGTAATGAAGTGGTAATTACTTTTAAAGCACCAATGGCATCCATAATCCCACCAAAAACCATTGCACAAATAATCAACCAGATGGTACCCAGCATACCACTCATACCACCGGCAGAAAACAAATCGGCAAGAATTTCATTATCGGTAGCCACAGAAGTATCAACTGTAATAGCATTCATCACTCCTTTGTACCCACTTTCAAAGGTCAAAGTTTCTGAACCCCCAAGAGTTGCAACAATTTGAGGTTGAAAAATAAGAGCTGCTAAACCTGCCAGCAGCGTTCCGATGAGTAATGCGACTAAGGGAGATGTTTTTTTTACAATAAGAACGATAACGACGAGGGGGACTATAAAAAGTAAAGGATTTATATTGAAAGCTGCATCGATAGAGGTTAGAATTTCTTGTGTATCAACTGTTCCGGTTGTATTTAAATTGAGTCCAATAATTATGAAAACAATAATGGTAATAACAATAGTTGGCACAGTTGTCAATGTCATATATCTAATATGCGTAAACAAATCAGTTCCTGCCATAGCGGGAGCTAAGTTTGTTGTATCGCTCAAAGGCGAAAGCTTATCTCCAAAGTAAGCCCCGGAAAGTATCGCTCCGGCGGTCATACCCAGAGAAATATCGAGCGCACTGGCAATCCCAATCAAAGCAATACCCACAGTGGCCGATGTTGTCCAACTGCTTCCGGTTGCCAGAGATATCACACAACAAATAACGACACAAGAGGCTAGAAATATAGCGGGACTCAACACTTGCATTCCATAATAAATCATAGTTGGAATAATACCGCTTACCATCCAGGTGCCGGCCAGGGCGCCGACCATAAGTAAAATAAGTATAGCCGTAGAGGTGGATTTTACATTTTCAGCTACAGCTTCAAACATTTTATCAATTGAAACTTTGTTGAAATACCCAACCACGGCTGCAATAGCACCGCCCATTAAGAGAATAAACTGATTACTTCCGCTAAGGGCATCATCACCAAAAGCATAAAAGACGTTGTAAAAAAGCATGCCAATCAAGGCGACTACAGGAATCAACGCTTCCCAAATATTCAATTCTTTGTTTGAATTTACATCACTTTTAGGATCGATATTACTTTTTTCTTTCATAACAGGTCGGTAAGTTTTGAGTTGTAATGTTACAACTTTGAAAAGAAAATTGCAAGAAGCTGTTTACGATTGGATGAAATAAGTTTACGGAAGCATAAAAAAAAGGCTTTTGACATTAAATCAAAAGCCTTTTTACTTTATAAATAAACTTGCTTCTAAAGGACCCCAACGGTCTTCATACATTTCTTCATTTCCTGATAAGTGCGTTTAATGTCATTGTCAAGTCCAATTGAGAACCTAATCAATCCATCGGTCAGGCCCATTTCTGCTTGTTCTTCCTCCGGAATTTCAGATGAGGTCGAACTGCCCGGTGCACTAAACAGGGTTTTGTAAAATCCTAAACTTACGGCAAGGTATCCTATGTTTTCTTTTTGCATAAGTTCCATCAATTCATTGGCCTTTTCTATAGAGCCTGCATCAATGGTGAGCATACCTCCGTAACCGTACTCTTCGTGCATCATACTTTTGAACAGCTTATGGCTAGGGTGTGATGCCAGTCCGGGATACACGGTTTTCAAACCGTCTTTTTCAAAACGTTCTGCAAGGTACAATGCATTGTGACTGTGCTGTTTCATCCTGATGTGCAGCGTTCTCATGTTCTTTAAAATAGAAGCTGCTCGCAGGCTGTCCATTGACGCACCTAAAAGCATACTGGCTCCATCAATCACACTGCGCAAGGAATCAATAAGTTCCTGGGTTCCGCAAACCACGCCACCCATGGTGTCGCTGCTTCCGTTGATGAATTTAGTTAAACTGTGAATGACGATATCTGCACCTAAAACTGCCGGTGAAACCGAAAGCGGTGAAAAGGTATTATCAACCACCAACTGCAAATTATGTTTTTTGGCAAGTTTGGCAAGTCCGGGTATATCGGCAACTTCCAGTAATGGGTTGCTCACGGTCTCGCAGTAGAGTATTTTTGTCTTGGGTGTTATGGCTGCTTCCACTTCATCGAGTTTTGTAATGTTGACAAAAGTAGTATTGACCTGAAAGCGCGGGGCAAAGTTTTTCAGAAAAGCATAAGTGCCCCCATAAATTGTCCTGCTGGACACCACGTGGTCACCGGTACCACATAGCTGCATGATGACGGGTGTAATAGCACCCATGCCGGTTGCAGCCACATTAGCGGCTTCTGTGCCTTCCATGGCGGCAAGCGCTTGTCCCAGATAAAGATTGGAAGGGGAGGAGTGACGCGAATACAAATAACAGCCGTCTGCATTGCCTTCAAAGGTGTCAAACATGGTCTTCGCCGAAAGAAAAGTATAAGTAGAGGAATCTGAAATGGAAGGGTTCACCCCTCCAAATTCGCCAAAATATTGTAAATCCTGAATGTTGTTTGCGGGTTTAAATGTCATTTTATTGGAATATTAGGTTTATTCAAAGCTAAGATTGTTATGAATAAAAATCAATGTTAATCTTTGTTTTTGGTAAATAAAACTAATCAAACAATATTATGTAGATTTATAATCTAAATATGCTTATTTTAGAAACCTAACTTAGAAAATTTTTCATTCTGTGTAATGCGCATAATGGAAACTGGTTTAAGACATTAATGAAAAGATTCGACTTTCATAAAATCATTAAAAATCTACCAATGAAATTAGACCAAAAAGATTTACAGATTTTAAAGCATTTACAACACGACAGTAAAATGACCACCAAGGAGATTTCCAATAAACTGGAACTTTCGGTTACTGCGGTTTTTGAACGTATTAAACGCCTCGAAAGGGAAGAGGTCATTTCAAAATATGTTGCGCTGGTTTCTCCTGAAAAGGTGGAAAAAAGCTTTATGGTTTTTTGCCAGATAAAACTTATTCAACATTCCCGTCCTTATTTGACTAAAATTGAAGCTGAGGTTAAAAAACTCTCTGAAGTTCTCGAATGTTATCACGTGAGTGGCGAGTATGACTACATTCTAAAGGTTTTAGTAAAAGATATGGAAGCCTATCGGGAATTTATGGTCACAAAACTCACTAGTTTAAACCATATAGGAAGCACACAAAGTACTTTTATTATAAGCGAGGTTAAAAGTACCACCGCAGTGCCGCTTTAATTTTCTGCAAAAACAGAAATATTTAACTTCAAAATTAAAATATTTTAAAGCACTCTGTAACCAAATAAATGATCTCTGTTTTAAAACTAATGAGGTTTATAAATAATTGGATATTAATTCAATAAACCTACTCTCCTTTAGTTTATACATCTGTATATGTGAGGTCCTTTAGGTTTAAGATCCCGGTAAAATACATCCCTTATGTTTTTTTAGTAAAATATTTACTACCAATAAGAAAATAAAATTGTATATTATCGAGCAGCAAAAGGAGATTGAAATCTTCAAATTCAAAGAGTCTCTTTTTTGCAATTCTAAACTTTTTAGATGAAATATTAATTGAAACGACTAACTTTTTTATGATTAAAGAGCAGACCAAATCTCAACAACTCCTGGATAGGAGAAAAAACATTGTGGCCAACGGGGTTGGTGTTTTTAACACAGCCACGGTTACAAAGGCAAAAGGAGCAATAATAACAGATGTAGATGGAAATGAGCTTATAGATTTTGCAGGCGGAATAGGTGTGGTAAACGCCGGCCATTGTCCGGAACCTGTGGTAAAAGCTATTCAGGAACAAGCTGAAAAGTATCTCCATACCAGTTTTAATGTAGTAACTTATGAACCTTACATAGAACTTTGTGAGGTGCTGGCAGAAATACTTCCTCACGGGAAAAAAACAAAAGCAATGCTTATTAGCACCGGAGCCGAAGCTGTAGAAAATGCAATTAAAATCGCTCGACAGGCCACAAAAAGACCTGCAGTAATCTGCTTTACGGAAGCCTACCACGGTCGTACTCTTATGGGTATGAGTCTTACCAGTAAAGTGAACTACAAATTTTCATCGGGGCCCTTTGCTCCCGAAGTATACCGAATTCCTTTTCCGAATTTTTATAAATATCACGGTACTCAGGATATGGAGGAGTTTGTGGAAACAGAACTTCTGCGACTTAAAGAAAGTGCCCATAGCATGGTAGATATTAACAGTGTAGCCGCAATTATTTTGGAGCCTATACAAGGGGAAGGTGGATTCAATCCCATTCCTCAAAAATATCTGGAAGGGCTTCGTTCCTTTTGTGATGAACACGGAGTACTGCTAATTTTTGATGAAATCCAAAGCGGATTTTGCCGAACAGGCCATTGGGCGAGTTGGCAGCATTATGGTGTACAACCTGATATAAGCACCTATGCCAAATCTATGGGTTCCGGTCTTCCTATTGCAGCAGTGCTTGGTAAAGCTGAAATTATGGATGCTGCCTTACCGGGGACTATTGGGGGTACATATATAGGTAGCCCTGTATGTTGTGCAGCAGCGTTGGCGACCATTCAGTTTATGAAGGATGAAAATCTTAACGATCGGGCAGTTCATGTAGGTAAAGTAATTACAGACCGAATGGAAAACCTTAAGAAAGAATGTCCGGAAATTGGGGATGTAAGAGGAATAGGTGCCATGATAGGAATCGAATTTAATGAAGATAACAATCCCGGAAAACCACATACAGAACTTTGTGACAAAATTGTAAAAGGCTGTGCGCAGGAAGGCTTAATCCTCATAAGTGCCGGAACCTTTAAAAATGTAATTAGAATATTGTGCCCATTGGTAATAACCGATGAACAATTGAATAAAGGTCTTGCTATTCTGGAAGACCAAATAAGAAAACATACATAAGTAAAAATGCTGTAATGATAGTTCTTTAAAAGAACTTTCGTTGCAATGGTGTGTGAAATTTCGACATAATAAAAGTAATAAAAAGAGAATTCTAATTAGACAATATTCTCTGAGCATAAATCTAAAATAAGTACAACAAACCGGGAAATATTTTCTTCGGAGAACAAGAAATAAATAATATATGAATCCATTTGCAATAGCCGGAATACAAATGAAAGTTTCCGCAGTCGCTTCCAATGTAGAGATGATGAAGCTGAAACTTGATATTACCATGAGCCTTTACCCCTGGGTAGATATGGTGGTTTTTAGTGAATTGTGCGGCTACGGTCCGCTAACACATACAGCGCAGGAAATCCCCGGTGAATTTGAAAGGGAAATGCAAGCTATGGCTAAAAAACACGGCGTTTGGCTGTTACCGGGTTCTATCTTCGAAAAGAGCGAAGGTAAAATTTACAACACTGCGACAGTAATCAATCCGCAAGGGGAGATTGTAACTCGTTACAGAAAAATGTTTCCGTTTTATCCTTATGAAGTAGGAGTGACCCCCGGTTCAGATTTCTGTGTTTTTGATGTGCCGGGCATTGCGAGATTTGGGGTGTCCATTTGTTATGATATGTGGTTCCCTGAAACGGTGCGCACCCTTACAGTGATGGGAGCAGAAGTTATTTTGCATCCCACAATGACGGGAACAATCGACAGGGATATAGAACTTTCTATAGTAAGGGCGATGGCCGCTGTAAATCAATGTTACTTCTTTGATGTAAACGGACTCGAATCAGGTGGTAGCGGAAGATCGCTGGTTTGTGGGCCCGATGGCAGGGTCATCTATCAGGCTGAGGGCAATGAAGAAATATTTCCGCTGGAGCTCAATATCAATCGGGTGAGAAGAAGCCGGGAACTTGGTATTTTACGTCTGGGTCAGCCTTTAAAAAGTTTTAGGGATCATATAGGTCAATTTGGTATCTACCAACAAGGAGCCCAACTGCCTTACCTCAATTCACTGGGACCGCTCATCAAGCCCACGCGACTAGATAACCTGGCGGAATTAAAAATGAAAGAACACGAATATCAACCACCGGAAAACCCAACAGGATATAAAGGGTTTGGAGTATAATTTAAAAATAAAACTATGGGAGGAACATCACAAAAAAAACAAAAAGAAGAACCAACTGTAAAGGACTTTATTAGTTGGTTTGAAATTCCGGCAATCAATTTTCAACAGGCGGTCAATTTTTATAACCACATATTCAACATTGAGATGGAAACTCAATTTGATGATAATTATGCGATGGCTTTTTTTCCGATCAAAAAAGGTATTGGGGGCGCCATCGTTACAGGACCTAATTCCATTCCCGGCGTAATAGGACCCTTACTGTATCTCAACGCAGGAAAGGACCTCAATGTTATTCTAAAAAGAGTGGAAGATGCGGGTGGTAGAATTGTTATGAACAAAACTTTAATCAATGAAGAGTCTGGATATTATGCCATTTTCATTGATTCTGAAGGAAACAAACTTGCCTTACATTCAAAAGATTAAATATGTCAGAGAAAAAAATAGATAGTGCACATTATTATAATATCGCGCAACTGCGCGTAGAATCGTGGAATGAATTAAAAAACGAATCTTCAAAACTCCATACCTCATCACGTGGTTCAGAAAATGAAAAGCAGCATAAAAAAAATCTTCGGCAACTTCTAAAAGATATAGATGGGGTAGAATGCTTTTTTGCTTTTCCGGGTTTGTCTTGCATCGATTCGCTGCGCGAAATGCTCGAAAGACAGGAACACACCGCCCTGTTTAATAAAATTTCAGAAATCACTAAAAACCTGGTTAGCGACAGGTATAGAAGTAACCCCGATTTTTTAGAAGATGATGAACCGGGTGTCGAACTCTCTGATAAAGGAGAGTTTGCAGAGGTAGCTAAGAAAAATTATTTTGAAGTCATGTTTGTGGAAGATATTTCGCTTTCAGAAGAAAACAAACTGAGACATGATTTAAAAGATATGCGACTCTCCAATGAGCAGTTTGGCTATGGTATTGTAGTTCAGCGTTCATTTGAAGATGCATTAATCGCCCTTCAGTTTAATTTTAATATACAGGCGGTGGTGATAAGATATGCGCCTCCATACCATTCAAAAAAGATTACCCCGGTAATCAAGCCGTTTATTCAGAATGTTTTAAAACTGGATATAAGTTCAAAATCACCAACGGAATTAGGCCCAATTTTAGGGACTATGGTGAAAAAATTCAGACCGGAACTGGATACCTATTATGTGACCGATACGGCTTTAAGTAATTTAAAAGACAGTACCTTAAAAACCTTCAGAAGAATTTTTTACCGAACCGAAGATTTACAGGAACTGCACCTTACCATTATCAGGGGAATAAGTGAACGTTATGAAACTCCTTTCTTTTCGGCACTAAAAGAATACAGTAAAAAACCTACCGGAATCTTTCACGCAATGCCTATTTCCCGTGGGAATTCCATATTTAAATCCAGATGGATCAACGATTTTGGAAATTTTTACGGCCGAAATATGTTCCTCGCAGAAACCTCTTCCACCACCGGCGGATTGGATTCGTTATTACAACCCACCGGTTCCCTTAAAAAAGCACAGGAAAGAGCCAGCGATGCTTACGGCTCAAGAAACACATTTTTTGTAACCAACGGAACTTCCACCGCAAACAAAATTGTAGTGCAGGCTCTTGTAAAACCGGGAGATGTTATTTTAATTGACAGGGATTGTCATAAATCACACCATTACGGTCTTGTTCTGGCAGGCGCTTATCCGGTGTATCTGGATTCTTATCCCATAGAAGAATATTCTATGTATGGCGCGGTTCCGCTGAAACAGATAAAGGAAAAGTTACTCCGATTAAAAGAGGCCGGAAGATTAAGCCTTGTGAAAATGCTTTTGCTGACCAACTGTACTTTTGATGGCCTGGTTTACAACGTTGAAAAAGTAATGGAAGAAGTACTGGCAATCAAGCCGGATATGATTTTTTTATGGGATGAAGCCTGGTTTGCATTTGCCGGTTTTACATATAATTATAAACAACGCACGGGAATGTTTGTCGCCCAGAAATTATGTGATAAATATCAAAGCAGTAGTTACCGTAAAGAATACAACGCGCATATTAAATCGCTTAAAAAGAATGAAATCCCGGTTTTACCAAATCCGGATGAGGTGCGCATCAGGGTGTATTCTACCCAAAGTACTCACAAAACTCTCAGTAGCTTCCGTCAGGGGTCGATGATTCATATTTGGGATGAAGATTTCCGTAAAAAAAGTGAAAACACATTCATGGAAGCTTATATGACACATACTTCCACCTCTCCCAACTACCAAATGCTTGCTTCGCTCGATGCGGGTAGAAGACAGGTGCAATTTGAAGGATATGAGCTTGTAGAAAAAAGCATAGAAATGGCCATGGTCTTAAGAGCTAAAATTAACGACCATCCCAAGTTGAAAAAATATTTTGACGTGTTAACAATAAGCAATTTCATTCCGGAACAATACCGCAAATCGGGTTTAAACCAATATTACAGCTCTAATGAAGGTTGGAACAGGATGGAAACCGCCTGGGAACAGGATGAATTTGTTTTGGATCCAACCAAAATCACATTGCACATAGGTCGGACAGGTGTTGATGGGGATACTTTCAAAAACAAATACCTGATGGATAAATTCAATATTCAGATTAATAAAACTTCCAGAAACACGGTTTTGTTTATGACGAATATAGGAACCACCCGAGGAAGTGTAACTTATCTGACCAATGCCTTATTAAAAATAGCTGATGAGCTGGATCAGGAATTTAAATCCCTTAGCCAAAAAGAAAGTAATAATAGAAATGACCGTATTCAATCTTTAACCAAAGACTTTCCGCCTTTGCCTGATTTTAGTTATTTCCACCATTCTTTTCAGGCAGTACCCGGTGTTCCCGGCGGAAATATAAGGGAAGCCTTTTTTCTCGCTTACAATGAAGAAAATTATGAATACATACCCCTGTTGGAATGTTTGCCGGCTATGGAAGATAACAGGATTCTGGTAGCTTCGTCTTTTATAATTCCCTATCCACCGGGGTTTCCGGTACTTGTTCCCGGGCAGGTGGTTAGTAAGGAAATTATAAGATTCCTCACAGCACTGGACGTGTCTGAAATTCACGGATACCGGGAAGAACTCGGTTTAAGGATTTTTAAAGACAATGTGCTTAACCGACAAAAAATAGTAAGCGCCATGGGCTCTATGGGGAACAATTCAAAAAATAAATAACTCAAAAAAATCAAAATTATGGAATCTAAAAAACCAAAAACTTCCGGTACTAAGGAAGTAGCAAATAAGAAAAAACCAGCAACAAAGGTTGTAGCAAATAAGAAAAAACCCGCAACTCCTTCAAATAGTAAAAAGAAACCTACGGCGAAAGTTTCCGCAGTTAAAAAAGCGAAAGCAACCGGAAGCAAAAAGGCTGTTGCAACAAAAAAAACTGCTGTAGCAAAGAAAAAGAAATATGAATTAAGCGGAGTTTCAGATATTAGAAGGTCTTTTCATAAAAATGAAGAGCCTCTGTATTTTATAAGCGCCACAAATTTCAACCTTTTAGGAGCCGATGAGTGGATTAAAGGGTTCAGATTTATTTGTCATATCGAGTGTTTTGACGGACTTCATCCCAACGTGTTTTCACCGAAAACGGAAATACCACACGATGATTTTGAAGGAATTGAAGACATAAACAATTACCTGTTGCAACATCCTGAAGTTCAGGATTACATAAAAACCAGATCTGTAGATGGAAGGGCTGGAAAAGCGATGTTTCTTATGTTCAATGAAAAAACCGAAGAACTTGCTGAAAAGCTCGGACTGGAAATCATGTTCCCAAAAGCCGAAATGCGAACTTTTCTCGATAATAAAGTAAATACCAACCGCATTGCTGAAAAAGCAGGAGTGGCCTGCGTACCATACGTATTGACAAAAGTGAATGATTACGAACATTTAAGAAAGGTTTCAAAAAAACTTGGAAACGAATTGGTTATTCAAACACCATTTGGCGATTCCGGGCATACTACTTTCTTTATTTCCAATGAAGAAGAATATCTAAAGCACGCCGAAGAGATAGAACAGGAAGACGAAGTGAAGGTAATGAAGCGCATACGTTGCAGAGGTTCTGCTATTGAAGCTTGTGTAACCAGACACGGAACCATTGTAGCGCCACTAATGACGGAGTTGGTAGGATTTAAAGAACTTACGCCTTATGAAGGAGGATGGTGTGGCAATGAAATCTATCCCGATGCATTTACGCCGGAACTAAGGGAAAAGGCTGTCGAATATACCCAGTTGTTCGGAAATCAATTGCGAAAAGAAGGATACAAAGGATATTTTGAATTGGATTTTTTAATTGACCAAGACAATGGAGAAATCTATTTGGGAGAGTTGAATCCGCGGGTTACCGGTGCCAGTTCGATAACCAATCACGCTGTTTTTGCACTTGCAGACGCACCTTTGTTTGTGTTTCATATTCTGGAATGGATGGATATTGATTATGAACTTGATGTGGAAGCCATCAACCGGAGATGGGCTCGCCAGGAAAATATCGATGGATGGAGCCAGCTGATTGTCAAGCATACCGAAGATACCATAGAATATGTGACGAACGCTCCAAAATCCGGAATCTATAAAATGTATGATACCGGCCATATTCAGTTTGACAGGATGGATACCCACCGTCGGGCGGTAGAAAATGAAAATGAAGCTTTTTTCCTGAGAATTACCAGAAAAGGGGATTACCTCTATGAAGGAGCTGATATGGGAATATTGGTAAGCCGTGGAAGAATGATGACCGATGATTTTAAACTTAACAATCGGGCAAAACACTGGATAAAATCGATTCATGCACAATTCAGTTCAGAAATGGTGGAAGATAAAAAGAAACCAAAATTATCAGGATCTTTAACTAAATAATGGGGTAATTTTTTACAGGAGTAAAGGAAATTAAAACTACTTTGCTATGCATTTAAAAATACACCCAATTATTTAAAAACAAAACTATGCAGTTACATTTCAATGCTATTTCCGAGCTCGGAAAACCGGGTGCCAAATGGCGAAAACTATATAATACCCATTGGCCTGCTTATAAAAACTGGCTGAATTCAAAAGGAACAACAAATTATCCCGATCTTAAAACATCGCAGGCGGCACTTAAAAAGTACATGCCCGAAATGTGGCCCACCTATCAACGCTTGTGCAAACTTGCAAAAGGGGATCAAGTTGCGGCACGTTTCTTAACAGGTTTTCAACCGCCGGCTTACATAAGTGGCTGCTCACAAGCGGTCATCACGGGAAAGGAAATTCAGCTGGTTAGAAATTACGATCACCATCCGGATTTGATGGAAGGTACGCAATTACTCACCTCGTGGCACGGTAAAAAGGTGATTGCAACCAGCGATTGCCTTATTGGCGCTTTAGATGGAATGAATGAAGACGGGCTTGCCATTTCACTTACTTTTGGTGGCCGAAAAGAAGTAGGTGTAGGTTTTGGTATTCCTTTTATTTTGCGGTATGTACTGGAATTTTGCAGTACGGTGGAAGAGGCCGTAGCAGCTTTAACCAGAATTCCTTCGCATATGTCTTACAACGTAACTGTTGTAGATAAAACCGGAACATATAAAACCGTTCAACTCGCACCAGACAAAGCACCTTTAGTAACCGATGCTTCTTTTGCCACCAATCATCAGAGAACAATAGACTGGCCCGAAAACGCAGCCTTTAATAAAACCCTGGAACGCTCTTCTTTTCTGAATGCATTGTTATCTAAAAAAGAAATGAACTCCACTAATGTAGCCGATGTTTTTCTAAAGACACCACTTTACAACACCAACTATAAAGAAGGTTTTGGAACATTGTTTACCTCCGTTTATCGTCCGTTAGAAGGAAAAGTAGTGCTTCGCTGGCCGGAAACTTCCGTAGAACAAACTTTTGATAATTTTCAGGAAGTTTACAAATGTATAGAGTATGACCGGGTGGAGGTTTCAGACTTGTTGCACCGGGAGACCATAGATGCTGCTATAAAAGTGGACGATCCTTTTGAGCAATTATACACTCAAAATGCAGATTGGCAGGAAACCGTAACAGACATTCTCATAAAAGCCATGGCACAAACATACCCTGCCACAAACGAAAGGGATCTTAAAAAATTAAGAGGGAAAATAATGGATAATGGCGAAGTCTCCTGGCAGGCAATAGCCGGTTTCTGGAGCAAAATGGGCACCGGATATGGAGATGCCTGGAAAAGTTAAACTATCGTTATTGCATTCTGTTTTGTAAAACATTTTGTAACTAATCAGTACCGATAAATTATAATTTTAAAAAAAAAATAGATTTGTTAAAAAGCTTATAATTACTCATTTTAAATGAACAGCTTAGTTTTAAAATCTCTTTTTTGTGATAATTTATCAGTGAAAATCAGCCAAATCTGCGTCATCAGCGTGCCATATCAATTCATAAATAGAACGCTGATGACACGGATTAAGCGGATAAGCACAGATTTTATTTTAAAATAAAAAGTCAAAAATATATTGTTTAAACCCTTATTAGTCATAACATTTTTATTTTTAACGATAGCTCATTTAAATAATTTTCAAAAAAATTAAGACATCATGGAATTCAATAGCATAAATCCATATAACGGGAAGCAGGTTGGAAAATATACAACTCATTCCACTGAAGAAATAGAAAATATTTTGAATGCTTCAGGAGAAGCTTTTAAAGACTGGAGCCGAAAGCCACTCGCTTTTCGCACCCAACTTTTAAAGAAAGCCGGACAGGTTTTGAGGGACAACGTCGAGGAGTATGCGCAAATGATTACGCAGGAAATGGGAAAACCCATTTCTGAATCCAGGGCAGAAGTTAATAAATGTGCCTGGGTGTGTGATTATTATGCAGAAAATGCTGCTGATTTTCTCGCCACGGAAGAAGTTAAAACAGATGCTACACACAGTTTCGTAAGGCACGACCCCATTGGGACTGTGTTCGCTATTATGCCCTGGAACTTTCCGTTCTGGCAGGTCTTTAGATTTGCCGCACCCACACTCACTGCAGGAAATACCGGAATTTTAAAACACGCACCAAATGTATTTGGAAGTGCCTTGAAAATAGAAGAGGTTTTTACAAAAGCAGGCTACCCGCCGGGGGTTTTCCAAAATCTAATTGTCCATCACGATCAAACCGAAAAAATTATTGCCCACGAGGCAGTCCAAGCCGTTACCTTAACAGGGAGCGAAGCTGCAGGTTCTGCCGTGGCACAGCTTGCCGGAAAATATATAAAAAAGAGTTTACTGGAATTGGGGGGAAATAATTCCTTTATTGTTTGGGAAGATGCAGATATTGACCGTTCGGTAAAGACTGCTGTTACTGCAAGAATGCTAAACTGCGGGCAAAGCTGCATCGCGGCAAAGCGTTTTATATTACTCGATGGTATTTACGACGAATTTGTAACTAAATTCAAAACTGCAGTAAGCGAATTAAAAGCAGGAGATGTCATGGAGGATACCACACAGCTAGGTCCGCTCGCCAGAAAAGATTTGGCAGATCAACTTCACAGTCAGGTAAACCGTTCGTTGGAACAAGGCGCAGAACTTTTACTTGGCGGGGAACAGGAGAATTGTTTTCACCAGCCCACCATCCTCGGAAATGTAAAACCGGGAATGGCCGCTTTTGATGAAGAGACCTTCGGTCCATTGGCAGCAATGATAAGAGCTAAGAACATAGAAGAAGCTTTTGAACTTTCCGAAAAATCAACATTTGGATTGGGTGTGACAGTCTTTACAAAAGACATCGAAAAAGCCATGGAAATGGCCGGAAGGGTGAGTGATGGCGCTTATTTTGTAAATGAACTGGTGAAATCTGATCCCCGGCTTCCCTTTGGTGGAACAAAGCGATCAGGCTATGGTCGCGAATTGGCCAAAGAAGGAATGATGGAGTTTGTCAATAAAAAAACAGTTTATGTTAAAGCTTAAATCATAGTATTGAACTCATCTTGACTTTTTTGATTGAAGTGAAAATTAGCTATTTTGAGTCTGAATGAAGGCTTTTTTGAGTTGCATAGCAGAGCTACGGAAGGAGAAAAAGACAAAAAGCAGGCTCAAAAGAGCAATTTTTTAACCAATTGGAAAAAGTCAAGATGAGTTCATTATGAGCATTGGTCATTGCCGCGAATAGTTGTACTTTTGTGTTTTATTTCTAAAAACACACCAACATAAAAGATAGTATTATGAAGACATATGACGTCGCCATTATAGGTTCCGGGCCCGGAGGGTATGTTGCAGCCATCCGCTGTGCGCAACTGGGAATGAAAACTGCAATAATTGAAAAATATTCAACTTTGGGAGGTACTTGCCTTAATGTGGGCTGTATTCCGTCCAAAGCACTTCTGGATTCGTCTCATCATTATGAAGATGCCCTAAAACACTTTAAAGACCACGGGATTGATATTCCCGGCGACATCAAGTTGAACTTCAAGCGTATGATTGAACGTAAACAAGACGTTGTGGACCAAAATACCAAAGGCATCGTTTATTTGATGGATAAAAACAAAGTGGACGTCTATGAAGGCCTGGGCTCTTTTAAAGATGCCACTCACGTTAACGTCAAAAAGAATGATGGCAAAACCGAAACCATCGAAGCTAAAAATATCATTATTGCTACAGGTTCCAAACCGTCAACTTTACCCTTTATTAAAATCGATAAAAAACGAGTAATCACTTCAACAGAAGCTCTTTCATTAAAGGAAGTTCCTAAGCATATGGTGGTAATTGGTGGTGGCGTGATTGGACTAGAACTCGGTCAGGTGTATCGCCGTTTGGGATCTGAAGTCACTGTTGTTGAATATATGGATCGCATTCTACCTACAATGGATAGCTCACAAAGCAGAGAACTCACCAAAGTAATGAAAAAACAAGGTGTGAAATTTCACTTGTCACATAAAGTAAATGGGGTTTCAGTTAAAGGAAAGGAAGTGACTGTGACTGCCAAAGACAAAAATGACAAAGAGGTGTCATTTACGGGTGACTATTGTTTAGTTTCAGTAGGAAGAAAGCCGTATACAGAAGGACTTGCAGCCGATAAAGCCGGGGTTAAGATAACCGAAAGAGGAATGGTAGAAGTCAACGACCATTTACAAACCAATATTAAAAACATTTACGCTATAGGCGATGTGGTGCGTGGTGCCATGCTCGCTCACAAGGCAGAAGAAGAAGGTGTTTTTGTGGCCGAAGTAATCGCCGGACAAAAACCACATATTGATTACAATTTAATTCCAGGAGTGGTTTATACCTGGCCCGAAGTGGCTTCAGTTGGAAAAACTGAAGAGGAACTTAAAGAGGCCAAAGTAGAATACAAAGTAGGACAATTCTCCATGAGAGCATTGGGAAGATCACGTGCCAGCGGTGATATGGATGGTTTTGTAAAAATCCTCGCCGATAAAGCAACCGATGAAGTCCTGGGAGTTCACATGGTAGGTGCCCGCGTAGCCGATTTAATAGCCGAAGGAGTTATAGCGATGGAATTCCGCGCAAGCGCAGAAGACATCGCCCGTTCAAGTCATGCACATCCCACCTATGCAGAAGCCGTCAAAGAAGCGGCTTTGGCTGCTACCGCAGACAGGGCTTTGCACAGCTAACAAAATCGTATATTAAATACAACAACACCCGGAAGAGCTATTGATTCTTTCGGGTGTTTTTTTATAGCTAGGTTTTTAAAAGAAACCTTTACCGTTTTTTAATCTTTTCTTAAAATGAACAGCTAGGTTCTTTTGTATTTTGTTACAGATTTTATTGAATCTAAAATTCAAAATTATAAATGGATGTATAAACTTTACTTTATTATGTTTACTACCTTTATGCTATCGGCTCAAAGGTTTATGAAGAACCTTTTGAAGATGCCATAGAACGATTGGGTTTTGCACCTGCTATTTACAGCCCTTATTATAAGCAAGTGGATAAAAAGCTAATCAAAAAAGTACACGCACTAGGAATCAAGATCATTCCGTGGACTGTCAACAAATTGGGTCCTATGAAACGCTTACTCAAACAAGGTGTTGACGGACTCATCACAGACTATCCGGATCGGGCTATTTCTTTGAGGAAGTAGGGGGTTTATTTAATCGAAAAACCCCTCTGGAAAACCAAAGGGGTTTAGGCATCATAAATTAACTAACACTAAAATGAGTACCCAATTCCTGCATTGATCATAAATGGAGCTCCCGGTCTCAAACCAGCCGGAAGTCGTGCAACTTCATAAGCACTATCAAACACATTATTTATATTGGTAAATATTGTTACACGCTTAGAATAAAAATATTTGGCAGAAAAATCGACAATAAAATTACTGCCAATTTCAACTTCCTCAGGAATATCTCCAGTCCCGGCTTGTGTTCTCATTGCATCAGTGTAGCGACCGCTCAAACTGAAATTAAAAATTGAGTTTTCCAATGCAGCTGTAATGTTAAACTGGTTTTTTGCGATGTAAGGAATCTGGTCACCATCTGCTACTTCACCAAAAATACCTACGGTGCTTTCAAAATCTGTGTTGAATTGAGCATCTGTTAAGGTATAAGAAAGCGTGATGGGAAGTTTCAATTTACCTGTACCGGATTGTAAAATATCATAATTTAACAACAATTCAATTCCTTTAACCAATGCCTGTCCTGCGTTGAACTGATCGAGACTTCCTGTGCCTCCTGATGCGGCAAGGTCATTTCCTAAAAGATTGTCATAATCGTTGTAGTAACCCACGAGTTCGCCACGCAATCCCTTATAGTCAAATCGAGTTCCAAACTCAATATTAATGCTTTCTTCGGGTTTACTGCCCACTGTGTTACTGGGTGGGGCAAAGCCCTTGTGAACACCAGCAAATAAAGAGAAATCATTAGAAAATTTATAGTTTGCTCCAATACCGGGAATCCAGACATCCACTTTGTTTTCTCTAGTATCAAGTTCAAAACCAGTTCTGTTTGGATCGTTTTTCCCAAAATCATTTCGCGAAAGCGTTATATTTTCATAGCGCAGACCGGGAGTTAGCGTAAGTCCATTAAATGTTATTTTATATAAAAGATGTGTGGCAATGGCTTCAGCACTTGAAATACGATTGGCATCACTCCCTTTTGCAGCTACAGTAGTACGAATCATTTCTCTGTTTTGAATGGCATATTTGTCTTTCCACTGAAAACGGTCTTCTTCATCTTCGTGATATCTTAGCCCAATTTCGAGGTCTTGATAAAAGGTATTTCCAAAGCTAAAGGTAGCGACAGTTTGAATTCCTTTGGCATCATAAGCCCTATTGTTTGCTTTTACACCAAAAACATCATCAGGTGTATTTGAGTTGCCCAATAAAGCATTGTATTCATTAGGAAAATCATCAGGACGTGCTAAAACTTTACTTATTTTTACTCCATCTTCAAGTTTTACATCATCCAGTTTGTACCAATTTCTTTTGAATTTATTGTGATAAGCTGTGGTTCTAACTTTCACATTTTGACTGGGCTTTATTAAGTGATCCAATTGAAATTGCCAGTGCTCAGTATCCATTCTGTCTGCTGAAGAGGCGATGTAACGGCGATACGGATTGGCATCATAATCATCTTGTGTTAAACCCAAATAAGTTTCATTTGATACTTCTTCAGAATATTGAATTTTAAATTGAAGTGATTGAAAAACTTTGGCATCTCTGTCTGTATTTAAACGAAATTTCCCCAGATAATCACTTTTGTCAAAACCGGTGTTTCCTCCACCATCAAGACTTTTAAATCCGTCTGAATTGTAATTGTAGTATTGAGTTACAAACCCAAAGTTTTCTCGTGAGTCACCAATTGTTGCTTCTGTGTTTCTACTGTTGTAATTGCCGTAAGAAAACTGTGCATTTCCAAAAAAGTCTTCAGGAATTGATTTAGAAACCATATTGATAGCACCTCCTGTGGTAAATGGACCATATTGAATTTGGCTACTTCCCTTGAGAACTTCAATTGACTCTAAGCGTCCAACAGTGGGGAAGTAATATGCCGCAGGAGCACTATAAGGAGCGGGAGCTATCAATACTCCATCTTCCATTAAAGTGATTTTTGCACTTCTTTCAGGGGAAGTACCTCTTAGACTAATATTGGGACGTAAACCAAATCCATCTTCTTCATAAAGGTTGACACCTGGAACGGCTCTTAAAACTTTGTTGATATCTGTGTAGCCAAATTGCTGTAAATCCTGTGGTGATAAATAGTAAGCAGAACCGGTTCTGTTCTTTACTTCAAATTTACTTCCCAGAATATTACTGGAAAGAATTATTTCATTGAGGGTTTCAGGTTCTTTATTTTTTTTGATGGTATCATTTTCAGTTTCAACTTGTGCAAACCCTGAAAGTGAAAGTAGTGCAGCACTGGTAATGATTAGTAATCTGTTCATTGCTTTTATTTAGACTTGTTATAAATAATGTTTAATTTCAAGCGCAAAAATAAAACCAAAGAATTGATTGACCAAGTTTATTTAGATTAAATTTAAATAGCAATAGTGTTAAAATTTGTAAGTATTTCATTTTGAAATAGCTCCAATAAAAAAGCCTGCTTTTATACAGGCTTTTATTATTTACTATAATTTTGATTGAGCTTTACTCGAGATTAAAAACATCATTAGCAGGATTTATATCGGCTGTGATTTTATTCGGGTCTATTTGAATTTGTTTTAATTTTTTATCGGTTTTCAACAAATAAATCCAACGGTCACCTCTTTGCCAAACTTCAACCGGGAGTTCTTTTCGCTCTTTACTGCCATCTTCATAAGTGGCTTCAAACTTTAAGGGAAACGGAAATCCTTTATTAACAAAGGTTAGTAAATAATCACTTCCCACAGCATCAATGGCTTCAATTCCAAGGTCAATATTGTCATTGCTGTAAAACCAGTGTTTCCAAAACCAGTTTAAATCTTCACCGGCCACATTTTCCATATGATTGAAAAAATCATTGGGTTGAGGGTGTTTAAAAGCCCAAGCGTGAGTGTATGATTTGAAAGCATTATCAAATCGCTCCGGTCCAAGAATGTATTCTCTTAGCATCAACAAACCATAGGCGGGTTTGTAGTAAGCAGTCATTCCCAAATTACCACTTTGAGCTATGTCTGGGTGGGTAGCAATGGGTTCTCTGTTTGGGTTTTTATTATATGCCACAATAGCTTCTCTTCCAAGTCTTGCGGGGTATTCACCATTGTTGAATGCTTTTGTGCTGTAATAATTTATAAAGGTATTAAAGCCTTCATCCATCCAAACATGTCTTTTTTCGTTAGAACCCACAATCATTGGGTACCACATATGTCCAAATTCATGATCTGTAACGCCCCAGAGTCTGGCTCCTTTACGGTTGTACCCACAAAAGGAAAGTCCAGGATACTCCATACCTCCCACATTTGAAGCGACATTAACTGCTGCCGGATAGGGGTAAGGATACCACTTTTCAGAATAGTGTTCAATAGAAGCCTTTGTGTATTCAGTTGAGCGTTCCCAGCCGTTGTCTCCATTGCTTTCAGGAGGGTAAGCAGACTGTGCGATGGCTTTTTTTCCGTCAGGTAGATTCATGCGTGCGGCATCCCAGATAAACGCTTTTGAGGAGGCAAAAGCAATGTCACGAGTGTTTTCCATTTTAAAATGCCAGGTGAGCTTACCGCTTTGTTTGGGTCTTGTGATTTGGGTATTACCAACTTCTTCGGGTTTTATGATGTGTACTGTTTGATCACTTTTTTCAGCTTGACGCATTCTGTTTTGAAGTGTGGCCGGCAAAACCTCTTTTTCATTTTGCAAAGCTCCGGAACCCACAACGATGTGGTCATAGGGTACGGTTACTTTATAATCAAAATCACCATAACCCAAATAAAATTCACCGGCACCAAGGTAGGGCTCGGTATTCCACCCAATCACATTGTCAAAAACAGCAACTCTGGGGTACCATTGTGCCATCGAGTAAATAGTTCCTTTTTCAACGTCAAGTCGGCCCATTCGGTCTAATCCTTTTCCGGGGATTTTATAGCTAAAATTCATACTTATCGTTGCTTTACCGTCCTTTGGCGCAATGGGTTCTTCAAAGAAAACTTGCATGCGCGTATCAGAAATTAAGTATTTAGAAGAATTTGTACGACCGTTTTTTGCGCTCACATTTGTGATGGTGTAACCGCCATCGAGATCGCCATCAAAACGATAGCCTTGAATGGGGGTAGTTAGAGCACCTCTTGAATCGTTTTTGTATCTGTTTTGTTCAAGGTGAAGCCATACAAAATCAAGTGGCTCCGGACTGTTGTTGTGATAAGTTATAGTAACATTTCCCGTAATAGTATTTTTCACATCATCGAGTTCAACAGCTAATTCATAATCAGCTCCGTTTTGCCAGTAATCAGGTCCGGGATTGCCTGAGGCTGTTCGTTGATTATCGCCTTGGCGATAGGTGAAATCGCTAAATTGGTCTTGATTGTTTTGAAAAGGAGTTTGCGCGTGTGAAATAGAAGCTAAGCAAACAAATAGGATGGTAAATTTTTTAAACATAAGTTAAATTTTTAAAAAGGCTAAATTAAACAAACCCACTTCACTTCCAAAAACATTAACTTTTTTTTGAATTTAAAACCTTCACACTTTTTGAAATTGAATAAAGTAGGTTTAATCCTACTTATAAATTACATTTTATCGAAAATAAATGCAATTAGACTATTAAATTAAAAAATATTTCTTTATTTTGTTAAAGAATTAGTTCAAAAAGTTCCCTAAACCTTTTTGATTTTTTTTTAAAATTTAAAAAACCCAAATGTTTAACCGCAAAAACCTACACTTTATGAAACCCTTCTATAATTATTTGAAGAGAAGGCAATAGCCGGACTTCATTTTCAGAACCATTCATCTTTGTTGTAATTACCCTATAAGTTATAACCCGCAGTATCGGGAAGATGATTTGCAAATCATTTTATGCTTTCAAATCTAAATAATATACTTATGAAACGACAATTCACATATAACGATCAAAAATCCTATTTAAAAGTAGTCACTTTACTATTTCTACTCTTATTTCTATTTCAGCAAACACTTGTTGCTCAAAATGAAGGTAAGAAATGGTATTTTGGAACTCACGCGGGCTTGGACTTTAGCACGACTCCGCCTTCTGTACTTTTAGACGGTCAAATCAATACACTTGAAGGAACCGCAACACTTTCAGATGAAAATGGCGAACTCCTCTTTTATACAGACGGAATACATGTCTTTACTAAGCAACATACAATCATGCCCAATAGTCTTGACGGATTGGGCGGCGACCCCTCAAGTGCTCAATCTGCTATTATTGTTCCCCATCCTTCAAATAGTGATTTGTTTTACCTCTTTACAGTTTCGGCTTATGTGAATTCTGATGTCTTTTATTCAATCATCGATATGAACTTAAATGGTGGTTTGGGTGATGTAGTAGCTGACGCGAAAGCCATCCCCGTTTTAGTTGGAACCGGAGAGTACATTCAAGCAACACCTTCAGCTGATGGTGCTTTTTGGTGGGTACTTCTTCACAAAAGCGGAACTTCAAACTATTATGCTTATAAAGTGACAAGCGATGGCTTGGATATTGAAA
Organism: Flavobacteriaceae bacterium; assembly: GCA_040880345.1. Lineage (GTDB taxonomy): Bacteria > Bacteroidota > Bacteroidia > Flavobacteriales > Flavobacteriaceae > Planktosalinus. The sequence continues at coordinate 21,977 of JBBDIQ010000037.1, forward strand.
ATCCGGTTATATCTACTACAGGAACACCTTCAGGCAGTAATGGAGATATTGGTTTTATAAAATTTAATAATCTTGGAAATAAGCTTGTGCGAACATCTTATATAAACAATCATTTTAATATAAGTGATTTTAATAATTCCACTGGAGTCGTTTCAAACTCTCTTCATTTTCCGCTTTATGCAGCATACGGAGCTGAGTTTTCACCCAACAACAGGTTTTTATACATTTCGGCTTTTAGCTCAATGGGAGTAAAGCAATTTGACCTGGATGCCGGCACTTCGGTAAGCGAAATTCAATCAAGCGCACATACATATAGCAACACAGCAACAGGTGCACTGCAAATAGCTCCTGATGGTAAAATTTATTCAAGCAGATATGGAGCAACGGCTTTGGACGTACTTCATTTTCCCAATCAACAAGAAAGTGCGGCGACTTTTCAATCAAATGCACAAACATTGGGAGGTGCATCTGCACAATTGGGTTTACCAAATTTCATAACCACTTTGGTATCACAAACACCTCCTGATGTGAATCAACTTTTTGTTTCAGAGATTACATCAGAATCTGCGATTATTCAAGCAACCATTAGCTCAGATGGAGGTGCATCCATCACTGAAAGAGGATTCTATTATGGCACAACACCCAATCCGGATTCTAATATGACACTTGTATCCGGTTCAACAGGGGTAATGTCGCTTTTACTTGAAGATTTAGAACCCAATTCAACCTATTATTTTAGTGCATTTGCAACAAATATACACGGAACAACACATTTGACAGGAGGTGAGTTTTCAACCTTGGATGATGTGGATACAGAGCCGCCAACCACAATCTGTGTTGAAGAAATTACCATTCAACTGGATGAAAACGGTTTAGCAACCATCACATCTTTAATGATTGACAACGGCTCTTTTGACAATGTGGCGATAGAGAGTATTTCATTGGACATTTATGATTTTAGTTGTGCTGATTTAGGTGAAAACCTGGTGACTATGACAGTAACTGATACTTCCGGAAACAGCAGCAGTTGTCAGACGCTCGTTATTGTTGAAGACATCATAGCTCCCGAGATGATTTGCTTTGAAATTACAATTGCACTCAATGAGGAAGGGTTTGCTGTGTTGAACCCTGAATCTTTTGGTTTTCAAATTACAGATAACTGCAGCATTGTTCAATCCTTTCTCGATATTGACACTTTTGATTGTTCCAATATAGATGAACCCACTTTGGTAACATACACAACGGTTGACGAATCTGGTAATAGTTCTTCTTGCAGCTTTTATGTTTCTATTATTGACAATCAAGGTCCTGAAATTTTAGGAATTGATGACCAGTTTGTTGACTTACCTCCAAGTCCGCCAAACTTTGTTTTACCAGACTTTTTTGCAGAAGGAATTATTACAGCTTCAGACAATTGTACCTTACCGGTGAGTGATTTTTTTCAATCCCCGGCACCGGGAACGGTTTTAGAGGAGGGAGTCCATATTATTTCTGTAATAGCAAGAGATGACAGAGGAAATTCAACATTAAATACTTTTAAAATATTTATCGAAACTGTTTTAAATACAGAAGAAGAGAGTCTTGAAAATTTAGTGCTTTATCCAAATCCGGCTTCAAATGTTGTTCATATTTCAAACCCCCATTTTCAGGAAATTGAAAATGTAAGTATCTATGATATGATGGGACGTTTGGTTAACTCATTTGATTTTGAAGCACCATCAGAGACATTTAATATGGACATTAGCAATCTGGCAACGGCGAATTATATGGTGTTTATAAAGGGAACAACAACACAAACCATCAAACAACTCATCGTTAAATAAGCAGTAACATATTAAATATTCAGGCTGATAACCCAATTTATTGTAGTATATTTGCACGCAATTAAAATCTAATTGCGATGACTGCACATCTTGACAAAATCCTTGGAGAAGGTCTCACTTATGATGACGTACTTCTGGTGCCGGCTTATTCTGAAGTATTGCCCCGCGAAGTTTCAATTTCAACAAAGTTTACAAAAAATATTACCATTAATGTTCCTATCATTTCTGCGGCGATGGATACGGTTACCGAAAGTGCCATGGCCATTGCTATTGCCCGGGAGGGAGGAATTGGTGTGCTTCATAAAAACATGACCATTGAGCAGCAAGCGGGAAAAGTGAGAAAGGTTAAACGAGCTGAAAGCGGAATGATTCTCGACCCGGTGACACTTCCCATAACGGCGGTAGTAGGAGATGCTAAAAACGTGATGCGTGAATACAGCATTGGTGGAATTCCCATCACAGATAAGGACAACAAACTCATCGGAATTGTAACCAATCGCGATTTGCGATTTGAAAAAAACAACAAACGCCCCATCAGTGAAGTGATGACTTCTGAAAGACTCGTCACTGTCTCTGAAGGCACTTCACTGGAGCAAGCTGAAATTATTTTACAAAAACACAAAATCGAAAAGCTGCCTGTCGTTAGAAAAGACAATACACTTGCCGGACTCATCACTTTTAGAGATATTACAAAACTTTCCCAAAAACCCATTGCCAATAAAGACCAATATGGAAGGCTAAGGGTCGCTGCAGCTCTGGGTGTTACTCCCGATGTGATGGAACGCACCGATGCACTTGTAAGTGCCGGGGTTGATGCAGTTATCATTGATACGGCCCACGGTCATACCAAAGGAGTGGTTGATGTTTTGAAAAAGGTAAAATCAAAGTATCCAAAGCTCGATGTAGTCGTTGGAAACATTGCGACCGCAGAAGCTGCAAAATTTCTTGTCAAAGCAGGAGCAGATGCAGTCAAAGTTGGGATTGGTCCGGGTTCAATTTGTACAACCCGAGTGGTAGCCGGTGTGGGAGCTCCTCAATTTTCCGCAGTACTTGAAGTAGCTGCTGCGATTAAAGGCAGCGGTGTGCCTGTTATTGCAGATGGCGGAATTCGTTATACAGGAGATATTCCCAAAGCCATTGCCGCAGGAGCAGACTCAGTAATGCTAGGCTCATTACTTGCCGGAACCAAAGAAAGCCCAGGCGAAACCATTATCTATGAAGGAAGAAAATTCAAATCTTACCGTGGAATGGGCTCTGTAGAGGCCATGCAACACGGCTCAAAAGACCGTTATTTTCAAGATGTGGAAGATGATATCAAAAAACTGGTTCCCGAAGGAATAGTAGGAAGAGTGCCTTACAAGGGCGAACTTTCTGAAAGTATGACCCAATTTATTGGTGGGCTTCGCGCCGGAATGGGCTACTGTGGAGCAAAAGATATAGAAACCCTTCAAAACACAGGTAAATTCATACGCATCACCGCATCGGGAATTAATGAAAGTCACCCCCACGATGTATATATCACCAAAGAATCACCTAATTATTCAAGGTAAACTAAGGTTTAAAATATGATGCAGGAATAAAAATGTTTGAAAACCCCAAAGAATTTTACTGAGGTAAAAGTTATTCCGCAGAGTTGCACAGAGGAACAGAGTTACACTGAGGTTGTATTCCAACTATATTTTTAAGCTAACTGATTATTTTTTCTGCTGGTCTCCTTTTCACCTTGTCTCTAAATCTTCCGGTCACCTCCTCGGATGGTATTTCATCAATACATCACTTAGGTGTTTTCTATTCACATGCATATAAATTTCAGTGGTGGTGATGCTTTCATGTCCCAGCATTTGCTGAATGGCTCTTAAATCGGCACCGTTTTCAAGTAGATGCGTTGCAAAAGAATGTCTGAAGGTATGCGGACTGATGTTTTTTCTCACTCCGGCTTTTTCAGCGAGTTGTTTGATGAGCGTGAATATCATTGCCCTGGAGAGTTTTTTACCCCTTCGGTTGAGAAATAAGATATCCTGATGTTCTTTTGTAGGATTTTCGTGAATTCTAATTTCGTTTTTATAAATAGTGATGTACTTTATGGTACTCTTTGCGATGGGTACAAACCGTTGTTTATTTCCTTTTCCGGTGACTTGAATAAAGCCTTCGTCAAAAAACAAATCTGACATTTTTAAGTTGATTAATTCTGAAACCCGAAGTCCACAACTGTAAAGCGTTTCCAGTATAGCACGGTTTCTTTCGCCTTGAGCAGTGCTCAAATCGATGGTTTTGATAAGGGTGTCGATTTCAAGTTGAGAGAGCGTGTCCGGTAATTTGCGACCGGTTTTGGGTGACTCAATCAATTCTAAGGGGTTTGTTTTACGGTAATCTTCAAAGATGAGATAGTTAAAAAAACCTTTCAATCCTGAAATAATCCTGCTTTGTGAGCGTGGATTGACCACTTTGGCAATTTGATAGACAAACTCCTGGATTTCTTTCTCTTTTATTTGTATCGGGGAAACGGCCATATCGTTTTCATCCAGCCAGGTGATGAGTTTTTTTACATCCAGGGAATAACTGACAATGGAGTTTTCAGACAAGCCACGCTCAATGCGTAGGTAATGCTGATAATCTTGCAATGCTTTGTGCCATTTCATAGCGTAAAAGTACTACAGTGTTTGAAACATCTCCTGAAAATTTAAGAAAGTTTAAAGAAAATCAAAACTTGAACTAGTTATATTTGTTATACTAACTTTAAAACATAAATATTATGAAACGAGTAATCTTAGTGGTTTTTGCTTCTCTGTTTGCGGTCTCAACCTATGCACAGGGAATTGATTTTGGTCTGAAAGCAGGGATGAACTTTGCAAATATTAATGATGCTGCAGAAGGTCTGGATACAAGAACGGGTTTTCATGCAGGACTTTTCCTGGGATTGAAATTCAATGATAAAATTGCCTTGCAGCCGGAGTTGCTTTACTCACAGCAAGGAGCCGAATTTGACGCCGGGGAGTTTAATCTTGATTATGTCAATATTCCTGTGATTTTAAAATATTATCTGGTGAAAGGATTCAATGTACAATTGGGCCCGCAGTTTGGCTTTGTGGTGAACGATGACATATCGGTTGGGGGAATTGCTGCTGATTTTGAAGCCGAAGAATTTGACCTCAGTGGTGTGGTAGGCGCCGGCTATGACCTCCCGTTGGGATTGCGTATAGATGCACGGTACAATTTTGGTTTTAACGAGGTTTTCAAGAACAGTGATGGTAAAAACGGCGTGTTCTCCCTGGCTTTGGGGTATTCATTTTTGTAAAATAATTACATAAATATTTGATGTTCTATATTTTATATAATTTTTATAGTTTTTTATTAAAGATAAATAATAGATTTAGTAAATATTTAAGATTGTTGGCAATCAAAAAAACTACTTTTGATCTATAACTAATAAATGTTAATAATGAAAAAACTAATAATTATGACTGCAATTGCAGTCTTTGGATTTACATCTGTACAGGCACAGGATAATGGTGTTAAATTAGGGTTAAATGCGGGTATACCTGTAGGTGACAGTGGAGATGGTTCCTCTTTTGGAATTGCAATCGATGCAGCCTATTTAGTAACCGTCGCTGATTCTTTTCAAGTAGGACCGGCAATAGGTTATCAACATTATTTTTCAAAGGAATATGATGGACCATTTGGCACAACAATTGAACCTGATGATTTTCAATTTATTCCGATAGCAGGAGCAGCCAGATTTGACCTCGATGGATTGTTTTTTGGGGCTGATTTAGGGTATGCAATTGGTATAAACGATGACTTTGACGGAGGATTTTATTACAGACCTAAAGTTGGGTACAATCTAGGGCCTGTTGCTTTGGTCTTATCCTATACAGGTATAAGCGGAAGTGAAACTGTATTTAGTTCTGGAGACTTTGAAGTGACTCGTTCAGGTTCTTTTTCAGCCGTGAATTTTGGAGTAGAATTCGGGTTTTAATTAATAACCTACCATTTATACAGAAAAGAAGTGCTTTGGCACTTCTTTTTTTTTTTGAATACTTTTTTTTTGTAAATTTGAGTATTAACTAACAAACTTAAAATTATGAAAAAAGTAGTACTTATTGCTGCGATGGCAGTATTTTGTTTGACAAGTGCACAGGCACAAGAATTTAGCTTTGGCGTAAAAGCGGGTGTTAATGTGGCCTCGATTGGTGGGGGGACTTATGCTGGTGTGGGGAGTATAGGATCGAGAACCGGATTGCACATTGGTGGATTGGTCGAGATTCCGTTATTTGGGGATATTTCACTTCAACCGGAATTGTTGTATTCCATGAAAGGAACCAATTGGTCTGATACTAATTTAGACTACATTGATTTACCTATTTTAGGAAAATACAACCTGCCATGGGTAAATGGCTTGAGTGCTGAGTTGGGTCCCGTAATTGGTATTCTAATGAGTGCTGAACAAGGTGGGAATGATGTTAAAGATTCTTATAAAACTATTGATGCAGCTATAGCTATTGGTGCTACCTACAAATTGAATATGGGCGTTTTCTTCAGTTTGAGATACAATAAAGGTTTAATTGACGTTAATGACGCTGGAAGTGACAATCCCAATCAAAACTTTTGGTGGGGTAATAGTAAAGTACAAAACAACGTCTTCCAAGTATCAGCCGGATACGCTTTTTAAGTAGAAGCAACTAATTTTTTAAAAAAGCAAGAACCCGGTTCTTGCTTTTTTTATTTACTTTAGCTCCTGAAAATAAAAACAACCTTTTATGAAAAAATTTAGTGTACTCATTTTAATCCTATGTTTTGGTGTTTCTTTTGCTCAAGCACAACAAAAACAGGGAGTTAAACTTGAAGGAAGTCTGGGAATTCCAACTGGTGATTTGTCAGGCGGTTTGGTTTTTGGTTTAGGTGCAGACCTTAGCTATCTTTTTGATGTAGCTGATTCATTTCAGGCCGGAATTTCATCAGGCTATCACAATTTTTTTGCTAAAACCGATAGGACATCCCCACTTGCTTTAAGTGGCAAAGGACAAGATTTTCAATTTGTCCCCGTGGCAGTTTCTGCACGTTACTATGCAACTGAAGATTTTTTTGTTGGAACTGATTTAGGGTATTCTTTTGTGCTAATTGATGAAGTTGATGGGGGGTTTCATTATAAACCTAAAGTGGGATACAGTTTTGGGTTAATTTCTATGACGCTTTCATACAATGGCATTGTTCTGGAAGAACAGAGTTTTAATTCCATGAATCTTGGATTTGAGGTAGCTTTTTAATATATGTTTAAATGAAAATCATCATCATCAACGGGCCCAATTTGAACCTTCTCGGAAAACGGGAAAAGGACATCTATGGCTCCAAAAGTTTTGATGATTTTTTTGTCGAAATGCAATTTCAGTTTCGAGACCTTGAGCTCTCTTATTATCAATCAAATATAGAGGGTGAACTCATTGATAAAATACAGGAAGTGGGTTACTCTTATGATGGAATTGTTTTAAATGCAGCTGCATATACCCATACTTCAGTGGGCATTGGAGACGCCGTTAAAGCCATTGAAACTCCGGTGATTGAAGTGCATATTTCAAATACATTTTCTCGGGAGGACTTTCGACATAAATCCTTTATTGCTCCTAATGCTAAAGGAATCATTGCCGGATTTGGACTTCAAAGTTATGAGCTGGCGATTCAGAGTTTTTTGAAAGGGAGTTAGACGCGAGATTGAAGATTTGTAAATTGCTGGGTGCTGGGTGCTGGGTGTTAAGTATTAAGTAAGTTAAGCATAAAACTTGAAACTTGAAACCTGAAACTTGAAACTTGAAACAATTATCCCTTCCACTTAATATTGCAACCTATACTGGGTTTTTGATCTTTACGCTGGGGGCTATTGCTCATCAAGTTGTCAAGAGCCTCTCTCAAATCCCTGCCGGTTACTTGAATGCTGTTCCCCGGTCGCGAGTTGTCCAGTTGCCCGCGATATACTAGTTTTTGTTCGTCATCAAATACATAAAAGTCCGGTGTGCAAGCGGCACCATATGCCCTTGCTACATCCTGAGTTTCATCATACAGATACGGAAAAGGGTAGTGGTCTTTTTCAGCTAGGATTGCCATTTCTTCAGGGCTGTCCTGTGGATACTTCTCAACATCATTGCTGCTAATAGCTACAAATCCAAAACCCTGAACGTGATAGTCATTTGCAGTGCGAATCACTTCGTCAATTACATGTTTTACAAAAGGACAATGATTGCAAATAAACATAACAACAAGTCCGTGTTTTCCATAGACATTATTTATTGAAACATATTCGTTTGTTACTACATCAATAAGTTTAAAATCAGGTGATTTTGTTCCTAAAGGGATCATCTTGGATTCTGTGCGCGCCATACTCTATTTTTTAGTGTTCTAAAATACAATTTTTAGGCTTTAAATGGGTCAACTTTATAATTCTTTGTGAAATTTTTGGAGAACAAGGGGATTGATTGTAAATTTAAAAACATTAAATCCCATCAAATGAAAACATCATACACTACCCTTTCAGAAGCAATTTCAGATTTCCAGCAAAAAGGTTATACAGTAGATTTTAATTTGGCAGAAAATCATCTCGAATCAAAATCAATCAATCAAAAATGGAAACCTGAAGAACTCACTGTTGTGAAATTTTATCGTTTTGAAGGCGAGTCAAACCCGGCTGATAATTCCATTTTGTACATCATTGAAACCAAAGATGGTAAAAAGGGATTGCTTGTTGATAGTTATGGTGCACAGCGAGGAGCAATTTCATCAGAATTGATTCAAAAACTCAAAATGGATACTCAAAAATGACAATGATTAACTGGGATCAATTCACAGCCGTTGATATGCGTGTGGGTACCATTCTAAATGTTGAACAGTTTCAAGAAGCGATCAAACCTGCTTACAAACTTACCATAGATTTTGGCGAAAGCCTGGGTGTTAAAAAAACATCGGCACAACTTACCAAACGCTATACCCCAGAAACTTTACTCAACAAACAGATTGTTGCAGTAGTCAACTTTCCTCCCAAACAAATTGCAAATTTTATGAGTGAATGCTTAGTGCTTGGGGCAGTTGATGAAGCTGGTGACGTTATACTACTGGAGCTTAACGCGAAAGTTGATAATGGTTTGCGTATTGCTTAAACTAAATTCATCAATTAAAACTACATCATATCGCCAAAAAATATTGCATTCATCAACAACTTGTTGGTTCCAAACCAAAAGGCTCTGAAATTTGTATTTTCAGTAAATAAAATCACTTTACCTCTCCCAAAACCACTGGCTCTAAAAGCTGAGGTATTGCCCAATTCTTTAAGTGTTTTTTCATGAATGTAACCGCTCAAAAGGGGTGCGGACGTAAAGAGAATGGGATTGTTGTAGCTTTGTTCGTCAGGCTCAAGCATCAATGAGGAGTTTTTAAACAAAGGCAATGTGTTGTTTTTATAACCAAAGTTTACTGGATGTGAGCGATCAATTTTGGTTTCAAAAATAGCGCCGCCAATTCGTTTTGCACCAAAATAATCCCTGCGTTCCTCAAAAGAAACATCTATGGCGGTATCCTGAGTGCTTTTAAACTTTAATTTCAAAATATCATTGCTGTTTACCCATTGTGCTGCATTTTTGTATCCAATTAAAATACCTCCTGCGCGGATCCATTCTTTCATTTTTTCTGTATCTCCTTTGTCAAATGCAGACCCCCAACTGTTGGATAAAATTATATGTGTATAGCGGCTTAAATCGGTTCTGCCGAAATTGCGTGTATCCAATTTTGTAATGGGCATGTCATAGCGCTGATCAAACAAATGCCAAATTTCACCTGCATCATAAGGGGTGATGCCATCACCTACCATCAGTGCCACTTTAGGAGCTGTTAGTGTCCTGAAATTGTTGCTTCCCAGATCGATGCCCTCAGTTAGACCGGTACTAACAGGTGTGATATTGATATGTGATTTTTTGGCAATTTCATTGAGTGCAGTTGCCAATTCCGTTTTACTGAGTTTTTGATTTTGTACCGGGATAAGTATGGTGCCATAGTCATAGTCTTTTCCGTTAAGCGAAAAGGTTTTTAAACCCACTTTGGTCCTAATGCCTTTATCTAATATTAAATGCAAGGCTTTTGGGGAATAGTATTCATGCCATTCCATCAAGTATGCATACTCTGATGCTGTGATATTTTGTATTTCGCGCAAAGCTACTTCTTTGATTTCGTCTCCCACTTGGTTGAGAGGTGCATTTTCACTGTAATCGAGGTTGAATGCCAAAGGATAGGTCCAGGCAGAAACGTCATAAAACAAACTATCCTGAAATTGAGTGCGTTTTTCAAAAATCGCATTGATGAGTCGGGCCTGTCGTTGATTTTTTGGGACAATGTAACTGTGACTTTTTTTATAGTTTTTTCCGTTGAGGCTAAAATCATTTTTAATTTGATGTACTTTGATTTTGTGTTGTTGCAGGATTTCTGCCAGGTGATAGGCTTTTGCAGCATCTTTTTCATCACCAAAAACAATGGCACCTGCATTTGCTTCTTTGCGGGCATCCTGATAAAATTGTCGCTGGTAATTGAGGAGGTTTTCGCGTAAAGCGACACCGGCATCAATGGTAGAAAGCGAAGTGACAAACTGATTTTTAATGGTAAACGGAAAAGTAAGCAATCCATTATCACTTTCCTGAGCGTGTCCTCTCGTTGAGGCTTGTTCAAAAAGGATTCCAATACTTCCATTGATATCGGGAAATGTAGAGCCTTTTCCATAATAAAAATCGTCAAAATCTTCTTTGGCATAATACAAACTGCCAATTTTGTCGAGTGCATCTGCGTGAAATTGTGCAATATCACCTGTTAACTCCTGATTTTTTTGAGGAGTCAAAGGATGTGTTCTCGAGGGAATTCCGGGTTGGAAGAAAAAGGTACTGTTTGTTCCCATTTCGTGATGGTCTGTAAGAATGTTGGGGTACCATTTGTGATAGGTTTCAACTCGTGCACGGCTGTCTGGCATCTGAGAAGGTAGCCAGTCGCGGTTCATATCAAACCAGTAGTGGTTTGTGCGTGCTCCAGGCCAGGATTCACTGTATTCACGGTCGTTTGGATCGGGATTGATGTTTTTGCTTTTGTGCATATTTACCCAGGAGGCAAATCGTTGCAATCCATCAGGATTGAAAGCAGGGTCAAAGAGGATGACTGCATTTTTGAGGATGTTGTCAATTTTTGGTCCTTGAGCCGCTGCAAGATAATAGGCCACAGCCAGTGCAGCGTTTGTCCCACTGGGCTCATTTCCGTGAATGGAATATCCCTGATTGATGATCACAGGCATTGTCGAAATGTCAATTGAACCGGAATTGGGACCTGTTAATTGCAAATGGTTTTGACGAATTGTTTCCAGCTTGCTGTGATTTTCTGGGGATGTGATTGTCAATAAAATGAGGGGTCTTCCTTCAAAAGTGCTCCCTCTGTTTTCAATACTAATGCGGTCGCTTGCATCTGCAAGTGCTGTCATATATTGAACCAGTTTATCGTGGGTAATGTGCCATTCTCCCACCTCGTGTCCAATGATGCTTTTGGGCGTGGGGATGGAGGCGTTGTAAGTTACATTGTCCGGAAGATAGTAATTTAAGTCTAAAGGTTTTTCTTGTGAAAACAGTGGTAAACTCACTAAAATGGAGAGAAGTAAAAATCGAATCATAATAAATAATTAAAGTATAAGGGTTAAAGATAAAAAAAACCGCTCTAATAAGTAGAACGGTTTTGAGTCGAAAAGTAATAAATTGATGTTAAATATCTTCAAAATTGATATCGGTAAAACTTTCTGAGCTTTTTTTCTTTTCAGCTTCAGATTCATCTCCGGATTCAGAGGAGTTAGGGTCTGTTTCTTTTTTAAAGTCTTTTTGATGCCGTTCACTGATAACTTCTTCACCTTTTTCATTGATGATATAATCTATCATTTCTTCAACGTTTTCTTTAAAACTTGCAAAATCTTCTTTGTAAAGATAAATTTTATGTTTTTTGTAATGGAATGATCCGTCGTCATTGGTGAATTTCTTGCTTTCGGTGATGGTTAAATAATAATCACCGGCTCTGGTTGCTCTTACATCAAAAAAATAGGTTCTTCTTCCGGCGCGCAATACTTTTGAATAGATTTCTTCTTGCTCCATCATATCGTTTTCACTCATAGTCTAATTAGTTTTAAATTAATTCAAGTCAAAAATCTAAAAAAAAATAGTACTGAGCAACAAATTTTAGTTTTCTTTTTATAAGAAGTGATTTAAACTTTTTCCGCTTGCTAAAAAATTGCTCTTTTTCACCCCTTTTTCATCTTTTTTTTCTTTCCATAGCTCGGCTATGCAACTCAAAAAACCTTCAAATGAGCGAAAAATAGCTAATTTTCGCTTAAACGCAAATAGTTTAATTCACTTCTAAAAGTTGTTTGGCATAAAGTTCTTTATAGTACCCCTCTTTTTCCAGAAGTTGATTGTGAGTGCCTTGTTGGATAATTTGACCGTCTTTCAATACGATGATTTTATTTGCATTTTTGGCTGCAGCTATTCTATGGCTCACAACAATAGTCGTTTTGTTTTCTGAAAGTTTTTGCAGGTTGTTTAAAATCTTTTCTTCGGTTTCTGTGTCAACAGCAGAGAGACAATCGTCAAACAAATATATGTTGGGGTCTTTAATCAAAGCCCTTGCAATCGATACCCGTTGTTTTTGACCGCCACTCAATGTGATTCCTCTTTCTCCAAGAACGGTATCATATTTTTTGGTAAAACCCATTATGTTTTTATGAACCGATGCCAGTTTTGCCGCATTGACGACTTCCTCATCAGTAGCATCTTCTTTACCAAATCTAATGTTGTTTTTTATGCTTTCGCTAAAGAGAAATGCATCCTGAGGCACATAACCAATAGCCCGCCTTAAGTCTGTTAAGTTAACAGACTCAATGGGTTTGTCGTCAATTAAAATTTCGCCTTGAGTCACATCATAGAGTCTCCCTATCAACTCGAGTATTGTAGATTTTCCTGAACCTGTAGGCCCCAGTATTACCAACGTCTCCCCGGAGTTGATGGTGAAGGAAAGATCTTTTAATGCAGTTATATTTGTATCAGGATAAGTAAAAGTTACATTTTTAAATGTTATTTTACCTTTTATAGGAGTTGGAGTTAGCGTGTTGTTTTTAACCTCCGGTTTTTCATTTAAAAATTCATTGATTCGTTTTTGTGACGCCGCTGCCTGTTGTACCATGGAAGTCACCCAACCCACAACGGCAACCGGCCAGGTGAGCATATTGACAAAAATGATGAATTCAACAATTGTTCCCAGTTCTGCAATTTCGCCACTTAGATATTGATTTCCGCCAATGAAAATTACCAGCAAATTACTGGCCCCAATGAGTAAAATCATTAATGGGAAAAAGAGTGCTTGTACTTTAACAAGATCTACGTTTTTGTCTTTACTTTCATTGGCGAGGTTTTCAAACTCTGAACTAATTTGTGGTTCAATAGCATAGGCTTTTATAACTGAAACCCCGCTAAATGTCTCTTGAGTAAAGGTTGTGAGTTTTGAAAGATATTCTTGAACAATGGTGCTTCTGTGGTTAATTGCCACGCTAAGACGGTAAATAGCGATTGAAAGTATGGGAAAAGGAATTATAGTATATAAAGTTAAAGAAGGAGCCTGACTGTACATATAACTAATAACAACTATAAATAATGTAATTGTTTGGACGCTATACATCAATGCAGGACCTGCATACATTCTCACTTTGGAAACATCTTCGCTAATGCGATTCATTAAATCTCCCGTTCGGTTTTGCTTGTAAAATGCCAGGGATAAAACTTGGTAATGTTTGTAAATTTCATTTTTTAAATCAAACTCAATGCGTCTTGAAACCACAATAAAAGTTTGGCGCATCAAGAAGGTAAAAAGTGCAGCAAATAAGGTAGCCCCCACAAGCAGTCCAATGTTAATCATCAGTTGTTTTTCAACCGAAGCAAGATCTCCAGTCCCGTTATTGATTGCATTTTCAACAAGAGTTACAGAATCCCCTATAAGTTTAGGGGTAATCAAAGCAAAAAGTCGGGCACAAATGGTGATGACCAGACCCAATAGGAGCATTCCTTTGTATTTGATAAAATAAGAGTTGAGATGCTTTAATTCTTTCATATATAATCTCTTGTGAGGAAACTTAATGTTTTAAGTTTTTGGCTTTATGTCTATTTATTTGGATCTACCATGGATTCAAGATTCATTTGGTGTAAATTAAATTTGAATTAAAAGCATTTTTTAAAACAAACATTCATTCCTGTTGAAAAATTTTGATTTAACACATTTTTTATTGAAAGAAATTAAATAAAGGACTACTTTTGCACCACTTTATTGCAAGAAAGCACATAATTAATTTACGTTAAAATATATGATTACAGAAGTAATAAAAGCGAATGAAATTCATAAAGTAGATCCTGTTTTTGGGCAAATTTCGTTTGATAATCATGAGCAAATCGTTTTTTGCAACGACAAAGATACTGGTTTAAAAGCAATAATTGGAATTCATAATACAGTTTTAGGACCAGCCCTTGGAGGAACCAGAATGTGGCAATATGCCAGTGAATGGGAAGCTTTGAATGACGTTTTAAGATTGTCAAGAGGTATGACTTTTAAGTCTGCCATTACCGGATTGAATTTAGGTGGAGGTAAAGCAGTCATCATTGGAGACGCTAAAACTCAAAAAACACCTGAGTTGATGAAGAGGTTTGGTGAATTTGTACATTCTCTTGGTGGTAGATACATCACTGCAGAAGATGTGGGAATGGCCACAAGTGATATGGACTTAGTGCGTACTGTTACTCCTTATGTAACCGGAATTTCTGAATCTTTAGGTGGAGCTGGAAATCCATCACCCATTACCGCTTATGGCGTGTTCATGGGAATGAAAGCTGCAGCAAAGTACAAATTTGGAAGCGATGTTCTTGAAGATAAAACTGTTTTTGTTGAAGGAATTGGAAATGTTGGAGAAGCTTTGGTTGAACACCTTACTAATGAAGGTGCAAAAGTTTGCATTGCCGATATTAGTCAAGAGCGACTGGAGGAAGTGCGCGACAAATATGGCGCTGTGATTTATGGAGGAAGCAATTTGTACCGGGAAGAAATGGATATTTATGCACCCTGTGCTCTTGGTGCAACAATTAATGATACAACGATTAATCAATTAAATGCAAAGATTATAGCCGGTGCGGCAAACAATCAGCTTGCTGATGAGCAAAAACACGGATTGATGCTTAAAGAAAGAGGAATTGTTTATGCGCCAGACTTTTTAATAAATGCAGGAGGAATTATTAATGTCTATGCCGAATTGGAAAATTATGGCAGACAGGAAATAATGAGAAAAACGGAGAACATTTACAACACCACACTTGAGATTTTGCAGTATGCAGAAACAAATCAAATCACAACACATCAGGCAGCGTTTAATGTAGCTCAAACGCGCATTGACGCAAAAAAAAAGGAAATAAACTCATAATAATTTAAAACTCAAAGCACATTTCGTAAATTGGGCTTCGAGTTTTTCTTTAAAAGTTCTTTAAAAAATTATGCTTACAAGAAGACATATTCGGGTAAAGGTGCTTCAGTCACTTTATGCATACAACAACCAAAGTCAAGCAAATCTCAAAGAGCAAGAGAAGTTTTTGATTAAAAGCATGGAAAAAATGCTCGACTTGTATTTGTTGATGCTATCAAGTATGCTGGCTGTTCGCGATCAAGCTGAAAACTTTCTGGAGATTTCAAAGAACAAACACCTCGCTACAGAGGAAGATAAAAAGCCCAGCAGAAACTTTATCGACAATCAAGTATTGCTTCTTTTGGAAACAAATGCTCACCTCAAAGAACTTCTTGAAAAACATAAAATTAACAACTGGCAAAAGGATCATGAGTATGCCCAAATACTTTTCAGAGAGTTGAGGCAAAACTCTAATTACCAAAACTACTTAGCACTCCAAAATCCCACATTCAAACAAGACCAGGAGTTTATCATTTATCTTTACAGCGAAATTGTAGCGCCAAACGACCAGATTTATGAATATCTTGAAGATACTCAAATCACCTGGACTGATGATTTTCCCATTGTCAATACAGCAATCGTCAAGATTTTAAAAACTCTCAGTCCTGTTGCACATCCAAAAAAATGGGTTCCAAATCTTTACAAAAATGAAGAAGACAAAGAATTTGCAAGTCTGCTCCTTCAAAAAACAATTACAGAGGACGATGCTTTAATGAATGAAATAGAAGGAAAAACCCCAAATTGGGATCGGGAACGCATTGCAGAACTGGACTTAATTTTAATAAAAATGGCCATAACAGAGTTCCTGCACTTTCCATCCATACCTGTAAAAGTGACCATTAATGAATATTTGGAAATAGCAAAAGAATACTCAACCCCCAAAAGCAGCTTGTTTATCAACGGTCTTTTGGACAAAATGTCTAAAGAATACAGCTTAGAAAACAAAATAAACAAAACCGGAAGAGGTTTAAAGTAAACCATTTTTTTTTATTAATTTAGCCTCGTTTAAAAATTAAAAAATAGTATTATGAAAAAATCAATTTTTATGGTGGCATTACTAGCCGCTTTTACATTTACATCCTGTAAAGAAAATGCTGCAGACAAGGTACAAGAAGAAAACGTTGAAGCAGCTGCTCAAGAAGCAAGCGCTCAAAAGGAAACTAACACTCAAGCCACACCCGGCAAATATCCTGTTATGACTTTTGACAAAACAGAGCATGACTTTGGTAGAATAGCTCAAGGTACTCAAGTGGAGCACGTTTTTACTTTTACAAACACAGGTGAAGCGCCTTTGGTTCTTTCTGATGCTAAAGCAAGCTGCGGTTGTACAGTACCAACATTTACAAAAGACCCCATCGCTCCCGGAGAAAAAGGTGAGATGCTTGTGAAGTTTAACGGAAGTGGACAAAACCAAAGAACAATTCCTGTAAATGTTACAGCAAACACTCAAAAAGGAAATGAAACAGTAACTGTAAAAGTTTTTGTTGAGCCAAAATCGTCATAACTTTTACTATTAATAAATAAGAATTATGGATGGAATCTTAGGAGGTCAATTGCCTTTTTTTATATTGATGTTTGTTGTGGTTTATTTTTTTATGATACGCCCGCAAATTCAACGCTCGAAAAAAGAAAAGCGATTTGCCGCTGCTTTAAAAAAAGGCGACAAAGTCATTACTAAAAGTGGCTTACACGCAAAAATTTTAGATATCAATGAAGACGGTACAGTCATTCTTGAATCAGGTGCTGGGAAAATGAAGTTTGAAAAATCTGCGTTATCCATGGAAATGAGTGCCAAACTCGTTGAGACTTCCGCAAGTTAAAACATCAATACATCATCATATAAAATCGTCTAAAAAGTAATTTTTAGACGATTTTTTTATTGTGCCCTGCCTCTGTGAAAAACATTCAAAAGTTCGTGAAAAAATTAACACTTTTAAAAGTTGGAATATATCCAAGTTTTGTAAATTTGAGTCATGGAAATGAAGCAAACAGCAAAACTCAAAAAAGTAAAAAAACGTCACACAGCTGAGGTTTCTAAACAAACAGGATTTCCTAGTGCAGCAACACACTATGCTGAGCCAAGTATTGATTTGCACAACGAACTTGTCACGAATCAAGATGCCACTTTTTTTGTTAGAGTGTCAGGAAATGAATTGGAATATTTCCAAATATATAATGAAGATGTGCTCATTGTTGATCGTTCACTTCCTCCGGCAAATAAAAGTCTCGCTATCGTTGTGCAGGAAGGGGAGTTTCTCGTCAAAGAAATACAGCTTCAAAAACTCACGAGTGAATATGAACTCTGGGGAATCATTACTTATATTATTCACAAGACAATATGATTGCTTTGATTGATTGCAATAGTTTTTATGCTTCCTGCGAGCAAGTTTTTAGACCTGATTTGTGGGGAAAACCGGTGGTGGTGCTCAGTAATAACGATGGCTGTATCATTGCGGCAAACCGCGAAGCCAAAGCACTCACTGAAATCCCCATGTTTGAACCCGTCTTTAAAATCAAAGAGCAACTCAGGAAAAACAATGTGACAACCTTTTCTTCCAACTATACATTTTATGGCGACATGTCCCAACGTGTCATGAACATCCTGCATCAATTTTCGCCGCATATTGAAGTCTATAGCATCGACGAATCCTTTATCGACCTCACGGGAATTATTTCTGCAGAACCCACTGCTTATGCCGGCGAAATAAGAGACCGCATCTATCGCTACACCGGGCTTCCAGTGGGTGTGGGCATTGCCAAAACCAAAGTACTCGCCAAAGTCGCCAACCGCATCGCCAAAAAGTTTCACAAACAACTCAACACCGTCTATGTCATCGATACCGAAGAAAAACGCATCAAAGCACTCAAGTGGTTGAAAATAGAAGATGTGTGGGGCATTGGCAGACAGCACGCCAAGCGACTTCAAAAAATAGGTGTGCATACCGCTTATGACTTCACAAAACTCTCTGCCGGTTGGGTGCGACGCTATATGACTGTGGTGGGCTTGCGCATTTGGGATGAACTCAATGGGCGACCCTGCTTGGGAATTCAGGAACTGCCCAAACCCAAAAAGGGAATCGGGACGGCTAAATCTTTCGGGAAACCGCTGGAAGATCTCAGTCTCATTGAAGAAGCCTGCGCCTATTACATTTCTGAAGTCGCCGAAGTGCTGCGTGCACAGAAGTCCTGCGCCAACTATATCAACGTGTTTTTACACACCAATCGCTTTAGTGTAAAGGATGCTCAATATGCCAATAGTATCACCATCACACTTCCCGTAGCGACCAATGACACGCTGTCACTCATCGCGGCAGCAAAAAAAGCCTTGTATCAAATCTACAAACCCGGTTATCGTTTCAAAAAAGTGGGTGTGAATTTGCTGGGGATTATTCCGCAGGAGTTTGTGCAAGGTAATTTGTTTTACCCTGAAAAAAAGAATGTGCAAGCCCTGATGGACGTTTTTGACCGCCTGAATTATAAATATGGCAAAGCCAAAGTCTATTCTGCTTTATGCGGAAACCGAAAAAAAGAATGGCAACTCATACAGGAAGAACGGGGTCCGCGCTATACCACCCGCTGGGACGAACTTGTGGTGGTGCATACAAAAAAATAAAAGGCTGGAAGTAGGGTGCAGGATGCTGGGTGTTGGGTGCTTGTGTCAATATTGAATTTTTGATAGTTACAAGCTTCCAGCATTCCACACCTTTTACCCTCAGGAGTTAAAACAAAGGAGGGCAACCTTATAATTTATCAAACAATATCTGATGTTATTTTTTAACCACAACTTTCGAAACAGCACCAAATAAATCTATTTTATTTTTATTTAGGAAAACCTTCAGAAGCTATGATCTCATCAATTTGCTTGCTGTGTCTTTCGGCGTGACCGGCAATAAATAAAAAGTACTGGTAACCGTCAATTTTACCTGCCGGTGCATCTGCCACACGGTTGCGCATGTCTTCAAGTGAATTGTTTTTTATCATCTCAAGGATTTTGTTGCGGTTGTTAATAATAGCAACAAGACCGGCTTCTGCACTTGTGTACTTGCCTTCCGGCTGAAGGACTTCAGGAGCCTTGAATTTGGTGCTTCGGTTTGTGATGCCATTGATAATATCCTCATCAGAAGCGACAAGAAGTTCTCTGTCTTCAGGATTTGCGGGTTGATCCATCACGGCTTGCACCATTCCGGAAAGCATTGTTTCTGTAAGGGCGATATGTTCCAGACATTGCGCCACAGACCAGCTTTCGGGTGAAGGTTTGTGCTGCAGTTGTTCTGTGGACAAGTTTGCCGTTTTAGCTCTCAGCTTATTGATGTTTTCCTGATAGAAGTTCAATAAATAAATTTTGTCGTGAGACGCAGCTGAGTCCTGTGCTGTTACTACCGTAAGTTGAAACGAAAACAACAGCAAAGTGAATAAGAATAAGGAAGTTTTTTTCATTTTGGTTGAGTTTTAGAGGTTGATTGTTTGACTTTAAAATTAGATATTTATATTTCCTGAGCAAAAACAAATATGTACCTTTGCACCACTAAAAAATAAAACGCTATGGAAGACGGAATTTACGCAAAAATGATCACATCAAAAGGTGAAATCACGATAAATTTAACCTATGAATTAACCCCGGGAACCGTGGGTAATTTTGTGGCTTTAGCCGAAGGCAACCTTGAAAACTCGGTAAAACCACAGGGAACACCTTATTATGATGGCATTGTTTTTCATCGCGTAATCCCAGATTTTATGGTACAAGGAGGCGACCCCACAGGAACCGGTTCCGGCGGACCCGGTTACCAGTTTGAGGATGAGTTTCACCCCGATTTGCGTCACGATGCACCCGGAGTACTCTCTATGGCAAATGCCGGAAAAGCAACCAACGGAAGCCAGTTTTTTATCACCCACGTCGCCACGCCCTGGCTGGATGACAACCACACTGTTTTTGGAAAAGTGATTGAAGGACAGGATGTGGTGGATGCCATTGCACAAGGTGACAAAATTGAAAAACTCGAAATCATACGAGTTGGAGCTAAAGCCGAAGAGTGGAATGCCGTGGAGTCTTTCAGACAATTTGAAGGTGCTAAAGCCAAAAGAGAAGCTGCTGCAAAAAAAGCCCAGGAAGAATTGTTGGGAAAACTGGCGGAAGGTTTTGAAGAAACCAAAAGCGGTTTGCGATACAAAATCACCGAAAAGGGTGACGGAAAACAACCCAAAAAAGGCGATGTTGTTTTTGTGCACTACAAAGGCATGTTTACCGATGGAAAAGTATTTGATTCCTCTTTTGAAAGAAACAACCCCATCGATTTCCCAGTGGGAATGGGACGTGTGATTCCAGGATGGGATGAAGGTATTTTACTTTTAAAAGAAGGTGATCAAGCCCGTTTTGTGATTCCCTCACAACTTGCTTATGGCAGTCAAGGTGCCGGTGGTGTGATACCGCCGAATGCTACTTTGGTGTTTGATGTGGAGCTTGTTAAAGTGAAGTAGAGGGTAGTGGTGAGAGGTGAGTGGATAGAAGCATAAATTGGAGTCGATTTTAGCAATAAATTTTTATTCAACGTTACTTTGTCTTTTAATAATCCTGAACCAAAACTTCAGTAGGAATATGAAGCGAGGTGTTTAGCTTTCTAATCATATCCAATGTAAGCTTTCTTTTTTTATTTAAAATTTCACTTACCCTGCTGTTAAACCCAACGATTTCTGCTAAATCCTTTTGTTTCATTCCCATTTGTTCCATTCTAAATTTTATGGCTTCAATTGGGTCAGGCATTTCAATTGGATAATGGTCATCTTCATATTTTTCAATTAGGATTGAAAGTACTTCAGCTTCGTCACCTTCAGGTGTATCGATTTCAGCGTGAAATATCTGCTCTAATCTTTTTAGTGCCTGCTCGTAATCTTGTTCTGTTTTAATTGCTTTTATGTTCATATCAAATTGTGTTTGCGTCAATGGTATCGTAATCCTTATGAGTTCCAATAAAACGAATAAAAGCCCATTTTCTCGGAAAGTTTATTTCCACAATGAGTCGGTATTTGTTTCCACAAATGTTAAACACAACACGACTATTTTTTAAAATGCTTGCTGAAGCGTATTGCGATTTGATTTCGTTTGGACTACTCCAGTTTGCTTTTGTGGCTTCTCTATACCAAACCATTAATTGCTGTTTACTATCTGGATTTGATTCCCAAAATTCCCGTAAAGTTCGTTTTGCGATTACTCTCACTCCTAAGTGTTTGACGCAAATATAGTGATAAAATTACCAATTTGGTAAAATTATATATTGTTTTGTATGAGATTAACAAGTTCTGTAAACTCATCAATGTTTTTATATTCAAAAATATTACTAAGAATAAACTCAAAAAAAACGGCAGCTGAACAAGTTCAAGCTACCGTTTTTAACTATATGGGAACTGTAAATTACAAATGAATCACCTCGCCATAAGCATCGGCTACGGCTTCCATCACGGCCTCACTCATAGTGGGGTGGGGGTGAATGGCTTTTAATACTTCATGTCCGGTGGTTTCCAGTTTTCGGCCGAGAACGGCTTCTGCAATCATATCGGTGACTCCGGCGCCAATCATGTGACAGCCCAACCACTCGCCATACTTGGCATCAAAAATTACTTTTACAAACCCTTCGGGCGTACCTGCGGCTTTGGCTTTTCCGGAAGCGGTAAACGGGAATTTACCCACTTTCAGTTCATAACCGGCTTCTTTGGCTTGTTTTTCGGTCATCCCAACGCTCGCGATTTCAGGCGAGGCATAGGTACAACCGGGGATGTTGCCATAATCGATGGCTTCCACGTGCATTCCTGCAATTTTTTCGACGCAAGTGATTCCTTCCGCGGAAGCGACGTGTGCCAACGCAGGTCCGGGAGATACATCGCCAATGGCGTAATAGCCGGGAATGTTAGTTTGGTACCAATCGTTGACTATAATCTTGTCTTTATCAACCACAATGCCCACATCTTCCAAACCGATATTTTCGATATTTGATTTGATTCCCACGGCAGAAAGTACAATTTCTGCTTCAAGGGTTTCTTCGCCTTTTTGGGTTTTTACTTTGGCTTTCACACTTTTCCCTGAAACATCAACAGACTCCACAGAGGAATTGGTCATTATTTTGATACCGGCTTTTTTGAGTGAGCGTTCAAATTGTTTTGAGATGTCTTCATCTTCTAACGGAACGATATTTGGCATAAACTCAACGATTGTTACGTCTGTACCCATCGCGTTATAGAAATGTCCAAATTCGACACCAATGGCACCACTTCCCACAATAATCATTGATTTGGGTTGCTTGTCAAGTGACATCGCCTCGCGGTAACCAATTACTTTTTTTCCGTCTTGTTTTAAGAAAGGCAGCTCACGTGAGCGGGCTCCCGTTGCAATAATGATATGGTCTGCGCTGTATTCTTTTCCGTCAACTTCTACTTTTTTACCGGGTTTTATTTTTCCGAAACCATCAATGACGTCAATCTTATTCTTCTTCATCAAAAACTGAACGCCTTTGCTCATATCTCCGGCTACATTGCGGCTTCTTTTGATGACCTTGGAAAAGTCTTTGTCGGCATCTTTTAGGGTGAGTCCGTAGTCTTCGGCGTGTTTCAGATAGTCAAAAACCTGCGCACTTTTTAAAAGGGCTTTGGTGGGAATACATCCCCAGTTGAGGCAAACGCCTCCCAGACTTTCTTTTTCAATGATTGCGGTTTTAAACCCTAATTGTGAGGCACGAATGGCGGTTACATAACCACCGGGACCACTCCCAAGAACGATAATATCATATTTGCTCATTATTCTTTATTTTTAGTCGAATTAATACAGACTACGAAATTACGGAATTTTGATTATGTGGCAAGGTGAGTGACTCATTTTAATAAAACATAATGATGAAGTGAATTTAATTACCTCAATTTGAAAGATTATTGGTTAAAGTAAGTTTGCTAGTAAATTCAGCTAATTGTAACGTTTTTTTTAACTATTATGGCTCAAGGTAAATTACAGTTTTCATAAAATTTTGACGGTTATCTATAATCTTATTTTTTTTCTGATAGCTTTTCTCTTTTATCAAAATACGCCTAACTTTGGCTCTTTTATTTTCCATCTCTTTTTATAATGGCACTGGCAGCATACACCAAAGAATTTCAGTACAACTTTAAACTGGCATTTCCCATAATGCTGGGACAACTGGGTCATGTGATGGTAGGTTTGGTTGACAACCTGATGGTGGGTCAACTGGGTGCAGCAGAACTGGCAGCGATTTCTCTGGGCAACAGTTTGATTTTTATTGCATTGTCAATAGGTATAGGCTTTTCTTTTGCGATCACACCCCTGATAGCGGAAGCAGATGGCGAAAGCAATATTGAAAACGGCCGTAATTTTTTTCATCATGGAATGATACTTTGCGGAATTAATGGACTCTTGTTATTTATTCTGTTGTTGTTTATCAAACCTATTCTTTACCACCTCAATCAGCCACCCGAAGTGGTTGACCTGGCTATTCCTTATTTGGAAATTGTTGCTTTTTCAATGATTCCATTAATGCTGTTTCAGGGGTTTAAACAATTTGCAGATGGGCTTTCTCAAACAAAATATGCAATGTATGCTACACTGGTTGCCAATGTGGTTAATATTGTTTTTAATTATCTGCTCATTTATGGAATTTGGATTTTTCCACGTCTTGAATTGGAAGGAGCTGCTTTGGGCACTTTGATCTCTCGCTTCTTTATGCTGGCGTTCATCTATTTTATTCTCAAAAACAAAAAGAATTTTAGTCCCTATTTTATTTGGTCAAAACGAAAAAACCTAAATATGACCATATTCAAAAGACTGTTTGGTCTGGGTTTTCCCACGGCATTGCAAATGTTTTTTGAAGTGGCTTTATTTACAGCTTCCATTTTCCTTGCCGGAATGTTGGGAACCAATTCACAGGCAGCAAATCAGATTGCACTCAACCTGGCGTCCATGACATTTATGATTGCGGTGGGCTTTAGTGTTGCGGCAACCATTAGAGTGGGAAATCAAAAAGGGAAAAAGAATTTTACTGAACTGCGGCGCATTGCTTTTTCAATTTTCTTTATGGTACTCGTTATACAAGCTTTTTTTGCCATAGTATTTATTATTACAAAAGGCATACTTCCCACTTTCTATATCGATAATGCAGAAGTGATTCAAATTGCCTCCACCTTGTTGATTGTAGCTGCCATTTTCCAACTTAGTGACGGACTTCAAGTTGTTTTCCTGGGTGCTCTCAGGGGATTGCAGGATGTGAAAATTCCCTCGTGGATTTGTTTTGTGGCTTATTGGCTGGTAGGCTTTCCTGTGGGTTATTTTCTCGGAAAGGAAGAAGCAATGGGGGCCATGGGCATTTGGATGGGCTTGTTTGCCGGTTTGACTGCTTCAGCTTTGATGTTGTACCTAAGATTTGATCATTTAACTAAAAAACTTATCAAAGGACAAGCTGTTTAAATTTGTTAAACTACTTTTGTAAAAAGATAGTTTTAATCTCCTGCCGGAAAGGCAGACAATTGCATAACAATTAACCAATTTATGGAACTACCAAAATTCATCTTAGGCGACAATACAGACTTTCCAAATGCAATTTATGTGATTCACACTGAATTTCCCCGATTTATCATCAATCTGGAAAATGATGAAGTAGAATGGCTGGAAGAATTTGATGTTGATGACCAAAAAGAACTCGAATCAGAAACTGAAAACCTCATTCAGCAAGCCACAGAATTTTATGACCGCGAAGTGGCCAGATATGAAGAGGATTAACAAATTATGGAACAACTACTTCAATTTGACGAACAAATCTTTGTGTTTCTAAATGGGCTGGGTTCAGAACGTTGGGACCAAATCTGGTTATTGATTACAAATAAATTTACCTGGATTCCTTTATATGCCATTCTCCTGTATTTGGTATATCGTCATTTTGGATTGAAAAATATGCTGATTGTTATGGTTTTGGTTGCTTTAATGATTACCGTTACAGATCAATTGGCAAACCTTTTTAAGCATGGTTTTGAACGCCCCAGACCTTGTCGGGAGGATCACTTAAAAGAACTAATAAGATACACAGCTCCGCGTTGTGGACGCTTTGGATATTTTTCAGCTCATGCAGCCAGCTCCATGGCACTGGCAGTATTTCTAGGTTTGTTGTTTAGAAAAGTGTATAAAAACCTGGTGTTTTTACTTTTATTATGGGCGGCAATAGTGAGTTATAGTCGTATTTATGTTGGGGTTCATTATCCTCTGGATACATTGACAGGAATGACTATTGGAGCTCTTGTTGGTTTTGTTTTTTATAAAATCGCGTTACGTTTTAAGGTTATAAACAAATAAGCAAATTCCAAATCTCCAAATTCCAAATTTGTCATCCTGAGCTTGTCGAAGGGCAAATTTTAAAGCACCAAATTCCAAAGCACCAAATTCCAAATCTATTTACAAATAACTTTGAAACGTGACACAAGCGAACTGTGCGGAGCAAAACCTCCCTACGCTGAAGCTACGGAAGGCAAGCCTGAAACCTGAAACCTGAAACAGCAAACCCTCTACGTCTGTATCACCCCAAGATTAAAGGGCTTTTCAATAGGCGCATGATTGGCGGCTTCAATTCCCATACTAATCCACGT
This sequence comes from Flavobacteriaceae bacterium, assembly GCA_040880345.1. Classification (GTDB taxonomy): domain Bacteria; phylum Bacteroidota; class Bacteroidia; order Flavobacteriales; family Flavobacteriaceae; genus Planktosalinus. The sequence continues at coordinate 47,969 of JBBDIQ010000037.1, forward strand.
GCGGGTATCGAGTGGGTCGATGATGGCATCTGTCCATAGTCTTGCTGCGGCATAATAGGGCGAAATTTGCTCGTCATAGCGTGCTTTGATGCGGTCATAGAGTTCTTTTTCTACTTCGGGTGTGATTTCTTGGCCTTTCTTTTTTAAGGATGCGGTTTCAATTTGGAGCAATACTTTGGCAGCACTGTTTCCGCTCATTACTGCGAGTTCGGCACTTGGCCAGGCGATGATGAGTCTGGGGTCATAGGCTTTTCCGCACATGGCGTAGTTTCCGGCACCATAAGAATTTCCAATAATAACTGTAAACTTAGGAACAACCGAGTTGCTCACTGCGCTCACCATTTTTGCGCCGTCTTTAATAATGCCTCCGTGTTCGCTTTTGCTTCCCACCATAAAACCGGTCACGTCCTGAACAAAAACCAACGGTATTTTTTTCTGATTGCAATTGGCGATAAATCGCGTGGCTTTATCAGCGCTGTCACTGTAAATCACACCGCCAAACTGCATTTCGCCTTTTTTGGTTTTTACCAGTTTGCGCTGGTTGGCGACAATACCCACAGCCCAGCCGTCAATGCGGGCATAGCCGGTGAGGATGGTTTTTCCATAACCTTCTTTGTATTCTTCAAATTCAGAATTGTCAACCAGTCGTTTGATAATCTCAATCATATCATATTGGTCTGCACGTGAACGAGGGATTATGCCAAAAATATCATCGGGCTTTTCTTTTGGTTTTGCGGCTTTGACACGGTTAAATCCGGCTTTGTCAAAGTCCCCGATTTTATCCATTATTTTTTTGATGGTATCGAGAGCATCTTGATCGTCTTTGGCTTTGTAATCTGTCACGCCACTTATTTCGCAGTGTGTGGTTGCTCCACCCAGAGTTTCATTATCAATGGTTTCGCCAATAGCGGCTTTTACCAGGTAACTTCCTGCTAGGAAAATACTACCTGTTTTATCGACGATTAATGCTTCATCACTCATAATGGGAAGGTAAGCACCACCGGCTACACAGCTGCCCATTACGGCAGATATTTGTGTAATTCCCATACTGCTCATCACGGCATTGTTTCTAAAGATGCGACCAAAGTGTTCTTTATCCGGAAAGATCTCCTCCTGCATCGGTAAATAAACGCCGGCACTGTCAACCAGATAAATAATGGGAAGTTTGTTTTCAATAGCAATTTCCTGCGCTCTGAGGTTCTTTTTTCCGGTGATGGGAAACCAGGCACCTGCTTTTACTGTTGCATCATTGGCAACAACAATACATTGTTTGCCACTCACATAACCCATTTTTACAACCACACCGCCACCGGGGCACCCGCCGTGTTCTTCATACATGCCCTCACCGGCAAAAGCACCAATCTCAATACTTGGCTTCTTTTCATCCAATAAGTATTTGATGCGCTCCCGGGCAGTCATTTTACCCTTGGCTTTGTGTTTTTCGATACTCTTTTCGCCGCCGCCCAGTTTTACTATGCTGAGTCGCTGACGCAAATCTGAGTTGAGCATTTTATTGTGGTCTTCGTTTTTGTTGAAGTTGATGTCCATAGATTATTTTTTTTGTTCTTCTATTCTTTTTGTTGAAATTTTGAACTTTAAAAGATTATTACTTTTTTGTTGTCATGGGTCAGGTGTTTGATGATGGAAGCTGGATGCTTGTCTGCCGAAGACTTATCAGCGGCAGGTTAGTTTCTCAACAAAATTACAAATAACAGCAAAATCATCCCGCATCCCGCACCCAAGCTAATGATTTATCAAATGATATCTTATCAAATTTATTACCCACAACTTTCGTGGCAGAATCATTTTTCTAGAGGCTAAAATACAAAAACTTGATAAAGGAAATCAGCATTCTTATTTTAGATTTTTGAATGATTGTGAAGAACTATTTTCAAATGGTAAGTTCAATTAATTTCACGATATTTGTAATCCGTAAAAATCTTTTACAATTTTGATTCCCCTTAAATTTAAAATTGTGATTTAAATCAAAATAAAATGAATAAAAAGACAAATAAAAATACCATACTAGGCTGGGCTACACTTGTGATGATCGTGATGGGTCTTGTTTTAATCGCCTTGGGTGTTTTTCGCTACAGCGAAATATCAGGATGGGGCTTTGGAGCCACCGGTGTCGGGTTTCTTTCTATTGCCTGGGTTTTTAATGAGTTGAAAGGAAGGGTTTAAGGGTTTTGTTGTTTCAGGTTTCAATTTTCAGGTTAAGTTTTATTTTATTCAAGAAACAAGAAACAAGAAACAAGAAACAAGAAACCAAAAGTCTCAAGTCTAATGTCTAAAATCTAATATCTAAAAAATGTCTGACGATAAAAAAGTAATATTCTCAATGTCCGGGGTTACAAAAACCTATCCCGGAATGCAGTCTCCTGTGCTTAAAAAAATCTATTTGAGTTTTTTCTATGGTGCCAAAATAGGAATCCTGGGTCTCAATGGTTCCGGAAAATCTTCCTTGTTAAAAATCATCGCCGGTGTGGATAAAAACTATCAAGGTGATGTGGTGTTTTCGCCGGGGTATTCAGTGGGATACCTAGAACAGGAACCTAAGCTGGACCCTGAAAAGACAGTGCTTGAAATTGTGAAGGAAGGCGCTGCCGAAACGGTTGCTATTCTGGATGAGTACAACAAAATAAACGACATGTTTGGTCTGGAAGAAGTCTATTCAGACGCTGATAAAATGGAAAAGTTGATGAACCGTCAAGCGGAATTGCAGGATAAAATTGACGCTTCAAACGCCTGGGAACTGGATACCAAACTAGAGATCGCCATGGACGCCCTGCGCACACCCGAAGGTGATAAAAAAATAGGCGTTCTCTCAGGAGGTGAAAAACGCCGTGTGGCTTTGTGTCGCCTTTTATTACAGGAACCCGATGTGTTGTTGCTTGATGAGCCCACAAACCACCTTGATGCAGAAAGTGTACACTGGCTGGAACACCACCTGGCACAATATGCCGGAACCGTAATTGCCGTAACTCACGACCGTTACTTCCTCGATAATGTAGCCGGCTGGATTCTCGAACTCGACAGGGGTGAGGGAATTCCCTGGAAAGGAAATTACTCTTCCTGGTTGGATCAAAAAGCAAAACGCCTTGCTCAGGAAAGTAAAACCGCTTCCAAGCGTCAAAAAACATTGGAACGCGAATTGGAATGGGTGCGAATGGCACCTAAGGGAAGACAAACCAAACAAAAAGCACGTCTTCAGAATTATGACAAATTAATGAGTCAGGACCAGAAACAACTGGACGAAAAACTCGAAATCTATATCCCTAACGGTCCACGTTTGGGTACCAATGTGATTGAAGCAGTGGGTGTAAGCAAAGGCTATGATGATAGATTGCTCTATGACAATTTGAATTTTAAGCTGCCACAAGCGGGAATTGTTGGAATTATTGGACCAAACGGTGCCGGTAAAACAACGATTTTCAGAATGATTATGGGAGAGGAACAGCCCGACAAAGGCGAATTCAAAGTAGGGGAGACCGCTAAGATTGCTTATGTAGATCAAAACCACTCCAATATAGACCCTAATAAATCCATTTGGGAAAACTTTTGCGACAGTCAGGAGTTGATAATGATGGGTGGAAGACAAGTAAATTCAAGAGCTTACTTAAGCCGTTTTAATTTTGGTGGTAGCGAACAAAACAAAAAAGTATCCACACTTTCCGGTGGTGAACGCAACAGGTTGCATCTGGCAATGACGCTTAAAGAAGAAGGCAATGTGCTGTTGCTCGATGAGCCCACAAACGATTTGGATGTAAACACACTGAGAGCGCTTGAAGAAGGTTTGGAAAACTTTGCAGGCTGTGCTGTTGTGATTTCTCACGACCGCTGGTTCCTGGACAGAATCTGTACACACATACTCGCCTTTGAAGGAAATAGTGAAGTCTATTTCTTTGAGGGCAGCTTTAGTGATTATGAAGAAAACAAAAAGAAACGTCTGGGCGGCGACTTGATGCCAAAACGTATTAAGTATCGGAAGTTGGTGAGGAGTTAATTTTCTAATACATAATGTGGGTTCAAGGTTGTTGATATACCTATTTGTTTATTAGCAATCAAGTATAAGACTAGTACAGGATTTTGATGCAATTTTTATTTCAATCTTATTACATTCCTTTACCTATAACAGCATGACAAATGTCAATCCACCATTGCCAGTTTCCCATTGGTTCAATAGCAAGGGCATAAAATGAAACTCCCAATAAGGTAAAGAGATAGGATGTATACACTTTTTTCTCTTTCTTGTAGTCCAGATACATCATAATTAATAACGGTATGACAGTTGTGAGGATCAAACAAATATAAACCGCATCGATATAGGTTATCGGGGGATTACCCTCATAAGCCTGCAATAGTGGAAAATAGACTAATCTGGCCGTTGCCGGAAGTAAAATCCAAAATACTGTTGAGATGAGCCATCTAGCGTGTATGTTGATGTATCTGGCATTCAATACCCCCAAAATCACACAAATGCTAAAGCCTGCAAGTGCACAGAGATCTGCAAAGGAAAATCCGTATTTAAGTACATCAGGAAGGAATTCATTTACGACCTGATGAGGCATCACCTGAAGAGCTGAAAACACAACTCCACCAGCCAGAAATATAGCGATAATTCCAAGTTTTCTATGTATTGAAGGGTGTTTGTTATGAATCAACCATGGCTGTATCACCACCAATATATACCAAGCAGTTGCAGTCAATCCATGAATATGTTGACGCCAAGGGGCATCGGTAAACCGACTCCAATAAGAAAGATAAAGCCCTGCGACTGTGAGAGCAAATGGGATTAATAACCATAAATGTGCTTTTGGGAATAAATAAACTTTTGATTGGTTTTCCATCTCTAATTTGATTAATAGGCTACAAGCTTTTTAGCTACAGGCAGTTTAGAGTCTATTCTCAATATCTGATGCATCTACTAGTTTTTCTCGTGTTTATTCAAGAACTGCCGACGCAACTTCTCTATGAAGTTTCCAGTTTACATCATTCTTATCCTTTTTAAGTATTACTAAAAAAGTATCTGATAATTCTATTGACTCACCATCAGGTTTGGTGTAGCTGATGGTTTTCAATCATCAGCATTTTTTATATGGGATTCATGAACCATTATTACTTTCCAGTCATTTTGTATTTTCTTGTACAATGTTGACCATACACCTTGACCTTTTGAAACGCTATCATTCATATGGGTTACTTTCTCTTGGAAATCGACTATGTGAAGGGCCGTGTGTTTAGATAAAACAATGACCTCTTCATGGTCAACATCAAGAACCAAGTCTTTTCTTCGGGCGGGAATTCCTTCCAGCACAGATAAGATTTGTTCATACCCTTGTATTTTGTTACCATCTATTAAAAACAGGGTGGAATCTGATTTCCAAAAATCTCTGATAAGCGTCTCTGTATCACCTTCATTTAATGCCCGTACTATTGATGCACCGTGTTCCAGTATTTCTTGTTTCACTTCATTTTCATCGTAAAAGCTTTCTTTGTTTTCAGTACACGAAAAGAGGAAAATAAAAACTCCCAAAAGTAATGCTGTCTGCTTTATCATGATTAATCTTATTTAAAAAGTTAGAGCTCACAGTTTTCACCAATGAGCTAATGCAGTTAAGACAATTTTCTGATAAGTATCGGGACTCGGTTTAGTAACAAAGTTATAAAAAAAATATTAAGCACAAGATAATCAATTTGTTAGATGTAAATTACACGAAGTTGGAAGTTGTTTTTTTGTTTCTTTCTTAAAAATGTCCTCTGTAGGACATTTTCTTAACATTTCGCCTTAGTTCTTTTTTTTGCGATGCCAATAAGAATTTAAAGTAATTTAAACGAGTTCAATAACATTCTATTCTTTTTCTACAAAAAAAGCAAGTATGACCAAAGTCATTTTTAGAGCAATTCCATCAAACTACTTTTGAAATCAAACTTCAACGAATGAATGTTATTTATTTAACGCTGATTATCAGTACTATAGTGGCCATTGTCTTTTTTATCATCTTTATTTTGAGTTTAAAGAGGGGTCAATATGACGATACTTACACACCTTCTGTGCGTATGTTGTTTGATGATGAACTGGTAAAAGATACCACTTCTGAAAAAAAAACTACTTCACAAAATACAACTTCATCAACTAATTCAAAAACCGATAAATCTGAAACTTAATTATGGAAGTACAGCAATTTTATTACGATAATAAAATCGTAAAGAAGTTTATTTATGCAACACTCTTTTGGGGCATCATTGGGATGTCTGTGGGCTTGTTGCTTGCTTTTATGTTCTTATTCCCAAATCTAATTGAGGATACTATACATTTTATTTTCCCTTTTATTAATGTTGATAATGGGATTTCCTGGCTGAGCTTTGGACGATTAAGACCCTTGCATACCAATGCCGTGATTTTTGCCTTTGTGGGTAATGCCATGTTTGCGGGAATCTATTATTCCCTGCAACGACTACTAAAAGCCAGAATGTTCAGCGACTGGCTGAGTAAAATCAATTTCTGGGGATGGCAGTTTATTATTGTAGCCGCTGCAATCACCTTGCCAATGGGCTTGACATCTTCAAAAGAATACGCCGAACTCGAGTGGCCCATCGATATTGCTATTGCAGTAGTTTGGGTAGCTTTTGGTATCAATATGATTGGTACCATTTTACGCAGAAGGCAACGTCACCTTTATGTGGCGATTTGGTTTTACCTGGCGACGTTTGTTACGGTTGCTGTACTTCACATTTTTAACAGCCTTGCGCTACCGGTTGATGCTTTAAAAAGTTATTCGGTGTATGCGGGCGTTCAGGATGCTTTGGTGCAATGGTGGTATGGTCACAATGCGGTGGCATTTTTCCTCACCACACCCTTTCTTGGGTTGATGTATTATTATGTTCCTAAGATTGCAAACAGACCGGTGTATTCTTATCGTCTATCGATTATTCACTTCTGGTCGCTTATCTTTATTTATATCTGGGCCGGTCCTCACCACTTGCTTTACACCGCTTTACCCGCCTGGGCACAAAGTCTAGGTGTTGCCTTCTCGATTATGCTCATTATGCCCTCCTGGGGTGGTATGATCAACGGTTTGCTTACCCTTCGTGGTGCTTGGGACAAAGTGCGCACAGACCCCACGCTGAAATTTATGGTGGTGGCCATCACCGGTTATGGTATGGCAACCTTTGAAGGACCTATGCTTTCGTTGAAAAACGTAAATGCCATAGCCCACTTTACAGATTGGATTATTGCTCACGTTCACGTGGGTGCACTTGCGTGGAATGGTTTCCTAACCTTTGGTATGATTTACTGGTTAATCCCTAAAATATTCAAAACCAAACTATTCTCGGTAGGAATGGCCAATTTCCACTTCTGGATTGGTACACTGGGAATCATCATCTATACCTTACCCATGTATGTCGCCGGATTTGTACAAGCGTCTATGTGGAAACAATTCAACCCTGATGGAACACTGGTATATGGTAACTTTATGGAGACTGTCGTCGAAATTATGCCGATGTACTGGATGAGAGCCATTGGAGGAAGTATGTACATTCTGGGTGCATTTGTGATGCTTTACAACATCGTAAAAACCGTAAGACAGGGTAGTGCGGTTACTGATGAACTTGCTGAAGCTACTGCACTTGAACGTGTTTCTAAACGACGCGTAAAAGGAGAAGGCTATCACACCTGGTTGGAGAGAAGACCGGTTCAATTAACCTTGCTGGCTACGGTAGCTATTTTAATTGGTGGGATTGTTCAAATCGTGCCAACACTGGTTGTGAAATCCAATATTCCAACGATCACCAGTGTACATCCTTACACACCGCTGGAGCTCGAAGGTCGTGATTTATACATAAGGGAAGGGTGTGTGGGTTGTCACTCACAAATGGTTAGACCTTTCAGAAGTGAGACGGAGCGCTATGGAGGGGAGTATGCCAAAGCCGGCGAATTTGTCTATGATCACCCCTTTCTTTGGGGAAGCAAGCGCACAGGTCCTGATCTTTTACGCGTAGGCGGAAAATATTCAGACAGTTGGCACTTCAATCACTTTTATGACCCGCAAAGTACGTCGCCGGGATCGATTATGCCAAGTTATAAATGGCTCATTAACGGGGAACTCGATAAGTCTAAAACCCAAAGAAAAATGGAGGTAATGGTGAGTCTCGGTGTGCCTTACACAGAGGAAGAAATTGCACGGGCACAGGAATGGATGCTGGAGCAGGGAGAAGAAATAGAGAAAAATCTCTATCAAGACCCCGAGTTTGTGCGTGTCTATGAAGCCGAAAAACAATACGCTCTCGATAACGGATTGGAGTTTACCGAAATGAAACATCGTGAAGTGGTTGCTGTGATTGCTTATTTGCAACGACTGGGAACCGATATACGCATAAAAGGCGGTGAAGAGGAATTGTCTAACACAGAAAATCAATAAGTCATGTTAAAGTATATAAAAGGACATATGGACTCGATTCAGGGTATAGAGGTTTACCCTATTATATCACTAATTATCTTTTTCACATTTTTTGCTGTCCTCTTTATTTGGGTAGTAACCTCAAAGAAAAAGTATATTGAAGAAGTAAGTAACATTCCTCTGGAACGTGACGAGGAAACAAACAACCAAGACCAATGAAAACAGCTAGCATTCTAAGAATTTTATTTGTTGCAGCGCTATCTTTATTTTTGATAGAAGCATTAGCAAGAACTTCAGATCAATGGGCGATTGTTGAAACCCCCATACTTTTAGCCGTATGGTTTGTCATTATTCTCTTTATGGTCGCCATAGAAGTGAGTGTCGCATCCATACAGCAGATGTTGTTTGAAACCCTCAATGAAGAAGCCAAAGAGCGCTATTTGGCAAAAGAGGCCGAAAGTAAAAACACCGGCACAAAATGGCTGAACAAAACCTATCGTTTGCTGGTTGGTGAGAAAAAAGCCCGTTCTGAAGAAGAAATCATCATCGATCATGATTATGATGGCATTAGAGAGTTGGATAACAATTTACCAACCTGGTGGGTCTATGGATTTTATGCCACCATTATTTTTGCAGCAGTCTATTTGGTGCGTTTCCATGTATTTGATGGAGTCACTCAGGATGAAGAATACCGTATTGAGGTAGCCACAGCACAAGTTGAAATTGAAGAATACCGTAAAACAGCAAAAGGTCTTGTGGATGCCAGCACAGTGGTGATGCTAACAGATGAAGCAGACCTCAGTTCCGGAAAAAACGTGTTTGATTCAAATTGTGCTGTATGTCACCGTGCCGATGGTGGTGGAGGTATTGGCCCCAATTTAACAGATAAGCACTGGATATTAGGCGGAAGCCTCAGCAATATCTATGAAGTCATCTCAGAAGGCGGTCGCCCCGGAAAAGGGATGATTTCTTGGAAAAATGACCTAAAACCATTACAAATCGCTCAGGTTTCCAGTTATGTTATGACCATGCAAAACACCAATCCGCCGGATGGTAAGGAAGCTGAAGGTGAATTGTTTGAACAGGAGGAAATTGCTGAAGAAATTGAAACTGCTGAAGAAAAAATAGACCAACCGGAGTTTACTGAAGATGAACTAGAGAGTGATTTGGAAATTGACTAATTAGGCAGAGAAAAAAGTGCTATGGAAAATCAGGAAAACTTTCGGGACACAATCAATACCATCGATGATGAGGGTAAAAGAAAGTGGGTTTTTCCAAAGAAACCGAGTGGAAAGCTCTACAAATACCGAAAATATGTAAGCTATGTCCTGCTTGTATTTTTCCTGGCTTCTCCCTTTATAAAAATTGACGGTAATCAGTTTTTGCTTTTTAATGTGCTGGAGCGGAAGTTTAACATATTTGGCTTTCCATTTTGGCCGCAGGATTTCTACTTGTTTGTTTTGTCGATGATTATCGGGGTGGTGTTTTTCACCTTATTTACTGTCGCTTTCGGAAGGATATTTTGTGGGTGGATTTGCCCGCAAACAATCTTTATGGAAATGGTTTTCAGGCGTATTGAATATGCCATTGAAGGCGATCGCGGTAAGCAAATACGCCTTGCGAAAATGCCGTGGAATGCAGAAAAGATTCGGAAAAGAGTTTTGAAATGGATTGTTTTTTTCATCATTTCGTTTATCATCGCCAATGTTTTTCTGGCATACCTCATTGGTAGCGACCGTTTGATGCTTTATGTTTTGGAAGGTCCGCTAAACCATCTTAGTACATTCATTGGACTCCTGATTTTTACAGCAGTGTTCTATTTTGTTTTTGCCTGGTTCCGTGAGCAGGTGTGTATTATCGCCTGTCCTTATGGGAGACTCCAAGGGGTTTTACTCGATACAAAATCCATTGTAGTTGCTTATGATCACAAACGCGGGGAAAGAGAAGAAGGAAGAAAAAAATTCAGAAAAAACGAAGACCGTCAAGCCTTGGGTCATGGCGATTGTATCGATTGTTTTCAATGCGTGCACGTGTGTCCCACGGGTATCGACATCAGAAACGGTACCCAACTGGAATGTATTAATTGCACTGCCTGTATTGATGAATGTGACAGTATTATGGAATCGGTTAATCTTCCGAAAGGCTTGATTCGTTATGCCAGCGAAGAAAACATCGTTGATAAAAAACGGTTTAAACTTACGGCAAGAATGAAAGGCTATATTGCGGTGTTAACCATTTTAACCGGTTTGTTAATCGGGATGCTCTTTTTGCGAAGTGATGTGGAAGCGGTTGTTTTAAGATTGCCGGGGCAGTTGTATGAATTGAAAGATGACAACTTGATTAGTAATGTATATACGTTTAAGCTCCTCAATAAAACCAATAAGGAATATGCTGATATTCAATTTAAACTTTTATCACACACCGGCGAAATCAGACTTGTAACACAACATGACATTACTGTGCCGCCTCAGGATTTAGCAGAAGGAACCTTATTTATTGAACTCCATAGCGCAGCACTCGACGGGCATAAGAATAAAATTGAAATAGGAATCTATAGCGGCAATCAACTTATTGAAACCACAACAACCAATTTTCTGGGACCGAGGAGTTTTAAGTAAATGAAAAACCTTGATTAAATAACGAATATCGAATACTGAATATCGAATAATGAAGTGTAAATAGAAAATAGAGTAGAGAAAAGAGATAAAAGATAAAAAGGCAACCATATTCAGGCATTGACTACTTGAAACTTGAAACAACAAACAATAAAACAACAAACAATGAAAATAAACTGGGGAACCGGAATCGTCATCGCAATAGGGCTTTTTATAGCCTTTATACTCTACTTCGTCATTACCATGATGACAGACAGTGCGTATAACCACGAAATGGTGGTTGATGATTACTACAAGCAGGAAATTGGCTTTCAAGCCGAACTCGACGGTCGCAATAATGCCGCAAACCTAACCCATAAAATTAGAGTGGAGCAAAGCTTAAAAGGAATTCAGATTGTGTTTCCTGACGAAATCACCCCACAAATGAAAAACGGGTCGGTTGCTTTTTACAGAGTTAACAAAAAAAGCCTGGATTTTGAAAAACCCTTGGAGCTTACTGAGAATAAAATGCTCGTTCCCGCAGAAGAACTGCTTCCCGGAAGATGGGATGTAAGCGTGCGCTGGGAAATGAATGGCAAATTGTTTATCACTCAGGATCAAATTACTTTTTAAATGCTGATTTCTGCCCTCATATTTGGACTTTTGGGAAGCCTGCACTGCGTGGGTATGTGTGGCCCCATTGCCTTTATGCTTCCGGTAGAACACAAAAAGCCTCTAAAGAAGTTTTTTCAAATCAGCAGCTACCACGCCGGAAGACTTTTTGCCTATGCAATCATCGGTCTTGTGTTTGGGATACTTGGAAAAAGTTTTTCGCTTTTTGGAATGCAGCAACAGTTATCCATCGCCGTGGGAATCCTTATGATCCTTGCGGTAATAGTGCCCAACAAGCGATTTCAAAATACCAAAATCACTGCTTTTTTCTATAAATTTGTTGGAAAAATAAAACAAAACCTGGGCGCGTCCCTCAAGAAAAAAACAGCCGATACCTTTTTAACCATTGGTTTTTTAAATGGCTTCCTTCCATGCGGACTCGTTTACATTGCAGTATTTGCCGCCCTTGCTGCCGGTTCGCTTTTGCAAAGCAGTTTGTATATGGTGTTTTTTGGACTGGGAACCATTCCGTTGATGAGTGTTGCTATTTATGCAGGCTCTTTTCTGAAAGGCATCAACCGACAAAAAATACAAAAAGCCATCCCTGTTTTTGTGGTTATTATCGGCGTTTTCTTTATCTTACGCGGTATGGGACTCGGTATCCCCTATGTTTCACCGGAACCGGTTATTGAGATGGTGAATGCGAATATTGAATGTCATTGAAGAATAACGAATAACGAATAACGAATAACGAAAAATGAAGTGTTCAGTGTAACAGAAAATAGAGTAGAGAAAAGAGATAAAAGGGCAACCATATTCAGGCAAGCTCAAACTGAAATGAAACTTGAAGCTTGAAACTTGAAACTTGAAACAACAAACAATAAACACCAAGTACCAAGCACCAAATTCCATTAACAATTAACAATTAACAAAACACAAATGAACTACATACCCGCTGAAGAAGCCATATCACACATAAAATCAAACAACAGAATCTTTTTTCAAGGCGCTGCAATGACTCCAAAATTCCTGATCAATGCATTGTGCCAAAACTATAAAAACTTAAACGACGTCGAAATCGTTCAAATGCACACAGAGGGCGATGCTTTGTATGCACAGGAACCTTACTGTAGTGCCTTTAACACAAACAGTTGCTTTGTTGGCGGAAACGTTAGAAAAGCCATCAACACCCGTCGCGGAGATTATACGCCCATTTTTTTAAGCGAACTCCATCTGTTGTTCAAACGAAATATTCTTCCGCTGGATGTGGCGCTTATTCATGTTTCGCCGCCCGATAAACATGGCTATTGCTCTTTGGGAACTTCCATTGATGTGACGATTACCGCCATTCAGATGGCAAAAATTGTCATCGCGCAGGTCAATCCCAACGTACCCAGAACACACGGTGACGGAATAATTCACAAAGACAATATCAATGCCGCTGTTTGGGTGGAGGAGCCCATTCATAGTGTGACCGCTCCGGAGCCCACTGAAATGGAAAAGCAGATTGGGTATCACGTGGCACAACTCGTGGAAGACGGCGCCACCCTGCAAATGGGTATTGGCGGGATTCCAAATGTGGTATTGGCCAATTTGATGAACCACAAACGACTTGGAATCCACACAGAAATGTTTTCTGACGGAATCCTTCCTTTAATCGAAAAAGGCATCATCACCGGCGAAGACAAAGTGGTGAAAAGAGGGAAGTTGGTGACCTGTTTTGCCATTGGTTCTCAAAAATTGTATGACTTTTTGGATGACAACCCCATCGTGCATTTTAAAGAAGCCGCTTATACAAACGATACCGCCATCATTCGCAAAAACCCCAAAGTAACGGCCATCAACAGCGCCATAGAAATTGACATCACCGGACAGGTGTGTGCAGATACCATTGGAAAAATGCAATACAGCGGAGTAGGGGGTCAAATGGATTTTATAAGAGGTGCTTCCCTTTCTGAAGGCGGAAAACCCATTTTAGCCCTGCCATCTATCACCAATAAAGGGATTTCAAAAATTGTCCCTTACCTGAAAGAAGGCGCCGGCGTCACCACCACACGAGCCCACGTGCATTACATCGCCACCGAAAATGGCGTTGTGGACTTATATGGAAAAACCCTGAAACAACGTGCACAAGCCCTCATCTCCATCGCCCACCCGGGCCACCAGGATGCCCTGGACAGAGCGGCTTATGAACGGTTTAGTTTTTGAGTTTAAACTCTACAAAGCAAATCCAATACTATAATACTAAGAACGGTTTATGTCAAAAATATGTTGTAATTTTATTATGTAAATGTTAATGTTGGAAACAATATGAGAAAAATACTTACAACAACAATTATCTTGTTAATAATTGGAATTGCGAAAGCTGAAATTTCAATAACTGCACAATATCCCGATAAAATAACTTTCAATGGTACTGAATACAATTTAAATTCAAATCCACTTGAGCCCTACTTTGACAAAAACCCAGATAAAAGACCAGAAATGGCATCTACTGCGCTTTGGCGTGGATATGTAGGTCACTTTGAGATAATCGACAACGAATTGTACCTTACTGACATGACGAGACCAGCAGGTTACTATGAAGACGAAAATGGAAAATCCAAGCAACGATGGGTTTCAATCTACAGAATGTATTTCCCAAGACAAGAAAAAGTCAAAATTGATTGGTTTAGTGGAATTCTGATTTTACCATTTGGTGAAATGGTTGAGTATGTGCACCAAGGTTATGCTTCGACTTACAGCAATTATTGGTTACTTGAAATTGAAAATGGTAGGTTTAATGAAGCGCGCGAATATGAAATCGAAGAGTTTATTGAATTCAAACGACGTCAATTTATTGAATTTAGAAAAACCGAAGAATATAAAAAGTTGTATGCCGATATGAAAGAATATGACGAATCTAATGATGATGAGTTTATCCAGCAATTTATATTCGACTTTGTTATAAACTACACTTCCAAATTTCTAGCAGATTAAATACTTTGGCAACATCTACGATAATCTATGGCTTCTACCGGCTCACTCAGAAAATTGCCTACGGCCAATTCGCTGCGCTCGTGTCTCACGGATTTTCCTCAGGTCTGGGGTTTGTTTGCTAAATTAGTTGTTTAATCCACGTCACAGTTTATCGCCCAGTGCGTTGTGATGCATATAACCGAACTATGAATAAAATAATAACAATTTTCATCTTATGTGTAATTACTGGTTGCGCAACTAAAAAATTAACCAGTGATTCGGATTCAAATGAATTCTATCCAATTGGTACTGAAAATTCAAAATTCCTTTACGCAAAATCCAATGCATACGTAAACCATAGAGATATTTCAAAGACAACTAATTTTGATGGCAAAAAATATCAAACACGTGTAATCGAATACTCTTGGGGTAAAAAAGTAGAGACTTTCTATAGAATCCAAAATGGAAATGTCCTTTACTATGACACACAATCAGAAAGCGAAAATCTGATTATGCCTCAAAATCCCGTAGTAGGTTATAAGTGGAAAAATTCGGATCAGTCTTGGGAGTACGAAATAATTGACCTTAACGGTGAATTAAAAACACCGGTAAAGAATTATTCAGGCTTATTAATTATGAAAGCTACTCAATTAAAAAATAGAGATGAAACAAAGTTGACCGAATATCTTAATTATTATCAAAGAAATGTGGGTAAAGTTGCGAGTATTGGGAATGGTGAATTAATGACTTATAGGACATATTAAAAAAGACACGTCACAAAAACATATAAATACAATGCTATCTGAGTGATGAATTCAAAGTTTGAGTTTGTTTGCACTGCAGATTGTACAGCGGATAATCACGCTCGCTCGTTCGCTCACACTGTTTTTATAGGAATGTTATGGGCTGTCTAAAACCCCACCCCACAAACAAACGTCATCTCCTCCCTTGAAACAGGATGTACAATTGTGAGTTGTTCAGCGTGGAGGTGTAAGTTCTTCCAGAATGTGAGAAGCGGAAACCGTTACCTTTTTGTATTTGCCATAACCCCAAATGGAAAATAGAATTAGAAAAACCCCCATTATGGGAATATACCAATACAATAAATCGATGTTTGTAATAAACAGGTCTTTTCCTTTAAATACTTTGACTACAACAGGTAAACTGACCGCCAAAAGAATAAAATTGAGATAGATGCCCGCTTTTTGTATTAAAAGGAATTGCCTTTTCTTTTTAGCATAAGCGATAATGGTTTCTTTATATGTGTTATTGGTTAAGTCAATGCTTTTCATACCACTAATAGATCGTAGTACAATTACCGGAAGTATAATTAAATAAGAGACGGTAAAAATACCGGAAGCCAACAAATACCAAGTATCCAGCTCTGAAAATCGTGAAATGAGCAGAATGGCCATTATGAAACAGATGACGGAACCTATGCCTTCATACTTAGATAGTATGCCTATTTTATTTTTATAACGTTCTTTGGTCATTTCCATAATTAGTTTGTTAGTAAGTCTCTTTTGATTTTCCAATTGGTCGCTCATTTGAGACCAGGTCGCTTGCATTTCTTTGAGTTCCATACATTATTTTTTGATTATCTGATTGTTCAATTTTTCTTTTATCCTTGCCATACGGGTCCCTACATTACTGGCAGACATACCGGTTATATCTGCTATTTCCTCATACTTTTTTCCTTCTAAAAAGAGAAAAATAATTCCTTTATCCACCTCACCAAGAGTTTTGATATGGGTGTACAGTTTTTTAAGACGTTCTTCAAGAATTGGGTCGTAAATTTCGTCTACCAGTACAATTCCACTTAAGGATGTTTTAAGTCCTTTTCTTTTTTTGTTCTTTAAATGCAACAGGGCTGTATTTAGTGCGATGCGATATATCCAGGTACTTACTTTTGCATCACCTCTAAATGTGTTGAAGCCCTTCCATAATTGATAGACAATTTCTTGGTACAAATCTTTTTGGTCTTCTTTAGTATCGGCATACAACCTTATCATTTTGTAAAGGATGCTTTCATTTTCCTGAATTAGTTCTACAAATTCTTTTTCCTGTGGCATAAATTATTTGCTATACTCTATTAGTATTCACTTTTTTGAAAAAAGCACAAAACATATTATATTTTTTTATAAAGTACAATGGGATCGCCCTAACTATTTAAAATGTTGTTAAATTTAAAACAATATGAGACATTGGCAGAAAAACCAGCTAAGAATACAGTAACTGTCTCAAGATGGTGTACAAATGAAATGCAACCTTCTTTAGAATCACTTGTGGAGATTGCCGATACTTTGAAGGTGGACGTAAGGTTATTGCTCCACTCTACCCAAACCAAAGAGTAAAACTCGTTACATTTATTTAAAACAAATTTTCTACCCTTTTAAATTAATTTTTATAAAAATGAGGAATCCCGTAAAATCTCTATAAAACAATGTTTTAGATTTGCTTTTGTAGCGGTTTTATCAAAATGTTTTATATTTGATTTCTTTGCTTGATTTTAATGTATAAATCCTCTCGTTCAAACGACGCATAATAAGATGTTTATATACTATAATTCAAACAGAATAGTAACTTAATAATGGGATAGTTCAATAATATATAGTAGATTTATATTACATTTATTGATGTTGTAAAACATTTAGGAGCAGCCGATGAACAAAGAATTAGAACAAATAATAAAATACAATTCCGAAGGTTCTAAATTGGATTATAAGAAAGAGGAATATGTTTTAGGAAAAAGCGATAAAAAGAATGAAATATTAAAAGACCTTTCCGCTTTTGCAAATCATCATTCTGATTCTGATAAATATATCATAATCGGAGTTAAAGAAAAAGATGGAGTTGCAAGTCAGTTTTATGAAATAGAAAATTTGACAGACGAAGCTACTTATCAGCAATTTTTAATTGACAATATTGAACCGAAAATAAATTTTGAATATAAATCGGCAATATTCGATAATAAGCAAATTGCATATTTTAGAATATTTGGCAATAAAAACAGACCATATTTATTTAAAAAAAACTTACAAAACCCAGTTACTAAAAAGCCTGAATATAGAATTGGAGATGGATATATAAAGGTTGGTTCTTCTTCAAAAAAACTCGAAAGAAGTGATTTCGAATTTATTTATAAAACTCGATTTACTGAAAGAGACAGAAAAAATGATTTAGAAATTGAGACTTATTTTGGAACTACCGATAATGATGAAATTATAAATTGGAACATCAAATATTTAGATATAAAAATATCAAACCATTCCAATAAATCTATTGAATTCGATATAGAAATGAAAGTTTTTAAAAGTGAGAATTATGGATTGATTTCAGAAGATGAACTGTTAAAGGAATTAAAGAAAAAACAAAAAAAGAAAAGTAGTGATTTTGGAATTAACTTTGAAGTAATCCAACCGCAAATTATGAATTTACACGTTGACTATAAAGAAAAAGACAACTTTGTAATAATTTCAAGAAATAGTTTTGCGAAAAAAACAGCTTTTAATTTAGCACAGAATTCATCGGAATCTGACATTTTTTGCCAACATTTATTTGTTTTGGGAGATAACGCGGACGAAATTAAAGCTGAACTTACAATAAGAAGTGATGATTTTACAGAAGGTTCACTAGTAAAGGAATTGACATTTAAAAAATAAAACCGTTTTACTACGATGGCTATAAGTAATTGCTGCTTCTCGCCTACTTCTGAAAATCTGCAAGTATTTTCAGTTTGATGTTTATTTGCAAAGTTAAGTTTTAACCCACGCAACTACTCGAGCCGAGACGTTACCTGTCATTTAGAATACCTAAATAAATATATTAAAACATGAAAATACTTGATGATTCGATTGATGATCTAATTGTGTTACTTGATGAAGTAACAAGAGCAGCCCCAGATGGGCAGAGGTTTTTAGAACCAACATCTGGCGTATTGAAGCAAGCTCAATCAAAGCGACATCATGTTATATTTGGCCGAAGAGGTTCTGGAAAATCTTCTCTTTTGCGAAAAACTAAAGATGAAATTGAAAGAAATAATTCACTAGGCATTTATATTGATGTTGAGTCACTAAATGAAAATCAATATCCAGATATTTTGATTCTTGTTTTAATTGAAATACTTCAGGAATTACTTCAGGAAACCAAAAAGAACTTTTATTTCTTTCAAAAAATTAACCTTAAAAAAAAGCTTAAACAAGCAATTAAACAATTCAATAGCTTACTTCTATCTGAAGATTTTGCACAATTAGAAAGAAGAACAAAATCACTGAAAGCTAGTGACTCTTCAATTGACCTTATGATAGGTGCACCAGCTAAGGTGAAAATTGGAGAAAGTTCCACAGAGGAAGATGAGAACAAAGAAACATTCAAACGATCCAAAATCAATATTTTAAATCGAAATATTTCGAATATCATATCGCTTCTGAAAGAGGTAAAATCAACGATAAATAAAGAGATATTTTTGTTAATTGATGATCTTTACCATATAAGAAAACAAAATCAACCAGAGCTGCTAAGTTTTTTACATAAAATATCAAAGAACAACGGAATATGGTTAAAAATTGGTACTGTAAGATTTAGGTCTGATTTGTATAGAGTTGAAGAAAAACCAGTAGGTGTAAAATTAGGTGATGATGTTTCAGAAATCGATTTAGACCTTACACTTGAGAAAATGAACACAACCAAAAAATTCCTTAAGACACTTGCATCTGAACTTATTTCTGAAAGCTCATCTTATAAATTGGAGGATTTAATTAATTCAAATGCATTCGACCGCCTTATAATTGGTTCAGGAGGAGTTTCAAGAGATTTTATAAATTTATTTCGTCAATCCATTATAAACGCAAGGGAAAGATTAAATCAAACACCTAAACACCCGAAGGGTCCCAGAATTTCGGTAGAGGATGTGAATGAAGCCTCTGGTGCTTATGGATCATTTAAGAAAGAGGAGTTCAATAGAGATTCTGCAGACGGACAAGATACTCTGAATCAGATTTTTACTGAAATTAGAAGCTTTTGCTTAGATAAAGCAAATAGTAATTGTTTTCTTCTTCAACAAGATTCTGATGATCTCAGAATTGATGAACTTGTAGATTTAAAGCTAATACATAAAATCGACCCTAGGGTAACAGTCAGTAAAAGACAGGGAAAAGTTTATAGAGCCATGATGCTTGATTTAAGCGAATATGCTGGTTCTAGAACAATTAGAAAATTAGAAACAATTGATTTTTGGAAACCTAATGAAAAAGAAAAATTAAGACGGGTGGGATTAATATATCAAAAATAAAACGAAATGCAACAGCAATTAAGAATGCCTGGGGCGGTTAGTGGTTTCCACAAGGTTGGTTTTTCATTGATATATTTGTTGTGAACTGGCAGAGAAAAGCCTCGAAAATCCCCACGTTTATTGGCTGCGACATGTTAGGCATCACTTAAAAAAAGATTTCGATTGAATGAAAATTGTAAGTGTACCACGAAACGCTTGTTAAAAAACAACTTTATGGGTTAGTCTAAAACCCCACCCCACAAACAAACGTCATCTCCTCCCTTGAATCAGGATGTACAATCGTGAGTTGCTCTGCGTGGAGATGTAAGCGGTTTGCTTTTTTACCATACAAATCATCGCCCACAATGGGCGTTTGCAATCCGGAGTTGTGGGCGGCGTGTACCCGTAACTGGTGAGTGCGGCCGGTGATGGGATAAAAATACACCCGTGTTTGCTTGTTTTTTATTTGGATGACTTCAAAACGGGTTTGCGCCGGTTTGCCGTGTTCATAGCAAACCAGTTGGCGCGGTCTGTCGTCCAAATCCACGCGTAAAGGCAAGTCGATAATCCCTTCTTTTTGTTTGATGATTCCGTCCAGCAGAGCCACATACCTTTTTTTGACTGTGCGTTGGATAAACTGTTTTTGGAGGAATACATAGGCCGCTTCGGTTTTTGCCAAAACCAACAACCCTGAGGTGGACATATCCAGGCGGTGTACTATTAAGGGGCCGGTTGCTTTGGGATACCGTTTTTTTACACGAGTATAAACAGAATCTTGAATGATTTTTCCGGGGACTGATAAAAACTCAGCGGGTTTGTTAATGACCAGAAGCACCTCATCTTCATACACAATCTCCAGAATTTTCCCGGCGGCTTGATTTTCCTGAAACGGATTGGCTTCCAAGTCCAATCCCTCAAGCATATGATTCATCAAAATGGGTTCGCACTTGCTCTTGCACGCCGGGTAAAACTGTTTGTGTTTTCTCACTTCTGACTTGGGTGACTGTCCCCACCAGAATTCGGCCATGGCGATGGGTTTTAAGTCGTTTTTAAATGCATAATGCAACAACTTGGGTGCCGCACATTCCCCCGCACCCGCCGGTGGGTTGTCATCAAAGATTTCGCCGATGCTTTTGAGTTTGCCCTCACTGTTTAAAAAAGCATAGTTGTCAAAAAGCTGCTGCTGCAACACACTTGATTTTTGCTTTCGGGTTTCTTTGAGTGTATTGATTTTGGCGTTTAAACATTCAATCTCTTTGATGGCATCGGCTTTTTTGTGGTTCCAGTATTTGGTCATTTTTTTCAGGAGGATGCTTTCCTGCTTGCTTTCTTCGCTGAGGTTTTTTTGAAGGGTTTTATAGTCGTCAAAAGGCAAGGTGGTTTCAGCTTCTTTTCGTTTTAAATCGCGTGCTATTTTGAGTTCTTTGATGCGGTTTTTTTGTTGCTGAAGATCTTTTTCGGCGTCAAGCCTAATGGTTTCAAGAGCTTGAATGGCATTTTTATATTCTTCTGAAGTTTCCAATCCTTCAATTTGACTGTTGAGGGCGTTGAGCACTTTTTCTTCCTGTTTAAAAAAACTGTTGTGTGTGAGCATATCAAACACGGGGGGCACAAAACGGGGGTGGTGATTGGATTCTGCCAGTTTGCCTGAAAACGCCCATAAATAACCGAGTTCTCCTTCGGGATTTTGGCACACGAGGACCCCAAACATTTTTCCGATGACCAATCCATTTTTTTTGGGGTCGATACCAAAATTGTGCTCAAAATCAGTTTGTGTTTCAAGATAGTCTTGCAATTCGCGCGCTGCAATTTCGCTTAAAGCGTGTGGGGTATAGTAAAAGGGAAAGGTAAATTTTTCAGGAAGTGCCATTCCTGAAACATCAGTTTTAAATTTTTGAAAGGGATTTGTGAGCATGGCGCAAAGATAGTTTTTAGCAATTTTATGTCAGACAAACGCAGGCTGTTATTTTTATGTAATGCTATTTTCATTAATAAAAATTAGTATTTATCCGTTGTATCCGCGTTCTATTTGAAAACATAAATGGAACGCTGATGACGCTGATTGTGCGGATTTACACGGATATTTTATTTACAATTATAATTAAGGAATTTAGAGTTAAAAAAAGTATGCGTTTACCCGGGGATTTTTTGTTTCCCGTGTGCTATTCAAATAAGGGAATTGTATCTTTGTTGAACAATCAAAAACTTTGCTATGAAATCAAAATTCAGCGAAATTATCAATGATGACAGCCCGGTATTGGTTGACTTTTTTGCAACCTGGTGTGGTCCTTGCAAAACACTGGCGCCCATACTGGATGCGCTCAAAGCCGAAATGGGTGACGCCGTTAAAATCATAAAAATTGATGTGGATAAAAATCAGCCGTTGGCTGAAGTGTATCAGGTGAGGGGCGTGCCCACGATGATTCTCTTTAAAAACGGAAAGCAATTGTGGCGACAATCGGGCGTGTTGCAAAAGCAGGAGTTGGTGCAGATCCTTCAACAATACAGTTAAACACATGATAGCAGAGGACCTATTGTACACATTCGGAGCAGAGAAACTTAGTTTTTCGAAAGGCGAACAAATCTTTTCGGAAGGACAGCCGGCCTTGTGTTATTTTCAAATCCTGAGTGGGGAGGTGAAAATGAACAATTTCAATGACGACGGTAAAGAGTTTATACAGGGTATATTCTTTAAAGGTCAAAGTTTTGGAGAGCCACCGTTGTTTGCAGATGTCAAGTATCCTGCGCATGCAGAAGCCCTTTCAGAGGCTGAGGTCCTTCGGGTTTCAAAAGAGAATATTATGGCCCTGCTAAAAGCCCATCCTGAAGAACATCTTACAATCACAAAAGCACTTGCCAGCCGTTTGTACTACAAAGCCATCATGGCGACAGAACTTTCTTCCCAGGAGCCGGAGCACCGTATTTTGAGAATTCTCGATTATTTAAAAAAACACGTTCACGATTTAAAAGAACCTTTTTCCTTTCAGGTCGATATCACGCGTCAGCAAATCGCGGATTTAACCGGTTTGCGTGTAGAGACAGTCATTAGGGCTACAAAATCATTGGAGAAAAAGGGCGAACTCAAAATAAAAAGTCGAAAGTTGTTCAGATAGAGACCTTATGATTTAGGTCATAAACAATTTTCCGGATGAAAAATACCTTTGTGTACACCATAAAAAGTTTACACAATGAAAACCCTCTACGGAACTCTTTTGACTGAATTTAATGAAATGTACTATCCCTATGCAGCTCTTGGAATCATCGCTTCAAGCTGTATTGGCTCTGTTGCAGCCATGCTTATTTTAATGAGAGGAACCGGACCCTTGCAAATGGTTGAAATGTTTCTTGTTGTTTGTGTAGCCATGTGGTTTAACGCGACTGTACTGGCTCAATTAAAACCTAAAATAGTCCTGAATTCCTTGATTGTAAGCATTTTTGTGAGTGTACTGCTTATCATCCTTCATTTGCTGTAAGGAACTAATTAAATAATTACTGAAATGAACTATTTTAAAATTGGAGTGCTTATATTATTGCTCTCAGGGCTTATGATTTCTTGCAAGCAAGCTGAAGAAAAACCAATCCCTACTGAAGAAATCTCAGAAACCGAAAGCCACCACAGTGAAGACGAGCTACGCCTTAACAATGGAAAGAAATGGACCGCCAATGCAGAAACTACCCAAGGAGTCCTTGCGATGCAGGAGCATATGGATGACTTTAGAGATCTAGAGAACGGGAATTATACGCAACTTAAAAGTCAGTTGGAGCTCGAGTTTAAAACTATTTTTGAAAAATGCACTATGAAGGGAGAGTCCCACGAGCAGTTGCACAATTATCTGTACCCTATTAGAGACTACTTTTCTGCACTTGGAAAAGATAAAGAATCTGCAAAAGCCGCCTTTTCAAAATTGGAATCTTATATTCCGGTTTATTTTGAATATTTTGAATGATGAATGACATCAAAAACAGAGAAGACATCAAGTTGCTGGTCACCACCTTTTATTCAAAAGTGAGGGAGAGCAAGGAGATTGGGCATTTTTTTAATGATACTATCACCAACTGGGACGAGCATCTTGAAAAACTCACCGACTTCTGGGAAAGCAGTTTGTTTTTTAAAGCCAAATTTAAAGGCAACCCGGCAGACGCCCATGTTAAACTCGATCAAAAATACCACAAGGGCATACAGATGGAGCATTTTGGGGCTTGGATCAATCTTTGGTTTGAAACCATTGATTCTTTATTTGAGGGTGAAAACGCCAACCGCGCCAAACACAATGCCCGCAAGATGGCCTCGCATTTGTATTTGTCTATTTTTGAGAGGCGATAGTTTTTTTGGTTTACTTATTGATAATTAAATAATTTATAGACCGTTATTTATCAGTTATGAAACCCTTTTTACTATCCGTATTGTTCTTTTTCCTTTCACTAATTCAAGTTAGCGGACAAACCACCTTTTCAGAAAAACTTGCCTGTGCTGCATTGGAACTTACAGAACATGATGTGACTTATGATCCTGCTTATTTTAGTATTCCGTATCCAAACGGTGATTTGCCTTCAGACAAGGGCGTCTGTACAGATGTCATTATAAGAGGTTATCGTGCTTTGGGGATTGATTTGCAGAAAAAAGTACATGAAGATATGAAGTCTTCCTTTAAAAAGTATCCAAAAAACTGGGGACTCAAAAGAACAGACCGGAATATCGATCACAGAAGAGTGCCCAATTTGATGACTTATTTTGAAAGACACGGCACTTCAATTGAAGTTACATTAAATCCTGATACCTATTTGCCCGGGGATGTGGTTTGCTGGCGGTTAGAAGGGGGTATGTACCACATCGGATTTGTCGTGGATAAAAAATCAAAGGATGGAAAGAGACCCATGATTGTTCACAATATTGGTGCAGGGCAGGTGCTGGAAGATGTTTTATTTAGCTATACAATTATAGGGCACTATCGCTATGGAAATTGAATGTATTCGTGATTTCGTGACGTAAATTAGCTAAAGCTAAAGCCTTTTAAATTTTAAAAACGGGACAAGTCTGTTTAGGATATTTAACTCGGATTATGTATTAGAACTTCGTTATGAGGGTTGAAAATACAATAAAATATGTTGTTTTCTTGATTTCAGCATCCGCCGATGGCGGACGGTTAAATTAAAAAACAAAGTGAAACGGTATATTTTGAAGTAGTTTCAAGCCGGAATAGATTTTCTAATGCATAATCCGGGTTTTATTCACAAATCCCTATCTTTACGGTCACAATAGTTTACAAGTTAGATCGCTTATGGAGACCAAATACCGCCTGCAGGTAAATGAACAGTTTGACTTTTCAGTCGCTGAAACCGAAATTCAAGAGCTCGACATTCAACAAAAGAGCAACAACATCCTTCACCTCATACATCAAAATGAATCGGTCAATGCCGAAATTGTATCGACCGATTTTATCAATAAAACCTATACCGTACAAATCAATTCCAATCTTTATACCGTAAAAATAGGCACTCCGCTAGACGAACTCATCGATGCGATGGGCTTGGCATTGGGGAATGCTGTGGCAGTCAACGATATCAAAGCCCCGATGCCGGGATTGATACTCGATGTGCCGGTCAAAGCCGGTGATGTGGTAAAGGAAGGAGATTACGTTTTGGTCTTGGAAGCCATGAAAATGGAAAACGCCCTCACAGCACCCCGTGACGGAGTGGTGAAAGCGGTAGCTGTAGCGAAAGGCGATACGGTGGATAAGGGGCAGTTGTTGATTGAAATGGAGTAGGAGTGGTTAGTGGTGAGAGGGTAGTGGTGAGTTTTTTAGAATAAAGAAAAGAGAATAAAGAAAAGAGAGAAATATCTGAAGGTTGAGCGGAATTGAAGCCGAATTTCTCTGTGCAACTCTGTGAAACCTCTGTGCAACTCTGTGGTACAGCTGAGGTAAATGATTTAAATAAAACATAAACAACTGAATAGGAGCTGATAAGTTTGAAATAAAATTAACGAGGAGGCAGTCTAAAAAGCAAATGAAAATATGAAAATGCCACAAAGACTCTAAGACACCAAGAACCACAAAGGTTTTATTACATATACAAAATTTCTTAGTGTAACTTTGAGACTTGGTGTCTTCGTGGCAAAACAGGACTTTTTATACAGCCTCATTAACGAGATACCCGCTTTAACTGGCATATATATGAAAAAAATACTAATAGCAAATAGAGGAGAAATCGCTTTACGCGTCATGAAAACCGCCCGCAAGATGGGCATCAAGACCGTTGCCGTTTTCTCAGAACCCGACCGAAACGCGCCTCATGTGCAATTTGCTGATGAGGCCATTTGTGTGGGCGAAGCCGCTTCCAGCAAATCTTATTTACGCGGTGATCACATCATCAAACTCGCTAAAGAGCTTCACGTGGACGGTATCCATCCCGGATACGGATTCCTGAGTGAAAATGCCGCTTTCGCGGAAGCCGTCGAGAAAAGCGGAATCACCTTTATCGGTCCGCGACCGCATGCCATTCGCATTATGGGAAGCAAGCTCGCTGCCAAAGATGCCGTTAAAGACTATGACATCCCGATGGTTCCCGGTATCGACGAAGCCATTACCGATGTCGTCAAAGCAAAAAGCATTGCCAATGAAATAGGTTTTCCCATTTTGATCAAAGCCTCTGCCGGTGGCGGTGGAAAAGGGATGCGCATTGTTGAAAAGGAAAGCGAACTCGAAGAACAAATGAAACGCGCCATCAGCGAGGCCGAATCGGCTTTTGGGGATGGATCTGTTTTTATCGAAAAATATGTGAGTTCGCCACGACACATCGAAATACAAGTCCTGGCTGATACCCACGGCAATGTGGTACACCTTTTTGAACGTGAGTGCAGCATACAACGCCGTCATCAAAAAGTGGTGGAAGAAGCCCCTTCATCGGTGTTGACTCCGGAGCTACGCAAGCAAATGGGAGAGGCGGCCGTTAAAGTCGCCAAGGCCTGTGACTATGTGGGCGCAGGAACTGTGGAGTTTTTATTGGACGAACAATTGAACTTCTATTTCCTCGAAATGAACACCCGCCTGCAGGTGGAACATCCCGTAACCGAACTCATCACCGGACTCGATCTGGTAGAACAACAAATCAAAATCGCTCGAGGCGAAATGCTTGCTTTTAAACAAGAGCAACTACAAATAATCGGTCACGCTATGGAATTACGTGTTTATGCGGAAGACCCGCTGGCAGACTTTATGCCCAGTGTGGGAACTTTGACCCGTTATCGTCCGCCCTCGGGGCCGGGCATTCGTGTGGATGATGGTTTTGAAGAAGGTATGGAAGTACCCATTTTTTACGACCCGATGCTTTCAAAACTTGTTACATACGGACAAACGCGCGAGGAAGCCATCCAACTGATGATTGAAGCGATTGCCACTTATGAAGTGGAAGGTGTTTCAACGACCCTGCCGTTTGGCAAATTTGTAATGGAACATGAAGCTTTTCGCAGTGGGGACTTTGATACCCATTTTGTCAAAAAATACTATTCGGCTGAAAAGTTGCTGGAACAAAACAAAGCGGAGGCCAAGCTGGCGGCTATGATTGCTTTGAAGGCGTATTTGAAGGATAGGGAAGTGTTGAGGGTTCCTTAGGTTTCAGGTTTCAAGTTTCAGGTTTCAAGTTCTAGGATTGAGTACCAAATTACTTTGTGCTCTTTGCGAAAAGCTTTGCGTTTCTTTGCGTGAAACCTTTTGCTTCACTCAAATGCAATTATTGCAATCAATTCAAGGATGATTTTTAAAAAGTAGAAGTATACTATTTTTATAAAAAACCTTTATATTCGTGCATTCGTGGCGTTTATTATGTTAATTTTTATTTTTTACAAAAGAATAAATTAGGTTTGATTTAAACGATTTACCCACAATATTTACGGTAGAACCCATTTTAATATTTGAAACAAATACATGAAAAGCCATTTAAAAATTGCCATCAAAGCGGTGCTTCTCGCCGGAAAGGAAATTCTAAAGGTCTATGCTCGTGATTTTGACGTAACCCTCAAAGATGATAATTCGCCACTCACTGAAGCAGATCAGGCTGCAAATAAGGTGATTGTAAGCTTACTTGAGCAAACACTTATTCCCATCATAAGTGAGGAGAACAAACAGTTGCCTTATGAAATAAGAAAAGGCTGGAATCAATGTTGGATTGTGGATCCGCTTGACGGCACCAAAGAATTTATCAAAAAGAATGATGAATTTACAGTAAATATTGCACTTGTGGAGCAGGGCGTTCCCGTGCTTGGGGTTATACTTGTTCCTGCCACTAAGGAATTGTATTATGCGATTGTTTCTGAAGGCAAAGCGTTTAAAGTGGAACTTGATGATGAAAATCAGGATGGTGAATCCATCTTTGCAAAGGCAACAACCATTTCGCCCCATAAAGACGCAACGCAACTAAGGGTGGTTGGAAGCCGGTCTCATATGAATGATGAAACGATGCACTTTTTGGAAACCCTAAAAAAAGAAAGCACCAAAGAACTGAAAATAGTATCAAAAGGGAGCTCGTTAAAGCTTTGTTTGATCGCTGAAGGAGCAGCCGATGTTTATCCGCGTTTTGCTCCCACGATGGAGTGGGATACTGCAGCCGGGCACGCTATCTGCAATGCGGCAGGCGTTCAGGTTATCGATATCCATACCGGAAACGAAATGAGGTACAACAAAGAAAATCTGTTAAATAATTATTTTATAGCTTCAAATGACTAAGGCTTCGCATAAAAGGCACGCCCTAAAAGCTGTAACCTGGCGGATTGTTGGAACACTCGACACCATGCTTTTGGCCTGGATTATTTCAGGGAATCCATTAACAGGAGTGAAAATTGGGTTTGCCGAAGTACTTACAAAATTGATTCTTTATTATTTACACGAGCGTTTATGGTATTCCATTAATCTTTCAAAACAAGGTGTCCTGAGGGAAAGTCGCAAACGCCATCTTGCAAAAACAGTCACCTGGCGCATAGTGGGTACACTGGACACGATGGCCATATCCTGGTTTATAACCGGAGACCCAATAATAGGCATTAAAATAGGAATTGCTGAATTATTGACAAAAATGGTTTTATATTACCTGCATGAAAGAGCATGGTATCGTTTTAATTTTGGATTGAAAAACAGAAAAGAAACCCACTTAAATGACTAAAAATATTATCAAACACGATTTTGTGATTTCAAAAGCTCACAGAAATAAGGCAAACAAACACGCTTCATTTGTACTTTGGTTTACGGGACTTTCCGGTTCGGGGAAATCTACAATTGCCAGTGCAGTAGAGGAGCAATTATTTGCTATGGGAATGCAAACCTATTCTCTTGATGGAGATAACATCCGCAAGGGTATAAACAACGATTTGGGCTTTTCTGAAAAAGAACGTCACGAAAACCTGAGACGCATCGCTGAAGTATCCAAACTGTTTGTCGATGCAGGAATTATAACACTGGCCAGCTTTATTTCGCCTACGCGAAAGGATCGAGCGATGGTAAAAGAAATTGTGGGTTCGGCTCATTTTTTTGAGCTGTTTGTCGATACGCCTTTGCATGTTTGCGAATCACGTGATCCTAAAGGGCTCTATAAAAAAGCACGCGCCGGGGAAATCAAAAACTTCACCGGTATTGATGCACCTTATGAACCACCTCTTAAACCCGATTTACACCTTTTAACTGAAAAGGAACCTTTGGATGTATGTGTTGAAAAAGTAATTACCTTTGTAAAACAAATACCAATCCACTAAACCTATGCAAAAGTTTTATCTCAATTATCTTGACGAACTGGAGTCTGAAGCGCTATTTATTCTGCGGGAAGTCGCTGCACAATTTCAAAATCCGGTAGTGTTGTTTTCAGGAGGTAAAGATTCCATAGTGTTGACTCATCTTGCAAAAAAAGCGTTTTACCCCGCAAAAATGCCTTTTGCATTGATGCATGTGGATACCGGGCATAATTTTCCGGAAACGATTCAGTTCAGAGACCAATTGGTGAGTGATTTTGGAGTACAATTAATCGTTGCTTCTGTGCAACAATCCATAAATACAGGTCGTGTGGCCGAAGAGCGAGGTAAAAATGCTACCCGCAATGCCCTGCAAACCACCACCTTGCTTGATGCAATTGAAGCCAATAAAGTAGATTGTGCCATTGGGGGCGGAAGACGTGATGAAGAAAAAGCACGTGCCAAAGAGCGTTTCTTCTCTCATCGGGATGATTTTGGTCAATGGGATCCTAAAAACCAGCGACCCGAATTGTGGAATCTTCTCAATGGTAAGTGTTTTGAGGGGGAACATTTCAGAGCGTTTCCCATAAGTAACTGGACAGAGATGGATGTATGGAACTATATTTTACGCGAAAGCATTCAGATACCTTCACTTTATTTCGCCCACGAGCGCAAAGTAGTATGGCGCAATGATTCCTGGATTCCGCATTCTGAATTTTTAAAATTAGAACCCGAAGAAGTCATTCAAACAAAAAAAATAAGGTTCAGAACCCTGGGAGATATTACCATTACCGGAGGAATAGAATCTGATGCTGATACGCTGGAAAAAATTGTCGATGAGGTATCCACTATGCGACAAACTGAAAGAGGTAACAGAGCCGATGATAAAAGAGGTGATACTGCCATGGAGGACAGAAAAAAGCAAGGGTATTTTTAATAAAATTAATGATGTTAGAAAGTAACCAATTATTACGATTTACTACCGCCGGAAGTGTTGATGATGGAAAAAGCACCCTCATTGGACGTTTGCTGTATGACTCAAAATCTATTTTTGAAGATCAACTGGCCTCTGTTGAAGCCACAAGTAAACGCCGAGGCCATGAAGGAATTGATTTGGCACTTTTTACCGATGGCTTAAAAGATGAACGCGAGCAAGGCATCACTATTGATGTGGCCTACCGATATTTTACAACACCCAAACGAAAATTTATCATTGCAGATACTCCCGGGCATATTCAATACACCCGCAATATGGTAACCGGGGCCTCCACAGCCAACGCGGCTTTGATCCTTATTGATGCCCGTCACGGAGTCATTGAACAAACCAAGCGTCACGCGTTTATTGCATCGCTGCTTCAGATTCCGCATATGATTGTATGTGTCAATAAAATGGATTTGGTGAATTATTCTGAGGAGACTTACACTAAAATTGTTGCTCACTTTGAGGAGTTTTCCTCCAAGCTTGATGTCAAAGATGTTCGTTTTATTCCGATAAGTGCTTTGGACGGAGATAATGTGGTCAATCGTTCCAAAAACATGGATTGGTATCAAGGTTCCCCTTTGTTGCACACACTTGAAACGCTCCACATAAGTAGCGATATCAATAAGATTGACGCTCGTTTTGCTGTGCAAACGGTTTTGCGACCCCAAAGAGAGGGATTTATTGATTACAGGGGGTATGCAGGCCGCATTTCCAGTGGTATTTACAGAGTGGGTGATGAGGTAACGGTTTTGCCTTCAGGTTTTAGTTCAAAAATCACTTCTATCAATGCCGGAGAGAATGAGATTCAGGAAGCATTTGCACCTATGTCTGTCTCGATGACACTTGAAGATGATATAGATATAAGCAGGGGTGATATGATTGTGAAGCCCAACAATCAACCCGAAATGATTCAGGAGTTTGATGTGATGTTGTGCTGGCTTCACGATGAACCCGCCAGACCGCGTGCCAAATACACGATTATGCATACTTCCAATGAAAAAAAGGCACTCATCAAAGAAGTGGTGTATCAAGTTGACATAGACACCTATGCCCGTAATACCGAAAACAAGGAACTCACTATGAATGCAATTGCGCGGGTTACGTTAAAAACGACACGCCCTTTAATGCTTGACCCGTATCGCGATAACCGAATGACAGGGAGCATCATATTGATAGATGAAAACACCCACGAAACGGTTGCTGCAGGAATGGTAGTGTAAAAATTGAGATTATTTATTGACGGGTATCGCTCTCAATCATTCCATCTCTTAAACGAATGACTCTTTTTGCACGAAGTGCAATTTCTTCCTCGTGTGTAACAAGTATGACGGTATTTCCTTTTTGGTGGATGGCATCAATGAGATTCATAATTTCTTCAGAGGTTTTGGAATCCAGGTTTCCGGTGGGTTCATCTGCGAGGATGATGGAAGGGTTATTGACCAATGCTCTTCCCACAGCCACCCGTTGTCTTTGACCACCAGAAAGTTCATTGGGTCGGTGATCCATTCGGTCTGCAAGGCCCACATCGTGAAGAACTTCCTCAGCGCGTTTGGTGCGTTCTGCTTTTGAAGCACCTGCATAAATCATTGGTAATGCAACGTTATCCAGTGCTGTGGTTCTGGGTAAGAGATTAAATGTCTGGAATATAAAACCAATTTCTTTGTTTCTTATCTCTGCGAGTTCGTCGTCAGTCATGGTGCTTACATTCACTCCGTTGAGTTCATACATCCCTGATGTGGCGGTGTCCAGACATCCCAATATATTCATTAAGGTTGATTTTCCGGAGCCTGAAGGCCCCATCAAAGCGACATAGTCTCCTTTTTCAATATCAAGGTCAATGCCTTTTAGAACATTTAGGATTTCGTGACCCATTTTAAAATCACGGGTGATTTTTCTTATTTTAATGACTAAACTCATACCGTAAATCAGCTTTTTTTGATGCTATTCATATGTCTTTTTTATTGTCTGAATGTTACATTCTGATTGTAAAACTTTCCTTTTCCTGTTCTTTTCTGAAGAAAGCCATTCCCCAGTAAAAGGTATCAATGGAGACAGTCACTTTGGGGTGGGCTGAAATTACTTCCCAGGCTTCAGTCATTTCTTTTGACCAGTAAATATCGTCAAAAATGAGTACAGTGTCGTTATGAACCCGCGGCAACAGTTTTTCAAAATAGCTTAAGGTGTCATTCTTATTGTGGTTTCCATCTATAAAAACACAATCTGGTGAGAAACCAAATGGGGTATTTAGAAAATGATCAAAACTGTCATTGATGATTTTAAAATTTTGACAGCCGGCATCTTTTAAACTTTTTTCAGCAAATGCAGCGGTTTCAGGACAGCCTTCAATACTGGTAACAGTGTTATTTTTGCTTAAAGCGAAAGCATAAGTAGCCTTACCCAATGAAGTTCCCAGTTCGATTGTATTTTGAAAGTCTAAATACTTTGAAAGTCTCCAAAGCAGTTGTTGTCTTTTTTTGGAAATTCCGGCGTGTTTTGAAATTTCAGAAACTTTTCTTTCGTTGGAACAAAAAACTTTTGAGCCTGCACCAAAATCTTTTACAGAGAGAATCTCTGTGCTTTCTTTTAATTTCAGGTTGTATTTCTCTAAAAGTTTGTATTCCGGATAGAGCTGTTTATCCTGAAAACATTTAGTAACCAAATCAAAAACAAAAGGGGAGTGCACCCCGTGAAGTTTTACAGAACGGAAGTAGTGGTTTATAAAGCTGACGATGAGGTACATGTTTTTAGGCTTTAGACATTAAATTTGCTGGGTGCTGGGTGCTGGGTGTTTGTCAAAATTATATCTTTAAACCCTTCTGGGATAAATATTTCGGGTGTTAGTTGCTTGGTGTTTTAAACCTGAAACCTATTCCATTCCCACATCTTTGCGTCTTTTTGTAAAGGCTATTAAAAGTACTCCTATGAGTATAAACAAAGCGATGCGATAGATAAAGTCTCCATATTTTACATAAAACGTGAACTCTTCGTTGAGGTAAATGGTTCCAGCCAATGCGCCCTTAGTGTTGTATGCCAGAGTTTCTCCCACATCCCCTCGCTGGTTGATAAATCCTGATATCCCGGTATTGGCACTTCGAGCGATGCTTCGACGGGTTTCAATGGCACGCAATTTTGCCAGGCTGAGGTGCTGTTTGTGTCCTTGTGTTTCACCCCACCAGGCATCATTGGTAATGATTGTCAGAAAGTTTGCTTCATTGCGCACATATCCGGTTACAAATTCGCCATAAACAGACTCGTAACAAATGATAGGTCCGGCGGCAAATTCATTGTCCTGACTTTTAAAAACGCCCCGGTAATCCTGTGTTGTTTTCATCGCAACAGTTCCGCCCAGGTCGAGCATAATATCACCCAGCAAGGGTTTGATGATACCCACATAAGGAGTGCTTTCTACACCCACCACGAGTTTTGATTTGTGATAGAGGTCCATTTCAGGTTTTGGACCTATCATAAAAGCCGAATTGTAGGTGTTATAAAATAAGCCGTTATCAAAGGTATTGGTTTGGAGTGTTGCTTGTTTGGGGTCGTCAAATACTTTAAAAAGAGAAACACCCGACAGGAAATTCAGGTTTGGGTAGTTGCCAAGGTAATCTCTTATACTTTGAGTTGTGTTCCCTTTTTCAAAAATTTCTATGCGTTCATTGTCAGCAAAAACTGTTTCGGGAGCGATGACAAAATCGGTTTCCTGATTGACTTTGGTGTCAGCCAGTTTAAAGAGTTGTGTAGCTATTTTGTCGTTAGATACATTGTATTTTTCTGAATAGGGGTCAATATTGGGCTGTAAGACAACAACATTTACGGTTTCTCCGGTTTCCTCATAATTATGATACATCACCATCGAAATGAGAATGGGAACCACTATGTAAATCCCGGTTTTAATGCTTCCGCGTAAGACAATTGCTTTGTCATTAAACTCTTTGTATAGAATATAACTTTTGAACACACCCAGATTGACAATCCATACCCAGAGTGTTCCACCAAAAGTGCCTGTAAACTCATACCACTGTACCCAGCTCACAAAATCTGAAAATCCGTTACCCAGATTGAGCCACGGCCAGGAAAAATCCCAATTGAGATGCATTTTTTCAAAGCAAATCCAAAGCGCTGCCAGAAAAACAGTGGATACAAAAAAAGTGGTTCGTTTTGCAAAATGATGGTATAAAACAACCACCAGTGCCATTAATAGTGAGTTGACAGTAATGGCGAAAATGGCACCAAATTCTGATGAGAACCAGAGCCAGTTTGTTTTAATGATGTTCCAGGTTAAAAAGGTGATGTAAGCAAATAAAAGTACCCGCCAGCCTTTACGTTTGATTGTTGAAAGTCTTATTTCCCTTTCAAGAATGAGTAGGGGTACAAACCCAAAAAACAGCAATAAGGGAAATCCCCAGGTGGGCCAGCCAAACGATAAAATAATACCGGAAGCAATCGCAAGTGCCAAATGTCTCATAGATGGAGGTCTTTTTTATAAGGTCAAAGATACTTAGAAGTTTTGAGCTGAATGAATATCGAATATCGAATATGGAATTTTGAATACTGAAGTTTTTTGTTTTGAGTATTTGATTATAGTTCAAAGGATTGTATTTCAAATAAAATAGAATTACCTATGTAGGCTTTTAGAAAACAGACTTAAAAATCTTTTTTGCTAATTGGCTAACAAAATGAAAGTTTCACAAACCTACCATTTGATAGACAAGCTCAAAGACTCAAAGACCCAGAAACTCACCACTAATTAGCTACCTCACTAATAAATTTTATGCGATAGAGGCGCAGTTCTTCTTCTTCATAATCGCCGTCAAATTCTTTTAGGGCGTTTTCGATATTATCGGTTTCTGCTTCAAGGAAGTAATCGTGAATTTCTTCCTGTTGTTCTTCGTCAAGGACTTCATCAAGATAGTAGCTGATGTTTATTTTGGTTCCGCTATAGACAATGGCTTCCATTTCTTTAATAAATTCGTCCATCGAGAGTCCTTTGGCTTTGGCAATATCAGGAAGTTGAAGTTTTCTGTCAACATTTTGAATGATGTATAGTTTTAAAGCACTGTTGGAACCCGTTGTTTTTACAACAAGATCATCGGGTCTTTCAATGTCATTATCTTCTACATAGCGATTGATGAGGTCAATAAAGGTTTTTCCATATTTTTTTGCCTTGCCTTCACCCACACCGTGAACATTTGAAAGTTCGTCAATGGAGCCGGGATATTTGAGTGACATATCTTCCAGTGAAGGGTCTTGGAAAATAACAAAGGGAGGTAATTCCAGCTTGTGAGCTAATTTTTTTCGTTCTTCTTTGAGAAGTTTAAAAAGGTTTTCGTCTGCAACTCCACCTCCTTTTTGCTGGGTAACTATGGCATCATCATTGGCTTCTTTGAATGAATGATCCTCTGTCATCATAAAAGAATGCGGATTTTTCAAGTAATTTTCTCCACTTTTAGAAAGCTTAATTACACCATAGGTTTCTATGTCTTTTGTGAGCATTCCGGTTACTAATACCTGTCGTAATAGTGCCATCCAGTACTCGGGTTCTTTGTCTTTTCCACAACTAAAATAAGGTTGTGTATCAAGCCGATGTGAACTAATCAACGCACTTATTTTACCTGTAAGGATTTGAACAATGGCTTTTGATTTGTATTGTTGATTGCTTTCTTTGATGACTGTGAGAAGTTTTACAACATCGTTTTTTGCTTCGTGTTGTTTTTTGGGATTACGCATATTGTCATCCATATCGCCGCCTTCACCGGTTTCTGTGTCAAATTCTTCTCCAAAATAATGAAGGATAAATTTTCTGCGTGACATGGAGGTTTCAGCATAAGCGACCACTTCCTGAAGAAGGGCATGCCCAATTTCTTGTTCAGCAACAGGCTTGCCGCTCATGAATTTTTCAAGTTTTTCAATGTCTTTATAGGAATAGAAAGCGAGGCAATGACCTTCACCACCGTCTCTTCCGGCGCGACCGGTTTCCTGATAGTAACTTTCTATACTTTTTGGGATGTCGTGGTGAATTACAAATCGCACATCGGGTTTATCGATTCCCATTCCAAAAGCAATGGTTGCAACAACCACATCTGTATCTTCCATAAGGAACATATCCTGATGTCTAACCCGTGTTTTGGGGTCGAGACCTGCGTGATAGGGTATTGCCTTCACGCCGTTTACCTGAAGGGTTTGAGATAGTTCTTCAACACGTTTGCGGCTCAGGCAATAAACGATACCGCTTTTGCCCTCGTTTTGTTTTATAAACCGAATGATATCTGCATCCACATTTTTCGTTTTGGGACGCACCTCATAATAGAGATTGGGACGGTTGAAGGAGGCTTTATACACCTTTGCATCCTGAATGTTAAGATTTTTGATGATGTCTTCCTGTACCTTAGGTGTTGCTGTTGCTGTAAGCGCTACAATCGAAATGTTGTCACCAATTCGCTCGATAATTGACTTCAAATTTCTGTATTCAGGTCTGAAGTCGTGTCCCCATTCACTGATACAGTGCGCTTCGTCAATAGCCAAAAATGAGATGGGTACACTGCGCAAAAAAGCTACATTTTCTTCTTTTGTGAGTGACTCCGGTGCTACATACAGCAATTTTGTCACACCGTCAACAATGTCTTTTTTGACTTGTTTGATTTCAGTTTTGTTCAGGGATGAGTTTAAAACGTGTGCGATTCCTGTTTCAGAGGAATTTGCTCTGAGGAAATCTACTTGGTTTTTCATCAATGCAATAAGGGGAGAAACAACGATAGCCGTACCATCTGCAATGAGTGCCGGAAGCTGGTAGCATAAAGATTTACCACCACCTGTGGGCATAATGACAAAAGTGTTCTCATTGTTGACAACACTCTTGACAACCTCTTCCTGCAAGCCTTTAAAAGTGGAAAATCCAAAATACCTTTTTAGGGCTGCGTGTATGTCAATTTCATTCACTTACTATAATTATTTTATCTACATTTGTACTCTAAATATACTAATTCTTTTAGAAGCCACAAACCTAAAAAACTGTTAAGTTTTGCAAAGTCATCAAAAAATTATTTCCATTGCCCGACAAACGATTGAAACTGAAAGTAGAGCCATTGCTTTCCTCGCTAATTTAGTGGATGATGAGTTTGCTCAAGCTGTTGAATATGTATTCAACTCAGGAGGTAGGGTAATTATTACAGGAATTGGAAAAAGTGCCAATATTGCTACAAAAATTGTCGCTACCTTAAACTCTACAGGAACGCCTTCTGCTTTTATGCACGCAGCTGACGCCATTCACGGTGATTTGGGAACCATACAGCCGGAAGATAGTGTGATTTGCATCTCCAAAAGCGGTAACACTCCTGAAATAAAGGTTCTTGTCCCGCTTATAAAATCTTTGGGAAATAAACTCATAGCCATTACTTCAAATAAAGATTCTTTTTTGGGAAAAAAAGCAGACTATGTTTTGAATGCTTTTGTTGAGAAAGAAGCCTGTCCCAATAATTTGGCTCCAACAACCAGTACCACGGCACAACTTGTTATAGGCGATGCTTTTGCAATGTGTTTATTGGATTTGAGAGGATTTTCAAGTAAAGACTTTGCACGCTTTCACCCCGGAGGTTCCCTCGGAAAAAAACTCTATTTAAGAGTGTCAGATTTATGTGAAAGCAATGAAAAACCACAGGTCTATTTGGATTCCAGTATCAAGCAAGTTATCGTTGAAATTTCAGAAAAAATGCTGGGTGTTACCGCGGTTGTTGAAGAGGAAAGAATTGTGGGAATCATAACAGACGGAGACTTACGCCGAATGCTCACCAAGACAGATGATATCAGCGGTTTAAAAGCCCGTGATATCATGACTAAAAGTCCTAAAAGTATCGAAGCCCAGGCTATGGCAGTAAAAGCTATGGAATTAATGGATACCCATGGTATTTCACAACTTCTTGTTGAAGAAAACGGAAAATACAAAGGCGTTCTCCACATTCACAATCTCATTAAAGAAGGAATTATTTAATGGCAGCCCGAAAAAAGAAAAACCCGAATGCAGAGATGTCGTTTCTCGACCATCTGGAAGACTTGCGTTGGCATCTTATAAGAGCCACTATGAGTATTGTCATCATTGGAATGGTTGCTTTTCTGGCAAAGGACTTTATTTTTGATGTCATTATTTTTGGTCCTAAAAGTGCTGATTTTGTAACCTACAGAGTTTTGTGTGATATCGCTCAGTATGTCGGCCTTCAGGACAGTTTTTGTTTTGACGAGTTACCCTTTAGGATTCAAAGCAGGACAATGGCAGGGCAATTTTCAGCACATATCTGGACGTCAATCACTGCCGGTTTTGTCATAGCATTTCCTTATGTGATTTATGAATTCTGGAAATTTGTGAGTCCGGGTTTGTTGCAAAATGAACGAAGCACAGCCAGAGGTTTTATTTTTGTGTCTTCCTTATTATTTTTCATCGGAGTCACTTTTGGTTACTATGTAATCACCCCTTTATCAATTAACTTTTTGGGCAGCTATCAAGTGAGTAATGAAGTGTTTAATGATTTTGATTTGAGTAGCTATATTGGTCTGGTGCGATCTTCTGTTATTGCCTCAGGATTGATTTTTGAGTTGCCCATTATCATTTATTTCCTTACTAAAATAGGATTGGTGACGCCAGAGGTGTTAAAGAAGTATCGAAAAATAGGTCTCGTTGTGGTACTTATCATTTCTGCAATTATTACACCACCGGATATTGTAAGCCAAATTATTGTAGCGATACCCATTTTAGTGTTGTATGAAATCAGTATTATTATTTCAAAAATAGTGGTGAGAAATCAAAAACGAAAGGAGAAAAAGCTGAAAAATCAAGCACCAAGTACCAAGCACTAAATTGAAAATCTAAATAATAAATTTGAAATCCAATGGCAGAAAATAAAGTAGATGAATTCAACAGCTATCGCGAACGGATGAATGAAAAACTCCTTGGCGATAACAACAAAATGATAAAGCGTATCTTTAACCTTGATACAAACGCCTATATGGAAGGGGCTTTGGATGTAAAAACAAAGGAATTACTTGGTTTGGTTGCATCGGCCGTCTTGCGTTGTGATGATTGTATTGCTTATCATTTACAATCTGCATACAAACTGGGCGTTACTAAAGAAGAGATGATGGAAACGATGGGTATAGCCACATTGGTGGGAGGAACCATTGTAATTCCTCATTTGAGACGAGCCTATGAGTTTTGGGAGGCTTTGGAAGAAAAGAATAATTAATAAAATCTTAAGGGAAATTGTGTATAAAAGCCCATTCCCCAATCTTGTTGAGGACGGCATTTAAAGAGAATGGTCATTACCAACCACTATAAACAAAGTTAAATCAATGTTTATAAATTTTAATATAGATGAAACTTAGAGCAGAAAATTTAGTCAAGGCATATAAAGGGCTTGAAGTCGTAAAAGGCATAGATGTGGAAGTCAACAAAGGAGAAATTGTGGGACTTTTAGGTCCAAACGGTGCCGGAAAAACTACCTCTTTTTATATGATTGTGGGATTGATAAAACCCAATAGGGGGAAAATTTTTCTCAATGACACTGAAATTACAAAATATCCTATGTACAAACGTGCTCAAAACGGTATTGGATATTTGGCTCAGGAAGCCTCTATTTTTAGGAAATTAAGTATTGAAGAGAATATATTAAGTGTACTTCAGTTCACAGACCTTTCCAAAGAGGAGCAACATCAACGAATGGAATCATTGATTGAAGAATTTGGCTTGGGACACATTAGAAAAAACCGGGGTGATTTACTTTCGGGAGGGGAGCGAAGACGAACTGAAATTGCTCGCGCGCTAGCCACAAATCCTTCATTCATTCTTCTTGATGAACCTTTTGCCGGTGTTGACCCTGTAGCGGTAGAAGACATACAGCGTATCGTGGCACAACTTAAAAATAAAAATATTGGGATTTTAATTACAGACCACAATGTTCAGGAAACGCTTGCCATTACAGACCGTACTTATTTGATGTTTGAGGGCAGTATTCTCAAACACGGAATCCCCGAAGAACTCGCTGCAGACGAGATGGTCAGAAAAGTATATTTGGGTCAAAACTTTGAATTGCGTAAAAAGAAACTGAATTTTAATTCCCTTTAACTCCCTTCTTTTTTCGCTACTAGCGAAAGTAAGATATATAAAATAATAATCAAGGGTACCGCTACAAACCACAAGCCAATAAGCAAGACCAGGCTGACAATCAGGAACACATACCGCAACGAATTTGCCTTAAAACTTCTTGTTTTAAACTTTAGCGAAAACAATTTTAAATTGGCATTTAAAAGATAACAACTCAGAAGTGTCAAAACAAGCAACACCCATTTGTTGAGCAAAATGTCTGAAGCCATTTCTGAAGGTTGGTAAATCAAAATCAGAGGTAAACTGAGTATCCAAAGCGCATTTGCAGGAGTGGGCAAACCAATGAATGAGTTTGTTTGTCTTTCGTCAACATTGAATTTTGCCAATCGGTATGCAGAGGCAAGTGTAATCAATAATCCCAGCAAAGGTAAAAACGCTTCAGAGTTTAACTGCAATGAACTTGCTTCCCAGAGATTTGCAGGAACCGGTTCCTGTGATGCCATATACAGCAATTGCATCATAATAATTCCCGGAGCAAGACCACTTGTTACTACATCTGCAAGTGAGTCAAGTTCTTTACCCACGGGACTTTCTACTTTAAAAGCACGTGCAGCAAGTCCGTCAAAAAAATCGAAGAAAATGCCTAATACCACAAAACCCGCTGCCAGGGGTATATTGCCTTGAATGGCAAAGATAACAGCGATGCATCCAAAAAGTAAATTACAGAGCGTTATAAAGTTGGGAATAAATTTTAACATAGAAAGCTTTTTATGAGTTGTAAAAGTAGGAAACTATTTTCGTCTAAGCATAAAATTAAACAATAACTAGCACTTTTTGCAGTTAATTAAATTGAGCTTATAACAATGAGTTCATCGAAATAAATCTGATATTTGCATCAAATTAAGCCCTTGAAGAAGAAGTTTATCATTCTGTTATTTTTTTCAGTTCTTTTCGCGTCAGCACAGACCGTCAGAAAGTATTCAAATGAGTTTATGAATATTGGCGTTGATGCTGCAGCATTAGGAATGGCAAATGCTGTAACTGCCATTACCTCTGATGTGAATGCGGGATACTGGAATCCTGCGGGTTTGGTCAAACTCGAAGACAATCAGCTTTCTTTGATGCACGCTTCTTATTTTGCAAACATTGCAACATACAATTATGCCGGTTTTGCCATGCCCCTTGATGACAGAAGTGCAGTTGGTTTTTCCGCAATACGATTTGGTGTTGATGATATTTTAAACACTACACAACTTATTGACCAGCAAGGGAATATTGATTACAACCGCATTAGCCTTTTTTCAACGGCAGATTATGGGTTTACATTTTCTTATGCCCGCAAACTTCCGCTGGATGGTTTGAACTATGGAGTCAACGCAAAAGTAATCAGGAGAGTGATTGGAAAATTTGCTTCATCCTGGGGATTTGGACTTGATGTGGGAATACAGTTTGAAAATGATGACTGGCGTTTTGGTGTTATGGCAAGAGACATTACCACCACCTATAACATCTGGACAATTGATGAGGATGAATTTGCGACAGTTCAGGGAGCTGTAGAAGGACAAAACCAAGAACAGCCGGAATCTACTGAAATTACCATTCCAAAACTGCAAATTGGCGCCGGAAGGCTCTTTGAATTCAGAGGTGATTATTCGCTGTTAGCCTCAATGAATCTCAATGTTCGTTTTGCAGAAACAAATGACATTATCTCAACAGGAGGTTTTAGTATAGACCCCGCTTTGGGTTTTGAATTTGGATTTATAGAAATGGTTTTCTTGCGGGCAGGAGTGGGTAA
Organism: Flavobacteriaceae bacterium; assembly: GCA_040880345.1. Classification (GTDB taxonomy): domain Bacteria; phylum Bacteroidota; class Bacteroidia; order Flavobacteriales; family Flavobacteriaceae; genus Planktosalinus. Next base: position 90,380 of record JBBDIQ010000037.1, read on the forward strand.
TTTTCAGAACGTACTCCAACTCGACGGAAGTGAAAGCGTCAATTTTCAGCCCAATATGGGTGTGGGTTTCAAATACAAAGGAATTCAGGTGGATTATGCCCTCACTGATATTGGCGACCAAAGTGTTGCTCTGTACTCCAATGTTTTTTCATTGAAAGTGGATTGGGATGTATTTCGATAAGCTTTATTGTTTGTAAACAAACCCCCGATGCGGTTTTAAAGCATCTCTGACTTCTATCATTTGTTTTTTTTCAACTACTAAAAAGGCGATTGCATGCATTTCAGAAAGGGTTTCTACTCCTGAAATGGGATTGAGAAGCTCTTCTCTTTCAGCAAATTGATTGAGGTGAATTTGATGATGAGTTGCAGTTTTTTCAGCATCAGGCCCGTGAAAATCCCAAATGAGTTTAATGCGTTCAGACATGGGGTTTCAAGTTTTAAGTTTCTGGTTTCTGGTTTTGCTTCGCACAGCAGCCTGCGCTAAAGCTTTGGCAGGTAAATTCGCTGCGCTCGTGTCAAGTTTGAGGTTTCAAGATTAAGAATGTCTAGTTGAAATCTCACATCATCCAGTACCCAGCACCCAACAAATCTAACATCTATTTTTGCTGCTTACTCTTCTTTTACCTCAATACCCATTTTTGCAAGCACAGCGAGTGTGATGTCAAGTTTGGGATCCAGATAAACGATACTGGAATCTGCACTGGTGTTGAGTATTTGAGTGAAGTTTTGCTCTTTGGCGATAACATCCATTACTTCAGCAATCTTCATATAGAGTGGTCGCTTGAGTTCGTCTTCTTTGATGCGCATCAATTGAATACCGTTTTGTCTAAACTTTGTAATATCCTCTTCGAGGGTAAAGATAGCGGTTTGTTCTTCTGTAATTTGTTGTTCTGTATAGCTTTCAACATTTTTATTGTACTCATCAAGCTTAGCCTGATAGGCAGTCATTTTTTCCTGAAGTTGGGAGTCGAGCGTTTCTCCATAGGTTTTAAGGTCTTTTTGAACAGTTTCAATTTCAGGCATTTTGGACAGAATAAAGTCTACATCAATCGTACCTAGCTTTGATTGACCCTGTATTGTGACAGTGGTCACTAAAATAATAAAGGCAAATATTAATTTTTTCATTAGTTGTGTTTTATTTGTTTGCAAAAATAAGTGAAAAATATTTGAACCACAATGAAGGTACCCATTAAAGAGTGATCCTTTTATGCTTTAAATTTGAAAAACAAATAACAATATTTGCTTGGATTAAGCTCTTTGATATTTTAGGATTATGTTAAGGATTGACGCTTGTTTACCATTTCAATTTTGTTATTTTTGCAGTTACTAAAAAAATCTAACTATTATGAAGCTACGCACTTTTTTTGTAACTTTTTTTCTGTCAATTACAGCTTTAACTTTTTCGCAAAAAGCGGACAAGAAAATTCTTTTAACAATTGATGATGAACCCGTATATCTGGATGAATTTACTCGAGTTTATGAGAAAAATTTAGACATGGTTCAGGATGAAAATCAAAGAACAAAAGAAGCCTATTTGGATTTGTTTGTGAATTACAAACTCAAAACAAAGGAGGCTTACTCTCAGGAACTTCATTTAAACCCAGTGTTTTTAAAAGAATTTAATAGTTACAGAGATCAATTGGCCAATAACTATTTGTATGAGCAAGATATTACAGAAGAGTTAATGCTTGAAGCTTACGAGAGATTACAGGAGGAGGTCAACGCCAGTCACATACTAATCAGATTATCTTTAGACGCTACACCTAAAGACACCCTTGAAGCATACAATAGAATTATAGAAATCAGGGAAAAAGCGATTGCAGGTCAGGATTTTGAAACCCTCGCTAAAGAATATTCTGAAGAGCCAAACGCAAAAGAAAGCGGTGGTGCTTTGGGTTATTTTAAAGGATTGGGGATGGTTTATCCTTTTGAAACGGCAGCATACAACACTCCTGTAGGAGAAGTTTCTGACGTGATTAGAACTCAATTTGGATATCACATATTAAAAGTAAATGCACGCAGACCGGTTTCAAATGAAGTAACGGTTGCACATATTATGATTGCTGACAAAAACGATGGAGACGACCAAGCGGCTCAACAAAGAATAAATGAAATTTTGAATAGAGTAAATCAAGGTGAAGATTTTGGCGATTTGGCCAGACAATTTTCTGAAGACCAGGGTTCTGCAAAAAAAGGAGGAGTCATTAATCGTTTTGGATCCGGAAGGTTGAATGCTCCAAAGTTTGAAGAAACTTCATTTAATTTAAAAAACCCGGGAGATGTTTCAGAACCTGTAAAAACAAAATTTGGTTGGCATATCATCAAACTGATTGAAAGGCATCCTAAAGAAACTTATGAAGAGGCTAAAGATGAATTGTTTCGCAGGGTGAAAAGTTCAGACAGGTCTAAAGTTATTGTAAAATCTGTGAATGAAAGTATCAAAGAAAAATACAACTTCCAAGAAATTGAAAATCCGCTTCCTTTCTTCAATACCTATGTAACTGACAGTATCACCAAAAGAAAATGGAAAAAAACAGAACACCCAAAATTAAAAACCACAGCTTTCAGAGTTGGAGATAAGGAATACTTGTTTTCTGACTTTGCTGAGTTTATTGAAGCACAGCAAAAAACTGGAGCAGTCAGTAATTCAAAAGAATTACAACTAGCAAACTATTATGAGCAGTTTCAAGAAAAGATGCTCGACGAGTTTTTTAAATATACTCTTGAAGAAGAAAATCAGGAATTTGCAAATCTTTTATCAGAATACAAAGACGGTTTGCTCATCTATGATTTAATGCAAAAAAATATTTGGGAGCCCTCAAAAACAGATACCATTGGTATGAACACCTTTTTTGAAAACAATAGAGAATCCTACATTTGGAATACAAAAATAGAGGGTTTGATTGCTTCTACTTCAGACAAAAAAATAGCAAACCAAATCAAAAAAATGCTGAAGAAAAAGGCTACTGTTGAGGAAATAAAAAACACTTTTAATACAGAAGATGTTGTCAACGTTATCATAACAGAAGGAATTTTAGAAATGAATAACTCAATACTTCCTTCAAATTTTAAATTATCAAAAGGAGTCTCTAAAGTTTATGATATTTCATCAGAAAAAAGTACTAACTCTTCTCAATTCATCGTTGTAAATGTTGAAGACATCATCCCTCAAACATTCAAAGAGCTCAATGAGGTGAGAGGTCGCGTAATGAGTGATTATCAAGCGCATCTTGAAAAAGAATGGATGAAAGAACTTCATAAAAAATACAATGTTACCATTGACAAAAGTGTATTGAATTAATTTAATGAAACTATCTTTAACATTTTTTATTCTATTTTTTTTTACTTCCTGTCACTTCTTTGAAAAAGAAATTGATAAAGACGTTATTGCAAAGGTTGGAAGCCATTTTTTATACCGTGATGATATTGAAAACATTGTGGGACCCGGCACATCCAAAGAAGACAGTATCGTTTTGATGAATACATTCATTGATAAGTGGGCCACTCAAAAGTTGCTTTTAGACAGAGCAAAAGTCAATCTCTCTCAGGAAAAACTCGATGCTTATGATGAGCTGGTGGCAAATTATAGAACAGATTTATACGTAAAAGGTTATCTGGATATCATAGCTACACAATCACTCAATAAAGAAATTAGCGAAAGTGAATTGCAATCCTTTTATGAACAAAACAAGGAAAACTTTCTTCTAAACGAAGATTTGGTTCAATTGCGATACATACACGTTGGAAAAGAAAACAGGAGTGTCAATGAATTAAAACAGCAACTTTTTAATTTTAGCGAAAAAGATAAAAAGGCGATTGAAGAAAAATCCATACAATTTAAAACCATTTCACTCAACGATTCCATCTGGGTAGAAGCACAAACTGTAAAGGATAAAATCGCAGTCATAACATCAGAAAACTATACTGAATTGTTAAAAAAATCAAATAGATTGGAGTTACAAGATTCTTTAGGAGTATATTTGATTTATGTTAAAGATGTGCTCACGCAAAATGACTTAGCACCACTTTCCTATGTAAAACCCACCATAGAACAAATTATTCTCAATAAAAGAAAATTAGATATCATTAAAAATTTAGAAAAAGATATATTACAGGATGCAATTAGAACCAAGAATTTTGAAGTATTTAAATAAAAAAATCAGCTTAAGCCTTCTCTTGCTAAGTTTAACACCAGGTGTTTTTGCCCAGGATGAGACGCTCATTATTGATGATAAGAGCAATATCGAAAATCAATTAACTCAAGCCACAAAAAATGACACTCTTAAACCTCAAAAGAGATTTAAAATAGACGGTGTTATTGGAGTAGTGGGAGATTACATCGTTTTGGAGAGTGACATAGACAAGACGTATTTAGAATTGCAGCAACAAAGTATTTCCACATCAGAAATTACGCGTTGTGAACTTTTTGGAAAGCTATTGGAGGACAAACTCTATGCGCATCACGCCATTCAGGATAGTATAGTAGTTTCTGAAGCAGAAGTAAATGGACGTCTTGACCAACAAATTCAATATATGGTTAGTCAGCTTGGATCTGAAGAAAAAGTATATCAATTCTACAAAAAGAATTCCATGGCAGAAATGCGCAGAGAACTCTTTGAAATTATTAAGAACAATCAGTTGGCTGCAATGATGCAGGAGAAAATATACAAGGATGTTGAAGTCACTCCTGAAGAAGTGAGACAATTTTTTCAATCCATACCCGAAGAGGAAAGACCCATTTTTGGAGCAGAGCTTGAAGTGGCTCAAATTGTTATTGAACCCGAAATTACCCCTGAAGCCAAACAAAGAGTCATCAATGAATTGAATGAATACCGCAGGGATGTGGTAGAAAACGGCGCCAGCTTTACAACAAAAGTGGTGCTTTATTCAGATGAACCCGGGGCAGCTTCAACAGGTGGTCTTATCAGTCTTGACAGAAAAAGTTCCTTTGTAAAGGAATTTAAAGACGTTGCTTTTTCCTTGCAGGAGGGAGAAGTGAGTGAGCCTTTTGAAACTGAGTTTGGTTACCACATTATTTATGTTGAAAGAGTGAGAGGTCAGGAACGGGATGTAAGACACGTTCTAAAAATTCCCAGAGTAGATGAAGCGACCATTCAGCAAGCAAGAGCAAAAATTGACAACATCAGAGAAAAAATTGTTAATGGTGAATTATCCTTTGCAGAAGCTGCACGCTCTGAATCTGATGAAAAGGAAACCAAAAACAACGGCGGACAATTGATAAACCCGGTAACAGGTGACACACGTTTTGAATTGACAAAAATGGATCCAAATCTAAGTGCGCAGGTATACAACCTGGGCGACGGAGAAATTTCCCCGGTGTATGTCGATGAGGACAGAACCGGCAGAAAACGTTTTAAAATCCTTACCGTCACAAACCGCTTTGAAGAACACGTTGCAGATTACGCTCTTGATTATGAAAAAATAAGAGAGCTGGCACTTACTCAAAAACGAATCAAAGCAATCGAAAAATGGCAAGAAGATAAAATCAGTGAAACATACATCAACATCAATAAAGATTATGCTGACTGTGATTATGCCAATAACTGGACGCAACAATAACACAAATCACTTAAAAAAATAGTTTATAAATATGTCTGATGTAGCTGCTGTAGAACAATTAGTAAAAAAACACAAAGCCTTAAAAACAGAAATATCAAAAGTCATCATCGGGCAGGATGAAGTTGTAAAGCAGGTTCTGCTCGCTATTTTTTCAGGTGGACATGCTTTGTTAATTGGTGTTCCCGGCTTGGCAAAAACTTTATTGGTCAACACCCTTGCACAGGCGTTGGGCCTTGATTTCAAACGCATACAGTTCACACCGGATTTAATGCCCAGTGATATTTTAGGTTCAGAAATTCTTGATGAAAACAGACAGTTTAAATTCATTAAAGGTCCCCTTTTTGCCAATATAATTCTGGCAGATGAAATCAACAGAACACCTCCCAAAACACAGGCCGCCCTTTTAGAGGCCATGCAAGAACGAGCAGTTACCATTGCCGGGAATCACTATAATTTAAGCTTGCCCTACTTTGTTTTGGCTACTCAAAACCCTATCGAGCAGGAGGGAACCTATCCGCTTCCTGAAGCACAATTGGACCGTTTTATGTTTGCCATCAATCTGGAATACCCTTCTTTTTCTGAAGAAGTTGATATTGTTAAAGCAACCACAACAGACATCACAGCAACCGTAAACCCTTTGTTTAGTGCGCAGGAAATTATTGATTTTCAGCAATTAATACGCAGAATTCCCGTTGCAGATAATGTGATTGAATATGCGGTTCAACTGGTGAGCAAAACACGACCAAAATCCCCGCAGGCAACAGAGCTTGTCAAAAACTACATCGATTGGGGAGCCGGGCCACGTGCTTCACAAAACTTAATTTTAGCTGCCAAGACAAATGCAGCACTCAATGGAAAATTTTCTCCTGATATTGCCGATGTTCAGTCTGTTGCAATAGGAATTCTGAGACACAGAATGATCAAAAACTACAAAGCTGAGGCAGAAGGCTTGACGATTGAGGCGATTGTTGAGAGTTTGTATTAAGGCTTAAAACATTTCTATTCTCATTTTCCGTATATTCGTTTTCAGATAAAAAGGATTTCTTGAAAATAGAGTATCAACAGCGTATTTTTGGATTGGACGTGATGAGAGCTGCAGCTATTTTGTTTGTTGTTTTCTCACACGCGTTATGGATTTTTCCTGAAGCCTCAGGCTTGTTTGTTGATTTACTCAGGTTGATGGGTGTTATGGGCGTGGAGATTTTTTTTGTTCTTAGTGGGTTTCTTATTGGCAGAATTCTCTTTCGCATCTTCACAAAAGACACCTTCAAACCCAGGGATTTAAATTATTTTTTAATTAGAAGGTGGTTTCGCACTTTACCTAATTACTATTTAGCGCTTATTATAAATATTTTAATAGTTATTTATATTGGCAGAGAACACCCGGATTCTCTTTGGAGCTATTTTTTGTTTCTTCAAAATGCTGTTGATGGAATGGATATTTTTTTTACAGAATCCTGGAGTTTACCCATTGAAGAGTTTGCTTATATTATTTGCCCTTTCATGTTTTATTTGGCATTAATCTTTCGATTTAAAATTGCGAAAGAAAAATTATTTCTCTTGATTACTTTGTTTATCATAGGGTTTTTTATTTTGACAAAAGTAATTTACAACTACAGCACACCGGTGAGTGATATGACTTACTGGAATATTAACCTTAAGGCGGTAGTTTTATATCGCATAGACGCCATATACTATGGTGTTTTAGCTGCTTATATATCTTTAACAAAACCCCAATATTGGACTTCGAAGGCCAATCATTTTCTCTTAACCGGTTTTTTACTCTTTCTGATTTTTCACTATATAATTGCTGCTAAAGAGTTGACTATAGAGGAGTTTCCATTTTTGTGGAATGTAATCTACTTACCCTTTTGTTCTATTTGCATTGGCTTTTCGTTGCCCGTTTTATCTCAATGGAAAAATGTACCCAAATTTATATTAAAGCCTATCACATTGATAAGTTTAATTTCTTATGGTATGTATTTGCTGCACTATTCTATTATTTTGCAATTGATGAGGTATTTTAAACCTATCGAAAATTTAGAATTTGATGAAAAAATACTATATGTAGCAATCTATTTGATACTGACAGTTGTTTTCTCATATCTTTTGTATCGCGTTTATGAAAAACCCATCATGGATTTAAGAGACAAACCCTTCTTTAAAGAAAGGTTTTCAAAAATTTAAATTAGCAAGTTGTTAATATTATACACCAAAATTTATACATTACATAATATTATGTATTAAAAATTACCTTTAATTGATTATAATTCACTAAAAATCCAATTTCTTTACTAATTTTTAAATTTGCCATGTTTTTTGTAAATTTGCAAACATTGTAAATTACCTGATTCTAAAAAGTTTAGAACCTTTATTTTTAACTTATAAAACCAATACCTATGGCATTTGATATCGACATGATAAAAAAAGTGTATGCTACTATGGACGAGCGCGTCTCAAAAGCCCGTCAAATAGTGGGAAAGCCCCTTACACTTACTGAAAAAATACTTTACTCACACCTCTGGGACGGCACCCCTTCAAAAGCATTTACAAGAGGTAAAGATTATGTCGATTTTGCACCTGATAGAATTGCTTGTCAGGATGCCACTGCACAAATGGCCTTGCTTCAATTTATGCAAGCCGGAAAGAAAAATGTCGCCGTGCCCACCACCGTGCATTGTGATCACTTGATTCAGGCAAAATCAGGTGCTTTTGAAGATTTAAAAAGAGCCAATGACAGCAGTAAAGAAGTTTTTGACTTTCTGGAATCGGTTTCAAATAAATACGGAATTGGCTTCTGGAAACCAGGAGCAGGGATTATCCATCAAGTAGTTTTAGAAAATTATGCGTTTCCGGGCGGTATGATGATTGGAACAGATTCTCACACCGTTAATGCCGGCGGACTCGGGATGGTTGCTGTTGGAGTAGGAGGAGCAGATGCTGTTGACGTGATGGCAGGGATGCCCTGGGAATTAAAATTTCCAAAATTAATTGGTGTGAAATTAACCGGAAAACTCAGCGGGTGGACCGCCTCCAAAGATGTAATTCTTAAAGTTGCGGGCATCCTTACCGTAAAAGGAGGTACCGGAGCTATTTTGGAATATTTTGGTGATGGTGCTTTAAATCTTTCGTGTACCGGCAAAGGAACCATCTGTAATATGGGGGCTGAAATTGGAGCCACCACATCCACCTTTGGATATGATGACGCGATGGAACGCTTCCTGAGAGCCACAGACCGAAATGACATTGCAGACGAAGCAAACAAAATAAGACCCCACCTCACCGGTGACCCGGAAGTGTATGCAAACCCCGAGCAATATTTTGATCAGGTAATCGAAATCAATCTGGACGAATTGCGTCCACACCTTAACGGACCTTTTACGCCAGATTTAGCAACACCTGTTGGACAATTGGGTAAAAAAGCCAAAGAAAATGACTGGCCCATCAAAGTAGAGTGGGGACTCATCGGTTCGTGTACAAACAGTTCGTATGAAGATTTAACCCGCGCCGCTTCCATAGCCAAACAAGCCGTTGACAAAAAGCTTAAAGCGAAATCTGATTTTGGAATCAATCCCGGTTCAGAACAAATACGTTACACAGCAGAACGCGACGGAATTTTAAAAATATTTGAAGATCTTGACGCCACTGTATTTACGAACGCCTGCGGACCTTGTATAGGCCAATGGGACAGAAGCGATGTGAAGGGCGATGAAAAAAACACCATTGTGCACTCTTTCAACCGAAACTTCTCAAAGAGAGCCGATGGCAATCCAAATACACACGCCTTTGTAGGTTCTCCTGAAATGGTGGCTGCAATCGCTATTTCAGGCCGACTGGACTTTGATCCGATGAACGACAAACTCATCAATGAAGATGGCGAAGAAGTGATGTTAGATATGCCTCAAGGAATTGAGCTGCCACCACTAGGATTTGATGTAAAAGAAAACGGCTATTTGGCGCCTCATGAGAACGGAAGCCAAGTAGAAATCAAAGTGAGTAAAACTTCAGAAAGGCTACAATTGTTGGATCCTTTCAATCCCTGGGATGGAAAAAACATTGAAGGCGCAAAACTTTTGATTAAAGCGTTTGGAAAATGTACTACAGACCACATTTCGATGGCGGGTCCCTGGTTGCGTTACAGAGGGCATTTAGATAATATCGCAAACAACACACTCATAGGTGCGGTTAATGCCTACAACAAAAAAACAAATTTTGTAAAAAGTCAAATTACCGGAGAGTATGGTGGCGTGCCTGACGTGCAACGTGAGTACAAAAAAGCAGAAATTCCCACTGTGGTTGTTGGTGATCACAACTATGGTGAAGGCTCTTCCAGAGAGCACGCAGCGATGCAACCGCGTCATTTGGGCGTAAGAGTGGTATTGGTTAAATCATTTGCCCGCATCCATGAAACCAACCTTAAAAAGCAAGGGATGCTAGGATTGACCTTTGCCAATGAAGCCGATTATGATTTGGTTCAGGAGGATGATACGTTTAACTTTATCGACTTAAAAGATTTTGCTCCTGACAAGCAAATTACGATAGAACTCGTCCATAAAGACGGTAGCAAAGACATCATCAAAACAAACCACACTTACAATAACGCACAAATTGAATGGTTTAAGGAAGGCTCTGCTTTGAATTTGATTAAAAAGCAAAACGCTTCATAGAAATTATTTCTCAATGAATCAAAAACCACCTTCTAAGGGTGGTTTTTTTGTTTGGGTTTAAAATTTTCAACGGTGATTGTTAGAATTTATGGCGTGAATTCATTAACTAATTTAGCAAACAAAGCCCAGACCTGAGGAAAATCCGATAGACACGAGCGCAGCGAACTGGCCGTAGGCAATTTTCCGAGTGAGCCGGGAGAAGCCATAGATTATAGTTGATGTTGTGGTGTCGTTTTTCTTACGCTGACGTTGGTTTTACGTTGATTTGTCCGCCAATAGCTTTCAGCACTTTCATTATTGTTCCAAATTGCGGTTTTGCTCCGTCAGATAATGCTTTATAAAGACTAGGTCTGCTCATTCCAGTTTTCTCCGCAATTTTGGTCATTCCGATTGACTTTGCGATATGTCCGATTGCTACTATCAAGTCAGAACTGTCTCCATCTTCGAGAACTGTATTCAGATATTCAGCAATCATTTCTTCGCTGTCCAAATAGTCAGCTATGTCAAATTTTGTGGTTTCCATATCAATCATTTTTTATTCTGTTCCAAATTTTTTTCGCTTTCTCGATGTCTTTTTGTTGAGTTGATTTATCTCCACCAATTAAAAGAATTACGATTTTGTTGTCTTTTTCTTTAAAATACACTCGATAGCCTTTGGCATAATTAATTCTCATTTCGCTAATTCCTTCACCAACAGGTTTACAATCTCCGAAATGTTCCTCCGTTTCAAGTTTCTGAATTCGGAAAAGTATTTTAGATTTTGCCCTAATATCATTAAGCTTTCTAATCCACTTATCAAATTCAGAGGTCTTTTCGGTAATTATCATTTAAAGGTGTATCCAATTGGATACAAATATAATTATTTTTTTGAATTTGGAAAGAGAAAATTGTTTTATTCGAGTGGTTTATCAAAATGCATCACAACGGTAAATTGTATAAGTAGTGGCAAGTTGCGTTGCACTTTCCTGTCAAACCGCTATGCAGTTTGCGAGGGCTACAAACCTTGACAATTATCACTTTCCCTGCCATTATTTATACAAAATGTTGTAACACGTTATTCTTACAGCTATTAGAGTATTAACTCTCCTTTTAATTCATA
>JBBDIQ010000038.1:0-99000 GCA_040880345.1 Flavobacteriaceae bacterium
AGTATCTTAACCAATATCTTTTTTTGTTTTATCCAATTTCACCCAACGGGTTAAAATAATTTAGGAATACTTCTTTATGATTGTGTTTACCTGATTGTAATACCCGCTTCCGAAAAGATTTAAGTGTACTAATAAATAATAGAGTTGCCAAAGGTCGAGGCGGTTTTTCCAGCCGTTAGTTAGGGGAAAGTTTTCATTGTAAACACTAAAAACCCTTTCGGGGAAACCGCCAAAGAGTTGCATCATCGCGAGGTCCATTTCGCGTGAAGCGAAACATACCGCAGGATCAATCAGGCAGGGATTTCCTGTTTTATCCACCAGAAAATTGCCATTCCATAAATCGCCGTGAATGAGTGCGGGTGGTTCATTGGGGATTTCGTTTTTAATGTTTTTGTAAACAACTGAAAGATTGCTGAACCGAAAGCCTTTTGCTGTTGCCAATTCAAATTGGGGTTTCAGACGTTTTTCAATATAGAATTGAGGAGCATTCTCAATGTTGCATACATTGTATTGTACCAGACTTCCGATGTAGTTATCGTGGTCGAGACCAAATGAAGTATCGGTGTTTTGGTGCAATTGTGCCAGTTGATGACCGAATGTCTCCCAAAAAAGTTTTGATTTCTCTTTCGCCGAAATGTATTCTAAAAGCAAATAAGAATGGTTGTCAATTTCGCCTTGAGCGATTGTTTCAGGGATTTTAAATGTTTGGGTTGCTTTCAAAAGGCGTAGGCCTTGGGCTTCTTTTTCAAACATTTCAGGAAACCTATTTGTATCGTTGCGTTTTAAAACGAAAGGGCCCTTGTCTGTTTCAAGATAAAATACCTCATTTATATCACCGCCGTGGAGGGGTTTGTGGTTGAGGAGTTTTAGGTTTTCTTGTTGGAGGAGAATGTTTAAAAATTCCATTGGGTTACCCCTTTCAGGGTTTATCCCGAAGTGTCGGGACTGAAAGGGTTGGTTTAGTCTTTTCGGGTATAAGTCAAATAGGTAAACGCAAACTCGTGTTTGCCATCTTTGGGGTGGTGGACTTCATTGATAAGCTCCCATTTGTTTTCATCTAATTGTGGAAAAAAAGTATCTGCTGAAAACTCAGAGTGGACGCGTGTGAGTTCGATTTTATCTGCATATTCCAGACTTTGCTTGTAGATTTCACCACCTCCAATGATGAAGGGCTGATCATCTTGTTTTGCAAGCTCAAGGGCTTCTTCTATCGAGTGAACCACGATGGCACCAAATTTTTTATAGGTTTTATCTCGTGTGATGACTACGTGAATCCTGTTTGGTAATGGTTCCGGGAAGGATTCAAATGTTTTACGGCCCATAATGATGTGGTGACCGGTGGTGAGTTTTTTAAAGCGTTTAAAATCATCGGGTAAATGCCAAACCAAGGCGTTGTCTTTTCCCAAAGCATCGTTTTCTGAAGCAGCGGCAATGAGCGTAATGGTCTGGTTTTTAGTTTGCTTTGGGGCTTGAATGGGAGCAGGCTCATTTGGCAAAGGCATTTCTTTTTTTACTTGTTTTTGAAGTTCATCAATACGTTTTTGTTGTTTGGCTTTCAGTTTATCCAGTTGTTCATTTTCCCATTTTTTGCCCATAAACCGGTTGGTAATATGAACATTAAAAGCGTGTATTAAGAAAAAGAATGTCCATATAAGGATGGCCCATATATACCAGTTTTGAGGTAAAACATCTTTCCCCACTTCCATCAACTGGTCGAGAACAATGATAATAGCAGCTCCTATTAAGAACACAACAAAATGGATGTTGAGTCTCTTTTTTTGACGGATTCTTTCTTGAGCGTATAGGAATTGCTCACGGTCTTCGTTTTTTTGAATATCGTTGTTTTTTGAAGACATAACTTAAGATTTTAATTGAGGATTAAAAGTACTATTGTTTTTTTGTTTTATCATCGCTTTCAACTTGAAAAACAATTGGTAATGAAAAACAAACATTTACTTCTTCACCTTTTTGTTTGCCGGGTTCAAATTTAGGTAAGGAATTGATGACTCTCATAGCTTCATTTTCAAGTTCGGGATATGGTGTGCTAGCCGTTACATCTACCACATAACCATAAGTGTTTATTATAAATTCCGCTTTTATTCGAACTCTTCCATCTGGTATATTCAGTTTGGTTGCAACATCTGTGTTAAAGTTTGATATGAGAAAGCTAGTGATATTATCAGACATACAGTCTTTCAGTTCTGCATTGTTTTGAAGTAAATCACAACCCGGAAAAACGGGCACATTTTCAACTACAGCAAATGGTGCGTTAACTTCTTTTTCTTTTGGTGTTGAATTTGCAGTTTCATTTATGATTTCAGGAAATTCAATTTTTTCTTTCTTCTCAAAGGGTCTTTTATTGCTATAAATTCTGATATTATTTTGGAGTATTTCAAGAGTTGAATTTTCTAATAATCTCAAAGAATAGTCAAAGGACAATGTTGAGCTAACGAGTTTGTTTTTGTGTTTGTAAGAGCTTAAAGGTGTGATGTTATATACAATTTGATTAAAAGCTTCATAAACCTCTTGATTATTGCTTTCAAAATTTCGAAGTGAAAAGAGACCCACTCGGGAAACTTCTACATCAAAAGAAACATCAATCTGGGAATCCAAACCATCTTTCATCTCAAGTCTTATCTCGAGGAGTTTCTTTACAAATAAATTGTCTAAAGAATATTTAAGGCACTTGTCCCTAAGATCGACTTCACTAATATCGTTACAAACATTAAAGTTTAGTTTTTGAGCATTTAAAAATTGAACGCTAAAAAGTAAAACGAAACTTAAAACTGTTACTCTCATCTACTTCCCGGTCTTAAAATTAAAGGGCACTGCATAAGAGATGGCTCTGGGTTTTCCGGCGAGCATGCCGGGCTTCATTTTTGGAATGGCGAGAATGTTTCTTTTAGCCTCTTCAACGAGCTCTTTGTTTTTTCCTTCTACTTTGTTTATTTCAACTTCACCTTTTGTGTTGATTACGAAATGAACCACAATGCGCTCCTGTATATTGTTTTTCCAGGCATTGGCTGGATATTTAAAGTTTTTTCTAACGTGTTCGTTTAATTTCTGGTCAAAACAAGCATCGGTTTTTGAGGTGTCATTGCTTTCACAGCCGGGCCAAACGGGTGCAATTTCGCGAAGAGTAACTTTGTTTTTTTCTACATCACCCCAAGCTTCCTGGGCAATGGATGGTATTGATACTAAAAAAGCAAGTAGTGCAATTATTTTTTTCATAAAATTCTTTTTAAACATTCGTAATTAAATAGCGACAGCACCTTTAATGTGCGGATGCGGATTATAATCGACTAAGGTAAAATCTTCAAACGTAAAATCAAAGATATTTTTTACATCGGGATTGATAATCATTTTGGGAAGCGGTCTGAAGTCTCTTGAAAGTTGTAGTTCCAATTGTTCAAAATGGTTAGAATAAATGTGTGCATCACCAAAAGTATGCACAAAATCTCCCGCTTCCAGGTCACATACCTGGGCAGTCATCAACGTGAGCAGGGCATAAGATGCAATGTTGAAGGGCACGCCCAGAAAAATATCTGCACTTCGCTGATAGAGCTGGCAGGATAGTTTTCCTTTTGTTTCTCCTTTAGATTCATCAGGCGGGGACACATAAAACTGAAAAAAAGCGTGGCAGGGCGGGAGTGCTGCTTTGCCATTGGCTACGTTTTCACTAAATGATTTTGATGTGTCCGGAAGCACACTCGGGTTCCAGGCAGAGATGAGCATTCTGCGGCTGTTGGGATTTGTTTTGATGGTGTGAATGAGTTCACTAATCTGATCTATTTGTTCACTGTTCCAATTGCGCCACTGGTGTCCATAAACAGGTCCCAAATTGCCATTTTCATCAGCCCATTCATTCCAGATTTTCACTCCGTTTTCCTGAAGATACCCAATATTTGTATCGCCTTTAAGGAACCACAAGAGTTCGTAGATGATGGATTTTAAATGCAGTTTTTTGGTAGTGACCATGGGGAAGCCTTCGCTGAGGTCAAAACGCATTTGATAGCCAAACACACTTTTGGTGCCGGTGCCGGTTCGGTCGCCTTTGAAGGTGCCGTTTTCTATTACGTGTTTTACAAGGTCGTGGTATTGTTTCATATTCATATTCCCATCCCCAAGTCAACTTGGGAAGGAATCTCGTTAATTTAATGAGATACTTTAATTTAAATCCGAAAAATATAAAAAAGCGGATTACTAACGTTTCAAAATTTGTAAATTCTATTAAAAGTTATTAACGGGTTTTGGAGTTTCATTCGCGAGATACCCGCCTGCGCGGTTATTTATCACCCAATTATCATCCCGGCAATAGTAGCAGAAAGCAAGGAAGCAATTGTTCCCCCAATCAATGCTTTCATACCAAACTCAGAAAGGGTTTTACGTTGTCCCGGTGCGAGTGAACCAATACCGCCAATCTGGATTCCTATGGAGGCGAAGTTGGCAAATCCACACAACATATAGGTCGCCATAATGACCGATTTCTCGTAATTAAAACTAATGAGGTTGGCGGTATTTTTTAGGTCTGCAAGTTGGATGTAACCTACAAACTCACTGGCCACCAGTTTGATGCCCAATAATTGACCCATCAATGCCATGTCTTCCTTGGCGACTCCAATAAGCCACATCAAGGGGGCAAAAAGGTAACCCAGCATAAATTCCAGAGAAAACTTATCATAAGGCGTGCTGGAAGCGACCCAACTGTTGAGTGATGTAATGTCACCCAGTTTTTCAAAGCCATAATTAATCATCGCAATAAAAGCGATAAAAACCAAAAGCATGGCACCCACATTGGCGGCAAGTTTCAGTCCTTCTGTGGTGCCGTTTGCGATGGCATCCAGTATGTTTGAGCCAATTTTATCTTCAGAAACTTCTACTTCATTGGTGATTTTTTGAGTTTCGGGATAAAGCATTTTTGCAATAACGATGGCTCCCGGAGCTGCCATAACCGAAGCTGTTAACAAGTGTTTGGCATAGAATATTTTCATCACTTCATCCTCACCGCCCAAAAACCCAATATATGCGGCTAGAACTCCTCCTGCTACTGTGGCCATGCCGCCCACCATCACGAGCAGCATTTCAGATTTGCTCATTTTTTCAAGATAGGCCTTGATCATCAGTGGGGCTTCTGTTTGTCCTAAGAATATATTTCCGGCAACTGATAAACTTTCAGCTCCTGATATACCCATCAATCGAGTCAACACTTTAGCGAGTCCTTTCACGACAATTTGTATAAAACCTAAGTAAAATAGGACAGAAGTCAATGCCGAAAAGAACACAATGGTTGGTAATACTTGAAACAAAAAGATAAACCCAAAGCTATCTACGTTCATCATATCGCCGAGGAGAAACTCGCTTCCTGCCTGAGTAAAATCCAGTATTTTGACAAATATTTTTCCAACAAACTCAAAAGCGCTTTGTATAAAAGGCACTTTTAATACGCCAATGGCAAGGAGAAGTTGCGCTGAAAGTCCAATACCGACCGTCTTCCATCTAATGGCCTTTTTGTTACTGCTAAAGAGAAAAGCCAGTAATAACAATGCGAGCATTCCCATAACGCCTCTCCACAAACTGTCAATAGAAAACCCGGCATTGGGAATCATTTCTTTCTGAATGGCTTCTTCAAGCGTGGCCTTTCGTTCTGAAAAACTATAGACAACATTGTTTTCATTGAAGGTGAGCGTGGAATCAGTAAGCTCTGAAATATGGTACCTTCTCAGGGTGTCATTAGGTTGCGTATAGAATAAAACCAGCAGATTGTTCTGTACAATATAATCCCCGGAAGCTTGCAGACTGTCTTTTGCCGTAAGGAAATATTGAAACTTTCCGCTGTTAAAAACCAATGAATCTTTTGCGGGATTGATTTCAAAAAGCGCTTGATTTTCCTGATTGGTTATGGATTCAAATGTCCAGGATTTTTCAATGGTTTGCGTAATTTGCAACTGAGAAAAAAACAAAAATGCACATAGGAGTAAAAGTCTGCTCATGTTTTTGCGTGGTTATTTTTCCCGTTTGGAAATTTCATCTCTAATAAGTGCTGCTTTTTCGTAATCTTCATTGTCCACCGCTTTGTCGAGCATATTGTTTAATTCCTTAAGCGAATAGGTTTTATAATCCTTTGAAGTTTTCTTTTTAGACTCTGTATCGTCTGTCATCAATTGTTCAAGAATGGCTTGCTCTTCTTCCGGAGAATCTTTTTTCTTAGGGCTTGCTTTGAGATAGATTCCTGCCTTTTCGAGTATGTTTTTATAGGTAAAAATAGGCGCATTGAATCGCAAGGCGAGTGCTATGGCATCACTGGTTCTGGCATCGATGATTTCTTCAATTTTATCTCTTTCGCAGATAATGCTTGAAAAGAAAACACCGTCAACCAATTTGTGAATAATCACTTGTTTTACCTGAATTTCAAAGCGGTCTGCAAAATTCTTAAACAAGTCGTGGGTGAGGGGTCTTGGAGGCTTTATTTCTTTTTCCAAAGCAATCGCTATGGATTGCGCTTCAAATGCTCCAATGACGATAGGGAGTTTTCTTTCGCCATCCACTTCACTCAAAATCAGCGCATAAGCTCCGTTTTGAGTTTGGCTGTAAGAAATTCCTTTTATATTAAGTCTAACTAAGCTCATAAGTTGAAAAAACCAAAGGCTGTTTAAACAGGGCTCAACCATATATGAACCCGCATTATGCATTAGAAAATCTATTCCGGCTTGAAACTACTTCAAAATATACCGTTTCACTTTGTTTTTTAATTTAACCGTAGCGATGCTATGCTTAAATTAAGAAAACAATATATTTTATTGTATTTTCAACCCTCATAACGAAGTTCTAATACATAATCCGGCTTAAACAGCCCTAAATAGAGGCACAATTTATAAAAAATTATGCGTTATTGGCTTTAAATTCCTTTAATTTTTCAATGAGTTTTGGGACTACTTCAAATGCATCGCCAACTATCCCATAATCAGCTGCTTTGAAGAAAGGTGCTTCGGGGTCGTTGTTGATTACGACTTTTACTTTTGAAGAACTGATTCCTGCAAGGTGTTGAATGGCTCCTGAAATTCCTATAGCGATATACAAATTTGAAGCAACCGGTTTTCCGGTTTGACCCACGTGTTCGCCGTGAGGTCTCCATCCCATATCACTCACCGGTTTTGAACAGGCTGTTGCTGCGCCAAGCACTTCAGCAAGCTCTTCAATCATGCCCCAGTTTTCAGGACCCTTGAGTCCGCGACCTCCTGAAACAACGATTTCTGCATCTGCAATGGTGGCTTTTCCCGTCACTTTGTCAACCGATTCTACTTTGACAGAAAAATCGGCGTCAGATAAAGAGGGTGAAAAATCTTCGGTTGCAGCGGTCGTTGGGTTTTCTTTTAAGCCGTAAGCATTTTTGGAAAGACCAATAAGTTTGGTATCTGATTTTAATTCCGCTTTCGCGAAAGCTTTGTTAGTAAATACATTTGATTTGACAACAAAAGG
This sequence comes from Flavobacteriaceae bacterium, assembly GCA_040880345.1. Taxonomy (GTDB): domain Bacteria; phylum Bacteroidota; class Bacteroidia; order Flavobacteriales; family Flavobacteriaceae; genus Planktosalinus. Next base: position 7,477 of record JBBDIQ010000038.1, read on the forward strand.
GGAAGTCCCTTCCGGCAACGCAACCACATTGGGTGCATAAGATGCGTTTAACTGAACCGCTAGCAGGGGTGCCAAAAATTTAGCATTTGCACTTGAACTGATGATGACCACTTTGGCGCTTTCATTTTGCGCTGCCTGTGCGATAGCATCAGCATACGCTTTTGCATTGAATTGCTCGAGCTTACTGTCTGAAACCTGAAGCACTTTTGAGGCTCCGTAAGTTCCAAGCTCTGATGCATCACCACCATTTATAGATACTGCAGTAACTGTGGTGCCCAGCATATCTGCAACCCCTTTTGCATAGGAAGTGGCTTCCAACGCGATTTTTTTGAATTTTCCTTGTTCTGATTCTGTATAGACTAAAACTGGCATTTATTTATAGTTTTTAGTTAATCGTTAATTGTTTTTGGTAAAAGGTGATTCGTTTTTAAATAACCTTTGCTTCATTGTGGAGTAAGTTTATCAGTTCTTCCACATTATCGGCATCTACCATTTTTACGGCACCTTTGGGAGCCGGTTTTTCATAGCCTGTTATCTGAGTGGTGTTTTCAGCATCAGCTGCTTCCACTACTTTTAAAGGTTTTTGACGGGCTTGCATAATTCCTCTCATATTGGGGATGCGCAAATCGCTTTCCTCCACGAGTCCTTTTTGTCCACCAATTACCAATGGAAGGGTGGTGCTAAGCGTTTCTTTACCTCCATCAATTTCTCTAATGGCTTTTGCATTGTTACCGTCAACCTCAAGGCTGATGCAGGTATTTACAAAGTTTGCTCCTGTTATTGAGGCAAGCATTCCCGGCACCATACCACCATTGTAGTCGATGGATTCTCTTCCGGCAATGACCAGGTCATAACCGCCTTCCTGCATCACAGCGGCAAGTTGTTTGGCTACAAAAAAGCCATCTGTGGGAGTGGCGTTTACTCTTATGGCCTCATCGGCACCAATAGCGAGTGCTTTTCTAAGAGTGGGTTCGGTTTCAGGACCGCCCACATTTACAACGTGCAAGGTGGCACCTTGTTTTTCCTTAAACCACATGGCTCTGGTTAAGCCAAATTCATCATTTGGATTGATTACAAATTGTACACCGTTTGTGTCAAATTGGGTGTTATTATCTGTAAAATTGATTTTTGAAGTTGTGTCAGGAACGTGACTGATACAGACTAATATTTTCATTTTTGATACTTTTTTAAAAGGATTTTTATTTAAACTGAAAGGCATCAGTTTTGATGATACGAAGGTACTAATCTATTTTTAATTTTATACTATGCACGCATAATAAATTTCCGTTAAAAGTTTCTTTTTTATCACACTTAAAGTGGAAATAATGCTATTTTTGTACTCCTGAATTTTTTAATTAATTAAAATTTACCCGTCTCTGCGGGAACTTAAGATGAAGACACTACAATTTAGAGAGGCCATAGTCGAAGCAATGAGTGAAGAAATGCGCCGCGATGAGACGATATACTTAATGGGTGAGGAAGTTGCAGAATACAATGGAGCCTACAAAGCTTCCAAAGGAATGTTGGACGAGTTTGGCGATAAACGGGTGATTGACACTCCCATCTCTGAACTTGGGTTTTCAGGAATTGCCATAGGCTCTGCTATGAACGGCAACCGTCCCATAGTTGAATTTATGACTTTTAATTTCTCTTTAGTTGGTATCGATCAAATTATCAACAACGCTGCAAAAATGCGTCAAATGAGTGGGGGTCAATTTGATATTCCTGTTGTTTTCAGAGGACCAACGGCTTCTGCCGGACAGCTGGCAGCGACACATTCACAAGCCTTTGAAAGCTGGTATGCAAACTGCCCCGGCTTGAAAGTGATTGTTCCTTCAAATCCCAAGGATGCAAAAGGTCTTTTAAAGGCGGCCATAAGAGATAATGATCCTGTTATTTTTATGGAAAGTGAGCAGATGTATGGAGACAAAGGAGAAGTGCCCGAAGGTGAATACATCATCCCAATTGGTGTAGCAGATATTAAAAGAGAAGGAAAGGATGTCACCATCGTTTCTTTTGGAAAAATTATTAAAGAAGCCTACAAAGCAGCCGATGAGCTTGAAAAAGAAAATATAAGTTGTGAAATCATCGACTTGCGAACCATTCGCCCAATGGACCACAAAACGATTATCGATTCTGTAAAAAAGACCAATCGTTTAGTGATTTTAGAAGAATCCTGGCCTTTTGGAAATATTTCAACAGAAATCACTTACCAAGTTCAAGAGCAAGCGTTTGACTATCTGGATGCACCCATCATAAAAATCAATACGGCAGACACACCCGCTCCATACTCACCCAATCTTTTAAAAGAATGGTTGCCTAATAGCGAGGACGTTATTAAAGCTGTTAAAAAGGTGTTATATAAATAACAAATTTTACACTATTTCAATTAACTTCGTCACCTTTGTTGGCGAAGTTTTTATTTAAAAACCTCAGCTAATTTGCCTGACAATCAAGTGCCATCTAAAGAGCTAAACTATTTAAGCTAAATGAAATTAAAGTTAACTTACATACTATTCTTACTTGTTGCCTTTGATTCTTTTTCTCAAACTAAAGTGGGAGGGAGGGTATTTGATACTTTTGATGTAGCAGTTCCCTTTGCCAATGTTTTGTTTAAAAATTCTAATATAGGAACCATTACCGATGAAAACGGGAGGTTTTATTTAGAATCAGACGATAACTATGACACACTTGTCATTTCCTTTGTGGGATACCAAACCAAAGAAATCACTCTCGAAAAAAGAACAACCTACGAAATGCGTATCGAGCTTGAAGAGGAATCATCTCAGCTCAATGAAATTGTACTTCTAAGCGGAAAGCTTTCTAAAAAAAACAATCCGGCGATTGATATTTTGCGGAAAATCTGGGAAAACAGAAGAGAAAACGGCGTCAAAAAGTTCAAACAATACAGCTATGACAAATATGAAAAGCTGGAATTTGATTTAAACACAATCGACAGTGCCTTGATTAATAGCAGGTTGTTCAAAGGGATGGAGTTTGTTTTTGATTATTCAGATACATCTCGTGTCACAGGAAAAACCTATTTACCCATTTTCATCAATGAAGCCGTTTATAAGGTATACGGTGATAACCAAATGAATCTGGAAAAGGAAGTTCTCGAGGGGAATAAAAATTCGGGTTTTAGTAACAATCAGGCAATGATTGAATTTGTGAAGGAGTTGTATGCAGACTATGATATTTATGACAATTATCTGAAATTTTTTGACAAAGCCTTTACAAGTCCGCTTTCAAAAACAGGAATTGATGTGTATAACTATTCGCTTCTCGACAGTGCTTACCGAGATAACAAGTGGTGTTACAATATTGTTTTTTATCCAAGGCGAAAGGGCGAGCTCACTTTTAGAGGAGACTTTTGGGTGAATGATACCACCTGGGCAATCAAGGAAATCAATATGCACCTCAACAAAAGCGCCAATATAAACTGGGTAAAAGAGGTCTATATTGAGCAGGAATTTGATGTGCTGAATGACTCTATTTTTCTATTGAAACGAGACCATTTTATGTCTGACTTTAGTTTTTCTAAAAAAGAAGAAGCCAGAGGGGTTTATGGAAAACGAACCACACTTTATGAAAACCACGTTTTTGACCGCGAAAAAGAACGTAATTTTTATCGAAAACAAGTGGACCCTTACCAATGGGAAATCTATAACAGAACCGATGATTTTTGGGATGAAAACAGATTGGAAATTCTCAACAAAGACGAGCGACAAGTCTATAAGATGCTCGACACCTTGCAGACTGTGAGGCGTTTTCAACGATTGTACAGCCTGGGAACTGTTTTGGCCTCAGGGTATTATGAGTTACCCAATTTTGATCTGGGACCCGTTTTTTCCATTTTTGGTTTTAATGAATCTGAAGGTTTGAGACTCAGAGCCGGGGGTCGCACTTATTTTAGTCAAAATGACCTTTGGCGACTGGAGGGCTTTTTAGCATACGGCTTTAAAGACGATAAATTCAAATATGGCATTTCCGGAAAGTGGTTGATCGATAGAAATTCACGATTGATCCTTTTTGGTGGAAACCGAAGAGACGTTGAACAAACCGGCGCCAGCTTGACCACTTCAAATGATGTGCTGGGACGAAATTTAGCATCTTCTTCATTAATCACCGTGGGTTCAAACGACCGTTTGACAAATATCAATTTAACCACCTTTGGACTCGAATTGGAGCCTGCAAAAAACCTTACTTTCAGATCGACGCTGTCTTACCGAACCTTGAAATCGGCTACAGATACTTTCAGTATAGACTATTTTGATGAGGAAGGAAACATTCAATCACAAGTAAAACAAACTGAAATTGAAATGGCACTGGGCTTTACTCCGGGAATACGCACATCCGGATTTGGAGTTGAGCGCACAGTTATCAATGAAGGTAAATTTCCTCAATTTTATTTAGGATACACTCAAGGATTAAGAGATATATTTGAAAGCGATTTTGAATATCAAAAAGCACAAGTGCTCTATACACAACCCTGGAATCTGGGCGGCATAGGCAGATTATACAGTACCATTGAAGCAGGCAAGATTTTTGGGGAAGTTCCTCTTTCATTGCTGAGTCCCGTGCCCGGAAATCAAACCCTTTTTAGTATATATAATACCTTTACATTGCTCGATTATTATGAGTTTGTGAGTGATACTTATGCATCACTTCACATAGAACACAATTTGGGCGGAAGGCTCTTTTCAAGAATTGGTTTTTTAAGAAATTTAAATCTTCGGGAAATCATTGGCTTTAGAGCTATTTATGGTGAAATCTCAGAAGAAAATAGTGCCTTAAACGCCTCTAATATTGTTTACCAAGCCCCTGAAAATATCTATTATGAGTATAGCTTTGGCGTTGGTAATATCTTCAAAATATTCAGAATTGACTTCAACTTCAGAGGGAATTATTTTGAAAATGAAGGTGCCCGGTCTTTTGGAGTTACCGGTTCTTTTGGGTTTAAGTTTTAATTCTGAAATCTTATAAAATTCTTCACTTTTTTTCCTTGTTTATTACTTCTTTTTAGTTGTATTTTTGCAGCCCGAAAAAAGAACAGTATTTATGAGTGCAGCAAAATTAAAAAAGTTTGACGTTTTAGTCGAAATTCCAAAAGGAAGCAGAAACAAGTATGAGTTTGATTTTGAACTAAAAAAAATCAGGTATGACCGTATGTTGTTTTCATCGATGATGTATCCTGCAGATTATGGTTTTATTCCTGAAACGTTTGCACTTGATGGCGACCCGCTGGATGTTTTGGTTTTGGTTACAGAACCCACTTTTCCCGGTTGTTTAATAGAAGTGAAGCCCATTGGTGTTTTTCATATGGCTGATGAAAAAGGACCTGACGAAAAAATAATATGTGTGCCAATAAGTGACCCAAATGGTGATAAAATAAATGGAATTTCAGATATCAATCCACATTTAATTAAAGAGATAGAGCATTTTTTTCAGGTTTATAAAGATTTGGAAAACAAAAAAGTAGATGTTGAAGGCTGGGGAAATGTGGATGAAGCCTTTGATATCATCGATAAATGTTCTGATAGATTTTCAGCTTTCGATGAAGCGAAAAAGCATTATTACAAGATTTAGATTGAATAAAGAAAATTAAGTTAGGTTTTTAAGTTAGATTTTTGGTTAAGTAAAAAAGCAATACTATATAAGTATTGCTTTTTTTGTTAAAGACTAATTTCTTACTTTTGCACGGCTTAACTAAAAAATCAAATTTATATATATGGAATCCAATGTTATATTCTTACCGATAGCTCTTTCTGTGATTGGGCTTTTATTTATGCTCTATAAAATGAGCTGGGTTAAAAAGCAATCACCCGGAAGTGACCGTATGCAGTTTATTTCTAAAAGTGTCAAAGAAGGGGCGCTGGCATTCTTACACGCAGAGTACCGCCTTCTGGCAATTTTTGTGGTTATTGCATCCATTGCGTTATTTTATATTTCAACCCTTGTTGAATTGACAAGCTGGATGATTGTTCCTGCCTTTATCATTGGCGCCTTTTTCTCTGCACTTGCCGGAAATATCGGTATGAGAATCGCAACCGATGCCAACGCACGCACAGCAGAGGCTGCCAAAACCAGCTTGCCACAAGCCTTAAAAGTGTCTTTTAGCGGTGGTACCGTTATGGGACTGGGTGTTGCCGGTCTTGCCGTTTTAGGATTGAGTTTGCTTTTCATGTTTTTCCTTGGCCAATTTATGGGATTGGAAAACCTTGATTTTTATACCAAAATGACCATCGTGCTTGAAGCACTTGCCGGATTCTCTCTGGGAGCAGAATCCATTGCGTTGTTTGCCCGTGTGGGTGGAGGTATTTATACCAAAGCAGCCGATGTGGGTGCCGACTTAGTTGGAAAAGTTGAAGCAGGAATTCCTGAAGACGACCCCAGAAATCCAGCCACGATTGCTGATAACGTTGGTGACAATGTGGGTGATGTAGCCGGTATGGGTGCTGACCTTTTTGGAAGTTATGTGGCTACTGTTCTTGCCGCAATGGTATTAGGAAATTATGTAATTAGAGATATGTCTGAAACTGTTCAGTTTACAGACGCATTCAACAACATGGGGCCCATTTTACTTCCGCTTGCTATTGCCGGTGTGGGTGTTTTGGCTTCAATTTTAGGAACATTTTTAGTAAAAATTAAAGACAATACCGCAAGAGAATCTCAAGTTCAAAAAGCATTGGATATTGGAAACTGGTCTGCAATTATTTTAACCTTAATTGCCAGTTATTTTCTTATCGATTGGATGCTTCCTGAAACCATGCAAATGCGTTTCTTTGGTGAAGGCACAAAAAATATTCCCTCAATGAATGTGTTTTATTCAGCCTGTATTGGTCTGGCTGTGGGCGCATTAATTTCATTGGTAACTGCATACTACACCAGTTTAGGAAAAAAACCGGTTTTAGATATTGTTAAAAACAGTTCAACCGGTGCTGCGACAAATATCATTGCCGGTCTTGCTGTTGGAATGAAATCAACATTTGCTTCTGTTATTCTTTTTGCAGCTGCTATTTATGGCTCGTACGAACTTGCCGGATTTTATGGAGTAGCATTGGCTGCTTCAGCGATGATGGCTACTACCGGAATGCAGCTTGCGATAGACGCTTTTGGACCTATCGCAGACAACGCCGGAGGTGTTGCTGAAATGAGCGATCTTGACCCGGAAGTAAGAGAGCGCACCGATATATTAGATTCTGTTGGAAACACGACTGCTGCTGTTGGAAAAGGATTTGCAATTGCCTCAGCTGCTTTAACAGCATTGGCGCTCTTTGCGGCTTACGTAACTTTTACAGGAATCGACGGGATAAACATCTTTAAAGCCGATGTATTGTCGATGCTTTTTATTGGAGGTATGATTCCTGTTATCTTTTCAGCACTTGCGATGCAATCTGTGGGTAAAGCCGCTATGGAAATGGTTCAGGAAGTGAGACGCCAGTTCAGGGAAATTCCCGGAATTATGGAGGGAACCGCCACTCCAGAATACGCAAAATGTGTTGCAATTTCTACCAATGCAGCCTTAAAAGAAATGATTTTACCGGGATTAATCACTATTATAACACCCGTTTTAATTGGTTTGATTTTTGGAGCTGAGCCACTGGGTGGTTATATGGCAGGAGTGTGTGTGAGCGGTGTGATGTGGGCTATTTTCCAAAACAATGCCGGTGGTGCATGGGACAATGCAAAAAAATCGTTTGAAGCCGGTGTGATGATCAACGGCAAAATGGAGTACAAAGGTTCAGATGCTCACAAAGCGGCTGTTACCGGTGATACTGTGGGTGATCCGTTTAAAGATACCTCAGGACCTTCGATGAATATTTTAATCAAATTAACCTGTCTTGTTGGCTTGGTGATTGCTCCTATCTTAGGAAACCACGGAGAAACTGCAGTTGCAGAAACTAATGTACAGGTTGAAATGACAGTTGAAAATGACGTGACTACGGCTACTGTTAACTATACCAGGATTGAAAACGGTGTAGAGCAAACCAGTGTTAAAACATTTAAAGGAACTGAAGCTGAAGTAAAAGCTGCTATCGCTGCTTTTGATGATAAAGTTTCAATCAAAAAGGAAAAGAAGGTAATTCAAAATTAAATTTTTAGATCTATCCTTCGTAAAATTCAAAAACCTCGCTTTTAGTGAGGTTTTTTTGTTTTCATTATTAGAGCATAAAGGTTTTTACCACTAAGGGCACAAAGGCCACTGAGGAATCACTAAGAAAAAAACTATCTAATAGTTGATAAGTGCTAAGTGGTAAAATAATTGCTGTGACCTACTTTAAAACAACCCGTGGATTTCAGCGTCAATGCGGTTAATCACATTGCCAAGATCTTCAGGATTATCGACGAAATTAAGGTTGTCAACATCAATGATTAACAGCTTGCCTTTGTCATAGTTGTGCACCCAGGCCTCATAACGTTCGTTCAAGCGGCTGAGGTATTCAATGCTTATGCTGTTTTCATATTCACGACCGCGTTTGTGAATTTGAGCTACCAGATTGGGTATAGAACTGCGCAGGTAGATAATCAAATCAGGACTTTCGGTAACTTCTTCCATCAAGTCAAAGAGTGATTTGTAGTTTTCAAAATCACGGTTTGTCATAAGTCCCATTGCGTGCAGGTTGGGTGCAAAAATATAAGCGTCTTCATAAATAGTTCTGTCCTGAATCACATTTTTTCCGCTGTTGCGAATGTCGAGTATTTGGCGAAAGCGACTGTTTAAAAAGTAAATCTGAAGATTGAAAGACCAGCGTTCCATCTGGTTGTAAAAGTCGTCAAGGTAAGGGTTGTCATCAACTTCTTCATAATGTGCTTGCCATTTGTAATGTTTGGATAAAAGACGTGTGAGTGTGGTTTTTCCGGAACCGATATTCCCTGCGATGGCGACGTGCATGTGTTATTTTTTTGTTTGAGTTAGCTTCATTTTGTGAATCATTTCACCATCGTAAATATACAGGAATTCATCAGATAGATACAAATCTTTTATTGGTAAATCGGTTGTTTTTATCAATGTTTCTTTGGAGAGATTTTCAGTTAGAAGATAAAGTGAATTGTTTCTCATAACCACCAGTTTGTCATTTGAAAGGGCCATTTTTTGAATCCCGTCGGCAGTTGTGCTGCTCAATAAACTTCCATAAATATTGTAAAGTCGCAGGTTTTTGTCTGTGAGTAGATAGCAAAAATTAAAATTGCTTTTGTGCGTGTTGTATTTTTCAGCAAGGGGTCTGGATAATTGTTGGTTTGTGTTCTCGCGATAATTAAATAGCTCCAGTTGCTGGTTGTCTTCATTGAAGGTCCAAAGTCGGTTGTCATTTGCGGTGGTGGCATTTTTGATGTTTAAAAATGGCGGTTCCATAGCAAATGATATGCGTTTCACTTCGTTGAGCTTGTTGTCGAGTAGAACGGCTGTTTGATAGTCAGGAAAAAAAACAGTAATTTTTAAAGGGTTCAATAAATCAACGCTGCCCACAGCACCCAATTGAAAATCTTTAAACTGAAAGGTTTCAGTTTTACTTTGTTTAAAAAGGGTTCTGTTTTTAATGTAATACAGGTCTCCATAGTTGTCAATCCCAACAAAACGTTCCGCTTTAAGCGGAATTTTCTCAAGGGTATTGGGAAGTATTTCGCTTTGAGCGAAAACACTAAAAGTGCATAAAATAGTTAATAAAACAATACATCTCATAGGAATGACCAAGGTACGAAAAAAATGAGATTCAAAAGGTTAACTGTTAAACCCTGTGTTAAAATTAGCGTCTAAATGTAACAATTACCATAGATTTGAATCAAACATTAAACCAATTGCAATAACTATGAAAAAATTACTCACACTTTTCTGTCTTTTATGTTCCGTTTTAGTAACAGCACAAATTTTTTCGGGTCAAGCCACCTATCAGTCTAAAACCAATGTAGATATGGATTTTGGAGGTCGTGAAATGACAGACCAAATGAGAAAGCAAATCACAGAAATGATGAAAAATGCCCTTGAAAAAACCTATATTTTGAATTTCAACAAAGAAGAATCTACATATAAAGAAGAAGAAAAACTGGCAGCTCCCGGTGCCGGTGGTGGAATGATGATGATGATGGGGAATTTTACCGCCGGAGCTCAATACAAAAACACCAAAGAGAATCTGTACTTGCAAGATCAAGAATTTTTTGGAAAACAGTTTTTAATATCAGATACCCTGCCCAAACTGGAGTGGACGCTCGTCAATGAATCCAAACAAATTGGTCAATATGTGGCTTTTAAAGCAATTGCCATTAAAAAACTGGGGGATACAGACTGGCAATCGATGAGAAGAAGAAATAGAAACAATGACGATGAGAAAAAAGACGCTGAGGCAAAAAGTGATTCTACTGAGGTTGATCTCATGGATGAAATTGAAATTCCCAAAGAAATTGAAATCGTTGCTTGGTACACCCCACAAATTCCCGTACCACAAGGACCGGGAGAGTATTTTGGACTACCGGGATTGATTTTGGAAATCCAAGCAGACCGCACATCCATTTTATGTTCAAAAATCGTCTTAAATCCTAAAGAAGCCCTGGAAATCAAAAGACCCACCAAAGGACAAAAGGTATCTCAGGAAGAATACCAGAAAATCGTCAAGGAAAAGGTGGAAGAAATGCAGGAAATGTATGGCGGTCAAAGAAGAGGCGGCCGAGCTAGTTTCCGGATAGGAGGCTAATAACCGATACTTTTTTAAAGCGATCTTTTAAACGTCATCTATGCTAAACTAATTTCCTATTAATGAAAAACTATTCCTTTCTTTTCAGCTGTTTTGCCTTAATTTTCTCACTACAAATACACGCTCAAAGCGTAAAACTTACAGGAACCGTAAAAGACAGTCTTGGCAATCCATTGGAAATGGCTAGTATCATCGCCAAAGTTAAAGAGACCGCAGCGATAGAAAGTTATGCCATTACCAACGATGCCGGAAAATACCAACTTTTTTTACCTGTCAATGAAACCTATACCCTGGAAACCGGTTATTTGGGTTATGAAACTCAATCTTTTGAAGTAACTGTTGGAGAAGATCGAGCTGATATTATTAGAGACTTCACGCTAAAATCTGCAGCAGATGAACTCGACGGAATCGAAATCGTTTATGAAATGCCTGTAACCATCAAAGGAGACACCATTGTTTACAACACCGATGCCTTTGTTAGCGGTAACGAAAAAAAACTGGGTGATGTCATCAAAGCACTTCCGGGGCTTGAGCTCAATGAAGAAGGCGAAATTGAAGTGGATGGCAAAGTAGTTCAAAAAGTGATGGTGGAAGGAAAAGATTTTTTTGACGGTGATTCAAAACTCGCCACCAAAAACATCCCCGCAGATGCCGTGAGCAAAGTGGAAGTCTTACGCAATTACAATGAAGTGGGGCAATTGAGGGGTGTGACGAACACTCAGGATCAAGTGGCGATTAACATACGTTTAAAAGAAGGAAAAACCAACTTTTGGTTTGGCGAAGTCACTGCCGGTGCCGGTTACGGAGAAAATTTCAGGTATCTGGCAAACCCCAAATTGTTTTATTACAGTCCCGATTACAGCATCAATATCATCACCAACTTCAACAATACAGGCGATGTGCCTTTTACCTTTAGAGACTATTTTAATTTTACCGGAGGCTTTAGAAATTTCAATCAAGGCGGTGGCACACGATTCAATATCAACGACAGCGGACTTGGTTTTGCGGTAACTCAAAACAATAGAGCCAACGACATTGAAGCCGAGTTTGTCGCCGGAAACTTCAGTTACAAGGCTTCTGAAACTTTAGACATTAGCGGTTTTGCAATTCTTTCAGACAACCGCACTAATTTTGTGACCAATACAGTGCGCAGTTTTGTAACCACCGGCGAAGTAGAAAATTCTTCGAGCGTAAGCGACCAAAGAAACCAACTGGGAATGTTGAAATTGAGTTCGGCGTACAAGCCCAATTTGCGCTTTCAACTCGATTATGATGTGTTGGCTAAGCTTTCCAAACAAACCGAGTTTTCCAATCAACTTTCCAGTTTTGGAGGTATTGACAACAACATTTTAGAAGACAAAGAAAACAATCCGTTTTCTATTAATCAAAATGTGAACGCCTACTACACATTGAACGAGAAGAATATTTTTGCCGGGCAAATGCAGCATTTGTGGCAGGATGAAGACCCGTTTTACAATGCGGTGCTGGACTTTTTACCGTTTTCGGGAATTCTTGATGCAGATGAGAACCAAAGCAATTTTGATATTAATCAGGAAAAAAGGGTGAAAACCAATAAGCTGGATGCGAAAATTGATCATTATTACATTCTGAATAACAAAAGCAACCTCAATTTTACTTTGGGAACTACGCAGAGTCGTCAACGATTCAATTCGTCCATTTTTCAGATTCTTGACAATGGGGCCTCTTTAAATTTTGATGAAAGCCCGGAGATTGATGGTGAAATTTTCCCACTTGGCAATGATGTGACTTACCACTTTAGCGATGTTTTTTTGGGAGCAAAATACAAATTCATCACCGGGAAATTTACCTTTACTCCCGGCGTTACGCTTCACAATTATGATTTGAAAACTGAACAACTGGGAAGCACAAGCTCCCAAAACGAGTGGCGGGTATTGCCCGATTTTTTTGCAATTGCTCAACTTAAACGCAGTGAAAGTATCCGGTTTAATTATGCGATGACCGCAGAATATACAGATGTGAATAACTATGCCGAAGGATTTGTCTTTAACAACTACAACCGCTTGTTCAGAGGAAACCGAAATCTTGAAAACTCACTGGCAAACAGTTTTAATTTGACCTATTTTAGTTTTAATATGTTTAATTATACCAATGTTACGGGAAGTTTGAATTACACCCGACGAATTGAAGGAATTAAAAACGACACCGAAATAGTAGCCATCAATCAGGTGTCTTCACCAATCAATATTGACAGTAATTTTGCCGATGAAACGTTTTCTGCTTTTGGAAGTTTTAGCAAACGAATTAAAAAAATGCAGTACAGCCTCAACGGAAACTTTAGCTGGAGTAATTTTAATAACATCATCAATGACCAAGTAACCACCTCTGAAAGTTTCACCCAAAATTATCGCGCCACCGCCCGAAGTAATTTTAAAGAATTCCCCAATTTTGAAGTGGGTTATAATGCAATTATCAATGATTATGACAATGGCGGAGTTTCCTCACAGTTTTTTACCCACAGGCCTTTTGCCAATATCGAGTTTAATTTCCTGAAAGATTTTACTTTTAAAGCAGACTGGAGTTATTATGATTACAGCAACAAGGACAACACCATACAAAATAACTACTCCTTTTTATCAGCCGATTTGTACTACCAGAAAAAAGACAGCAAGTGGGAATACAGAATTCAAGCCACTAACCTGCTGGATGTGCAAACCATCAACCAAGACAGTTTTAATGAGACCTTTAGCACCACCTCGTTTTACAGCGTGATGCCACGCATTGTGATGTTGACGGTGAAGTATGACCTTTAGTAAGTAGTGGTGAGAGGGTAGAGGGGAGTTGATTAGTTTTGAGTTTATGAGTATTTGAGTTTCAGGGTTAATTTTTTCTTTCTTTCTTTCTTTCTTTCTTTCTTTCTTTCTTTCTTTCTTTTTGTTCTTGCATCAAGATAGTCAAAAGCTTTGTGAGTTAACTTTCTGCGGAATTCTACGAAATTCTGCGGAAATCTGCGGAATCTGCGGGAGATTTTTACATACAATTTTCCAACACTATTTCTTTCAGGATTGTTATTTTTCGGAGTTCTTTTTTTAGGAGTTTTATTTTTTGGGGACAAACTATTAAAGAAAGCTACTTAAAGTTTCAAATAAGCAGGTTTTTTTTCAATTTAATCTGTGTAAATCCGTTAAATCAGTCTCATCAGTGTGCTATTCTTCAGCAAACCCAAACGCCTTCCTCACCTGTTCCACCATATCCAGTTTCTCCCAGGTAAAGAGTTCTACTTCCATTTCTTTTCTGCCGGAGTAGGGGCTTTCAAATACTTTGGTGATGGTTTGCGGCTCTCGTCCCATATGTCCGTAAGCTGCTGTTTCGCTATAAATTGGGTTGCGCAGTTTTAACCTTGATTCGATGGCTGCAGGGCGCATATCAAAAAGTTCTACAACCTTTTCGGCAATTTCTCCGTCGGTGAGATTCAATTTGCAAGAACCAAATGTATTCACATTTATGGAAGTGGGTTGCACCACACCAATGGCATAACTCACTTGAACCAATACTTCATCTGCTATACCGGCTGCAACCAAATTTTTAGCGATGTGTCTTGAGGCATAAGCGGCACTTCGATCCACTTTGCTGGGGTCTTTTCCGGAGAAAGCACCGCCACCGTGGGCTCCTTTTCCGCCATAAGTATCCACAATGATTTTTCTTCCGGTTAAACCAGAATCACCATGAGGTCCACCAATCACAAATTTCCCTGTGGGGTTGATGTGGTAAATAATGTCGTCGTTAAATAATTCCTGAACATATTCCGGTAACTGTGCTTTTACCCGAGGAATCAAAATGTTGATAATGTCATTTTTGATTTTGGTGAGCATTTTTTCATCTTCGTCAAAATCATCGTGTTGTGTGGAGACCACAATGGCTACTATTTTTTGAGGCACATTATCGTCGCTGTATTCAATGGTTACCTGGCTTTTAGAATCAGGACGCAGGTAGGGAATTTCTTTTTCTTCTCGGCGCAAAGCTGCAAGTTCGATGAGAATTTTATGGGAAATATCAAGTGCCAAAGGCATAAAGTTGGCGGTTTCAGAAGTGGCATATCCAAACATCATTCCCTGGTCGCCGGCACCTTGTTCTTCTTTGTTTTCACGGTCCACACCTTGATTGATGTCCTGTGACTGCTCGTGAATCAATGAAATCACACCACAAGAATCACCGCTGAATTTATAAGCTCCCTTCGTATAGCCAATTTTATTGATTACATCACGAGCTATTTGCTGTACATCAATATAAGTACTGCTTTTCACTTCGCCGGCAAGTACTACTTGGCCTGTTGTTACCAGCGTTTCACAAGCTACCTTTGAGTTGGGGTCAAAAGCCAAAAAGTTGTCTAAAAGTGCATCACTAATTTGGTCTGCTACTTTATCGGGGTGTCCTTCAGAAACACTTTCTGAAGTAAATAAATATGCCATAAATTGGTTTTAAAAGTTCTTAAAAGTAAGAAAAATATTTGACGTAAAAAGCAGGGTAGACTTACACTGTTTTAGCATTTTATACCAAACTCTATTTGGTGTCTCATCTTTGATGAGGTTCCGAAATTAACTCGGAATGAGAGGTTGCAATCAGTCAAATTTTTCCTCAAACTACTTGGCAAAAGTAAGTATTAAAAGACAATAATAAAATTGCTGAGATTTATTTTATGAAAGAACTTTTTAAAACTATTAATTCTCTTATTTTTACCCACCAAAAAGCTTCAAGCAGGATTTTTTTAACATCATACGTTATCAAGAAAGATTTAAAAATAGTAGCTATCTCCCAAATTTATGATTTGATAAAGCCAAGTTTTATCTTATTTATAACAATTATTTCTACTACTGTTTTTGCTCAGGAAGACAAATACATGACTCTTGAAGCAGATTACTTCTATGGAACCATTCTTGAACACAACCCCGATATAGGTCATTTAATTACCTATCATCCGGAAGGCTTTGTTTTGCAGTATAACTTTAAAACCTTTGGAGAACAAGAATGGGAACGCAGGCACAACTATCCTGACTGGGGTTTTACGTTCACTTTTCAGGATATGAAAAACCCTAACTTGGGGGAGCTTTATGGAGTTTACAGCCATATAAGCTGGTATTTTTTAAAGCGCCATTTAAGACTTAGCGTCAGTCAGGGAGTTGCTTATGCAACAAACCCTTATGACAGTGAGACCAATTTTAGAAACAATGCTTTTGGAACTTCACTTTTAAGTGCCACTGTTTTAAAATTAAATTATCACAGGCCCAATATCTGGAAGGGTTTTGGGCTTCAAAGTGGTATTTCATTATTTCATTATTCAAACGGAAATTTTAAAGCACCCAATACCAGCACCAATACTTTTGCACTTAATTTTGGACTAAACTATCAACTGGACCCTGAAAGTGAACCTGAATATATCCCCCGAGGTGAAAGAGAAAAATATACCGAACCCATCAAGTTCAATCTCGCCCTCAGAACCGGAATCAACGAAAGCGATGTGATTGGCTTAGGGCAGCATCCCTTCTTTGTTATTTCAGCGTTTGCAGATAAACGGTTGAGTAAAAGCAGTAGTCTAACTTTGGGTTCTGAACTGTTTTTATCTTACTTTTTAAAAGATTTAATTGAATACCGAGCCATTACATTTCCCGAATTTGATTTCACCGGTGATGAAGACTTTAAACGTGTGGGTATTTTTGTGGGATATGAATTGCGCGTCAATAAATTAGCTCCGTTTGTTAATTTAGGACATTATGTATATTACCCATATGATTTTGAAGGTAGAACATACAACAGGCTGGGGATTAAAAGATATTTTGGAGGGAATGAAAAAATATTTGGACTCATTAGCGTTAAATCTCACGCAGCTAAAGCCGAAGCGGTTGAGTTTGGTGTTGGGGTGAGATTTTAAATTTCAGGTTTGAAATTTGAAATTTGGTGCTTTGAAATTTGCCTTGCCATCAGTAACCGCGATACCTGGTGAAGGATGGGTGCTTGAAATTTTAATTAATATGAAAAGAATTTTAAATTATTTAATTTTATTATTTGTATTCACAGCCTGTGATTCAGACTCGGCATGGGACTGTGTCAAAGCTGCGGGCACCATAACCCAGGAAGAAATCACAATAGAAAATTTTGATAAAATTGATGTGCGTCACCGCGTTCAACTTATAATTAAGCAAGGGGAAAATCAAAAAGTAATTTTAGAAACCGGTGAAAACCTTAGAGGAAAAATTACTTTTAAAGTCAAAGGTGGCGAGTTACTAATTGAAAATGAAAACAGTTGCAACCTGGTGCGTGATTATGGAGTCACCAAAGTATTTGTGACTTCGCCCAACATCACACAGATTAGAAATGGCTCCGGCTTGTCGGTTTTGAGTCAGGGTGTTTTGGGGTTTCCGTCACTTGCGTTACTTTCAGAGGATACAGCTGTTGAAGGCGATATCCACACGGTGGGTGAATTTGAATTGCAGCTTGATGTTGAAAACCTCACTATTGTTGCAAATGGTAAATCCATTTTTTTTCTATCCGGTCAAGTCGAAAGGGCAACAATCGGTTTGTATGGAGGGGATGGGCGTGTTGAAGCTGCTAATCTAACGGTTCAAGACCTATCCATTTTTCATCGTAGCAGTAACAAGATGATTGTCAACCCCCAGCAATCAATTGTTGGCGAGATTCGGGGTGTGGGCGATGTGATTTCACACAATGAACCGCCAGTGGTAGAGGTAGAGGAGTTTTATACGGGGAAACTAATTTTTCAATAAGTTAATATAAAATCGTTAAAGATTTTAATAAAACACAAAAACGCCTTTTCTTATGAAGAGGCGTTTTTGCAATATGATTTAATACTCCCCCTCTTTTGGAGGGGGTTGGGGGGAGGACTTACATCATCCCCGGCATACCGCCACCCATTCCGGCTGGCATTCCGCCGCCGGCATTGTCTTCTTTGATGTCTGTCAATGAACACTCAGTTGTTAAGATCATTCCAGAAACAGAAGCAGCGTTTTCTAAGGCAATTCGAGTTACTTTTTTAGGGTCAATAATACCTGCTTTCAGCATATCGACATAGGTATCAGTTTTGGCATCAAAGCCAAAATTCTTTTTGCCTTCAAGTACTTTTGCAATCACTACCGAGCCTTCACCACCTGCATTTTCAACAATGGTGCGAAGTGGTGCTTCAATGGCTTTTGCCACAATTTGAA
This sequence comes from Flavobacteriaceae bacterium, assembly GCA_040880345.1. Taxonomy (GTDB): domain Bacteria; phylum Bacteroidota; class Bacteroidia; order Flavobacteriales; family Flavobacteriaceae; genus Planktosalinus. The sequence continues at coordinate 25,364 of JBBDIQ010000038.1, forward strand.
CACCTGTTGTTTCGTCAAGATTTTCCGTAGTTAATTTTTGCAATACTGAAATAGCTCTCACTAAAGCAACACCACCACCGGCAACAATACCTTCTTCAACAGCAGCTCTTGTTGCGTTAAGGGCATCATCCACACGGTCTTTTTTCTCTTTCATTTCCACCTCACTCGCAGCACCCACATAAAGAACAGCAACACCTCCGGCCAGTTTAGCCAGACGCTCCTGAAGCTTTTCTCTGTCATAATCGCTGGTTGTGGATTCTATTTGTGCTTTAATTTCGTTAACACGAGCCTTGATAGCACTTTTATCACCGGCACCGTTTACAATGGTAGTATTGTCTTTATCCATCGTGATGGTTTCGGCAGTACCCAGCATATCGATAGTAGCATTTTCAAGTGTAAACCCTCTTTCTTCAGAAATCACGGTACCACCGGTCAAAACAGCGATATCTTCAAGCATCGCTTTTCTGCGGTCACCAAACCCGGGTGCTTTTACTGCTGCTATTTTAAGAGATCCTCTTAGTTTGTTTACAACAAGAGTTGCCAATGCTTCACCATCAACATCTTCTGCGATAATGAGCAATGATTTTCCTTGTTGTGCTACCGGTTCTAATACGGGTAACAAATCTTTCATAGAAGAAATTTTCTTATCATAAATAAGAATCATTGGGTTTTCTAATTCTGCATTCATTTTTTCAGAATTAGTTACAAAATAAGGGGAGAGGTATCCTCTGTCAAATTGCATTCCTTCAACAACATCTACATGAGTGTCTGTTCCTTTGGCTTCTTCAACGGTAATAACACCTTCCTTGCCTACTTTTCCAAAGGCTTCGGCAATTAATTCGCCAATGACATCATCATTATTTGCAGAAATGGAAGCAACTTGCTTTATCATTTCTGAAGAGTTGCCCACTTTTGTGGTTTGCTTTTCCAGATCTTTTACAATAGCTTCAACGGCTTTATCGATGCCGCGTTTAAGGTCCATTGGATTGGCTCCTGCTGCCACGTTTTTTAAACCTTCTTTTACAATTGCCTGTGCTAAAACAGTAGCGGTAGTTGTACCGTCACCGGCAAGGTCGTTGGTTTTTGATGCAACTTCTTTGACCATTTGGGCACCCATATTTTCCAGGGCGTCTTCCAGTTCAATTTCTTTTGCAACAGTGACGCCATCTTTTGTGACTTGTGGAGCGCCAAATGATTTACTGATAATTACATTGCGTCCTTTTGGACCCAATGTTACTTTTACTGCGTTTGCTAATGCATCAACGCCGCGTTTCAATCCGTCGCGGGCTTCAATGTCATATTTTATATCTTTTGCCATGTTTTATGTATGATTTTTTGAATTATTAATTTCTATATTTTTAGACAATCGCAAGAATGTCGTCCTCACGCATAATGAGGTAATCGTTGCCTTCGAGTTTTAGTTCGGTTCCTGCATATTTTCCGTAAAGCACGGTATCACCTACTTTTACAGTCATTTTGTGGTCTTTTTTTCCGGCTCCCACGGCGACAACTTTGCCTTTTTGGGGTTTTTCTTTTGCGGAGTCAGGTATGTAAATGCCTGATGCAGTTTTTGTTTCTGCCTCCTGAGGAGATACCAGAACGCGGTCTGCTAGAGGTTGAATTTTTAATGCCATATAATTTGAATTTTTAAATTAGTTGTTACAGTTCTAACTTGGCAGAAATTATGCCATGAGCCTGCTAACTGACAGAATGAAATAAAAAATGCCAGCTTGTCATAAACCGGCATTTGTAATTTTCGCTTACGCGAAAAAATATAATTTTGTACTCCTTATTCAGCTGGTGTTTGTTGAACAGGGGTTGAGGGTAATGGATTTGTTCTTTCAGTAGCATCCAATGCTCTTGATTCAGGTGTTCCGGCACCACTCATGATGGATACATTTGATAACAAAATCAAAGCTAAAAGAATAACTGCAAGTGTCCAGGTACTTTTATCAAGAAAGTCGGTTGTTTTTTGAACACCACCCAATTGCTGAGTGCCACCACCACCAAAAGAAGATGAAAGTCCGCCACCTTTTGGGTTTTGAACCATAATCACTACGACTAGTAAGAAGGCTACCAGCACGATTAAAATTAAAAAAACTGTGAACGTACTCATGAATATTTATTTAATTGTTTTGTTGTAATTTTTCTATTGCCCGAATTTGGTCTGCAAAGAAACCACTTTTTTCGGGATTTTTCAAAATTAATATTTTATATGCTTGAATGGCTTTTTTATAATTGTTTTGTTGTAAATACACTTTAGCCAGCGTTTCAGTCATTAGGTGGTCACTGGGCTTTGATTGGGGTTTTACGGGGTCTTCTTTAGTACTTGAGAGTGATGGCTTTATTTTTGGGTTTTCTTGAATGAACTTATCAATCAATCGAAACTTATCTTCTTTTTCACTTTCAGTTTCTTCTAAGTTGTTGTTTCTATTGATGGGTTTTGCACTTGTGAGCTTTAACCATTCTTCAAATGAATGTTTGTCACTTTTTGAAAAGGGTAGGGGTTTATGAACTTCAAGAATTTCTTCAATGGCTTTTTCTTGCTCTGTTTTTTCTTTTTTGCGTTCAAAGAGATTCGGATTTAAAATGGCTTCCGCTTTTTCAATTTCTATTCTGTCTAAATCTTCAACTTCTTCTTTTTGATGAGCAGGCTGTTCTACAAAATGTTCTGAAGTAATAAAATCAAAAAGGACACTGCGGTCTGAAGTATAGGCGGCAGTTTTTTTTAATTCCTGATTGTATAAATAACTGTTTTCTTTCTTAAGAAGATTTAAATAGATTGCTCTTGCGGGTTGAAAATAAGGAAAATTACTGATAATTTCTTCCAGTTGCACTTTTGTGTTTTCAGAAGATTTTTCAGGATTTTGAAGCAGATATGTGATTTCCTCTTTGTTCAAATTTTTACCATTTAGCCAGTGTGGCATTAAAGACATCTTGTGTAATTCGTTCATAAATCACAGCGATGGCTTCATCTCTCTGTGATCCCGTAAGTTGTGCAGACCCACCATAATCAAAGTAGAACGTAAACCGTTGTTCAAGATCGTTTCCTTCATTTTTAGTGTCAAAAAAGCGCACATTCACCGCAATAGTCAAACGGTTTTGCGCGGCTGTATTTTGTGCTGTAGCAGTGATGGGAGCAATGTAATATTGTACAATTTCGCCTTCATAAATTAAATCTGCATTTTGGTTTGTTAGATCCAAGCTGGTTTGATTGAGAATCAAGTCCTGTAGCGTTTGTGTAAACAATCTGTCTATTCCCGGCTCTACTATGGGAGCGTTATTTCTAAAAAAATTAACCTGAAATGTTTTTATGTTGGATGCCACAGAGGCTCCCGTAAATGAATAAAAACCGCAGCTTTGAAAAGCAAAAAGGGTCGTTATTAAGATGATATGAAATCCGGTTTTTTTCATTTATTTATTGGGTTCAAAATTTCTAATATCTCATGTCTATTGTCTCAAATCTAACTACAATCCAAACTGTTTTATTTTTCGGTAAAGCGTTCTTTCAGAAACACCGAGTTCATCTGCGGCTGCTTTTCTTTTTCCTTGATTTTTTTCCAGTGCTTTTTTAATGAGTTCCAACTCTTTGTCTTTTAATGAAAGCGTTTCTTCTTCTTCAATTTCTTCGGCAAAATAGTATTTGTCTTTTGTTTCCTCTTGATTATTTGCAGAATCTCTTACATCAAGTATTTCAACATCATTTTGAGCGTCGTTTTCGTCCATAATATCTGTTAATTCTTCAAAAGAATCTTCTTCCTGCGGGGTGTATATTTTTTTGATCAAGCCGGAATGTTCTTTTTGTACATTTTCAGCATTTCCGGTTTTTAAAAGTTCGAGTGTGAGTTTTTTTAAATCATTTACATCTCTTTGCATATCAAACAACACTTTGTAAAGGATTTCTCTTTCTGAACCAAAATCGCTTTCCGATTTTCTGGAACCCACGACTGCTGGAAGATTGCGACCCATATTGGGTAAATAATGTTTTAGTGTAGTCGCAGTAATTTCCCTGTTTTGCTCTAAAACCGAAATTTGTTCAGCCACATTGCGCAGTTGTCTTATGTTTCCGCTCCAGCGGTATTTTATAAGCATTTGTGTGGCTTCATCATTCAATCTGATAGTAGGCATTTTGTATTTCTGAGCAAAATCTGCTGCAAATTTTCTGAACAATAAATGTATGTCTTCTTCGCGTTCACGCAACGGTGGTAAATGAATATCAACAGTGCTGAGGCGGTAATACAAATCCTCTCTAAATTTTCCTTCATTTATGGCATCTGACATATTCACATTGGTGGCTGCAACGATGCGCACATCTGTTTTTTGGGTTTTTGAGGAGCCCACTTTTAAAAACTCACCGTTTTCTAATACTCTTAATAAGCGCACTTGCGTAGGAAGTGGCAGTTCGCCCACTTCATCAAGAAAGATGGTGCCTCCATCAGCGACTTCAAAATAACCGCTTCGGGTTTGTGTGGCTCCGGTGAAGGAACCTTTTTCGTGGCCAAAGAGCTCGCTGTCGATGGTTCCTTCGGGAATGGCACCACAGTTTACGGCGATGTATTTGCCATGTTTTCTGTGGGAGAGGGAATGGATGATTTTTGGAATGCTTTCTTTTCCCACACCACTTTCACCCGTGACTAAAACAGATATATCTGTGGGTGCCACCTGAATGGCTTTTTCAATGGCACGGTTGAGTTTTTCATTGTTGCCAATGATTCCAAAACGTTGTTTTATTGCTTGTACTGATTCCATAGTCCTCCCTAACCCCTCCAAAGGAGGGGCTTTTTTAATTGTTTTGACTTAATTCTATAGGTTGCCCAATTAACGTAGCACTTGTACAATCTGTAACTTTGACCATCACAAAATCACCTACTTTATAGTTTTCTTTTGGAAAAACAACCACAGTGTTTTGTGGGATTCTACCGCTCCATTGATTTTCATCTCTTTTGGATGTTTTTTCAATGAGGACTTCGAGGGTTTTGCCCACAAATTGTTTGGTGCGGTATGCACTATGTTTTTGTTGGAGTTCTACAATTTCCTGCAGGCGTCTTTTTTTGGTTTCTTCTGGGATATCGTCTTCCAGTTTTCTTGCGGCCATCGTGCCCGGGCGTTCAGAATACATAAACATAAATCCGAAATCATATTTTACATATTCCATCAAACTCAGGGTGTCTTGATGGTCTTCCTCTGTCTCAGTTGGGAAACCTGAAATCATATCCTGTGAGATACCACAATCCGGCATTCTACTTTTAATATTGTCAATCAACTGCATATATTCTTCACGGGTGTGCTGCCGGTTCATTTCTTTTAAAATACGCGTGCTTCCGCTTTGAACGGGCAAGTGAATGTAGTTGCAAATATTTTGGTATTTGGCCATGGTTTCAATCACGTCCATAGTGAAATCCTGGGGGTTTGACGTTGAAAACCGGATGCGCATTTTGGGTTGTGCTTCCGCTACAAGTGCGAGTAATCCTGAAAAGTTTGTCGCCGTTGCTTTTTGCATCTCGCTTGCTTTGTCAAAATCTTTTTTGAGTCCGCCTCCATACCATAAATAGCTATCTACATTTTGACCCAAAAGTGTGATTTCTTTAAAACCTTTTGCTGCCAGGTCATTGACTTCCTCAAGAATGCTTTGGGGGTCGCGGCTGCGTTCACGCCCTCTGGTAAAAGGGACTACACAAAAGGTACACATATTATCACAGCCTCGTGTAATGGATACAAAAGCGGTCACGCCATTGCTTTGAAGCCTCACGGGAGAAATATCACCATAGGTTTCTTCTTTGGATAGAATAACGTTTACAGCATTTCTTCCTTCTTCTACTTCGCTTAAAAGGTTGGGTAAATCTTTATAGGCATCGGGACCCACGACCAGGTCAACAATTTTTTCTTCCTCGAGAAACTTGCTTTTGAGTCGTTCTGCCATACAGCCCAACACCCCCACTTTCATACCGGGATTGGTCGTTCTTTTAACGGCATTGTATTTTTCGAGCCGTTTTCTGACGGTTTGCTCCGCTTTGTCGCGAATGGAGCAGGTATTTACCAAAACCAAATCGGCATCTTCAAGGTTTGAGGTTGTATTGTAGCCGTTTTCAGCAAGGATGGAAGCCACGATTTCGCTGTCGCTAAAATTCATTTGGCATCCATAACTTTCAATAAAAAGTTTTTTGGTGTTGCCGTCCATTTTTTCCAGAACGAGTTGTGTGCCTTGTTTGTTTTCGTCAATTATTTTCTCCATAAATAGTACTATAGCTACAAGCGTGCAAAGATACAAATTTTAAAGCATTTGTGACAAATTGGCAGAATTTATTTGTGTGTTTAATGGGTTAATAAGGCTTAGATTTTAGGAGAATTCGTTTCGTATTAAAAAAATCCTATACTTTTGCAATTCTCGCAGAAGTGGGAATCTCAAAATTTTGAAGTTGAAATTGATGTTTATGTTTGAGTTTTTGAGATAATTAGTAACCTTTTAAAAATGAGATTTCCGCTTTTGCGGAAATAGGAGTATGGCAAAGAATCTAGTAATCGTTGAGTCACCGGCAAAAGCAAAAACCATTGAGAAATTTTTAGGCAAAGATTTTAAAGTGGAATCTAGTTTTGGTCACATAGCAGATTTACCTTCCAAAGAGTTGGCTGTTGATGTGGAGGGTGATTTTAAACCCAAGTACATCGTTCCTCGAGATAAAAAGGCATTGGTCAAAAACCTAAAAGCACTTGCAGATAAAGCTGAAACAGTCTGGCTTGCAAGTGATGAGGACCGTGAAGGAGAAGCCATTGCCTGGCATCTTGCCGAGGAGTTAGACCTTGACGAAGCCAAGACAAAACGCATTGTTTTTCACGAAATCACAAAAACAGCCATCCTAAAAGCAATAGAAAACCCTAGAAAAATTAATTATAACCTGGTCAATGCTCAGCAAGCAAGGCGCGTTTTAGACAGGCTTGTGGGCTACGAATTGTCACCGGTGCTATGGAAAAAAGTGAAGGGAGGTCTTTCAGCCGGGCGTGTGCAATCTGTTTCTGTCCGTTTGATTGTGGAGCGTGAACGCGAAATTCAAAATTTCAAAACAGAAGCTTCTTTTAGGGTAGATGCCGAGTTTAAAAATGAGGAAGGAAAAGCGTTTAAGGCAAAATTGCCTAAAAATTTAGATACCCAAAAAGAAGCAGCAGCATTTCTTGAAAAAAATAAAGGCGCTACTTTTACTATTGCCGAACTCACCAAAAAGCCCGCAAAAAAGCAACCTTCACCGCCGTTTACTACTTCAACCTTACAACAGGAAGCTTCCAGAAAGCTCTATTTTCCGGTGAGTAAAACGATGAATGTGGCACAACGACTCTATGAAGCCGGTTTGATTACTTATATGAGAACAGACAGTGTCAATCTTTCCAATGATGCAAAAAATGCAGCCCAAGCTGAAATCACTTCAGCCTTTGGCGAAAAATACAGTCAGCCGCGCAATTTTAAAGGAAAATCAAAAGGGGCTCAGGAAGCCCACGAAGCCATCAGGCCCACAAATATTGCCGTTCACAGTGTGGATATTGACAGAGATCAAGCCAGACTGTATGAATTAATATGGAAAAGAACCATCGCCTCTCAAATGAGTGATGCCCAACTGGAGCGCACCAATGTGAGAATTTCGGCATCGACCCACAATCAGGATTTTACTGCAAATGGTGAGATGATCAAATTTGACGGTTTTCTAAAAGTCTATATGGAAGGGCACGATAATGAAGACGAAGAGCAGGAAGGCATGTTGCCTAATCTCAAGCAGGGTGAAGTTTTGAAAAACAACTACATCACAGCAACAGAGCGATTTACAAGACCACCCTACAGATATACCGAAGCTTCTTTGGTAAAACAATTGGAGGAACTGGGTATTGGTCGTCCTTCGACTTATGCGCCTACAATTTCGACGATTCAAAACAGAAATTATGTCGAAAAAGGAACCATTGAAGGTGTGGAGCGAAATTACATTCAATTTACACTTAAAAAAGAAACTGTTTCAGAAAAAACACTCACTGAAGTTGTGGGGTCAGACAAGGGAAAATTGGTTCCAACTGATATTGGGATGATAGTAAATGACTTTTTAGTTGAGAATTTTAAAACCATCCTCGACTACAATTTCACCGCTAAGGTGGAGCAAGATTTTGATGATATCGCAGAAGGTACAGAAAAATGGACCGATATGCTTCGCGATTTCTATAAAGATTTTCATCCTCAGGTAAAAGATGTCGAGAAAAACGCTGAACGCGAAAGCGGTGAACGCATTCTCGGCAAGCACCCCGAAACCGGAAGAACTATTTTGGTGCGATTGGGCAAGTTTGGTGCTATGGCACAAATTGGAGCACCCGATGATGAAGAAAAGCAATTTGCCAGTTTAACACCCGATCAGCAACTCAATACCATCACATTGGAGGAAGCATTGGACTTATTTAAGCTTCCGCGAAAGCTGGGGCAGGTTGACGGTGAAGAAGTAGAAGTAAATAATGGGCGCTATGGTCCTTATGTTAGGTTTGGTAAAAAGTTTATTTCGCTCCCAAAAGGAATGGACCCGCTTGAGGTAAAAATGGAAACTGCCAAAGAGCTCATTGACGAAAAGAAAAAAGCAGATGCTCCCATCGCAACTTACGATGATAAACCTGTTCAAAAAGGGGTGGGGAGATTTGGTCCTTTCATTAAGTGGAACAATCTTTTTATCAATGTGAACAAAAAGTATGATTTTGATGATCTTTCACAAGAAGATATAGAGACCCTCATTGAAGGCAAATTGCAAAAGGAAAAAGAAAAGCTCATTCAGGAATGGCCCAAAGAGGGAATAAAAATAGAAAAAGCACGTTGGGGTCGATTCAACCTCACAAAAGGCAAAATTAAGGTAGAACTTCCCAAAGAAACAAAAGCAGAAAAAATGACTTTGGAAGAAGCCAAGGCATTGATTGAAAAAAAAGCACCCAAGAAAAGAGCTGCAAAGAAAACGGCCAAGAAGAAACCCTCTAAGAAATAATTTATATGCAAGAGTTTTTCACTCCTGTAAGCAAAACAGTGTTAGCGCATCGAGAGATGCTCCCTGAACACGTGCTTGGTAAACAACTGCAAATATATTCACAACGCAGTGGTTTTCCTGAGGTCGAGATGTGTAAACTGGTGATTTTTGGGGTGAAGGAAGCTAGAAACAGCGAAAATTTTAATGGAGTGTATCCTTCGTTTGATTCCGTTAGAAAATCATTCTACTCTCTTTATGCAGGGAACTGGCATCATCAAATAGCCGACTTAGGAGATATAAACGCCGGTGATACTGTTGAAGACACCTATTTTGCAATCAAAACGGTTGTAAGTGAATTGGTTTCGAAAAAGATAATTCCCATTGTATTGGGTGGCAGTCAAGACCTTGTTTATCCCATTTACAGAGCTTTTGATGGTTTGAGCAAAATGATTAACTATGTCAACATAGACAGCAAGTTTGACATTGGAAATGCAGATGCTCCCATCACCAATACTTCTTATGTGGGTAAAATGGTTGTTGAAAAACCATACAATTTATTTAACTACAGTAATATTGGGTACCAATCTTATTATAATTCCTCAGACGAAATTGCTTTGCTCGAAAAGCTTTATTTTGAAGGATATCGTCTTGGCGAAATAGTCAATGATGTTACTATTGTGGAACCCATCCTTCGTGATGCAGACTTGATAACTTTAGATGTTTCTGCAATAAAAAGCGCTGAACTTAGTTATATAAATAACAATTCACCAAACGGTCTGGACGGCAGAGAAGTTTGTGCCATTTCAAGATACTCGGGAATAAGTAATAAAGTAAGAGCTTTTGGAGTTTTTGAAATAAATGATTTTAGTACATCTTTATCGGCTTCAATGTTGATAGCACAGGTTTTGTGGTATTTTATTGAAGGAGTAAATTACAGGATTGATGATGGGGATTTAAGTTCAGAAACAGATTTTAAAACCTATAGTGTGCCTGTTGATAATGAAGTGTTGCTCTTTAAAAAAAGCCTGAAAACTCAAAGATGGTGGATTGAGTTGCCATTTATTTCAGAAGTGAATAATAAATTAAAAAGACACACGTTATTACCTTGCACTTATCAGGATTATGAGAGTGCCTGTAACCAGGAAATTCCTGAACGATGGTTTAGAGCCAGAAGAAAAAATGAAATTTAATAATAAATAAAACAATAGATTTTAAGGCTTTTTTCTAAAAAATGTTGTTTTTTAGGAAATTTATAAATAGGTTTACGCCCTTGAAATCTACAAAATTTAACCTAATATACTTATGAAGAAGTTTATTGCATTTACTGCGATTATGTCCTTTTTGATTAGTTGTAACTCGGGAGATAGAGGTGAGCTAGTTGGAGTTAAAGGTAAAAAATGGCATCCTGAGAAACCTTATGGAATGACTTTGGTTCCCGGTGGCTCATTTATAATGGGTAAGCCAGACAACGACTTTGTGGGTGTTATGGATGCTCCTACTAAAACTGTTACTGTTCGTTCTTTCTACATGGATGAAACAGAAATTACAAATTCTCAATACCGTCAGTTTGTATATTGGGTGAGAGATTCCATCGTTAGGTTAAGATTAGCCATAATTGCAGACGAGTTTGGGTTGACTCCGGGAGATGCTGGAACCGGTGAATTTGCATTCACAGATCAACAAAATGAAGAAATGACTCCATATGAACAGTATATGTATGATAATTACTGGGGTTTTGGTGAAGACTTTTATGAAGGAAGAAAAATAAATAGAGAAATAGAACTTATATGGGACACTGCGCTCTATCCCGACGAGTATTATGCTGAAGTGATGGATTCTATGTATCTACCCATGTCTGAGTCTTACAACGGTTTGAGAACACTTGATGTGAGTAAACTCAAATTTCAATACACAACAATGGATATTGCTGCCGCTGCAAAAGACAATAGCGCAGACACCAGAGAAAAAAGAAGTAAATATATTACCAAAGAAGAACTTGAAATCTATCCAGATACAACAGTATGGATAAGAGATTTTAATTACTCTTACAATGAGCCTATGCACAATGACTATTTTTGGCACAAGGCATATGATGAATATCCTGTTGTGGGGGTTAACTGGAAGCAGGCAAAAGCTTTTGCAACCTGGAGAACCCTTTTCAAAAATGCATACCAAAAAGAAAGAGGCAGATATCAAGTGCCTTCTTTTAGATTGCCATTTGAAGGCGAATGGGAATATGCCGCCAGAGGTGGTATTGCATCAGGAACATATCCCTGGGGTGGTCCTTATACACTAAACGATAGAGGCTGTTTTATGGCTAATTTTAAACCTTTGCGCGGTGATTATGCAGCAGACCAAGCACTTTATACAGTTGAAGCAAAATCCTATGAACCAAACGATTATAATCTTTACAATATGGCCGGGAATGTTTCAGAATGGGTAGATTCATCTTATGACCCTGCGTCCTATGAGTTTATGTCCACTATGAATCCAACAGTTAATGATCCTGCAAATATGCGAAAAGTTGTAAGAGGTGGATCCTGGAAAGATGTTGCATACTTCATGCAAGTAAGTACAAGGGATTATGAATATGCAGATACTGCCAGAAGCTATATTGGTTTCAGAACCGTTCAGGATTATATGGGAACAGATGTGGTACTCAACCAGCAATTTGGCGACGCGAGATAATAACTTAATTTCAACTTAAATACACTAACTAAAACTTAACTTAAAATTTTAATTAATCATGGCACAATCAAAATCTTCTAAAAAATTATTTAATATGGCCTATGGCCTAGGAGCTTCAATTGTAATATTAGGAGCCCTTTTCAAAATACTTCACTGGGAATTAGGTCCTTTAAATGGTGGTCTTTTATTAGCAATTGGACTTATAACTGAAGCAATCATCTTTGCTATCTCTGCTTTTGAACCTGTAGATGATGACCTAGACTGGTCTTTAGTATATCCTGAATTAGCTGGCGGTCAATCAATGGGTAAAAAAGGAAAACAAGAAAACCCCGAAGACGCTCAAGGTCTTTTATCTAAAAAATTAGACGAGATGCTTAAAGAGGCAAAATTAGACGCAGGTTTAGTGTCTAGCCTTGGTGAAAGCATCCGTTCATTTGAAGGAGCTGCAAAAGAACTTCAACCAACAGCAGATTCTATGAATGCACAAAAGAAATACAGCCAGGAAATGAGCCTTGCCGCTGCTCAAATGGAGTCTTTAAACTCGCTCTATAAAGTACAAGTAGAGTCAGCAAGCCGTCAAACTCAAATCAATGAAGAGGTTGCTCAAAATGCAGATCAATTAAAACAACAAATGCAAGCTATGGCTACTAACCTTTCTTCTCTAAACGGAGTTTATGGAGGTATGCTATCTGCAATGACAAACAGAAACTAAACCTTTTCTAACTGTATAACTAACTTACAAAAACTTAAAAAATGGCAGGAGGAAAACTATCCCCAAGACAGAAGATGATTAATCTAATGTATCTGATTTTCATCGCTATGCTTGCACTTAATATGTCCAAAGAAGTACTATCAGCTTTTGGACTCATGAATGAACGATTAACCGAGGCAAACAGTTCTGCAGAACAACGGAATGCAGATTATATGGCCGGATTGGCTGAAAAAGCAACTGAGAACCCCACACGATTTGCTGACGCTAAAGTCAAAGCTGAACAAATTGGAACACTTTCCAATGAATTTGATAGCTATATTGAATCTATTAAAACCGAATTAAAAGGTACAGTTAAAGAAGAAGATATGGCTACTAAAAACTATGAAGTTATGGACAAACCTGATTTTTTAAATCAAACATTTTTCGTAGGCGATAAATATACCCCTGAAGGCCAGGAGTTTGTTGACAAAATTAACAGCTATCGAGAGGGCTTATTATCAAATTTAGGTGATTCACCTGCATTTGATAAAATTAAAGCTGATATCAATAAAAAATTTAGCACTGAAAAAGAAACACGAAGAGACGGTGTAGAAGTTGAATGGTTAAATTACCATTTTGAAGGATTTCCTTTAATTGCTTCTTTAACAAAATTAACCCAAATGCAGGCAGATATCAAAACTACCAACAATGAAATCTTATCGACAATGCTTGAAGGTGAGTTAACTGCTGCAGTTGCAATGACAAACTATGGTACTTTACTACAAACAAATCGATCTGCATATTTTCAGGGAGATACATTTGACGGTGCTGTAGTTCTAGGAAGAACAGATGAAACCACCAGACCAAACAGAGTGGAGTTAACTCTTGATGGAAGACCACTTACCGAAGATCAATACACTATTGAAGGAGGTCGTGTTAAATTGAATGTAAGTGCCGGATCTGCCGGAGAACATAAAATCGGTGGTCAACTAATTTTTGAAGAAGGTGGTGAAGAAACAACAGTTCCTGTTGATTTGAGTTTCACTACTATTTCAAAACCAACAGATGCCGTGATTTCTGCTGACAAAATGAATGTAGTATATCGTGGAGTTCAAAACCCGATGACTATCTCAATGGCCGGAGTATCTGATAATAATATCACAGCAAATGCTCCCGGACTTAGAAGAGTCTCAGGAAGTAGTTATATGATGGAAGTTACCAACGTTCAAGGAAGGGAAGTAACTATAAACGTAAGTGGAACTATTGATGGAACTTCTTATCCATCTAGAGCTACCTTCCGTATTAAAGACATACCAAGACCCGTTGGAACTGTAAGAGGTGAAGATGGTTTGACAAAAATGCAACGCAACGCTCTTGAAATATCAACAATTGGTGCGATGATTCCTGATTTCGACTTTGAAATTGGACTCAACGTTACCGGATTCAAATTCAATGTACCCGGTCAACCCACTGTTGTTGTTAATGGAGGTCGTTTAAACGATGCAGCAAAAAATACTTTGCGAAGAGCAAAAAGAGGAGAAACAGTACAAATATTTGATATCACGGCAAACCTTGCAGGTGCTTCCGGGTATCGTTTACAAAAAATCTCCCCTGTCTTTGTAGAGCTTACAAATTAAAATTAAAGACGTATTATGAACCTGAAATCTTTTTTAATAATTCTAACCGCAATGTTGATCACATCAACAGGGTTTGGGCAATCTAATATTTTAAATGCCAAAACCCCGGATGATATGAACAAAAGAACAGAAGCGCAGATAGCTTATGACAATGACAATCCATTGTCTTATGGGTTTATAGATCAGCGTGATGTGTTATGGGCAAAAACAGTATGGGAAATCGTTGACCTCGATGAGCGAATGAATTTTCCGCTGTATTATCCAATTGACACAAATAACATTGGACCAGAACGCAGATCTCTTTATGATGTTTTGTTGAAAAATATCAAGAATGGAAGAATTGCCAATATCTATACAGATTCTTATTTTACTGAAAAAAGAAAGCTCTCAGATATTCAGGCTACACTTTCAAGAGTTGACACCACAGATGCAGGTATTGCCCAATTAAATGCAGGCGAAGAACTGGATCTACAATACATTGACAGAAGAGATATTACTGCTGCAGATATTGAAGAATACCGCGTGCGTGGTTACTGGTATATTGACAAAAGATTGGGGGAATTGAAATACCGTTTGATTGGGATTGCTCCTGTAGCTCCTGACGTTAACTTTATCGATGACGAAAACTCAGTAATGGTTGAATTGTTTTGGGTCTTCTTTCCTGAAGCACGTGAAGTACTTCACGAAGCCAAAGCATTTAACAGGTTGAATACATCTATGCCCATTTCATTTGATCATATGCTCAATTCAAGAAGGTTTAGTGGTGTGATTTATAAAGAAGATAATGAATATGGTGACCGAGCGGTAAGTGACTATATTTCAGATAATGCACTAATGCAACTTCTGGAGTCTGAAAGAATTAAAGAGACCATCAGAAATATTGAAATTGATCTCTGGAATTACTAAATCTCAGATTTATTTATAAAACCTAAGACTCCCGTTTATTGACGGGAGTTTTTTTATTTTCGTAGCATGAAAGTTGACTACATAATTGTTGGTTTGGGTCTTGCAGGTATCGCACTCTGTGAAAAACTGCTTGAACAAAACAAGCGCTTCGTCGTGTTTGATGCCGGAAACAATACTTCCTCAACCGTCGCTGCCGGTTTATACAATCCTGTTATTCTAAAACGTTTTTCAGCCGCCTGGAATGCCCTTGAACAAATTCAAAAAGCACTTCCATTTTATGAAAAGTTAGAGGACAAATTGAGTGTAAAAATTGATTATAAAACACCGGTTTTCAGAATATTCAATTCTGTTGAGGAACAAAACCGCTGGTTTGAAGCATCAGATAAACCTGTTCTTGAACATTTTATAGATCCTAAAATACTTCCAAATCAAAATGAACATGTCAAAGCAGAATTTGGATTAGGAAAAGTAGTGCAAAGTGGCAGGATTGATACCACACTACTTATCGATGCTTACCGAAAGGAGCTTCTTAAAAACAATCAATTAATAAATGAGACATTTAATCATACCTCACTTCAGCTTACAAATCCATTAAATTATAAAGCTATTGAAGCCCAATATATTGTTTTTGCTGAAGGTTTTGGAATTAAGAACAATCCCTTTTTTAATCAACTTCCATTGGTGGGAAATAAGGGTGAACTCATCACAATAAGCGCCCCAAATTTAAAATTGGATGTTATCTTAAAGTCCGGTGTGTTTGTTATTCCACTAGGCAACGATTTGTATAAAGTGGGAGCGACCTACAACTGGAAAGACAAAGACAATTTGCCTACGACAGAGGCCAAAGAAGAACTTTTGGAAAAACTTCACAAAATCATTACTTGTGAATATGAAGTCTTCTCTCATCAAGCCGGTGTGCGTCCCACAGTAGTGGATAGAAAACCTTTGGTGGGTCAACATTCCGAATTTAAAAATCTATATGTGTTAAATGGTTTGGGAACTCACGGGGTGATGATTGGGCCTACTGTTGCAGAAAATCTTTTCGATTTAATCGAAAACGGAAAAACCTTACCCAAAGAAATAGATATTAGCAGATTTAATTAGCCTTTTCCTTGTCATAACTCATAAAAAGATTGATCCAAATATTTCGCGAAAGCCTCATAATAACAGGCATAAAAAGGATTAATGTGCCCACTATCGCTATAAAAGAAGTCATCAAGCCACCTCCAAAGAAAACATAGCTAACGATAAATGCTGCTACGGCAAAGGCAACTCCCAGACCATAACTCACATACATCGCTCCATAAAAAAACGAGGGTTCTATCTTGTATTTTGTATTGCAATGGCTGCATCTCTCATGCATTTTAAAAATCTTATTGAGTTTGTATGGGTTGTTTTCTTCATACATGGATTCACTGTGGCAAACCGGACAAGAACCCGTAAAAATGCTGTATAACTTCGTGCCTTTTAACATAGAAAAATCTATTTTTTTAAGACTACAAATTTAAGCATCTTTGCACGATAATTTGTTACATAGGTTACATTATGCTCAACGTTTCTAATTTATCGGTTGCATTTCAGGGAGAAAATCTTTTTGAGGAAATTTCATTTCAGCTCAAGGCGGGTGATCGCGTGGGTTTGGTTGGAAAAAATGGCGCAGGAAAATCAACACTCCTCAAAATTTTAGCCAAAGATCTGGCATCAGATACTGGGACGATTGCTTCAGATAAAGAAATCAAAATTGGTTTTTTAAGACAGGATATTGATTTTGTTCAGGGAAGAACAGTGCTTGAAGAGGCTTATCAAGCCTTTGAAGAAATTAAGGCAACTGAAGCCAAGATGGATGATATCAATCACCAGCTGGCTATCCGCACTGACTATGAGTCTGATGAATACCACGATTTGATGGTCGCTATAAGTGATGTAACACATCACTATGAAATTATAGGAGGATACAACTATCAGGGAGATACCGAAAAAATACTTCAGGGATTGGGTTTCAAACGGGAAGAATTTGATAAAAAAACCGAAGAATTCTCCGGTGGATGGCGTATGCGTATAGAACTCGCCAAACTCCTTTTGCAAAGCAATGATATATTACTGCTCGATGAGCCCACAAACCACCTTGATATTGAATCTATCATTTGGCTCGAAAGTTTTTTGAACAACTATGCAGGAGCTGTTGTCATAGTATCTCACGACAAAATGTTTCTCGATAATGTGACCAACAGAACCATAGAAATTTCATTGGGGCGCATTTATGATTATAACAAACCCTATTCTAAATATTTGGTTTTAAGGCAGGAATTGCGCGAGCAGCAACTCGCTTCTCAAAAAAATCAAGAGAAGCAAATTCAGCAAACCGAAAAACTCATTGAAAAATTTAGGGCAAAAGCCTCAAAAGCATCTATGGCGCAGTCACTCATTAAAAAACTGGATAAAGTAGATCGCATTGAAGTAGATGAAGACGACAATGCTGTGATGAATGTGCGGTTTCCCATTTCGGTGCAACCCGGAAAAGTGGTTATCGATATGGAGCACATTTCAAAAAGTTATGGGCCAAACCACGTTTTAGACAACGTGAGTATGATGATTGAGCGTGGTGTAAAAACGGCTTTTGTGGGACAAAATGGGCAGGGAAAATCAACACTGGCAAAGATTATTGTGGGTGAAATTTCCCATCAGGGAACTGTAAAACTGGGTCACAATGTGCAAATTGGTTATTTTGCTCAAAATCAAGCAGATTATCTTGACGGAAATATTACAGTTTTGGACACGATGATCAATGCAGCCAATGAAACTAACAGGAGCAAAGTAAGAGATATTCTGGGCTCGTTCCTCTTTAGAGGAGAAGAAGTTGATAAGTTTGTAAAAGTACTTTCGGGTGGGGAGCGCAATCGGTTGGCACTCGCTAAATTGTTATTGCAACCACTCAATGTGTTGGTGATGGATGAACCCACAAACCACCTCGATATCAAATCTAAAAATGTCTTGAAAGAATCGCTGAAAAGTTTTGAAGGAACCCTCATTCTCGTTTCTCACGACAGGGATTTTTTACAAGGATTGTGTGATAAAGTCTATGAATTTAAAGACCGGAAAATAAAAGAATATCTGGGGGATATTGACTTTTACCTGGAGCAGCGCAAGATTTCTTCTATGCGTGAAGCAGAATTGATGACCAAGGAAAAGAAAACCCCAAAAGATACTTCAAACAAGCAAGAATACAACGACCAGAAAAAGGAAAAAACACTCAAAAACAAGTTGAGTAATATTGAGTCAAGAATTCAACGACTTGAAAAGGAGATTGCTCAAATGGATCGCGATTTGGCAGAAGATTATAACAAAACATCAGCAAAGCCAGATTTCTTCAAGAACTATCAAAAGAAAAAGTCTGAAATGGAAAAAATGATGATTGATTGGGAAGATGTTCAAGAATCATTGGAGAAGATATAACAATGTTCGTTTTTTAAGAAACCCTTAACCTTGTTTACCGTTTCAAAGAAATAGATTTGTAAATTATCAAATTTATTCGTTATAATTCATGCGCAAAATTATACTTATTGCTCTTGGTGTGCTCATACTTGCACTCACATTTTTGTGGGCTCGCAGCATTGCAAACGTTGAGAAAAAACAGAATCCGGCAGTCGAAAAGCTTGAAAAAGTGGTCTTTGTTGATACGGTCACAAACACAACCATTCCTATCGTAGTTCCTGCTACCGGAACGCTTTCTGCAAAAGACCGTCTGGAATTGTTTTCTGAAGTGGAGGGCTTATTTTCCTCAAGTTCCAGAGATTTCAGACCCGGGCAAAAATACAATCAAGGCGAATTGTTGCTACAAATAAATGCTTCAGAATATGCAGCTTCTGTTCGGTCGGCTCGCAGTAATTTACACAATTTAATCACAGCAATCATGCCCGATTTAAGGCTTGATTATCCGGATTCGTTTTCGAAATGGCAAACTTATCTTTCCAATTTTGACGTCAATAAAACGGTCGCTCCTTTGCCGGAACCTTCTTCAGAACAAGAAGGATATTTTATCACCGGAAGAAACATCACCTCTAATTATTTTGAAATCAAAAGAATGGAAGAGCGTTTGAGTAAATTCAATATTAGAGCACCATTTACCGGAATCCTTACAGAAGCATTGGTCAATAAAGGAAGCTTGGTGAGACCGGGTCAAAAATTGGGCGAATTTATCAACCCTTCAGTTTATGAAATGGAAGTGGCAGTATCTAAAAACTTCGTTGATTTTTTGGAAACCGGAAAAAAAGTAAAACTTCACATTATTGATAAAACAAAAAAATTTGAAGGTACTATAAGCAGAATCAATGCCAGAATAGACCCAAGCACACAAACAGTTAATGTTTTTGTGGAGGTGAAAGGGGAAAACTTAAGAGAAGGTATGTTTCTGGAAGCCAATTTAGATGCCCGTGAAGAGCAAAATGCGTACAAGCTTGAAAGAAAACTACTTGTAAATGAGTCACAAATATACATTGTTGAAGACAACAAACTCAATTTACTGGATATTGAATTAATTTATATCACAGAGCGTGAAGTTGTTGTAAAAGGTATTCCGGATGGTACAATCATACTCAGAGAAGTCTTGCCCGGTGCGTTTGCCGGTCAACCGGTTACAATAATGCAATCTGAATAATACAGGACGTTTATGCGTAAAGTAATTGAATATTTTATTAAGTACAGTGTCGCTGTAAATGTCATCATATTTGCATTTCTCATATTTGGACTATTTGGCATTCTTAGTCTCAAATCCTCTTTTTTTCCTTTAGTAGATTCAGAAATCATCAATATCAATATCAATTATCCGGCGGCTTCTCCACAGGAAATTGAAGAGGGTATTGTCATAAAAATTGAAGATAATTTAAAAGGTCTTCAAGGCATTTCACGGGTCACTTCTACCGCAAGAGAGAGTGGTGGTTCCATTACAGTAGAAATTGAACGCGGTGAAAACATCGATATTATTCTTGCCGAAGTCAAAAACGCAGTGGATCGTGTTCCCACATTTCCGGCTGATATGGAGCCGCTGGTGGTTTCAAAACAAATTCCCATTAGAGAAACCATTGAATTTGCTTTAAGTGGGGAAAATGTGCCACTGGCAACCCTAAAACAGATTGGACGGCAAATTGAAAACGAACTGAGAACGATTCCAGGAATTTCGCAGATAGAAATTACCGGTTACCCGGCTGAAGAAATTGAAATCGCCGTAAGAGAAAATGATCTCCTGGCATATAATATTTCCTTTCAGGAAGTTGCCAATGCAGTGAGAGGAGCCAACATTTTCACTACAGGAGGAACCATAAAAACAAATGTTGAAGATTACCTCATCAGAGCAAATAACCGAGGCTATTATGCAGAGGAAATTGACAATATTATTGTTAGAGCAAATGAAGGTGGAGCGATGGTTCGACTCAAAGATCTGGCCACTGTAAGGGATCGATTTGCTGAAACTCCCAATGCGTCCTATTTCAATGGAAACCTCTCTGTCAACATCAATGTGAGCAACACCAACAATGAAGATTTGCTCTCTTCTGCTGAAAATGTAAACAAATACATTGAAGAATTTAATGCTAAAAACAGCAATGTAAGGCTCGATGTGGTAAACGATTCTTCCATATCCTTGAAGCAACGCACACAAATTTTGGTAGAAAATGGAGGCATGGGAATCTTACTCGTTTTAATTTTTCTCTCCTTTTTTCTCAACACCCGTGTGGCTTTTTGGGTTGCATTTGGGTTGCCCATTGCATTTTTTGGAATGTTTATGCTGGCGCCACTCTTTGGGATCACCATCAATATCCTTTCCTTATTTGGGATGATTATCGTTATTGGGATTCTTGTAGATGACGGAATCGTGATCTCAGAAAATATCTACCAACATTACGAAAAAGGAAAAAGCCCCATAAGAGCTGCCGTCGATGGAACAATGGAAGTGGTGCCGCCCATACTTTCGGCGATTATAACTACAGTTCTGGCCTTCCTGACCTTTCAGTTTTTAGACAGTCGCATCGGGAAATATTATGCAGAAGTTTCTGTAGTAGTGATTTTGACACTGGTTATTTCACTTATCGAAGCATTTATCATCTTGCCGGCACACATCGCGCATTCAAAAGCATTGGTGCGTAATGGAGAAAAGGCACAGCAAGAAAAAAAGGGAATTGACAAAATTTTTGCAAAACTGCGTATTCTCAATAAGTTGGGAGACAAAAGCATGCGTTTTTTAAGAGATAAACTTTACAGCCCCGTGCTGGCATTTGTCCTTAAAAACAATTTTTTATCACTTGCCATCATCGTTTCAATATTGATGTTAACGGTTGCTTCCATTATGGGCGGCATTATACGGGTGACTATTTTCCCTAGTATTGCCAGTGACAGGGTTTCTATTGATTTATTAATGAGTGAAGGAGTCAATCCGGCAACAACAGATTCCATCATCTCTTATGTGGAGGCCAAAGCCTGGGAAGTCAATGAGGAATTTACAGCTAAGCAAACCGGCAATTTGCAAGTGGTTCAAAATATTATCAAACGAGTGGGTCCCGGAAACAATAAAGCTTCTCTAAGAGTCAACTTACTGCCGGGAGAAGATCGTGATTTTTCCTCTCCTGAAATTACTGCAGCCATAAGAGAAGCCGTGGGGCCTGTTTATGGGGTGGAACAACTCACTTTTGGTTCCGGTGGAACTTTTGGTGGTTCTCCGATTTCTGTCGCTTTTTTGGGAAACAATACACAAGAACTTAAAGCAGCAAAAGAAGAACTCAAAGCCCATTTTCAAAATGATTCCAGGCTAAAGGATGTAACAGATACAGACCCGCAAGGTATTAAAGAAATTAGGGTAGAACTCAATCAAACTGCTTATGCGGTGGGCCTCACACTCAACGAAGTGATGCAGCAAATAAGAGCCGGTTTTTTTGGCGCGCAGGCACAACGTTTTCAAAGAGGGCAAGACGAGATTCGGGTTTGGGTGCGGTATGACCGTGAAGGCAGGTCTTCAATCAACGATTTGAATGCGATGCGCATTATCACGCCTTCCGGTGAACGGGTGCCTTTTGGCGAAATAGCCACTTACACCATAGAACGTGGTGATGAATCCATCAGACACCTTGATGGAAAAAGAGAAATTCAAGTCAATGCCGATTTGGAAAACCCCAATGACAGCGCCACAGATATTCTTTTTGAAATTCAAGAGGGTATTATTCCTCAAATTTTAGCAAAATACACCACAGTTTCCGTTTCTTATGAAGGTCAAAATAGAGAAGCTCAAAAGCTTTCCAATTCGGCTTCGGGTATTGTGCCTATTATTCTGTTTTTAATTTATGCAACGATTGCTTTTACCTTTAGAAGTTACAGTCAGCCATTGCTTTTAATGCTTTTAATCCCATTTAGCGTTATTGGCGTTGCCTGGGGACACTGGATTCACGACTTTCCTGTAAATATGTTGTCTGCTATGGGAATCATAGCACTCATTGGGATTATGGTGAATGATGGTCTTGTTTTAATCACAAAATTCAATTCGTTCTTAAAAGAAGGCTTGCCTTTTGATAAGGCCTTGTATGAGGCGGGCAGATCCCGTTTTAGAGCCATATTTTTGACTTCTTTAACTACCATTGCGGGATTAGCACCTCTTATTAATGAAAAAAGCAGACAAGCGCAGTTTTTACAACCTATGGCAATTTCCATCGCTTATGGAATAGGTATAGCAACAATTTTGACCTTGTTTTTACTTCCATTATTTTTAACGATAAACAACAAAATAAAAACCGGAACCATCTGGCTGGCAACCGGAAAAAAAGTCAATAAAGAAGATGTAGAACGCGCCATAAAAGAAAAGGAAATAGATGAAGAATATGACAAATAAATACCTGTTTTTTGGACTGTTCTGCTGTTTTTTCTTCCAGATAGAAGCACAGGAATTACTCACAAAAGAGGAAGCGATTAGGCTAACATTAGAAAATAATTTTGGAATTCAAATAGCCAATAATGAAGTGCTGGTTTCCAAAAACAATTCAGGGATTTTAAATTCGGGTTATTTACCGTCTTTAACCGGAAATGCCGGCGGTCAATATGCCATTGAAGATCAAACAGCCACTTTTCAGGATGGAACATCAAGTGAAGTAAAAAGAGCAGAAACAGACCGATATAATGCATCATTAAACCTCAATTTTTTGCTTTTTGATGGTTTGGGGAGGCATTATAATTACAAAAGCCTGAAAGAGCAATACAACTTGAGCGAACTCGAAGCTCGGGAAAGTATTGAAATTACGATACTTCAATTGTTTTCTGTTTACTTTGAAGTCGCACGATTGACAGAAAACCTGAGTGTTTTACAAGAAACGCTTGAAAACACCAAGGAACGCCTCAAGAGGGCTGAATATCAGTTTGAATATGGGCAGAATACAAGACTTGAAGTTCTCAACGCCAAAGTTGACATCACTACAGACAGCGTGAACGTAATGAATACCAGACAAGCGTTAATCAATGCGAAGCGCGATTTGAATGTTGTTTTAAACAATGAATTAGAACGTAATTTTGAAATTGATACCACAGTTTCTTTTATGAATTTACTCGCTATCGAAAGTTATATTGCTGAAGCCGAAGCAAATAATGTCACACTTTTACAAGCAAATCAAAATATTTTAATAAGTGACTATGCCCGAAAAGCCAGTAATTCGGTGTTTTTGCCTTCACTGGGCTTAACCGGTTCCTATGGTTGGAATGAAGGAAATTTTCCGGCGACCAACTTTTTAGCGTCCAATACATCCACAGGTTTCAACGCCGGTATCAACCTTACCTGGAATCTCTTTGATGGCGGAAGTTCTATTGTCAATTCTAAAAATGCCAGGATACGATTTGAAAACCAAAATTTGATAAAGCAACAAATATCTCTTGAGGTAAAACGCAACATTGCCAATGCCCGTGGTAATTATGACAATCGAAAGAAAATTTATGAACTTCAGCAGCAAAATGTAGAAACAGCCAAAGGAAACTTTGAACGCTCTAATGAACGCTATAAACTGGGACAAATAAGTTCGCTGGAATTGAGACAAGCCCAAATCAACTTGCTCAATGCCCAAACCAACAAAAATCTTGCAAAATATGAAGCCAAACTCGCCGAATTGGAACTCTTACAACTCACCGGCAAACTTCTTGATGTTGAGTTTTAATCACTCAAAAAATTGATTTTATGTATGAACACTTTTTTCAATGCCCTTATTGCTGGGAAGAGATTTCGATGCTGCTGGATCCCTCTGTAGCAAGACAAACTTATGTTGAAGATTGTGAAGTGTGTTGCAACCCAATTGAACTTTTGGTTGGTTTTCAGGATGGTGAATTGACTCAATTTGAAGTTTCAAATATGGAGCAATAACCATTAGATCGCTACCATCACATCTTTTAAACCTTCCTGAATGTTGATCCATAAATAGTTGAAAAAAGACTTGTCTTTGTTTCTTTGGGCTGTAGCTTTTCCTTCTTTGAAAGTGCCTTTCCCGGTATCAGATTTCTTTTTCACAAAAATATTGGCAACTGTAGATAAAATCCAGTTTCGTTTGTTTTCCTTATTTAATATTTCAACTTTAAAGTTGTTATAGCTTATGCGCAAATCAACACTTGAAGTCTCATCATTCCCATGAATATTAAAATAGGTTTTTTTGACTTTTCCCTCAAGGTTTACATTGAGGCTTGATTTTGTGAAAGAGTTCATTTTTGTTGCATTCAAAGCATCAAGTTCTCCCTGAATATGGAAGGTGTCCTTCAAATCATTCACATCAAAACTCCAGTCAATTTTAAGCGGACTTTCATCCATAAAAATGGAGTTGATTTTGATTGTTGTTTTTTTTTCGCCTTGAGCGTAAGTGTTGCTAACGTTACCAATGGCTACATTTAACTTTGAAAAATCAATGACACCTGCCCGTTGTCTTGCGCTTACTCTTTCTTCATAGACAATTGTGGCATTATTGATATGTAAAGAGTCTAAAGTTAAAGGAAAAGGGATGTTGCGAATCGCTTTACTGTAAAGCGGTTTGGTACTGGTGTCATCTCTAACCAGCTTATCTCTGTACACTTTTAAAATGGGATTTTCTATAATAAAATCACTGGCGGAAACCTGAAATGTGGTGTCCAAAACTTCAAAATGAAAGTCCCTTATGGTAACCAATGGCATTTCTGCATCCATATGGTCGCGCTCTTTTGAAATAACCCGGGAAAGTTCCCTTTTAGAATGAATTGTTTTTATGGCCAAGTCTTCAATTTGAAGTTCATTATTCTCTAACGAAATAGAAGTTAAAGAAAGCAGATCATAATCGTTCAACAGGTATTGAATAGAATTGCTGGTAATCTCGAGGTCTGAAAATCGAGCAGGAATTTTTTGTTGTAAGGTTGCTGTATTTACCAATGCATTCTTGAGGGTTAAATTAAAATCTTCAACCTGTAAATTGGTGCTGGCATCTGGATTTAGAATAGTTAACCCTGCGTCTTTTATGGTTACAGAACCTAAAGAGAAGGGGAGTGGCATTTCTTTTTTGTTCTCTTCTGTTTCGGCATTTTCCGATTCTTCAGAAGTCTCTTTGAATCCTTTTTGAATGAGTATGGAAGGGGAGTCCAATTCCAAATTTTCTCCAAAGAGCTGAAAAGTATCATCAACCACTTTAAAATGAAGATCGCTAATGGCTATTTTGGGTATTTTTATGTCTTTACGACCCGTTGCTTTTGTAGCTTCTTCATTGCTGTAAAGCGTGTCAGCCTTTGTTTGAATGGTGAAATTTGTGATTTCTAGCTGTTGGTTTTTTACGGAAAATTCTTTTAAGGAAAGGGTTTCGGTTTCATTTATTTCATAGAAAAAATCACGGGTATCCACTTCCATTTCAGAAAAGTAAAAGGGTATTTTTTCTTGTAAAGTAGTTTTATTAACCACCACATTTTTAATGGAAAAGTTAAGGCTGTCCACTTGCAAGGCAATGCTTTCATCTGTGTTTTTAAATAAGAAAGAGGCGTTGTCCAAAGTAAATTTTCCGGCACTTATGTTTTCCTTAAAATCCGTGTGTTTTTTCTCCGGGGAGTCGTCTGTTTTTGTGGTATCCCGATACGTTTTAATATGCAGGTCATAAAGTGTAATGTCATCAACGGCAATTCTATTTGAGAGCAAGTACTTCCAGTAACTAAGACCACTAACGGAAGCTTTGGTTAGGCTGATTTGTGAGTCTCTAAAAACAGAAATGGTATCCTTTACAGTTGCCTGAAGATTTTCAATAGTTACCGAACCACTAAATGTACTGACAGAAATATCATAGTCATTTATTTGAAATTCTTCCGGAATTTCTCTGGCGATGGTTTTTTTAATTTTATTTTCAATAATTGGGTTTATAACAAACGACGCAATCACTATCAAAATCAATAGCCCAACGATACTCCCGACAATAATGCGTGCTCTTTTAGTCATCTACTAAAGATACCTAAAAAAACTGCATCTGCTAAAGTTTAACATTTTACATTTCTTTTTCTGATGAGCTTTATAATTTTTTATTTAAAATGATAGGGTGAAAAAGAGGTTTGGATTTTAATTCTAATACAAAAAGGCCTCGCATCTCTGTGAAGCCTTGTTATTGCTAGTAGCGGGAGCAGCCCTGAGACTTCGGGGGAATCTGTGTCCGCCATCGGCGGATATGAGCTTTCCATTTTATTTTTTCAAATAGGTTGCTTTAAGCGCTTTTATTTTTTCTCTGCCCATCCCGCTTTTATAATATTTTTCGCGTTGCATTGCTTGCTTTTTGTTTTTGAAAAATTCCAGATGCATTACCTCCCACGGACGGTATCGCACAGTATAACCCTTTGTAGCAAAAAAATTATGAGAATAAAACCTGTCAATCAGGTCAGTGGTATAACCTACATAGGTTTTGTCAAATGTTCGGGAATATAAAATGTAGACTACAAAAGATTCTTCCATAACTAAAAATACAAAAAAAAGAGAGAACAAAAACTGTTCTCTCTTTCTTAGTAGCGGGGACAGGACTCGAACCTGTGACCTTCGGGTTATGAGCCCGACGAGCTACCTACTGCTCTACCCCGCGATGTATATTTTCAATATTTTATTACTTTTTTACTCGAACCAGTGTCCGCCTTTGGCGGATATGAGCCCGACGAGCTACCTACTGCTCTACCCCGCGATGTATATTTTCAATATTTTATTACTTTTTTACTCGAACCAGTGTCCGCCTTTGGCGGATATGAGCCCGACGAGCTACCTACTGCTCTACCCCGCGATGTATATTTTCAATATTTTATTACTTTTTTACTCGAACCAGTGTCCGCCTTTGGCGGATATGAGCCCGACGAGCTACCTACTGCTCTACCCCGCGATGTATGTTTTCAATATTTTATTACTTTTTAAATCGAACCAGTGTCCGCCTACGGCGGATATGAGCCCGACGAGCTACCTACTGTTCTACCCCGCGATGTGGGTATAAAAGAAAAAATGTGTTTAAAATGCCAACCATACATTGACCATCTTTCCTTTCGGACTGCAAATATACAACAGATTTCTATTTCTGCAATACATCTTACCATTTCTTTGCTTACAAATAAAAATTTATCTATTTGTACCAGTGTGTATGAGAATAAGAAGAGGTTTTGGCCACACGTTCTCGGTTGTATAACAAAAGACGATGTTGATTGATTGTCCTGTTTCGGTATCCCAACAAGTGGAAGATTGGTTTGGCAAGAAACCGGGCAATCGTTAAATTAACTGTGAGTATTTCCTGATCGTTTTTATCGCGAGAAATCCCCGGAAGACAAACTAATAGATTTTCAACTTTTAGTTTTCTTAAAAAAGCAGAAAGCTGTAAAAAGAATTTCGGGATGCTTTTTATGATGAAAAATCCATCATTACCTAGCGGTTGGTATAAAGGCATAAATAACATACCGCTTGATGGAGATGCAATATTTTTACCGTCTGAAAGCGCCAACAAATCACCCTTTTTAATGCTTTGAAAACTTTTAAAATTGGGAAGCATTTTAAATAGTTCATTTTCTTTGATAGAATACCTGTAAATCACTTCAAAGGTTTTTTCAAGACCACCATTGTGTTCTTTTAAAACACGATATTGTTCATCAAATCCGGTGAGGTTGTTTTGATCTATGACTCCACTATAAACGAGGGACAAATAAGTAAAAGCCAAAGCATTTTTTACAGCTTGCTCATCATCGTGTTGACCAGATTCAAAACCAAGTGAAACATACCCCAATTGATTGATATAACTCAATAAAGGTCCTTCGAGATACTCTTCAATACCTAAAACAATAGGCACAGGGAAACACTTTGCAAAACGACGGTTTATCATGGCATCGTTTATTGTGATGAATGGAAGTGTTTTACTGGAGGTGGTGTGAAAATCAATAAAGTAAAAAGGCCCCTTGTTTTTCTTAAAAATGGTGTTGATGCAGTTCAATAGTTCCTTTTGTTCTTCTTGCTCACTATTTAATTGCTGATGCTTGTTTTGGTTGATTGAAAAAACAGAATTTTTTGTAAACATTCTATTTAAATCTTCATCTATAAATCGTTTATTTTGTTGCACTCCCTTTAGATTTCCAACAATGGCATAAACGTTTCCTTTGAGAAATTCTCTATGAGAAGAAAGGTTTTTTTTAAGCTCTTGGAGTGCCTTTACACCTGCAGTTTCATTGCCATGAACACCACCAAAAAAAACAATTGTAGGTCCTGTTTTCTCATTTTCAAATTGAATAATTATTCTTTCGTTTTTATTTGTTATTTTGGTTTGGAGCTGCGTTTTCATTTATAATTTTAAATCATTTGAAGTTACTAATCCAATCAATTTTTCACCTTTTAGCACCGGTAAACAATTCACTTTATGCTTTCTCATAAGTTGACGTGCATCATTTTCAGTTTGGTTACTGGTGATTGTTATTATTTTTTCTTTTAGAAGTGATTTAACAGATTTTAAAGCGTTCCCTTTATCTTCCAAATGGTTTTCTACATCTTTCCACGTAAGCAAACCTATGAAGGTGCGGTCATGAGATACTACAGGCATGTGGTGAATGTTTTTCCATTTCATAATGTGTAAAACAAGTTCGAGACTATCCTTATCATCAACTGAATAAATATCGGTACTCATCAAGTGTTTTACTTTCTTTTTGATGTGAAATGTTGAATGTGCCTTGGGTTCAATGGCTTCCCATTGAGCAACGGGTATTCCACTTTCTTGTCTTAAATACATTTGTGCCGTTAGCACTTGAGCAGCTTCAAACGGTTTTTTTACTTTTAGTAAATTGCGATAACTTTGAATAGCCCATTGACTTCCATTATTGGATTGTATGCGGGCGCTAATAATTTTCATATAGTGGTCGATATCATTTTGATTGACTCCCATTTTTGCCAAGCCTTTTTTTGCCATAGGAATGAGTTCATTGAGAA
Source organism: Flavobacteriaceae bacterium (assembly GCA_040880345.1). Lineage (GTDB taxonomy): Bacteria > Bacteroidota > Bacteroidia > Flavobacteriales > Flavobacteriaceae > Planktosalinus. The sequence goes on from JBBDIQ010000038.1 coordinate 54,692, forward strand.
TCAGTTGCTGAGCGGGAATCATTTTTCCCATCCAGTTAAATTGTGTTGACAATCCATATCGTGCCGCACTAAAAAAATTGGCTTTAACATCTTTAAAATCCATTTTTAAGTGAATGTTTTCAAAAGCTTTTGGTTTACCTACCATCACCCCAATCCAAAAAGCACTATTTGCTATTTCGTCAATCACTGTGGGTCCTGAAGAAATATAACGGTTTTCAATGCGCAAGTGGGGTTTGCCTCCACCTACACCATAACACACTCTGTTCCATTTGTAAACGGTCCCGTTGTGTAAATTCAGGGCTTTTAATTTTGGAATTTCCCCACTTTCAAGTGTTTCCAGACTTGAACCATTAAAATCTGAAGTGACTAAACTTTTAAATCTGGAGATATTGTCTTTAAAAATATCTGTTATTGAGCCTGTTTCCCATCTGTGGCCAAAACTAACTCGTGAGGGGCTTTCGTTGAGCGAAAAAGTATTGGTTCGGGTATCAACACTTTGGGTAAACAAGGCAATGCGTGTTTCACTCCATAATTCTTTTCCAAATAAAAGGGGTGAGTTACAGCACGCACTCAATACAGGTCCTGAAATTGCTTGAGCCCAGTTGTATTGAGCTACAAATTCATCAGGATTTATTTGAAGATGAACCTGAAAACTAGTGTTACAACCCTCAAGTAAAACAGAGTCGTGAAGAATATTGAGTTCATCAACCCCTTTGATATGGATGTTAAAATGTTGCTTTCGTGAAGCTATTATTGCTTCATTTAAAACATAATAGCGTTGCATGGGTGTCATACTATCGAGATGAATATCATCCAATGAAAGTGTGGGTAAAATCCCGGTCAATATGAGTTTACTTTTTAGTTTTTCAGCAATCGTTTTAGCCTTTTTTAAAAGTCGTTCAGTATCTGCTTGAAGTTGAGAAAAACAGTTGCCGGATAATTCTAAAGGGTCCAGATTGATTTCGAGATTAAACTTTGCAATCTCAGTCGTAAAATGAGGGTCATTGATTTTTTCCAGGATGGTGAGCGCATTTTGGGCGGGTAAAAAGTTTTCATTGACTAAACAAAATTCCTGCTCTGCGCCAATTCTTATGGGTGCTTTTTCAATTAAATCGCTTGCAATCATCTTTTCTAAAGCCTCAAGGTCCTTAATGAGTTGATTTACATAATTTGCAGTCTCTTTCTTTTTAGTGAGTTGTGTTACGTTTAGAGTTCCCATAAGCCTTTATTTTTGAAATAAATAAAGAGTTAAGTTAAAAGACTGATTTAGAAAAAACTATGACAAGTGTCATACACAAATTTTAAAACGATATCTGTTTAAAATTTGGAGTTAAAAATGGAATTGTAAAAATTAATTCAATTTAAAACAATCCTGAAATAGTTCCATTCTCATCAATATCAATATTTTCTGAGGCAGGATGTGCGGGCAGTCCGGGCATTCTCATCATATCTCCTGTAATTGGCACCAAAAAACCGGCACCGGCAGCTATTTCTATCTCTCTTACGGTAATTGTAAATCCCTTGGGCCTTCCAATCAAGGCCGGGTTGTCTGATAACGATTTTTGAGTTTTCGCTATACACACAGGAAGTTGATCAAGACCAAGATTGGCAATTTTCTTTAAATCCAATTTGGCTCTTGAAGCATATTCTACTTTGGCCGCTCCATAAATTTTTGTGGCGATGGTTTCAATTTTTTCCATCACAGGAGATTCCCATTTATAAAGGGCTTTAAAGTTTGATTTGTTTTCTTCAACAGCGGCCACAACTTCATTGGCTAAATCGATGGCACCTTTTCCGCCTTTGGCCCAAACTTCAGCTAGTGCCACACGCACGCCTTTTGATTTTGCAAATTCTTTGATGGCTTCAATTTCTTCATCAGTGTCTGTGACAAATTTATTGATGGCAATAACCGGCGTTAATTGAAACTGTAGAATGTTTTCAAGATGCTTTTCCAGATTGGGTAATCCTTTTTTAAGGGCCTCAGTATTGGGTGTTTTTAAATCGTCTAGTGAAGCACCTCCATGATATTTCAAGGCTCTGATGGTCGCAGTGAGCACGACTATTTTGGGCTTTAACCCGGCACTTTGGCATTTGATATCCAAAAACTTTTCTGCTCCAAGGTCTGCTCCAAAACCGGCTTCAGTGACGGTATAATCAGATAAACTCATGCCCATTTTGGTGGCAATTACCGTGTTGGTTCCCTGAGCGATATTGGCAAAAGGACCTCCGTGAATAATCGCCGGGTTGCCTTCAAGTGTTTGAACCAGATTGGGTTTTATAGCGTCTTTTAATAAAACTGCCATAGCGCCTTCAGCTTTTAAATCACGGGCATAAACAGGTTTTTTATCAAATGTATAACCCACAAAAATAGCTCCTAATCTTGTTTTCAAATCATTCAAATCATTTGATAAGCATAAAATAGCCATGATTTCAGAAGCGGCAGTAATATCAAATCCCGATTGGCGTGGTATACCGGAGCCGGTGCCACCTAAACCAATGATAATATTTCTCAATGAACGATCATTGACGTCCATCACCCGTTTCCAGGCAACAGTGCGTGCGTCAATTCCCAACGTATTTGTTTTACTTTGAAGGTTGTTGTCTATCAATGCGGCAAGTAAATTATGCGCTTTTTCTATGGCCGAAAAATCACCTGTAAAATGCAGATTGATGTCTTCCATCGGAATAACCTGTGCATAACCGCCGCCGGTTGCTCCACCTTTAATTCCGAAAACAGGACCTAAAGAGGGCTCTCTTAAAACAACAGTTGTTTTTTTACCCACTTGGTTGAGACCTTCAGAAAGTCCAATGGAAATAGTGGTTTTTCCTTCTCCGGCAGGGGTAGGGGAAATGGCCGTAACCAGAATTAAATTACTTTGGTCTGATTTCGATTTGTCAATAAGTGAAAGTGGTAATTTAGCCTTATGTTTTCCGTAAAGTTCTAACTCTTCTGGATTGATACCCAGTTTTTTTGCAATTTCAGTGATATGAAGTGGCGTGGCTTTTTTGGCAATGTCTAAATCGGTCATAGAAAATATTTACTGATTAATAATCTCAAAAATAGGAGTTTTAAAAACATTATTAAATGATATAAGTCAATAAAAAGAAATTATAATCCGTCAAATAAATAGAATAATTGATTTTAAACAATTGACGCTAGACAATAATCTTGAGAATTGAGTTGTTTTGAGCGGGTCATTTATTACAAATTAATTTTACTGATTAGGGGGGTAAAGTGAATTTATATTTTTTAAAATTTTATAAAAATTCAATTCCTGTAAGTGCTTTTTAGGAAATTTCTTTTAAATTGTAGGAGCAAATCTTCTAAATTATTCTAAATGAAAATAGGCGCCTTAAGAAGATCTAACACGATTCTAGTTTTTGCCATTTTGATTATGGCAATACTGTACTTCGGGTCATCAATGCTGATACCTTTAACATTTGCAATTTTCTTTTCCACTCTGATACTTCCCATTACTAATCTGATGGAAGTTAAACTTGGGTTTGGAAGATTGACTTCTTCCTTTGTTAGCACGTTGATTGTTTTTATTGGCTTGGGAGCTATTCTTTTTTTAATGTTTTATCAGGTAAATATTTTTTTAAGGGAACTCCTAGCTACACAAGATGTTATTGTTGATTTTGTAAAAGGGCTTCAGGATGATATTGCTGAAACCACCGGTTTTACACTTACCCAGCAAGAACAACTTCTTAAGGAAAGCCTTAAGGATGTTATAGACCTCACACAAATGTACCTAACGGGTTTCCTTACCAACATATTTGAACTTATTTTTCAGTTTCTCATTATTCTCATTTATTTGTTTCTGCTACTACTTAACAGAGATAAGTTTGTAGAATTCCTGATGATGTATAAGAAGGATGAAAAAAAACAAGAAACGCTTGATGTTATAAACAAAACCAGTAAGATAGCACATCACTACCTTTGGGGAAGAATTAAGGTTATGTCTCTGCTGGCTATCATGTATTTTATTGTTTTTACAGCTTATGACCTGAAGTATTCAGGATTGCTCATTCTCTTTGGTGCCTTGATAACAATAATACCTTATCTGGGCCCTTTTTTGAGCGGATTATTTCCAATTATCGTCATGCTTATATTTGGCGATAGCACTCTGGAGGTTGTTTCCTTTATCAGTATCGTAATTGTCATCCAACTGATTGAGAGTTATGTGCTCGAACCGGCAATCATAGGTGCTGAAGTAGAACAAAGTCCTCTTTTTGTTATCATCTCTGTATTTCTGGGAGGCATACTTTGGGGTGGTGCCGGTCTGATTCTTTTTGTACCCATTTTTGCCATTTTAAAAATAATTTTTGATAATACCAAAGAACTCCGCCCGGTAGGCTACCTGATGGGTTATGAGAGAAAAGGATCGCAAGAGAATATATTTGAAAAGCTTATCAAAAAGATTAAATTTTAAAAAAGGACCTGCATATTCTTACAGTAATATTCGTTACAACTACTCTTTTTTTTAAATTCTTAGTTTACAGTATCTAACAAAAAAAAACAGAATTTATCAAGACAAAGCCCTTGAAAATCAATTTAAAAAAGCAAAGACCTATGTCATATTTCCAAATGTTGTAAAAGGTGCCATTTTAGTTGGTGCTACTTCGGGTAACGGTGCTGTTTATAAAACGGTAAATTAGAAGGTATAGCCAGTATGAAACAACTGGACGTTGGTGCACAAATTGGTGGTGAAGTATACTGTGAAGTTATATTTTTCAATAGTGATGAAGCTTTCAAAAAACTCAAAAACAGCGAACTTGAATTGACTTCGCAGGTTGCTGCTGTTCTTATTGAAGAAGGCAAGTCTTTAAACACCAAATTCTCAAACGGTATGGCTGAAGTTTCAGTGGGCGGTCAAAATTTTGAATATATGCCTCTTGATAAAGCAATGAGTTCTAAAAAATAATTCATTTTAATTTGTATTTAGGGTGCCTCTATTACTTTAGTTTGATAAACATACCCATTCATTTTGAGTTCAGTGAATGTTTGTTTTTCCAAAACTAAAATTCCCAGGAATTTTATGAAGTAATAGAGGTATTCTTTATTTAGTTCAAAAACGATAACTTGTCTTCGGCTTTTTTTTATTAAATTTGAAATGCTACACTGCTGTATTTCATATAGATTGTGGCCTTTTTCGCCTCATTTTCCTGCGCTTAATCTTCAAACAAAAACAAGTTAATCCAAAACTTTTTTTATGAAAACACAACATAACCACTTTAACAAACCCATTATTCAGCAAGCCTTATTAATAGTTATCTCGTTTTTTTTGTTAGTGGGCTGCCGGGACAATAATGAAGAAAAAAAACAAGAGCCCAATGCAGAAGAGCAGTTGATGCTTGACGCAAAAGCCATGAAAAGGTTATCAGACCGTGAAGCTATTGAGGTAGTGACAGAGATCATGGATTTTCAAATGCCCGGACAAATTCCCTCCGGTTGGAATACTTTTCGTTATATAAACAAATCTGAAGAAACCCATTTTTTTGTTTTCGAAAAAATGCCTGAAAACAAAACAATTGAAGATAGCAAGGCAGAGGTATTTCCTGTTTTTCAAGAAGCTATGGATTTAATCAATCAGGGAGAGCCTGATAAAGGCTTCAAAACATTTGAAAAACTTCCTGCCTGGTTTTATGATGTAAAATTCACCGGTGGTACCGGCTTGATTGCGCCAAAATCAACTGCTGAAACCACACTTTATCTCGAGCCTGGTTACTATATTATAGAATGTTATGTGAAAATGCCCAACGGCATGTTTCATTCTGTAATGGGAATGGCCAAAGAAATTGTAGTCACTGATAACTCTTCAGACCATGAACCGCCTAAAGCTACTATGGAAATTGCACTATCATCTGAAGAGGGTATTCAATTTGACAAACAAAATATAGAAGCAGGATTGCAAACCATAGCAGTTCACTTTAAAGACCAGAAAGTATATGGAAATTATGTGGGTCACGACCTCCACATTGCCAAGGTCGAGCAAGTTGCAGATATGGAAACATTGAGCAATTGGATGAACTGGGCCACTCCTGAAGGTTTCAAAACCCCTGTTCCCGAAGGCGTCAAATTCCTGGGAGGAAGTCAGGAAATGCCTGAGGGAAGCACGGCATACTTTCACGTTCTTTTAGAACCCGGAAATTATATTTTTGTAGCTGAGGTGCCCAGCCCTGAGCAAAAGAACATGTTACATTCCTTTGTAGTTACTGAAGCCCCGGAGGAATGATAGAAATTCTTATGTTAGTTTCACCATCCGCATTGGTTCACTTGATTTTTTTTTGTAAAGAATAAATAACATAGAAAATTGAAGAATATTAAAGTTTATTCCATGCTCTTTTTGGGCATGGCTTTTTTTGGCAGTGCCACACCTGTAAGCAAACTGGTTGTAGAACATTTTTCGGTTTTTACAGGGGGTGCGTTGCGGGTTTTGCTCGCTTTTTTGATTTTACTTCCGTTTGTAAACCTGAAAAACATTCTTGATTTTAAAGGTAGGGATGCATGGTTAATTGCAGGTATAGGGATTATCGGCGTTGTGGGGTTCACCTCTTTTTTACTATATGGCATGACAATGGTTTCCGGGGTGGTGGGAAGTATTATTATGAGTTCTACACCGGCAGTTGTCGCCACATTATCTTATTTGATATTCCGTGACCATTTCGGTTGGAGAAAATCCGTGGCTATTGCTTTAGCTGTTGCGGGAATCCTTGTTTTACAATTGGGCAGTACAGAAAATGGCAGGGTAGAAGCTTCCTTGCTGGGGGTGATTATGGTGTTTGCAGCCATTTTATGTGAGGCAGCTTATACTTTAATGGGCAAAGCACTCACAAAGGATTTCAAGCCCATTCAAATAGCTGCTTTTTCAGCCTTGATAGGGTTTATTGGTTTTATTCCCCTGGCAGCATTTCAATATGAATCAGGTATGTTTGAAAATGTTGCGACAGAAGGATGGCTGGCATTGGCTTGGTATGGGCTGGGGACAATGGGTATAGGTTCTGTTTTATGGTACAAAGGTGTACAAAAAGTAGACGGAAGTACCGCTGCGGGATTTATGGGTGTAATGCCGCTAAGTGCCTTGTTATTATCATATTTTTTACTGGGCGAAAGTTTTGAGTGGATACACCTCATTGGGTTTGCAATGGTCTTTGCAGGAGTGGTTTTAATCATTCAGGTTCACCGGCGAATGGCAAAAAAAGAGAAAAACAATACAGATTAGCACAATTTTTTTGAATGAAATTTTTAGCGGTATTTTTAAAGAGTATAAAAAAATGTGATGACATTTTTTATTTTTTTCGATGAAGGGATATAAACCTCTTAAAACCTTCAATGATGAAAAAAAATGTACTTCTCTTATTTGCTTACGCATTCCTGTTCACAAACTTACATAGCCAGGAATTGCAAATTGAAATTCCCAATGATGATGTAATATTCAATTCAGGAGCGATCCCTTCACCCGGATATTTTTTTCCTGTTATTTTGGAGCCGTCAGAATGTATTTCAGACGAAATCAGAGCCGAGGTGAAGCAAACCATTGCTGCCAACAAACAGGAAATCCTCAGGGTCCGCCCTGATGCTTTTAGGGGAAACGGCGGTGGCAGTCACCCTCTATTTGTTTTACCAATACAAGCCAAAGCCGGCTTTGATGAATATGGCTATTATACTTTAAATTTTCAGGTAGATCATAATCTCACACCAAACAACAATCTTTTGGATTACAATTGTGGAGCACGCACATATGATTGGATATCAGGAAATCATAAGGGTACAGATTATATTCTTTGGCCTTATCCCTGGAAAAGTATGGATGAAGAAATTATGGAAATTATTGCAGCCGCAGATGGAATCATAGTTGACAAACGAGATGGTAATTTTGACCTCAACTGTGCAAACAACGGAAACCCCAACTGGAATGGTATCGTTTTGGAACACGCTGACGGTTCACAAACCTGGTACTGGCATTTTAAAAATGGCGCAATCACTTCCAAAAACATTGGAGAATCTGTAGTAGCGGGAGAATATCTTGGTGCCGCCGGAAGTTCAGGAAGCAGTGACTGGCCTCATTTGCATTTTGAGGTTTATGACAACAATGAAAATTTAATTGACCCTTATGAAGGAACTTGTAATACTATGAACCCCGATAGCTGGTGGCTGAGTCAACAAGATTATTTTGTACCCGGTATTAACAGACTTTCCACACACAATACAAATCAGTTTGATGATGCCTGTCCGGTAATAGAAAACACCTATGAGGAACTGAACTTCTTTCACGGTGATGATTTATTTATTCGTGTGTTTTATCGGGATATTCAACAAAATGCGGTTACTACTTTTACTATTCTTGATCCAAACAATCAGGTTTTTGCAAATTGGAGTTGGGCTCAAAATTGGGGAGAGGACTATGCGACAGCACATGCGTTATGGCCTTTAAGCGTGAATGCTTCCTGGCCGGATGGTGTTTATACCCTGCAAGTGAATTTTGGTGGAAACGTTTATGAGTCAATTTTTGGAGTAAATACAAACCTTAGCAATGAATCCAATGATTTTATAGAAATATCAATTCATCCAAATCCTGTATATGATAAACTATTTATAAATGCAACAGTACTGATTGACCAAATTGAGATTTATGACCTAAGAGGGCGAATGATTATGCAAAGTACTGAAAATCAAAGAGAAGTTGAATTAAACCTGGAGGCTTTGGATACAGGAATGTATTTTGTTCAAATTACATCCGGAGAGAAAATAGCAACACACAAAATAATTAAGAAGTAAATTTTGCAACTGGTGTAGTTTATAATTTCGTCTGTTGTTGTCCTGAGGTAATCCATCACCGGTAGTCCTTGAGAAAAAGAGTAAAGCCGGTTTTTGGGGAGCGGGTATTCTACTTGTTTTTTTAACCCTAAATGGACTTAATAAGTTTCAGAAGAATAGAAAAACCAAAAATGATAAAGGCCGGGAATCTGTTTAGATATTCCGGCCTTTTTAAATTTTGGCAAAGTTGAAAACTTTTACCTTCTTCGTGAATTGTTTCGTCCACCTGAATTTCTTGAAGATCGTTGCTGTCTCTGCGGTGTCTTTTCGACATGGTGATTAACCAATGGAAAGTTTTCATTTTCTAAAACAGGAATCGCTTTCCCGATGAGTTTTTGAATGTCTTTTAAATAGGCTTTTTCTTCTGCATCACAAAATGCTATGGCGATTCCGTCAGCTCCTGCTCTTCCTGTTCTCCCAATACGGTGTACATAGGATTCCGGAATGTTGGGCAGTTCATAGTTGATCACGTGGGTAAGGTCATCGATGTCAATTCCCCTGGCAGCAATATCTGTAGCAACAAGCACGCGAGTTTCATTTGATTTGAAACTGTTCAAAGCACGTTGGCGCGCATTCTGCGATTTGTTGCCGTGAATGGCCTGAGATTTTATTCCGGCTTTTACAAGGTCTTTCACCACCTTATCTGCGCCGTGTTTGGTACGGGTAAAAACCAGTGCCCTGTCAATTTTTTTGTCTGAAAGCACTTCTTTTAATAAATGCTTTTTGTTTTCCTTATCCACAAAATACACCGCCTGATTGATGGTGTTTGCCGTGCTGGAGACCGGCGTTACTTCCACTTTGGTTGGATTTACCAGAATTGTATTTGCCAATTTTACAATAGGATCCGGCATCGTGGCTGAAAAGAACAAAGATTGTCTCTTCTGAGGAATTTTGGTGATGATTTTCTTCACATCTTTTAAGAAACCCATGTCGAGCATACGGTCTGCCTCGTCCAAAACAAAAAACTGAAGCTGGTTTAACTGCACAAATTTCTGGCTTATTAAATCCAATAGTCGTCCCGGTGTGGCAATTAAAACATCCACTCCTGAACGAAGCGATTTGACCTGACTGTTCTGGCTTACGCCACCAAAAATCACTTCATATTTTAAATTGGTTTTGGCGCCGTAGTTTTCAAAACTTTCGGCAATTTGTATGGCGAGTTCGCGGGTGGGAGTTAAAATCAAAGCCTTGATAGGGCGCTTTCCAGTATGGTGGTTTTTTTGCTCATTCATTAATTGAATAATGGGAATGGCAAAAGCAGCGGTTTTTCCGGTTCCGGTTTGTGCGCAGCCTAAAACATCTTTTCCTTCAAGAGCAAGAGGAATGGTTTGTGCCTGAATGGGTGTGGGTGTTGTATATCCTTCATTTTTTAAAGCCTCAAGGATAGGGCTTATCAAATTTAAATTTTCAAATGTCATTTTATAGTGTAAATAGTTTAAGACCGAATCAATTGAAAAAAAATCACTGTCTCGGTCTTTGGGACAGGAATTCTTTTTTGTACTGCTTAAACTTTATATGTGATTTGGAAGATTATTTCCGAAATTTAGGAAAGAAAAAGAGTAGCGATACCTGATTTACGATTTTTTAAACGTTGATATCGGCGGCAAAGCTACTTCTTTTTTTAGACTTTTGCGTTTTTTCTTGAAAATAGCTTGTTTTTTAAAAGCCAAATCACAATAAGAAACCCAATTAATAAAAGAGCCCAAGTAAAATAAGCAGGTTTTTCTTGCTTTTGTTCCAAAGCTCCATAATATACAAATCCGCTCCAGTAATAGGGTGATTTTTTAGCATTTGAAATGTCATCGTTCTCTAAATAGTCCAGCTTGGAATGCCTGTTTGCCATAAAAGCCGAATTCTTCTTACTGTAATGATCATAAAAGGAAGTCATCACTTGGGATGTGGAGAGGTCATTGACTTGCCAGAGACTAAAAAGCAGATTTTGAGCGCCTGCATATTGAAATCCACGGGCGAGGCTCATCGCACCCTCACCGGTTTGGATTTTACCAATTCCCGTTTCACAAGCACTCAAAACCACAAGTTTCGGATTTAAGTTCAGGCCGTAAAACTCATGTAAAAGCATGCTGTCGTCATAAAATTCCATCGCAGCCGGTATGGTGAAATTGCCACCGTGCGCGTGTGTGGAAAGGTGTAAAATGGAATACGCTTTCGCGAAAGCAAGAAAATTTTCTTTGGTTGCTTCCTTATGCATCAACAGCCGTGTTGTCATTCTATTATTCAGGTTTTCTGCCTCATCCAAAGAGTATGTAAGAGGTTGCGCACTATTTTCAAAAACCGGAAAAACACCTAAAACCGAATTCTCCAGAGCAGGTGTTTTGGCATTGTGATACAGGGTCGCAGAAGTATTGTAGGTCACGCTGTTTTGTTTGACCAAAAAGGGCATGCTTGCAAAAGAAGTACTTTTTGAGGAAGCGGTAAGTAAGGCCTCAAAAGGCACAAAATGCAACAAACCATCCGGAATAAGGATGAGGTTTTTTTTCTTCGGAAGTGTTGCCGGAAGCAGTGATTTGTATAACGAAAAGGCAGTCTCCTGAAATCCCGCTATATCGTTATTAATGGCCGAACTGTTTTCAAAATAACCAATAAATCCTGCAATGCGCTCCCGAAGGTTTTCGTGCCCTTCAGTTTTATTAAATCGCACCTCTTTTTCAGATATCACAAAGCTGTACAACGCCTCTTTGCCAAAAAAGTAAGAAATTAAAATAGCATTATCATCTTTTACTTTTGTTTGAATTATTTTCAGCGGAATTACTGTTGAAACTTTTTCAGGGTATTTTTGCTCAATTTCAAATTGAAGTTCTTTCAGTTCTAAATTTATGGTGTTTAAGGTGTCGTTTAGTTCTCTGATTACTTCAGGATTTGAAGCGTTCAAGTGCTCCCTGATTAAAGCATTTATATTTTGTTCCTGAAGTGCATTCAGCTGCTCTCTTTTTTGAAGGGTTTTATCTTCAGGGTATATTTCGAGAAGGAGTTTTTTAGAGAAACTTTCACGCAGGACAGATGCTTTGCTGTTTTCGGCATACCCAAATGCCCGCTCTATATACTGTGCCTCTTTTGTTTTTGAATAATGCTCGAATAAAATTTCCAGACACCGTTCTGTGCGGTTTTTCCAGGCCGCCTGATGTATTATTTTTACCTCCTGATCTGTGTATTGTTCATACATCAAACCCGAAACATAAAAGCTGAGGTCATAATATTTCAGTGCGTCCATCTCATTTTTCTGAAGATTTGCCAAACCATCAAAAATGGATAAAAAGGTGTTTTCTGCATGGAGCATTTCCTTATCGGGAATCGCAGTTAGTGCGTTGGAAGGAATTAAAATTTGTAACGCTTTCTGATAATTTTCAATCGCTTTTTTTGGTTCATTTTTATGTGTAAAAAGCGATGCTTTATCCACATAAAAGCGAGCCAGGTCCCTGGGGGGTAGCATATTTTCAGTCAGTTTGCTTTCTGCTTCTTCAAGGATGGCTAGTGCTTTATCATATTCTCCTTGTTGCGCAGCCAGTTGAGCGCTGTTTCTTTGGCTTAAAAAGTCATAACGTCCTTTTTGGTTGAGCAGGGCTTGCGCTTCATTAAATTTTTTAAGGGCCAGCAGATTGGTTGCCAGATTATTCTCCAAACCCGATTTTTGCTCAGCACTTATGCCGGGAATTTTAAGTCCTTCCTCAAGGAGTTCAATGGCGGTATTGTGCTTACCGGTGTTGTGATATACTACAGAAAGGTTGAGAATAGCTGCAACTTTTTGGGTAGGATTGTTTTGCTTTTCAGCGAAGGCGAGATAGCTTTTTATTGTGTTTTCGGCATTGGTGAAATCGCCTGTAATGGTATAAAGATTGCCGAGGGGTTTCAGGCAGAATTCGATAATGTCATAATCCTCAAGCTGTTTTTCCCGATAGTTTTTCCAGGCCTTTTCATAAGATCTAATGGCTTTTTGGTTGTTGCCAAACTGACGCTGATAATAGCCTAAATTGCTGTTCAAGACCACCAGCGCAAGAAATTCTTCATCAGTTTTTGCTTGTTTGGCAAATACAGTTTCTTGTTCCTCCAGTTGCTGAAGTTTGTTGGGAGTTGGGTTTTCAATAAACTGATCCAAATGGTTATAAATTGTATCTTCCAGTGCCTGTGATTGCACTGAAACGACAACTAAGAGACAACTAAATAGTAACCATTTCTGAATCATAATTTTTTTTGAGTTCCTTAAAACTTCCAAATAGCATAGAGTTGAATCTGGCTGTTTGGCGCATTGAAATTATAAACATAACGCACACCGGCACTAGGACCGATGCGGGCAATGCCGGCATTAAAACCCACAAAAGCACCTGTCTGAAAATTGTCAAAACCGGTGGTTGTTGTTTCGAGTGTGGTAAAATCTTTGGTGTCATCCCTAAAAGTGATGCCTTCAGAAGGTATAAAGAGGCTGTATTCCCCGGTGTTTTTTTCACAAACCTCACTGCTCAGATTGAGTTTTAATTGCACACCTGTACCCACTGCCAGAAAGTTGTTGAGGTTATAGCGGTAAGACACCGGCACCAGATAAAGCGAAATATTTTGATGTTCTTTGAGTTGCTCAATATCATAGGTATCTACAAATCCATTAGCTGTGGTTGTTTCTTCCCGAAATTCGCTTAGCTCATCAAAGGAGTTTGCCGAAATCATCAATTCTGCTTGTAAATAGCCGCGATAGGATTTGTAAGGCGAAATGGTAGCTCCCACGAAATACTCCCTGTGATTTTCAAGTTCCGGAGTAATCATATAGCCGGCTTTGGCACCAATGGAGATACCGGGCAGAAAGCGGGTAGTGGCATAGTTGGTGATGATGGGTTCGTTTTTATCAAAATAAATAGCGGTGCGGCTGCGGGTTTTCTTTTTGTGAAAATCTTTGGCGAGCTTGATGTTGTATTTTACGAAACCTTTGGTGGAATCATATTCCTTGACATTTTTTTGTTCGCTGCCGGGCAGGTAGATGTTTTTAAACGTAAAAATGGCTTTAGTATCTGTAAACGTAGTATCAATACAACTGTAAATGACTTCTTCCTTTGGGCAAATGGGGCATTTGGGATACAGGTCTGTGATTTCGATGGTACTTTTGTCAAACATTTCAGGAATTTCTGTTTCCAGCCGGATGGTTCTTGCCGGGCCTTCGCCGTTGTTTTGAAATTTGGTTTTGAATTTAAAGGTTTTAAAACGCACTAGACGGTAATTCATTACGGAAGCATTAGAAGACATTTTGTTTGGGTCGTGTGAGGTAACGATTTCCATTTCCATTTCCTTGACCTTGTGGTTGTCAAAATTGCCATCCGGCACATATACACTTCTTACGGTGACAATGGCGCTGGTGTCTTTGAGCATTTCGGGGGTAGTGCGCAGGGTGAAAAAAATATTGCGCTCTTCGCCGGGTTGCATGCCGTCAAATTCAAGCAGGGTGTGATCTCTGTAAAATTCTTTTGATTCTTCCAGAGTGAGTGGTAGATTGGTTTTTTCGGTGGTGTCTCTCCATTTTTTGGTGAGGTGCAGGATTTCGCTTTTCGCGGAAGCGATTAAGGTTTCCTGCTCTTCTGCTTTACTTGTGTATGCAAATTGGTTGTCCTGTCTTTGTTTTTCACCGTGATAGGTGCGGGTGTCTGTCAGCTCAAAATTATTTGCTTTAAATTGGTTTTCGTTGTAAAACAAATACAACTTTCCGGAAGTGATGTAGTCTTTAGGATTTTTATAGCGCAAGACCACTACAATTTCCTCTTCGGGTATGGGTTCACGGTTGCGCAGCAGTTCCAGGTCATCTGTCATGGAAGCGGTTTCTTTATAGTCTTTAGTGACTTTATCCACTTTCACTTTTTGCGGTCTCGTGGCCGGGGTTTTTCCGTTGTCATAGTGGTTGGTTACCCAGAGTTGTGCTTCATATTCACCTTCTTTTTCATACACATGTTGGGGGTTTTGTTCCTTACTAAAATTGCCGTCGCCAAACTCCCAGTAATAGGAATAAAAGGCTTTGGGAGCACCTGCAATTTGAATGAGCGGTGGCGTCTCGGGAGAGAAATCAATTTGATTGCCCAAAATGTCATACCCAAAAGTAGCGGTGCGGGCAAGCGTATCTGATTCTGCCGTTTGCTGAGCAAAGAGTGACGAACAGCAAAAACCTAAAATGAGTAAAATTATTTTATAGTTCATTTTGATTTTTTGGTTAGATGAATTAAAGATATAAAAAAGTGATGACAACGTTAGTTATCATCACTTTTATTGGCTAATTACCAGTGCAATTATGGTAAATCATTGATGATTTGGGTTAAATCTTCTACCGAAGCGATGGCTGTTTCTTCCAGTGTGAAGATGACTTGCTGCCCGTCAACCACAGTAATGGTCTGAATGGCATATCTGAAATCGCCTTCATGCTCTGATAAGAAAATGATGTGTGCTTCAAGACCTATGGGAAATTCACCATACAGAAATGCCAGGCTACTGCTTTCACCTACTCTTGCTAAATATACAGAGGAGTTGTTGTTGTCAAAACCTTGTGGTACAGCAAGCTGAATTTCGGTTTTGGGATCCGGGTCGGCCACAAATACATCACAGTTAAACCAACCGAAGTTTTCAACAAACGCGTTGTAAGCAGTTCCATTTTGCTGATCAATCCAAAACTCGGTGTTTTGCGGCAACCAAACAAGGTTGTCATTCTCATCAATTTCACCTACAAAAGGACCCATTCCGGGAACTTCACCGCCGGTTATTGCTGCAGGTACGTTCAGCATCATGCCACAATCCAAAGTAAGTTCTTCACCGTTTTGATAAGCTTTTATATGAAATTCACCACCGGAAATGAGTTGTTCCATTTCATCGTTTCCATTAATACCTACTGTTGTTGCATTTGTAGTGAGCATATTACCACGTTCAAAAACCTCAACAAATTCCAGGTCAACGGGACCAGTTACAGGATCTCCGTTTAATGAAAGGCAATTTCCCCATATTGTGAGGGTAACTCCTGCTTCAGATTCAAAAGTAATCCCATCTTCAGCATTGAAACTGGCGTTTTGTTTTAAATTGTTGAACGCATTTTCTTGCATTGCTTTAAAAGCTGCTGCAGTGGGAGGTGTAAAAGGATTTTCCTCAATGGGTTCAAATCCGTCGTCGTCTTTGCTACAGCTTGTGAATAAAAAAAGTGCAGCTAATAAAAGTGTGAATGTGTTTCTTAAATTTTTCATGATTTCTAGTTTTAAATGTTTGTATTTTATTGTTTTCACCCTTATATCAAACTTGGTTTCATTTTGTTACCCATCTTTTATATTTTTTTCAATAAAAAACCCTGCAAGGTTTGCAGGGTGCTGGATTAGAGGGGTATATAAAAAGAAATGTTTTACTGTAAAGCGGCAATTAGTGCCTGAAGTTCAGCAAGCGTTGCTGTTTGAGTTTCGCTGTGAGCGAACGTGTAGGTTTGATTTTCTGAGATTGTAATTGACTTGATGGCATAACGCCATAAATCTTCTTCTGCACTTACAAAAATTAAATGAACCTCAAGCCCAACAGGCAATTGCCCGTAATGTTCAGAAAACATATTTGTATCGGGATTGAAGGTGTCGAGATGGGCGAGTCCTGTTTCTTCTCCGTCAACAGAAAGATAAACGGAAGCATTTTGAGCAGTATACCCTTCAGTCACTAAAACCTGAATGGTTGTTTTTGGTCTGGGGTCATTAAAAAAGCGGTCAATATTGGTCCAGCCAAAATCCTGAAAAAATGTGAAATAAGAATCACCTTCCACAAAGGCTTCTCCATTTGGGTTGGGTTCCCAGGTTAAATCACCATTGGTATCAATCACACCTGTCCACAGTGTCATTTCTTCATCAGGGCCGCCGGTTAGTTCGGTGGGAACGATGAGTTGTATGCCACAAACAGGCAGCACGCGTTCACCATTGCGAGTGATATTTATATAAAAGGCACCACCGGTAAGAAGCATGGCTTTGTTTCCATCCGGCATGCTACCCATTGTGGGTTTGTTGGGGCCCAGCATTTGGTCTCTGCTGTAAAATTCGATGAATTCTAGTTCCACTTCATCTACAATGAGTTCGCCGTCAATCGTTGTCAAACAGCCCGGGAATATTTGCAGTTGGGCTCCGTTATTTGAAGTGAAGTTAACACCTTCATCAGCAATAAAAGTACCGCCCTGAATAGATTGATTTAAGGCTTCTTCCCTGAGTGAATCGAATTCCTGAGAAGTAGGAGCTATGAATGTAATGTCCTCGATGGGTTCATCACAACAGGTTTCCCGATCACAACTTAGTAAAGTGAACATAAAAAAAAGGGAGAGCATATGGGAAGTCTTGATTTTCATAATTGAGATTCTATTTAAAATCAGTAATTGAACTCATCTTAACTTTTTCCAATTGGTTAAAAAATCGCTCTTTTGAGCCTGCTTTTTGTCTTTTTCTCCTTCCGTAGCCCTGCTATGCAACTCTAAAAAGCCTTCAGTCATACTCAAAATAGCTGATTTTCACTTCAATCAAAAAAGTCAAGATGAGTTCATTATCAAATGTACAAAAAACCACCGGAATTGTTTTATAAAATGAAAACCCCGCAGCAGACCAACAAAGCTCGGGGTTTTCGGCACTAACAAACAAAACAAAGCAGATTTTTATGAGTTGATTGATTTGAGTTCACCTTTATATCAATTAAGGTTTCATTTTGTTACCCCTTTTTTCAATCTTTTATCTTGCATTACTTTTATTTAAAGATGAATAGAGCCAATTGGATAAAAAATCTTTAGTATTTTCGTGTACTAAACACAGATTGATGAGTGCTTCCAAAATTCATGAAGACCAAAAATATATTGACGGGCTTGCTCAAAACAACTCTTTTGTCATACAAGCAATCTATGAAAAGTTTGCACCTAAAGTCATTGGATATGTATGTAAAAACAGTGGTGACAGGGAGCAGGCTCAGGATTTGGTTCAGGAAGTGCTTTTGGTGATTTATGACCAGGCAAAAACCAAAAATTTACAACTAACTTGTCCTTTTGATGCTTATTTCTTTTTGCTTTGCAAGCGAAAGTGGCTCAATATTTTAAAAAAATCTTCACTAAATGAGGTAACAATTAATGAAGAAATTGTATCTGCTAATGAACCCGTGCAGGAACCGGTTTTGGAAACCGAACATTTTGAAACCCAACAATCTCTTTATGAAAAGATGTTTCAAAAATTGGGAGATGTTTGCAAAGAATTACTGACAAAAAGTTTTCAGATGGATTCTATGGAAGAAGTGGCCAAGGCACTGAATGTGACCTACGGCTACGCCCGAAAAAAGAAATCGCTCTGCATTGGTAAATTAACCAAAATGATACAGGAATCTCCTGTGTACCAAAACTTAAAAACTTAAGGCGATGGAAGATCGTGACTACATTTTATTTGAAGATTATCTCACACAGTCCCTCACTGAAACTGAACGTAATGCCTTTGAAAAGCGTTTAGATGAAGATACTGCTTTTCGCGAAGCTTTTGAACTTTATAAAGAAACTTCCGCATTTTTAGAACACAAATTTTCAGATACAACCGAAAGAGATGCTTTTAAAGAAAACCTTTCGAAAATTAGTAGTACCCATTCCGTTGAGACAAAAGCACCTTCTAAAAAAATAAGACTTTTACATCCATGGAAGCTGGCGGTTGCGGCTTCTATAGTTGTGATTGTTGGCGTTTTCTATGCACAATGGTTTACCACGCCCGTGTATCAGGATTTTGCAGACTATCCCCAAATAAGTCTTACAGTGAGAGGCGAAAGCAATCAAATCAAGGCTGAAGCCGAAAATGCTTTCAACGCTCAAAATTACCAAGATGCACTACCGCTGTTTAAATCTCTACTGGAAACTGAACCTGAAAATACTGAAATTCAGCTTTATCTTGCGGTGTCACTGGTTGAAGAAAACGCTTTCGCGGAAGCTGATTCCCTTTTTGACACACTTTTAAAGGAACCATCAGCATATTTGAACCTGGCGCGATGGTATGCATCGTTAAGCAAACTGAAACAAAAAGAGTATGCCGAAACAGAAGCCATTCTGCGATTAATCCCTGAGGAAGCTGAAGAATATCCACAGGCACAAAAATTACTTAAGAAATTAAAATAGCCGTACTTTTGCAATTCAAATTCTTGTTATGCAAAAACACAAAGCCGGTTTCGTTAATATCATTGGCAATCCAAACGTGGGGAAATCCACCTTGATGAATGCCTTTGTGGGCGAGAAACTGTCTATCATCACCAGCAAAGCGCAAACTACCCGTCACCGCATTTTGGGTATCGTGAATGGTGATAACTTTCAGATGATTTTAAGCGACACCCCTGGAATCATAAAGCCCGCTTATCAATTACAGGAATCGATGATGGGGTTTGTGAAATCAGCCTTTGAAGATGCAGATGTGCTGATTTATATGGTGGAAATCGGTGAAAAGGAATTAAAAGACGAAGACTTTTTCAATAAAATCATACATTCAAAAATTCCGGTGCTGCTTTTAATTAATAAGATTGATAAATCCAATCAGGAACAACTGGAAGAACAGGTGCAACTTTGGGCTAAAAAAGTGCCCAATGCCGAGATTTTTGCCATTTCCGCACTGGAAGGATTTCAAGTGAAAGAAGTGTTTGACAGAATCATAGAACTCCTTCCCGAATCGCCGCCCTTTTATCCTAAAGACCAACTCACCGATAAACCCGAACGTTTTTTCGTCAATGAAACCATCAGGGAAAAAATCCTGATACATTACAAAAAAGAAATCCCTTACAGTGTTGAGGTCGACACTGAAGAATTTTTTGAAGAAGAAAACATCATCCGAATGCGCGCCGTCATTATGGTGGAACGCGACACCCAAAAAGGAATTATTATCGGGCATAAAGGCGAAGCCTTAAAAAGAGTTGGGGTTGAATCACGAAAAGATTTAGAGAAATTTTTCGGAAAACAAGTCCACCTTGAGTTGTATGTAAAGGTAAATAAAAACTGGCGCAGTGATGCGAGGCAGTTGAGACGGTTTGGATATGATTCTTAGTATTTAGTGGTGAGAGGGTAGGTAAAAATTTCAAATATCAAATCTTGAAATGTCAAATTTGAAATCTTCCAGCACCCAGCACCCAGCATCTACTTCAAAAGTTCCTCCATTACTTTCTCGAGTTCGTGAGCTTGTGGCATTCCTTTTTTTCGGTTGCTGCGGGCAGTAAAGTAGAGACCAAACCACGCTGCAATCATCAGGAACATAACTCCAAGATGAATCCCGAATGGCTGACCCAAAGACCAGTTTGAATAAGCAAACACCCCAAAAATGATAAAGATGCCTGCAACCACAAAATGCAGAAACATAAACATGGTCCACAGTGCGGGTTCCGGACCAAAGAGTCCTTTGATTTTAGTGCCTCCTTCGGCGAGTTCTTCCAGTTCTAAATGAAGATGTGGCGAGTAGGTTTTTTTGTTTTCCTTTCCGATGTAAATCCAGATATGTTCATCTAGATTGTTGATGATAAATCCGGGTTTTAATTCATTGTTTAATTTTTTAGCATTCGCTAGTATAGCGGCTACTGGTTGAGGGACAATTTTTTCAAATCGGGGTCTCAGCTGAATTTGTTTATCAATTTCCATAAGGCTTTTAAATAGAAGTATCTAAAATAAGTACTTGGTGTAAAACTAACAACAAAACACCTACCTTTGCAAAAAATTAAAAATTTGTCATGTCAAATATAGTTGCTGTTGTGGGAAGACCCAATGTAGGGAAATCTACCTTTTTTAACCGAATGATCAAACGTCGCGAGGCCATTGTTGATGCAGTAAGTGGAGTGACGCGCGACAGAAACTATGGAAAAAGTGACTGGAACGGCAAAGAATTTTCACTGATTGACACAGGAGGCTATGTAAGAGGAAGTGATGATGTTTTTGAAGCCGAAATTGACAAACAGGTAGAACTTGCCATTGAAGAAGCAGATGCCATCATTTTTATGGTGGATGTAGAAGACGGTGTGACCGGAATGGACGAAGTGGTTGCAAAACTCCTTCACCGCACTAGCAAACCCGTTTTTCTTACGGTAAACAAAGTTGACAATGCCAAGCGGGCAGAAAATGCGGTTGAGTTTTATTCGCTGGGTTTTGAAAAAATATACACTATAGCCAGTATCAATGGAAGCGGTACAGGCGATTTACTGGACGATTTGGTTTTGGCTTTGCCCGATAAAGAATATCAGGAAGATTCTGAGCTACCACGCTTTGCTGTGGTGGGAAGACCTAATGCAGGTAAATCTTCTTTTATCAATGCATTGATTGGGGAAGACAGATATATAGTTACTGATGTTGCAGGAACTACCCGTGATGCGATTGATACCAAATACGACCGTTTTGGTTTTGAATTCAATTTGGTTGATACAGCCGGTATAAGACGCAAGTCTAAAGTTAAAGAAGACCTAGAGTTTTATTCTGTGATGCGCAGTGTGCGTGCTTTGGAGCATTGTGATGTCGCTATTTTAGTAGTAGACGCCACACGCGGTTTTGAAGGGCAAGACCAAAATATTTTCTGGTTGGCACAGCGCAATAACAAAGGAATTGTAATTTTGGTAAACAAATGGGATTTGGTAGAAAAAGACACTCATTCTGTTAAACATTTTGAGAAAATGATTAGAGAACGCTGTGAGCCTTTTACCGATGTTCCCATCATATTTATTTCGGTGTTAACCAAACAAAGAATTTTCAAAGCCATTGAAACTGCTGTTGAAGTCTATGAAAACCGAAGTAGACGCATTCCCACAAGTAAATTCAATGATGTAATGCTTGAGATTATTGAGCATACACCACCACCGGCATACAAAGGGAAATATGTCAAAATAAAATATTGTACACAGTTACCCACACCACATCCCACGTTTGCATTTTTTTGTAATTTACCTCAATATGTTAAGGATCCTTACAAGCGCTTTTTAGAAAATAAGCTACGCGAAAAGTTTGATTTTACCGGAGTTCCTGTTACGATTTACTTTAGGAAAAAGTAATAGGATTTCATTTTCTTTGAGTCAATACGTATTAATACGTATTTCATTACTTTTTAAAACTTTAACTTTTGAGTTTTAATGATTATCTCTATTTTCATAGCTTAAAAATTTTTCATGAAAATAATCGGTATTCCTTTTCCAAGCCTTTTGGTCATCTTTCTTTGCTTATTTTATATCTCAAACGCAAACTCCCAACAAAAATCTTTTGAAGTTATAGGTCAAATTGTATCTAAAGAGGATGGAGTACCACTCGAATCTGCAACGGTTTATCTGGAAAGGGAACGTGACAGCACTTTAAATACCTATACAATTTCCGACAGAAACGGAAATTTTTTACTTTCAGGGAAAACTTATGAAGACAAATTGAGCTTGATTGTTTCTTATGTGGGATATGCGCCTCACAAACAAGTGATTGATATTACTGAAAGAATTCAACTTCCTGAACCGATTGAATTACTAACAGATGCAAATGCACTTAATGAAGTGGTTATACGATCTGTTGCTCCCATTACTATTAAAAAGGATACTTTAGAATTCAATGCAGCTTCTTTCAAAACAAGGGCAGGTGCTACTGTTGAAGATTTATTAAAGGAATTACCCGGCGTGGAGGTAGATCTTGAGGGAAATATCACAGTCAATGGCAAACCGGTAAACAAACTTTTAGTCAACGGCAAGCCTTTCTTTGGTGATGACCCCACCATAGCTACCCGAAACCTCACAAAAGAGATGATTGAAAAAGTACAAGTGATGGACACAAAAACAGATGCCGAAGCTTTAACCGGTGACGAAGGCGATCAGGAAAATAAAACGGTTAATTTAACCATTAGCGAAGAAAAAAATAAAGGTACTTTTGGTCGCTTATCAGCCGGAGGGGGCACTGATGAGCGTTTTGAATATGCCGGAATTGTAAATCGTTTTGACGGTGACAGGCGGCTCAGTGTGCTTGGCGGGGGAAACAATACCAATTCGCCGGGCTTTAGTTTTGGCGAAATTCAAAAAATGTTTGGTGGTGGTAGCAT
Source organism: Flavobacteriaceae bacterium (assembly GCA_040880345.1). GTDB lineage: Bacteria > Bacteroidota > Bacteroidia > Flavobacteriales > Flavobacteriaceae > Planktosalinus. The sequence goes on from JBBDIQ010000038.1 coordinate 77,537, forward strand.
GGTAATGATGAGCTCTACTGGTGCATTTCAGATAGACGACAAGGCTTTTGGTTTTGGAAAAGGAATTGTTAACTCAAGAAATGCCGGAGCTACCTATGCAGATGCTTATGGGGAAAAAATGGATATCTCGGCAGATTATTTTTACTCTGGAGCAAACTCATTTGATGATGAGACGATAGAAAGGGAAAATATATTTCCTGACACCCGTTTCTTCACAAACTCCACAGCATCTGCAAGACAGAATAATGATATGCACAGTTCCAATATAAAGTTTGATGTGAAAATTGACTCCACTTTTTTGATTAATGTAAAGCCATCCTTCAGTTATGGGACCACAGAAAGCATTCAATCACGAGAGGAGGTAACGATTGATGAAAATCAAGAAATTACCAATCAAAGTACACTTGACAACAGGACAAATTCAACTTCCAAAACATTTAAAAATGTGCTCGATGTAACCAAACGCTTTGGAGACAGAGGGGCATCGTTAAGTTTGAATATAAATACGGAATTTAATGACCGTGAAGGTAATGATTTTCTAATTTCAGAAACATTTTTTTCTGATGACCCTTTGAATGATGAAATCAGAAACCAATTGACAGACAGAAATCAATCTTTGAATAGCTTTTTTGGCTCTGTAAGATACAATATTCCAATAGTGGCAAAAGAACTCTTTATTGATTTGAGGTACAGTTATCGAGCTGATACCCGAAAAAGTTTAAGAAGCACCTTTGACTTCAATGAAACAACCCAAGAATTTGACTCTTTTAATGCATTATTGAGTACAGATTTTGTTTTTAAGAATAACCGTAGTACTCCGGGCATTGGTATTTCGTTAAGAAAAGAAAACTATTCATTTAGTATTAGCAGTTCCTATATGAACCGTGTTCTTGAAACGACCGACAGGCTAAGACCTGCACTAAGCGCAAAGGAGAATTTTGAAGCCATTGAATACAGTACAAACTTTAATTACCGATTTTCACCTCAAAAGTCAGTTTACTTAAATTACAGTCTCAATAACTCACCACCAACATTAGAGCAGTTGCAACCTTTTGAGGATGTTTCTGATCCTCTTAATACGATTATTGGAAATCCAAATTTGGAGCCTTCTAACACACATAGAGCTTATGTAAGTTATAACAACTTTGATTTCCAAAAAGGCACAGGAGTGAACTTTTATTCTAATTTTTCAATAATAAACAATCAGGTAACGCCCATCGTTGTATTTGATGAAAACTTAAAAAGAACTACAACTTATACCAATGTAAATGGCAATTATAATGGGTATTTGGGAGCTAATTACAGTAAATCAATTAAACTCGATACCATTCATTCCCTCAAAGTTAGTGCGGGTTTATGGGGTAATTTAACTAACGCTATAAATTTCAATAACAATGAAAAGTATGCCTCTAAATTCATCAGCCTTACTCCCAGTTTAGGGTTTACCTATACGTGGAAAGATGTTATGGAAATTAAAAACAGTTATGGACTTAGCTTTAACAGAAATGAATATGATATCCCTCTTTTTGACGAAGAAGAGTTTTTAGGTCATAACCTAAGAATACAAACGGCTACTTTTCTACCTAAAAATCTGGAATGGCGTAACGACATCAATTACAATTACAACCCAAACGTGGCAGCAGGATTTCAGAGAAGTTCGTTGTTTTGGAACAGCACGCTCGCCTATTCTATACTAGATGACCGTGGAATCATAACTTTGAAAGCTTATGACCTTCTAAACCAAAACACAAATGCACGTCGATCTGTTAACCAAAATTATATACAAGATGTTCAAAGCACTGTGCTACAGCAGTATTTTATGGTAAGCTTCAGCTGGAAGTTTAATACTTTGGGCAAAAAAGGGGAGACTCAAAGTGGCAGCCCGTTTTTCTTTTTTTAAAAAGTTTTTGGTTTAACCAAAATTTATTGATGTTCATCAAACCAACCCACAATATAAGCAACTTGCCTGATGAGATTTGAAGGCCTGGCCGTGATACCGTGGCTAGCTTCCTGAATACGCACTAGCATGGCCTTTTTACCCTGAATTTTTAGGGCGTTGTAATATTGTTCAGATTCGCTCATGGGGGTTCGGTAATCATTTTCACCACAAATAATCATAGCAGGCGTATTGACATTTCCTACCAGGGAAATGGGCGAATGGTCCAAATACTGTGCAGGGTCTTCCCAGGGTTTTTTGTTGAACCAGTACTGATAATATATGGAACCTCCATCTGAAGTCAAAGCAAAGCTATACCAGTTGATGACGGGCTTGCTCACAACGGCAGCCGCAAAACGATCTGTTTTTCCAATGCTCCAGCTCGTAAGCACACCACCGCCACTTCCGCCGGTGATGTAGAGCCTGTCTGTATTGATAAAACCTTTGGCAATGACGGCATCGATTCCACTCATCAGGTCATCATAATCTTCACTGGGATAATTGTTATTGATGTAAGCGGCAAACTCCTCTCCATAACTTGTGCTTCCCCGCGGGTTTGTATATAAAACCACATATCCTTGAGTCGCCATCAACTGAAGTTCTGGCGCAAAATGAGGACCATAACTCAGATAAGGACCACCATGTATTTCCAATATCAAAGGATATTTTTTTGAGGCATCAAAGTCCGGCGGATAGATGATCCAGCCTTGCACATCTTTGTTGTCATAAGAAGATTTAAACCAGATTTCCTCAACCTTACCTATTTTCTTGTTCACCAAAAAGTTGTCATTCAAGGCAGTGATTCTTCTTTCATCCGTTTGGGACGGGAATTTTCCCGCCGCCAATTCTGCGGGTCGGGAAGTGCTGGCTTGCGTGAACACATAATGGCCGTTATTGGCCACTGAAAAAGAGCCCGAGCTATAAGGCCTCCCATAGCTTTCACTTCCGATGTTTGATGTGATGGTAGTGGTGTTTCCGTTGAGTTTCATAGAAGCTAAAATACCAATACCGTGTTTGGTGTACTTTACAAACAGGCTTTTGCTGTCTGGAGCCCATTCAAAGTCATCCATGTCTAAATCCAGATTATGGTTGATTTCTTTTATTTCTGAGCCGTCAATTTTCATATAAAAAAATCTGGAAAGCTGATAGCCCACAAATTTGTCATCATAATGGGTAAAAGCAATCCATTTTCCGTCGGGCGATACGTTAGGGTTGCTGTAGGGCCCTCTTCCCTGGGTGATTTTTAAAAGTTGTGAAGTCGTTGTGTTGACTTTATAAAAATGACTGTTATTAGGATTTAAGTCCGCATTTTCTTCACGGTTTGCCGAAACAATGATACTGTTTTCACCGGGCACCCAACTGATACCGGAATGATTGTAATTTCCAAAAGTCACCTGTCTTGCAGCACCGCCGCTGGAACTCACCACAAAAACATGGCTGAAACCGGGCTCAACAAATTTAAAATTTCCATCAGACCTGTAATTTATTTGATCGATTATTTTTGCGGGTTTTGCCCATTCTGCACCTTTGGGTGGCCCGGGGAATTTACCGATTTTTGGTTCTTCTGCGGGAACGGTCATCGTAAATGCAATCCATTTTCCATCAGTAGACCAGCTTAGGTTGCCGGGTGACTTTGTTAAATTGGTGACTGAAGCTGTTTGACCGGTTTTCATCCATCTCACAAAAATTTGGGCACTTCCTTCTTCAGCACTTACATACGCTATTTTTTCACCATCAGGCGACCATTTTGCACTGCTAAAATTTTGTTTCCCGGAAGTAAGCGGAAGTTCTTTTTCCCCCTCAAAATCGATAAGCCACAAGTTAGTGAACTTTTTGTCTGTCATAATATCAAACTGGTTCCTTAGATAAACAATTTGATTGCCATCAGGCGAAATTTCGGGGCTTGAGGCATATTGCATTTCAAAAACATCGAGGTAATCAAAAGGAGTTTGCGTTTGAAATTGTGCGGTTGTTGAAGAAGCGAGAAAAATAAAAATAAAATAAAATGGAAAGTGAAATTTAGTTTTCATCTGTTTATATTTATTGTTTTTAATAGGTCAGATGGAATGCCCAGTTAATCATATAGGTTGGTTTGCAAATTGTTAATGGGCATTTCATAGTTGAAAAATTGTTTTACTAATTGAAGTGGTTTTATCTTTTCAGCCAATTGGAAAAAGTTTAAAACACTTTATGTTTAAAATTTGGGGTTAATTGGAATTATAACCCTTCTTTAAGCTTATTTAATTCTGATTTAACACGCTCCAGTTTTTGAATAATTTCAAATCGGTCCAAGGTTTTTTTATTTTCTTTCAAATGTGTTTTTGCACCTTCAAGAGTGAATCCCCTTTCTTTAACTAGATGAAAAATCAACTCCAGGTTTTTGATGTCTTCGGGTGTAAATTTGCGATTGCCTTTTGCGTTTTTCTTGGGTTGCAGGACATCAAATTCTTTTTCCCAAAAACGTATGAGAGATGTATTTACATCAAAGGCTTTGGCAACTTCGCCAATGTTGTAGTATCTTTTTTCGGGAAGGTTTGCTTTCATAATTATTCCGCTAAAAGCGGGTAAATTTAAAGTTTGAATTAGGAATTTATTAATCCAGCGACTGGTTCTCTTGTTGTGATTTTCTCAACAGGATTTCAAACTCTTCTGCTGTTAAGTTTCCATAATAGAAATTAATTGGGTTAATGCGCTCACCATCCTTAATAACCTCATAATGCAGATGGGGAGCCTGTGATCTTCCGGTGCTACCAATAAATCCAATAATATCTCCTCTTTTTACCTGTTGACCGGGCCTAATGTTGTACTTATGCAAATGGGCATAAAGGGTTTCATAACCAAAACCATGATCGATAACGATATGATTACCATAACCGGTTGCCTTGTTGTCTGCCCTGATTACCTTTCCATCACCTGTTGCATAGATTGGTGTACCTGTGGGTGCTGTAAAATCCATCCCGTGGTGAAACTTTCTCACTTTTGTGAAAGGGTCTGTGCGCCACCCATATCCTGAGGCCATTCTTGAAAGGTCCTGATTAGCGACTGGTTGTATCGCAGGAATAGCAGCAAGTAACTTTTCTTTTTCACTTGCCAGAACGGTAATTTCATCCAGTGATTTTGATTGGACAACAATTTGTTTTGTTAAAATGTCCATTCTTCGGTTCGTGGATATAATCAATCTGGAGTTATCAAATCCTTCAAAATCACGATACCTGTTTACCCCTCCAAAACCGGCTTTGCGTTGCTCTTCTGGGATGGGGTCTGCTTCAAAATATAAACGGTATATATTATCGTCTCTTTCTGCAATATCAGCAAGCACTTCCTCAACATCAGCCATTTTTCGATTTAAAAGTTCAAATTGAAGCTGCATATTTGAGAGCTCTCTTTTCAATACTTTTTCCCGCGGAGTTTCTAATGCAGGAACACTTAAATAGATTAAAAGCAATAAAAAACCACTTAGAACCATTCCTAAAGCGTACAAAAGAATAAGACCCACACGACGACCCTTTTTGGGTTCAATTTTTCGATAAGAAAGCGTCTCGCTGTCGTAATAATATTTAACCTTTGACATAAGTTAAAATGTGCTATTTTTGCATTGAATTGTTAATAAACAATTGATTTAATATTACACTTAACTCACAAATATAAAAAATAGTTTTAGACCAGCTTCTAAATTAATATTCCTTTAGCATTTATGAACTCACAAGACATCAGAAACCAATTCTTAAAATTTTTCAAATCCAAAGAACACACCATTGTGCCCTCAGCTCCCATGGTTATTAAGGATGATCCCACTTTGATGTTTACCAATGCCGGAATGAACCAGTTTAAAGAATATTTTTTAGGAAATTCTGTTTCTAAAAGCTCGCGAGTCGCAGATACGCAGAAATGCCTGCGTGTTTCGGGAAAGCACAATGATTTGGAGGAAGTGGGTAAAGATACTTACCACCACACGATGTTTGAAATGCTGGGTAACTGGAGTTTTGGGGATTATTTTAAAAAGGAGGCAATTGAATGGGCGTGGGAATTGTTAACTGAAGTCTATAAAATCGATAAAAGCATTCTCTATGTCACCATTTTTGAAGGCGATGAAAAAGAAGGGCTGGAAAGAGATACTGAAGCATACAATTACTGGAAACAATTTGTACCCGAAGAACGCATCCTAAACGGAAACAAAAAAGACAACTTCTGGGAAATGGGCGATCAGGGACCATGCGGACCTTGTTCTGAAATTCACGTCGATATTCGTTCGGAAGAAGAAAAAGCAAAAACTCCCGGTAAAGATTTAGTCAACAATGACCACCCACAAGTAGTTGAAATCTGGAACCTCGTGTTTATGCAATTCAACAGAAAGGCAGACGGTTCACTGGAAAAACTACCTGCTCAGCACGTTGATACCGGAATGGGTTTTGAAAGACTTTGCATGGTGTTGCAAGGCACTCAAAGCAATTATGACACCGATGTTTTTATGCCACTTATCAAAAAAATTGAAAACATCACAGGTGCAACTTACGCTAAAAATGAAGAAACAGACATCGCCATTCGGGTGATTGCAGACCATGTGAGAGCAGTTTCATTTTCCATTGCTGATGGGCAACTGCCAAGTAACAATGGAGCAGGATATGTGATTCGCAGGATTTTAAGACGAGCTATTCGTTATGGATTTACGTTTCTCAATAGCAAAGAGCCTTTTATTTATCAACTCGTTGACACATTAAGTGACCAAATGGGTGCTGCATTCCCAGAGCTTAAATCCCAAAAACAATTGATTTCGCAAGTGATTCAGGAGGAAGAAAATTCGTTTTTACGCACTTTAGGATTTGGTATTGAAAGGCTTGAAAGTATAATTAAATCGCAGGAAGTATTTTTTAAAAACGCTGAAATGCTAAATGAGCCAATCAGAATAGTATCTGGTGGAATGGCGTTTGAGTTGTTTGACACCTTTGGGTTTCCAATAGATTTAACTCAATTGATAGCAGGAGAACACGGTTGGAGTGTTGATGTTGAAAGCTTTAATGAATGGATGCAAAAACAAAAAGACCGCTCCAGAGCAGCCTCAGAAGTAGCAACTGATGATTGGACAATCCTATCAGAATCTAGTAAAGAACCATTTGTGGGTTATGACCAAACCGAAAACGAAGTAAAAATCACCCGCTACAGAAAAGTAGATTCCAAAAAAGACGGGAAACTGTATCAAATCGTTCTTGACAGCACACCTTTTTATCCCGAAGGTGGTGGGCAAGTGGGGGATAAGGGATTGTTAGAATGGGATGATCAGTCAATTTTAATTTTAGACACCAAAAAAGAAAATAATTTAATTCTTCATTTAACTCACACTCTTCCTGATGATTTGACTTTAACATTCAGAGCTAAAGTTAATGAGGTTCTAAGAAAAGATACTTCAAAAAATCACACAGCAACACACTTACTGCATCAAGCATTGCGTGAAATTCTAGGAACTCACGTTGAACAGAAAGGATCTCTAGTAAGCCCCGATTATCTGCGGTTTGACTTTTCACACTTTTCTAAACTCACTTCAGAAGAACTGCAACAAGTTGAAAATTTTGTCAATGCCCGTATTGAAGAGCAGCTACCACTTGACGAAAAACAAAATATCACTTACAATCAAGCTATTGAACAAGGCGCGATTGCACTTTTTGGGGAAAAATATGGCGATACGGTACGCGCCATCAAATTTGGTGACAGTATGGAATTGTGTGGAGGAATTCACGTAAAAAACACAGCAAATATCTGGCATTTTAAAATCACTTCAGAAGCTTCTGTAGCTTCCGGAATTCGAAGAATTGAAGCTATTACTGGTGATGCAGTGAAAAAATATTTTGAAGAACAGGAGTCAAATCTTTCATCAATCAAAGAAACACTTAAGAATCCGCAGGATACTTTGAAGGCTGTGAAAAGCTTGCAAGATGAAAATACCGAATTGAAAAAACAACTGGAGCAACTCCTTAAAGAAAAAGCCAAAGGATTAAAAAGTGAATTGCAAAACGATTTTCAGGAAATTAATGGAGTTCAGTTTTTGGCAAAACAAGTGGATCTTGATGCTCACGGTGCCAAAGATTTGGCCTATGAATTGGGTAATTTGGGTTCAAATTTATTTTTGCTTTTGGCAACCGTTCAGGATAACAAACCCATACTCACTTGCTACATTTCCAAAGAACTCGTTACAGAAAAAGGACTAAACGCCGGGCAAATCGTTCGCGAACTCGGGAAATACATTCAAGGTGGCGGCGGCGGACAGCCCTTTTTTGCAACTGCCGGAGGGAAAAACCCTGCGGGAATTGCAGAAGCACTTGAAAAAGCGAAAGCGTATATAAACTAAAATCAACCCTCTCAGGGTTTCAAACCCTGAGAGGGTTATATCATGAAATTAGCGACAAAAATACCTATCCCAAAAAGCAATCACCCCATCGATTACCATTCAAAAATAATGGCTTTCGGTTCTTGTTTTGCTGAAAATATGGGGGCTAAATTTGAGTATTATAAATTTCAAAGCACCACCAATCCATTCGGGATTTTATTTCACCCTTTGGCTATTGAAAAAGTGATACATTACGCTTTAAGCGAAAAGGAATTTACGGCAAATGATATTTTCTTCCACAACGAGCGATGGCACTGTTTTGATGTGCATTCAGAGCTGAGCCATCCTCAAAAAGAAGTTTTTTTAAACCTTCTGAATGAAGCTCTTTATCTCACCCGAGATTATTTAAAAGAGGCCACGCACTGTATTATCACTTTAGGAACCGCCTGGGCCTATACCTATAAAAAAACAGGTAACCTTGTGGCCAACTGCCATAAAGTGCCTCAAAACGAATTTGAAAAACAATTGCTTTCGGTAACCGAAATTGAAGAAAGCCTGCAAAGAATTGTTCAAAAAGTAAAGGAAACAAACCCAAAAATAGAGTTCATTTTCACCATTTCGCCGGTAAGGCACCTCAAAGACGGCTTTGTCGAAAACCAAAGAAATAAAGCACATTTAATTGCAGCATTACATTCTCTTTTAAATAAAAAAGGAAATACTCCCCGGTTACTGAGCGAAGTCGAAGTAGGGGACTACTTCCCTTCCTATGAAATCCTAATGGACGAGTTGCGTGACTACCGTTTTTATGCTGAAGATATGGCGCATCCCAATCAACTGGCAATTGACTTTATTTGGGAGCGATTTTCAGAAACCTATTTTACATCAGAGACTTTTGCAACAATGAAAGAGGTTGAAAGTATTCAAAAGGGTTTGCAGCATAAGCCTTTCAACGAATTAAGTGAGGCTCATCGGCATTTTTTAAAACTACTTAAAGAACAAATAAGCGCTTTACAAAAAAAGTTTCAGCACATTCAGTTTTAGATTACTTTGTCTATCTTTAGGTGATGAAATTAACACTAACCTTTCTTGTACTTTTTGTAAGCTTCTCAATTTTTTCTCAAACCGAAGAACGCTACCCCATCATTTTTGTTCACGGCATGCTGGGTAGTGGTGATACTTGGGTCAAGCCCGTTCAACAATTCATAGATCAAGGATATCCTGAAAATTATCTGGATGTTTTGGACTGGAATACACTTTCACCACAAAGAAATGTTTCTGAGGGAAAACTGGATAGCCTCATCAATCATCTCCTTACTGAAACCGGTAAAACAAAAGTAAATCTTGTGGGACATTCGGCCGGTGGGGGATTGGTTTCCAGTTTTATTTTGAACGATACTATCGCAAGTAAAGTCAATAAATATGTGCACGTGGGAAGTGGAAATTTGCAGAAAATTCCGGCGGCACCCACTTTAAATTTATTTTCACAGGCAGATTTGATTGTGAAAGGTTCAGAGATTGAAGGTATTACAAATGTGAAACTTCAGGGTTTGGACCATTATGAAATAGCCACAGATTCTCTGGCTTTCGCCGAAATGTATCGTTTTTTTCACGGTGAAAACCCAAAATCAATTCAAAAGCAAAAGAAATCACAAACAGTAACTATCAGCGGGAAAGTCTTGGTGATGGGTGAAAACAGGGTTCCTCAAAATGCAACAGTTACTATTTTTCCGTTCAACCCGAAAAACGGACAAAGGCTTCAAACAGCACCTTTGGCTACCAGGACGCTATCAAAAAACGGCAACTGGCTCCCCGTTGAGGTGGAATCAAAAAGTTATCTGGAGTTTGTCATTACTCCCGAAAACGGTAAGGCTATTCATTATTTCAGAGAGCCTTTTACTACTTCAAATCCTTTGGTTTACCTGAGGACATTGCCTACATCAGGAATGGCGGCGATGTTGTTTTCAGGTTTGCCAACAAATGAGGAAGAATCTGTACTTGTTATTTTTAGTGCAAATAAAGCCACCATCACCGGCAGGGATTTTCTTTCGGTAAACGGTCTCGATTTAACCACGCCTGAACTAGCTTCTACACAAAAAACCGCCATTGCCCATTTTGTGTATGATGACAAATCAGACCGGGTTTCTTCGAAAAACCCCATCCCGGTGTTTGGCATGATGCCTTTTATGAGCGGTATAGATGTTTGGCTGGAAAAAAATAAACCTATTGAACTAAATTACCAAAACAGGTCAATGACAATTCCATCACTTCCCAGTTCAAAATCGATTCTTGTTGCGGTTTTTGAATAAGACTTTAAAAAAGGCATAGAAAAGGTGAACAAAAAACCACAAGTGCACAGCTAAAAGACACAATATCATCTAAAGGTTTTCCCAAATACTTTCAATTTTAGGAAACAGGGTATAGAAATTGATTATTTTTACAAAAAGATTTTCAATGCGAAAAATAATCGTTGGTGTCATCCTTACCCTCATTTTTGTCTTTGCGTTCCACTATTGCGAAAACAAAAGACAAGACAGGGAGCAACTCTCTGAACGCAGTGAGCTTATTCAGCTGCAGCTTCAAAATGTGGGAAAACTCATTGTGATAGAAGGTCATTTCTCGCAGGTTTTTACTTATGAAGATTCAAAAAGGAGATTTTTTAATACTATTTCGTTCAATAAAAAAGCCATTGTAATTGTAAATGCTAAGGTAACTGTTGCTTATGACCTGAGTCAAATTGAAACATATATTGACGAAGAAAACAAAACGGTAAGTATCATATACATACCACAAGAGGAACTCAATATTTATCCATCCATTGAGTACTATGACGTCACTCAGGATTTTCTCAATCAATTTGATGCTAGGGATTATAATATTGTGAAGAATAAAGTGGATAAGCTGCTAAAACAAAAAATTGAAGCATCAGATTTAAAATCAAATGCTCAAAACAGATTGATTTCCGAACTTCAAAAAATTTATATTTTAACCAATTCCTTGGGGTGGACCTTAAGATATAACAGTGAGGTAATTCGTTCACAGGAAGGATTTCTTGACATACCGCTCTAAATTTTGAATTAGATGAAAACCACCAGAAAAAAAGAAATTCTATCCAAAGCCGCAAAACTTTTTAAAAAACGTGGCTATAGTGCTGTCACAATGCGTGACATTGCAGAGGCTCTCAACATCAAAGCAGCCAGTTTGTACAATCACATAAATTCCAAACAGGAAATCCTTTCGACAGTGGTCATAGGTGTCGCCGAAAATTTCACAATGGGCATGCAGCAAATCAAAAACCAACCACTCACCACACAGGAAAAGTTAAAAAAAATTATCGAACTCCATATTGATCTCACCATTAAAAGTCCGGATGCCATGGCCTGTCTCAATAACGACTGGATGCATCTCGAGGAAAAACTTCCTTATTTTCTTCAAATGCGGGAAGATTATGAAGAAAACTTTCGGGCAATTTTAAAAGAAGGGATCGCTCAAGGCGAAATCGCAAACAGAAACCCTGAAATCATGCTTTTTTCATTGCTTTCGACCCTAAGAACACTTTACATTTGGTACACCAAAAAAGACGGAGTGGATGCCAAAATTCTAAAAGAACAAATGCCAATAACCTTATTAGAAGGCATAATAAATGAAAGCCTTTAATAAATTTTGTGCCTCTACTAATTAGTTATTTAATTTTTAATCAATTTAAAAGTTTCAGAAATTTCGCTGGATTTCAATACCAAAAAATACATTCCTTTGGAATAAGAACTTAAATCTAAAGTTTGGTGGCCACTAAGTGATGTATTTGTCATTAAAACCTGACCTTGAACAGTCAGCAATTTTAGAGCGTAGTTGTCTAAGCCTGAGTTGATATTTACAATCGTTTTCGCCGGATTTGGATACACAGAAAATTTAGAAATTTCTTGTGCAGGTGTCGAAAGAATCGTTTCATCTAAAACATTAAAGGTCAAATCATCAAAGTAAAACCCGTCACGACTTACCGCGCCATCTGATGCAAACTGAAATCGAGCTATAATAGTTTCGCCAAGGTATTCGCTTAAATTGATTTCCTCTTCAACCCATTCAATCTGTGTGCCGTCATAAAGCGGCTCACCGGTAGGCTGTGAATTGTTTGAGCTCCCTGAAGAAGTAAATTTTCCACACTGCGGAATCCAAGTGCTTCCTCCATCAGTAGATATTTCAAATTGTGTGTAATCCCAACTCTTTTCAATATCCCATTTTGCAAAAAAAGTAACATTGGCCCCCAATGCTTCCGTTAAATCAACAGGTTCGCTCAAAGTGATCGTCTTATTTTGATTGTCACCATAGTTGCCATTGGGAGATTCTGTAATCGAACTCGAGGGCGATACAAAGGTTTGAACAGTTGTATCCCATCCATTGTTTGAAAAGTTATCAGTCACACTATTTCCTAAGTCTTCAAAAACAGGAGTCAAACCTCCAAAAATCTTAATAACAAGCTGTTTCTCATCAAAACTGCCGTTGTTTATCACAAGCTCATAAGCAATCAAATCACCTGAACTTGTACCCGGAAAAAGCGACAAAGGAATACTGCCTGTTTGGCTTTCCAAAAGTTCTAAACCTGAAAAGGAAACAGGAGCGCCCACTGTTGCAATATTATTTGATATTGGATTGATGCTCACTGTAAAGCTTCCATCACCGGAAAGCCCCAGCCTTTTTAAAGAAAATGACGCATCAAAACTGACCTCAGCACCCACAAATTCAGGACTTGTATCCTTCAATTCGGCGAAATTTGATGTGAGTCTTGCCGCTGTAATGTTTGTAAACAACATCTCTTTGTTAATGCCAATGATGCTGTTTGACGGCGGCCAAAACGAAGGACCTATTTCTGGAGTAAAAGCAAATATTTTATCGTGATTAAAAGTTTGTCCATACATAAAGTCATCACTGTCACCAGAAGCCGGATATAATTCTGCAGAAATTATGTTTGAGTAACCACTTTTTGCAACCATCAATTCAGAAATGTTTTCATAGAGATTGTTATCGGGTGTGGGAACATTGTTTTCATATCCATAAGGATAAAGTAGTAACTCACCATGGGTATGTGCATTAAGTGCAACCACAAAGTTGTGATTCTCTACAAAAAATCGTACCGCTTGGTTTTCAGGTTCAGAGAAAGGACCACTGCCGGCATAGGTTTGCCCATTTGTTGAACCTGAGGTGCCCGTGGTGTTCCACACACTTTGGGTGGGGTCACCGTCAATCCAGTAATCATAATTTCGGTTATTGTCAACCCCAAAGGTTCCATTGCCGTGATTTCTTCTGTTTTTTCGCCACAACCCTCCACCGTTGGGATTTGTGTTTTGATTTCTAATGTAGCCATCAGGATTTACAACAGGAATAAAATAAAGCTCTGTATTATCAACAATATTTTTGATTTCGTCATCAGTCTCATAGTTTTCTAAAAGATACCACATATAAAAAATGAGTTGTGATAAAGAAGCGGGTTCACGTGCATGGTGGATGGCTGTGTATAGTACCTGAGGCCGGTTATTTGTGTTTTCAGGGTCTTTTGTGATTTTAAGCCACTGCAAACTTCTATTTTCAAAAGTTAAAAAAGTACTCAGGTTTTCTCTTTCCGAAATAAGGTTTGGAAATTGAGCTCGCATAGCGTCTAAGTGTTGCAGCACTTCATCATAAGTAAAAAAACCACCCATCGATCCGGCACTGTAATTTGAAGGGGTTATATAGTCATCACTTTCACAATTTGTATTTAAAGGAGCTTTGTAATGAGTTGATGTTTTGATGTTTTGTTCAACATACACTTTTTGAATATCTTCAGTTAAAATGGTAACCTGAAGACCTGCGCTTCGTGCTGCTGAAATTTCAGCGTCTGAAAAGTCTGAAATAATAAAATGTCCCTTTTTGTGAAAACCGTGGTCAATCGCAACACCCAATTGGTCAAGTGTTTTTAAATTTTCAGGGTTTTGATACTCTATTTTAGCACGATGAAATTTTTCTTGTTGTGCTTGAAGGAATGAAAATGAAAAGATTAAAAGCGTAAGTAGAAGTATATTTTTCATGATTAAATAAAAATGACAATAATTTTTTAGGTCGAAATATACTCTATTAATTACAGTATATTTGTTAATATTTAGATATAATATAGCGTAAAAGTTAATTACTCGCTAAAAACTTGAATAATAATTGATAGAGATTTGTAAATAAAACTAACAAATGTTAGTTTTGTAAAATGCCGATATTTGTCGGCAATAATTTTATGGCAAAATTTCACAACATACGCGTTAAAGACGTTTACAAAGAAACCAAAGACTGCTCGGTCATCATTTTTGATGTGCCTGAAGAGTTGCATGAGGAATTTGATTTCCGTCAGGGGCAACATCTCACTTTGAAAGCAATTATTAATGGCGAGGATGTGCGCCGGTCTTACTCCCTTTGCTCAAGCCCGGTTGACAAAGAGTGGAAAGTAGCCGTAAAACAGATTTTTGAAGGTAAATTTTCAAATTATGTAGCAAAAAAATTAAAAGCAGGCGATATGCTTGAGGTCATGGCACCCACGGGTAATTTTGGCGTTGAGGTCAGTCCAAAGGAAGACAAAACCTATGTTGCTTTTGCCGCCGGTAGTGGAATAACTCCCATACTTTCCATTATTAAAACCCATTTAACTTTAGAGCCAAAAGCTAAATTCAAGTTATTTTACTTGAACAGGACAGCAAAATCCATTATATTTAAAGAAGAAATAGAAGCCCTTCGAAACACGTTTTTCGGAAGATTTGAAATATTTTATTTTTTAACCAAGGAAAATAGGGATATCGAGTTGTTCAACGGAAGGTTTACCGCTGAAAAAATACATCAACTCACCAATTCGTTAATTGATATTGAAAATGTGGATGAATGTTTTATCTGCGGTCCCGAAGAAATGATTTTCTTGATTCGTGATGAACTCAATAAAGCAGGTTTAGATAAAGATAAAATCCATTATGAACTCTTTGTAAGCGGGCTTTCTGAAGAAGATAAGAAAAAAGCAGCTGCTGCTCTTGAAAGTAAAGTTTCAGGAACAGACATAACTATTTTAGATGGAGGCAAAGAATTTCACTTTATCATGAGTGAAGAGTATGACAATATCCTGGATGGTGCACTTGCAGCCGGTGCAGATTTACCCTTTGCCTGTAAAGGTGGTGTTTGCAGTACTTGCAAATGCCATCTTAAAGAAGGCACAGTTGCCATGAAAGTGAACTATGCTCTTGAAGATAAAGAAGTAGCACAAAATTTCATACTTAGCTGTCAAGCCGTTCCCACTTCCAAAAAACTGGTGGTAGACTTTGATGTATAATATCAGATCCGGTTAGTGAAAAAATTTAAATGAAAAGATTATGAGTGAAAAAGAAGTAAAAAATTTAGAAGAAATTTTCGAAGCAAAAATAGCACGCGACGAAAAAATCGAACCCAAAGACTGGATGCCTGAGAAGTACCGTCAAACACACATCAGGCAAATCTCACAGCACGCCCATTCTGAAGTTGTAGGCATGCTGCCTGAAGGCAACTGGATCACCCGTGCACCTTCCTTACGCAGAAAAGTGGCATTGCTCGCCAAAGTACAAGACGAGGCCGGTCACGGACTCTATCTCTACAGTGCTTGTGAAACACTGGGCATTTCCAGAGAAGAACTCTATGAACAACTTCACACCGGTAAAGCAAAATACTCCAGTATTTTTAACTACCCAACACTCACCTGGGCAGATATGGGAGCCATCGGCTGGTTGGTTGACGGAGCCGCGATTATCAATCAGGTGCCGTTGTGCAACACTTCTTTTGGACCTTATGCCCGTGCGATGGTGCGTGTATGTAAGGAAGAAAGTTTTCACCAGCGTCAGGGCTATGAAATTATGCTCACGCTTTGCAACGGAACCCCAGAGCAAAAAGCCATGGCACAAGACGCCTTAAACCGTTGGTGGTGGCCGTCTTTGATGATGCTGGGCCCCACAGATGACGAGTCTGTACACACGGCACAATCCATGAAATGGAAGCTAAAGCGAAAAACCAATGACGAGCTCCGTCAGCAATTCATTGACCAAACAGTACCGCAAGCAGATATTCTGGGAATCACCATCCCGGATCCCGATTTAAAATGGAATGAAGAGACAGGTCATTATGACTTTGGACCCATCGATTGGGACGAATTCTGGCAAGTGGTAAAAGGGTTCGGCCCCTGTAACAAAGAACGTATTGCAGCCCGAGTCAACGCCTGGAACAATGGCGAATGGGTGCGCGACGCCGCAATGGCTTACGCCGAAAAACAGGAAGCAAAAATTATTGAAAAGGCTAGCTAACAGCTAGCGGCGTAATATATTACGCCGGTACTAAGGCAAGCTAATTATTAGCGTCGAAATTATTACGTCGATACTTAAACGAGCGAAATTAATTAGAAAATATTTGAGCATATGTCAAAAGATAAAAACCAAACTCCCCCTCCTTCGGAGGGGGCTGGGGGGAGGAAAAACTGGCCCCTCTGGGAAATCTTCGTAAGAAGCAAAAACGGATTGGAGCACCGCCACTTCGGTAGTCTGCATGCCGCCGATGCTGAAATGGCACTGGAAAACGCCCGCGACGTTTATACCCGCCGTAATGAAGGCGTGAGTATTTGGGTGGTAGAATCCAAAAACATCACCGCCTCCAACCCCGAAGAAAACGGCGAACTCTTTGAACCCGCTGCAGACAAAGTCTACCGTCATCCCACTTTTTACGAGTTGCCGGATGAGTTGAAGCATATGTAATATTCCCGTCCCCAAGTCTACTTGGGGAGGAATCTCGTTATTCAATAGACTAATACATAATATTTAAAATGAGCTTTGCGCCTTAGCGCCTTTGCGAGAAAAAATAAAAATGAATACAGAAAACCTTAAGGATTATATACTTCAAATAGCCGATAACTCACTTATTCTGGGTCAAAGACTTGGGGAATTAACAGGTCACGGTCCCAGTCTGGAGACAGACATCGCTTTGACAAATATGTCACTCGACTTATTCGGGCAGGTGCGCAGTTATTACCAATACATCGCCCAGCTCTCAGGAGAAGACAAAACCGAAGACGACATCGCTTTTTTGCGTTTGGAACGGGATTACAAAAACGTGCTGCTGGTAGAACAACCCAATACCGATTTTGGTTACGTCATCACCCGCCAGTATTTCTTTGATGTGTTTCACTTGTTGTTAATGCAGGAATTACAGCATAGTAAAGATGAAACCCTTTCGGCCGTAGCTAAAAAAGGAATCAAGGAAGTGAGTTACCACAAACGTTTTTCAGGCGACTGGGTAAAACGACTTGGTGACGGAACCGAAGAAAGCCACAAGCGTATTCAAGAAGCCGTCAATGATCTTTGGCCTTTTACCAACGAACTTTTCGAAATGACCGAAGCAGACAAACAAGCCACAGAAGCAGGAGTTGGTGTAGATGTTTCCAAATTAAAAGAAAAATATTATAAAGAAGTAACAGAATTATTAAAAGAAGCCACCCTGGAAATACCAGAAAGCAAATATTTCCACAAAGGCGGAAAACACGGCGTGCACACCGAGCATATGGGCTATATTTTAGCAGATTTACAATTCATGCAACGCACCTATCCCGGGATGAAATGGTAGGGAAGGCAAAATAGCGAATAACAGAATGTAGAATTTCGAAGTTTAATACTTTATAGTAATATGAAAAGTTATAAATATGATTTGGAAGAAAGACTTATAAAGTTTGCTGTTGATGTGATTATATTATGTAAAGAAATCGAAGGAAATTTTGCTTCTAAACATTTATCTGAACAGTTAATTCGTTCTGCAACTTCTCCCGCATTGAATTATGGGGAAGCTCAAAGTGCTGAGTCTGCAAGAGATTTTATCCATAAAATGAAATTGTGCCTAAAAGAATTAAGAGAATCACTTGTTAATTTAAAAATCCAAAAAGGAGCAAACCTGTTAAAAGATATTGAAAAATTAAATGCACTCATTGTTGAAAGCAATGAATTAGTAGCAATTTTTGTAACAAGTGTTAGAACCTCTCAAAATAAAAATAAATTGTAATATTTCGAAATTCGATATTTCATATTCAGTATTCGATATTCCTTATGACAGAAACAAACTCACATATCAACCCATCCCTCCTAAAAATCCTAAAAACCGTTCCCGATCCGGAAATCCCTGTTTTGACGATTGTGGATTTGGGTGTGGTTCGCGAAGCTGAGGTAATGGAAGACGGTTCTGTTGAGGTGAAGATTACGCCCACATACAGCGGTTGCCCGGCGATGGATGTGATAGGTGATGATATTGTGACCGCTTTCGCGGAAGCGGGAATAAAAGCCAAAGTGAAGCTTGTTTTGTCACCCGCATGGAGCACAGATATGATTTCAGAAGAAGGCAGAGCAGCACTTGAAAAATACGGTATTGCAGCACCACTGGATGCCACGGCTGACAAAGAAGCCCTTTTGGGAAATAAAAAAATTGTAAAATGTCCGCAATGCGGGTCAAAAAATACAGAATTGATAAGTCAGTTTGGTTCTACAGCTTGTAAAGCGCAGTTTAAGTGTAACGACTGTTTAGAGCCTTTTGATTACTTTAAATGCTTAAAATAACCCCAATCTCCGCGAAGGCGGAGATCTCGTTAATTAAATAACACAATTTATGAACTCAATAACCACCCAAATAAAAAACAACCTCGCTGTTATCACCCTAAACCGCCCAGAAGTATTTAACAGCTTCAACCGCGAGATGGCACTGGCATTGCAAAAAGCCCTGGATGACTGCGCCGAGAATAAAGAAGTTCGAGCCATACTCCTAACCGGAAACGGCAAAGCCTTTTGTGCCGGACAGGATTTAAAGGAAGTCACCAGCCCCGAGTTGAATCCTGGCTTTAAAGCTATTCTGGATGAACATTACAATCCCATTATTTCGAGAATCAGAAATATGGAGAAGCCCGTTGTAGCTGCCGTAAACGGTGTAGCAGCCGGTGCCGGCGCCAATATAGCCCTGGCGTGTGATGTGGTTGTAGCATCAGGTCACGCCAGTTTTATTCAGGCGTTTAGTAAAATTGGGTTGATTCCGGATAGTGCGGGAACGTTCTTTTTGCCACGTCTGATTGGGTTTCAAAAAGCTTCGGCCTTGATGATGCTTGGAGATAAAGTCTCGGCTGAAGAAGCAGAAAAACTGGGGATGATTTATAAAGTATTTTCGGCAGAAACCTTTATGGAAGAAGCAGAGAAAATAGCCATAACACTTTCACAAATGCCCACACACGGACTCGCATTAACAAAAAAAGCTTTGAACGCATCCATGCAAAACAATCTGGAAGACCAACTGGCACTGGAATCAAAATACCAGATAGAAGCCGCTCAAACTGAAGATTATAGCGAAGGCGTAAACTCGTTTATGGAAAAAAGAAAACCCAACTTTACAGGGAAGTAAAGACAAAGTTTAAAGACGTAATATATTACGTCTCCTCTAAAAAGTAAAGGCGTAACGCCTCAACCAAAACAAGTAACGGCTTAAGATATAATGCCGATACACAAAAAAAAGTAACAAATGAAAGTAGCAATAATAGGAAGTGGAACCATGGGCAGCGGCATAGCACAAGTTGCGGCAACTGCCGGTTGTAATGTAAAAGTATATGACGTAAACCAAGAGGCACTCGACAAAAGTAAAACCGCTTTGGCCAAAATAATGAGCCGCTTGGTAGAAAAAGGAAAAATTGATAATGAGGAAAAATCCCGCATCGAAAACAACATCAGTTACGTAGGCTCCTTAATGGACCTAGCCGATGCCGATTTAACCATCGAAGCCATCATAGAAAATGCAGAAATAAAACAAAAAGTATTTCAAGAGTTAGAAAGCTATCAATCAGATACAGCCATTATCGCTTCAAACACCTCCTCACTTTCCATAGCATCTCTCGCAGCATCACTAAAAAAACCGGAACGTTTTATTGGTATCCATTTTTTCAATCCTGCGCCATTGATGCCTTTGGTGGAAATCATTCCCGCGATTCAAACTTCCGAAGAAGTGAAAAATAAAGTAGTACAAACGATTACCGACTGGAAAAAAATTGGTGTCCTTGCCAAAGACACTCCCGGGTTTATTGTGAATCGAGTTGCCAGGCCCTTTTACGGCGAAGCACTCCGCATTTATGAAGAAGGTATGGCTGATTTTGCCACCATTGACTGGGCGATGAAGGAAATGGGTGGTTTTAGAATGGGGCCCTTTGAACTGATGGATTTCATTGGTAATGACATCAATTATACAGTTACCGAAACTGTTTTCGCAGCCTTCTATTTCGATCCCAGATACCGGCCTGCATTTACTCAGCAACGCTTTGCCGAAGCCGGTTATTTAGGCAGAAAGTCGGGAAAAGGATATTACAATTATGCCGAAAGCGCTACCAATCCCGAGCCGCTAAAAGATAAAGTGCTAGGTAAACACATATTTGAACGCATTTTGGCCATGCTAATAAATGAAGCTGCAGATGCTTTATTTTTAAATATCGCTTCCGCGAAAGATATTGACCTGGCGATGACAAAAGGAGTCAATTACCCAAAAGGACTACTCGCCTGGGCAAACCAGATGGGAATCGATTGGTGCGTAGAAAAAATAGATGCGCTCTATGATGAATATCACGAAGACAGATATCGATGCAGTCCGCTTCTTCGGAAAATGAGAAAGGAAAGTCAAATCTTTTAATATGATAGAAGGCAATAAAATTCCAGAAAACATGCTTTCACTTGATGCCTTCAGCCAATGGCTCGGCATCGAGATTCTCGAATGTGAAATCGGGCGCTGCAAAGTGGGATTGACCATTAGAAAAGATATGCTGAATTCCATGAACAAAGCCCATGGTGGAATTACTTACTCTTTGGCAGACACCGCTTTTGGGTTTTCAGCCAATACTTTTGGGAAATATGCTGTTTCCATAGAGACCTCCATCAATCATATTGTTGCTTTAGAAGAAGGTGATTACATCACCGCCGAATCTGTCATTGAAGAAACAAAAAACAAACTCGGTTTTCATATTATCGAAGTGAAAAAGGGTAATGAAATGGTAGCTTTGTTCAAAGGAGTTGTTTACAGAACCAGTAAAGACTGGGAATAAATTGCCTTGATGATGTGAATCTTATTATTTAATAGACAATAACCCGTTGGGTGAAATTAAATTATTTGAGTTTTAATGTTGTTTAAAGGTCT
>JBBDIQ010000039.1:0-20989 GCA_040880345.1 Flavobacteriaceae bacterium
ATATTTGATATCACTGAGCACTGAGGATTTGATTCCCACAAAGAAATACCAGGAGCTTCTGGCGCTAAAGGGAACCCAGTTGAAACTCATTTGCCAGCTTTCTAGATCCCGCTGAAAGCGAAATTGGGTAAACGTAAACCCTTTTCCTTTAAAATCATAACCTGATGAGGCACCAACAGACCATCGTGGCGATAAAACCACATTGCCACTAAACATGAGTGAATGAGAAGATATTTCATCTTCGCGACGGCTGTTTGAATAGGTTACCGTGTAGGCGAGTCTAAAGTCCCAGGGAATGGCATAATTGTATCGCCCAATGCTTACATCGCGGTCTTCTTCCGGATCTCGGTTTCCAACGAATGTAGGGTCTGAAAGTTCGTTTGAATCTCCAAACAAATCATCCGGTCGGCCACCACTTCTGAAGGTTTCATTATCTTCTTTATTGTCGTCAGTTTTTTTCTCAAAATCGCGACTGGAAAAGGAGTAATTTAAACTCATATTGGCCTGTGTAAGGCGAAACAAGCTTCCGCCATTGTCAATATTGAAGGTGTTGATTTTATTGTTGTTGTTATCCAGTGCATAGGGGTCCAGAGTTCCATTGAAATTAATGTCTAATTTTTCAACCAGGGGAATACTCCCTGTAATGTTTAAGGGTTGCCATTTGAGGCTGTCAGCTGAAATGGTGTAGGATGATGAAAAGTTGAGGTTGTTGAGCAGGGCTATGCGTTTGGCTTCAGTTGCTGTGGTATCGCGATCACGCACTTTGGCTTCCAGCGTATTGCTAAGTCCAAAGCCAATATTGCTCGAGTAGTTTTGGTTGGGTGCGCCAAACATGGTATTCTCAAATCTTGAATACACTAAAATTTCTTCTTCAGACATCCCTCCGGCAATGGTGGGGGTGTATTTCAGCTCCTCGTAGTATTGATCAAATCCCGGATTGATTGAATAACTCACACTGGGACGCATCACGTGTCTTATGGTTTGAATCTTTTTATCAGGGCCAAAATTGAACATCCCATACAAGGTTGTTCCCAGGCTGGCAGAAAAATTATAGGTTCTGAAACTATCAAAACCGTTTACGGTATCAATAACCACTTGATTGAGTTCCCGGTCAAAGGAACGCCGTGTGGTTTTCATGACCCAGGTTTCCTGATAACTTGTCCCTGCACTGGCACTCAGGTAATTTAATATTTTAAAATTGGTGCTCAGCGGAATGTTGTGCCGGGCTCCCAATTGTGCATCATCAAACATTTTTTGTGTAAAAAACAAGGAGTCTGTTGTACGCATTCTGTTTTCTGCACTCACATCATATTGAAAGTTGATGTTTTGCAACGCCCCATTTTTGATTCCACTTTTTGGAGCGAAGGGGAACACTCTTGAAACACTTGCAGAGACAGTGGGCAGTGATAAATTGATTTCCTGAGTATTTGTGTTTTGAGAATGTGTTGCAGCAATATTTAAATTTACCTGTGGCTCTCCTTCAAATGTTTTGGAATAAGAAACAGAGGAGCTTAGGGTGTTGTTTAAAAAGCTGGCAGTATTTAATTGGTTAATGGATTCCTGAAAAAACCGGCTACTCCCCAGGTTTACGGATGCAGAAAAGCGGGAACTGGGATTTGCTTTGGCGTCCTGAGAGTGTGACCACCTGATGTTGTAAACAGAGGACTGAGAAAAATCGGGGAAGCCCCTTTCGCTGTTGAGCAGGTTTTCATATCTGAAGCTAAGGTTTCCGCGAAAGCGGTATCGCAGTGCATAATTTGATTCCAATCGCAAGGCATAACTTCCGTTTGTATAGTAATCTCCCAGGGTTAACAAATCGATATAATCATTGATTGCAAAATAGTAGCCCCCGTTTTGGAAAAAGAATCCGCGGTTGCTGTTTTCACCAATGGTGGGAATAATAAAGCCTGAAGCCCGGTCTTCTGTTAATGGAAAATAACCAAAGGGGAGTCCCAGAGGCGTTGGTACATCTGCAATGTACATATTGGTGAGACCGGTTACGATTTTCTTTTTGGGTACAAATTTTACTTTTCGGGAATAGAAATAGTACTCGGGATTGTCGATATCCTTTGCTGTGGTGAATTTGACGTTATTCAAATAAACGACCGAATCGTTTTCCCTTTTTGAAATTTCGGCTTTGACTTTGAATTCGCCTTGCTCGGTGCGTGAGTTGTATATGAGTGCTTTTTGGGTGTCATAATTAAACCGAATGGAATCGGGTTCTACCTTGTTTGTACCTTGCACAAAAATTGGAAGTTGAGAATAATTGCCCACAGAATCCAGAATTCCTTTTGCATACACTTCTTTTTTATTGTAATCCAGGATAATCATTCCGGCATCAATGCGCATATCTTCATAAACGATATAGGCTTTGTTGTACATATAAATTTTGTTTTCCTGCCGGTGCATATACACATAATCTTCACCAAAATAATCAACAACATCGTTTAAAACTTCTTGCTTTGGAGCGATGCTGTCAATTTTTACGGTATCGACAGCCTTTTCGTTGCCGTTTTCAGTTATGGGAGTATCAGGAAAACTAAGCGAATCAACGGTAGCGGGGAGAGGGATGAGCGGATTGGTACCAATTTCCTGAGCTTGAGTTTTATAAGTACCCAAGACCATAAAAAAAAGCAATAAAACCAGATGAAGTTTATTTGTTTGCAATGGTAATAATCCTATTTTTGTAAAGCTATGGCTTAATTATTGAAGTGTCAAAATTAAACATATTTTTTGGGTATCTTTTTATACCCTTATAAAATTAAAATATAAATTATACTTAAGACGTTTCTATTCTATGAAAACGAAACCCCTGATTCATTT
The DNA here is from genome assembly GCA_040880345.1 of Flavobacteriaceae bacterium. GTDB lineage: Bacteria > Bacteroidota > Bacteroidia > Flavobacteriales > Flavobacteriaceae > Planktosalinus. Next base: position 2,824 of record JBBDIQ010000039.1, read on the forward strand.
CGTATCAATACTTTTTTTATTCTCCCTGTTTTTTTTACCACAGCTTCATGCGCAGCATACCAAGTTTAAAGTGGTTTTAGATGCCGGTCATGGTGGTAAAGATCCCGGAAATAGAGGTAATGGCTATTATGAAAAAGAAATTGCACTTAATATAGTTCTTCTGGTAGGAAAAGAACTCGATAAAAACAATGAAATTGAAGTGATTTACACCCGAAAAACAGATGTTTTTTTGGAACTTCATGAACGAGCAGCTATCGCAAACAAAGCCGATGCCGATTTATTTGTTTCTATACATTGCAATGCACATCATTCTAATGCGCACGGCACAGAAACTTTTATTTTGGGTTTGGATAAAAATGCTCAAAACCTAGAGATTGCCAAAAAAGAAAACCAAGTTATTTATTTAGAGGATAATTATAAAGAATCTTACGGAGGGTTTGACCCTAATGCACCTGAGTCTCTCATTGGTTTGATTATTATGCAGGAAGAATACCTTGAGCAAAGTATATCAATTGCGAGTTTGGTTCAGGACAATTTTACCCATCAATTAAAAAGAAACAACCGAAGTGTAAAACAGGGTCCTTTTTGGGTTTTGCACAACACCTATATGCCCAGTGTTTTGATAGAAACCGGTTTTTTGACCAATAAAAACGAAGGAGCATACCTAAATTCAAAAAAAGGCCAACAGGAAATGGCGAGTGCCGTCGCTCAAGCCATTATTGATTATTACGATTCTGTGAAATATTCCTATATTTCAAGTACTACTGAAAGTCAGCTCAACTCGACCACACCCAATACTGTCCCCGAAGTGGATATATATGAAAACGTTTTGTTTAAAGTACAGATTGCTGCCGGTTCCAGAAAACTGGATACCAAGCCAAAAAACTTTAAGGGTTTGACAATGATAAGCCGGGAGCAGGAAGGCGGTTTGTATAAGTATTATTACGGAAATACCTCAGATTATAATTTAATACAGGCATTGCATAAAGAGGCAAAAGTGAAAGGATACATATCGGCTTTTATTGTAGCATATAAAAACGGAAAGCGTGTTCAATTAACAGACATTATAAATTAGAACAGTTTTAACCTTAGGGTATAAATATTTTCCTAAATTTGTTATCTAAATATAACTCCGTGAAATTAACCAAAGAGATTAAAACAGGATTACTTGCAGTTTTTGCTATTTCCACATTCATTTTAGGCTACAACTATTTGAAAGGCGCTTCATTATTCCAAAAGGATCGTAATTTTTTTGTCGTTTATGACAATGTGGAGGGTCTGGCTCTTTCCTCACCCGTAACACTCAACGGTTTGAAAGTGGGTAAAGTACAAGAAATTATTATCAACCCGGGAGATGCTAAACTCATTGTAAAATTCAATATTGAAAAAGATTTTGTTTTTTCAAATCAAAGTGTTGCCCGCATTTATGGTGGTGGAATCATTGGCGGTAAATCGCTCGCCATTGTTCCTGATTATGAATCAAGAACCCCCGCAAAAAGTGGAGACACGCTACGCGGAGAGATAGAAGAAGGTATTATGGAACTTGTTAATGACAGACTTAGCCCTTTACAAGCAAAAATTGAGAGTGCTGTTGTGGGTGTTGACAGTTTGATGCTATCTGTCAATGAAGTGATGGATCCCAAATCCAGAAAAAGTTTAAGAGAGACGATAGATAACTTACATAAAATCACTACTTCATTTGCCGTAAGTTCAACATCACTAGAAAACCTGCTCAAAGGAAACGAGCAAAAATTAAATAATACGTTTGAAAATCTGGATGTAACGACTCAAAACCTTTCAAAACTTTCAGATTCGCTAGCAAATATTAATGTGGGTCAAATAGTCAACGAACTGGAAACGACATTGGCTAATTTTAAGGAACTCTCAGAAAATCTTAACAGTGGTGAAGGAACTTTAGGAAAACTAATGAAAGATGAATCCCTTTACACAAATCTTGAATATGCCACAAAACAGCTGGAGGAATTACTTCAAGACATAAAACTCAACCCAAAACGCTACATACACGTTTCTGTTTTTGGCAGAAAGGCAGGTGAGTTCGAAGAACCTGAAAGCAGGGAACAGTAAAATTATTGCTAATGAATACCATGTACTTTATTCCAAATATACTCTTTCTGATAGCCTTGTTTATAGGTGTTGGTTTTTTTGTACAAAATGTAAGAAAGTTAAGAAGGAATATAGACCTGGGAAAAGAAGTGGATGTTTATGACAATCCAAAGCAGCGTTTTAAGAACCTGATGATGATTGCATTAGGTCAATCTAAAATGGTAAAGCGACCCATTTCAGGCATACTGCACGTCATTGTCTATATAGGGTTTATCATCATCAATATTGAAGTACTTGAAATAATTTTTGACGGTCTCACCGGAACCCACAGAGCCTTCTCGGTATTAGGAGGTTTTTACAATGTGCTTATTGCTTCCTTTGAAATTTTGGCGCTGCTGGTTATTGTGAGTGTTGTTATCTTTTGGCTACGCCGAAATGTTCAAAAAATAAAGCGTTTCCTCAACCCCGAAATGAAAGGATGGCCAAAAAACGACGCCAACATCATCCTGTATATTGAAGTGGTTTTAATGGGCTTATTTTTAACAATGAATGCTGCAGACGCTCATTTACAAAGCATCAACGCTGAAGGATATACTATAGCCGGTAGCTTTCCCGTGAGTCAATACATCACACCTATTTTTGCCAATATGGCCGAAGGAACAGTGGTTCTTATTGAACGCACTGCCTGGTGGTTGCATATTTTAGGAATTTTATTTTTCCTCAATTACCTCTATTATTCAAAGCATTTACACATTCTTTTGGCCTTTCCAAACACCTATTTTGGAAAACTCAGTGCCAAAGGCAAATTTCCAAACAATGTAACGGTCACTAGTGAAGTCAAGTTGATGATGGATCCCAACGCCGACCCATTTGCTGCGCCGGCTGAGGGAGCAGAGGCTGCAGTTCCTGAAAAATTTGGAGCTAGTGATGTGATGGATTTAAACTGGGTACAACTTCTCAATGCTTATACCTGTACAGAATGTGGTCGCTGTACCAGTGAGTGTCCCGCCAATCAAACCGGAAAAAAACTTTCCCCCAGAAAAATAATGATGGATACCCGTGACCGACTTGAGGAAGTGGGAAAAAACATCGATAAAAACGGCGAATTTGTTCCTGATAATAAGCAATTACTAGACGACTATATAACGCGTGAAGAACTTTGGGCTTGCACGACCTGCAATGCCTGTGTGGAAGCGTGTCCTGTGAGTATTGACCCACTTTCCATTATTATGGATATGCGTCAATATCTTGTTATGGAACAATCTGCCGCACCCAATGAACTCAATGTGTCGATGACAAATATTGAGAATAATGGGGCACCCTGGCCATACAACCAAATGGATCGATTGAATTGGAAAAATGAGTAGGGAAGGGAGTGGTTAGAGGTTAGAGGTTAGTGGTGAGTGGTTGGGGGTGAGAGGTTAGAGGTGAGAGGTGAGTTTTTAAGTTTGATTAAGCAAAATGAATAGAAGCTCTGTTGAGGAGCTACATGTTAAATTATAATGCGATACCAATGAATACAAATCCAGAAAGGCATTTAAACGAAAAAATTCAAAGTGGAGAAAAGGTAAGTCCGGTGTTGCCCAAAGACATCAAAAATTATTTAATTGATATTGACGGCACCATTTGTGATGATATCCCCAATGAAGAACCCGAGCGAATGCTCACTGCCAAAGTCTATCCAGATGCCTTAAAAACCCTCAACAAATGGTATGATGAAGGACACATTATCTGTTTTTTTACTTCACGTACCGAGGCGCACCGCAATTATACCGAAACCTGGCTGGAAAAACACGGTTTTAAATACCACAGTCTGTTGATGGGAAAACCACGTGGCGGCAATTACCACTGGATTGACAATCACCTGGTGAAAGCCACGCGTTACAAAGGGAAATTTACAGATTTGGTTGATAAAGAAGTAACCATACAGGTGTTTAAAGACTAGAAGAATATTGAATATCGAATTTTGAATGTTGAATATCGAAAAGTCAAATTCCAAAACTTGAAACCTGAAACAATAAATGAAATAACGACAAAGTCATGAGCGAACCGATAAAAGTACCCACAATGGCCGAGTATATGGCACAAGGAAAGCAACCCGAGGTTCTTTTTTGGGTGGGCTGTGCCGGAAGTTTTGATGACAGGGCTAAAAAAATCACCAAAGCTTTTGTGAGAATCCTCAATAAAACCAATGTTGATTTTGCCGTTTTAGGAACTGAAGAAAGTTGTACCGGCGATCCCGCAAAACGTGCGGGGAATGAGTTTCTCTTCCAAATGCAGGCCATGACAAATATTGAAGTGCTCAATGGGTATGAAGTAAAAAAAATTGTGACGGCTTGTCCGCATTGTTTCAACACCCTTAAAAATGAATATCCCGGTCTTGGTGGCAACTATGATGTGATGCATCACACCCAATTTCTAAAATCACTGATGAATGAGGGAAAATTGAAAGTAGAAGGCGGAAAATTCAAAGGAAAACGCATCACCTTTCATGACCCCTGTTATTTGGGAAGAGCCAATGGCGAGTATGAAGCCCCCCGCGAACTTTTAGAAAAGCTGGAAGTAGAGTTGGTTGAAATGAAACGCTGCAAAACACGAGGACTGTGCTGTGGTGCCGGTGGAGCCCAAATGTTTAAAGAACCTGAAAAAGGCAACAAAGACATCAATATTGAACGCACCGAAGAAGCCCTTGAAACAAAACCCGAATTTATTGCAGCCGGTTGTCCGTTTTGCAATACCATGCTCACAGACGGCGTGAAAAGCCAAAACAAAGAAAACGAAATTGAAGTCATGGATGTCGCCGAGATGATTGCCAATGCAGCCGATTTGTAGTTTATGGTTTCAAGTTTCAGGTTTCAGGTTTGAAATTCTAAAAATTTTAGGTGGACGTAGCCAGAAACTCGAAACCTGTGATCTATGCCCCGGCCCGCCAAAGGCGTGTGGAACACAACAAGAAACTTGATACGAGCGTAGCAAACTGAGTGAAGCAAAACCAGAAATCTTAAACTTGAAACCTGAAACCCGAAACCCGAAACTCGAAACCCGAAACCTCTATGTTAATAGATTTTAAAGACTTACCAGACCATTCCAGAATTTGGATTTACCAGTCCAACAGAAAATTTAGTGAAGAAGAAGAAACGCAATTACAAGCTCAACTCACCGAGTTTTTAAAACAATGGACCGCGCATGGCAGTTCGCTGGAAGCCGGTTTTGAAATCAAATACAATCGTTTTATAGTCATTGGATTGAATCAGGAGAGTGCTTCTGCTTCCGGTTGTTCTATTGATGCATCGGTGCATTTTATTCAGCAACTGGAAAAGCAATTTGATGTCGATTTGCTCGATAAAATGAACGTGACTTATTATACAGGACAATTTATTGCACACAAACCCTTAAATGAATTCAAGGCGATGGCAAAATCAAAAGCCATTTCAAAAAACACGGTCGTGTTTAATAATTTAGTGAATACCAAGGAGGAATATCTCGAAAACTGGGAAGTACCTGCTGAAGAGAGTTGGCACAGCAGATTTTTTTAAAATGCCAAGCGTTAAATAAGGTGAGTTCAATTTTTAACATACTAACTATAAGTATTTCAAATCTCAATTTCTTAGTGTTAACTTCGTGTCGTCGTGTCTTAGTGGCTTTTTTTCATGCCACCAAGACTTCAAGGCACAAAGAACACACAAAAAACTATATTAACACATTTTAAAAAACTTAGAATTTATATTTCATCGAACTCACATTAAATAAGATTTCCTTAAGACTTGAATACCTGTTAAAATTAGTACATTTGTAGAGATTGCAATAATTCTTTAGCACGCTTTTTGTATCGATTATCTTATGAATAAATACCTCATCGCTTCCGTCTTACTTATCAATTCCTTTATTGTTTTTTCGCAACAAATGCATCCGCTTCATGTGCAGAATGATTTTGAAAATCAGCAAAAATGGGTGGATAGTATTTATGATAACATGAGTCTTGAAGAGCGTGTGGGTCAATTGTTTATGGTCGATTTATTTTCTTCAGATCCCAAATCAAATATCGATAAAATCAAAAAGCTCATCACCGATCACCACATTGGAGGGATTATATTTTCCAAAGGCGGTCCCGGAAGGCAGGCAAAAATCACAAACGATTTTCAAAAAGCTTCAAAAACCCCGATGTTAATCGCAATGGATGCAGAATGGGGGCTCGCGATGCGACTGGACTCCACCTTTGCTTATCCCTGGAATATGACGTTGGGAGCTATTGAAGATCCTCAATTGATTTATAAAGTGGGAAAACGCATTGGTGAACACAACAAGCGTTTGGGGGTTCACATCAATTTTGCGCCGGTAGTTGATATCAATACCAACGCAAATAATCCCATTATTGGGAACCGTTCTTTCGGCGAAGACCTGGACAATGTCACTTTAAAATCGGCTGCTTTTATGCAGGGAATGCAAAGTGCCGGAGTTTTGGCAAATGCCAAGCATTTTCCGGGACATGGCGATACAGATAGTGATTCACATAAAACATTGCCTACAATCACTTTTTCGCAGCAGCGCATTGACAGTATAGAATTGTATCCATACAGACATCTTTTTAAAAGAGGGCTCGCCAGTGTGATGGTGGCTCATTTGAATGTTCCCAGTCTGGAACCGCGTCAAAATTTTCCATCTTCCCTGTCAAAACCGATTGTGACTGATTTGTTAAAAGAAAAAATGGGCTTTCAGGGCTTGATTTTTACAGATGCTTTGAATATGAAAGGCGTCTCCAATTTTACAGAACCCGGTGAAGTGGATTTAGCAGCTTTTCAAGCCGGAAATGATGTGTTGCTCATTTCAGAAGATGTTCCAAAAGCCATTGGCCTCATTGTAGAAAGTTTTAATAAAGGGGATATTACCGAAGAGCGTTTGGCACATTCTGTCAAAAAGATATTAATGGCAAAATACAAGGTGGGGCTTCACAAGTACAAACCTATAAAGAGGGAGTTTCTTTTTGAAGAGCTCAACTCTCCAAAAGACCATACTCTTTATGAAGAGCTCATTGAGAATGCCATTACTGTTGTAAAAAACAGTAAAGATGTATTGCCCATCAAGGATTTAAAAAACAAAAAGTTTGCCTATGTGAATTTTGGGGATGCAGACGGCCAACCTTTTTTAAAGCAGTTACAAAAATATGCCCAAGTTGACTGGGTTAAAGCCAATACACTGGATACTTTAATTGGGAATCTGAAACCTTATGAAACCGTTATCATTGGTTTTCACAAACCCAATGAAAATCCGTGGCAAAGCTATAAAATGACTCAGCGTGAGCTCACCTGGATTTATGAAATCGCCCGCACCAATAAAGTGATTCTGAATGTTTTTACAAGACCTTATGCGCTGCTGGATATAAAAACTACAACCAATTTTGAAGGCGTTGTAGTTTCTTATCAAAACAGTGCTGTTGCACAGGAAATTTCAGCACAAGTTATTTTTGGTGCCCGTGCAGCCAAAGGTAAATTGCCTGTTTCAGCCGGTGAAGCGTTTCCGGTGAATACAAAAATAACGACAAACTATCTGGGACGTTTGAGTTATGGTACCCCTGAAAGTGTGGGTATGAATTCTGCTCGATTGAAAGAAGTTGATCGTTTGGCCAAAAGGGTAGTTTCAGAAAATATGGCACCGGGAGCTCAGGTATTGGTGGCACGGCACGGTAAAATAATTTTTCAGAAAAATTATGGCTACCACACTCAGGAACAGAAAATAGCGGTGGAAGACGACCATATATATGATGTTGCTTCCCTTACAAAAATTTTAGCTACGGTTCCCATTCTCATTAAACTGGTAGATCAGGGTGCTATTACCCTTGAAAGTACGCTAGGCGATTTGTTACCTGAATATAAACTGTCAAACAAATCATTCATTGCTTTGAAGGAGTTGTTGTCACATTATGCAGGTTTAAAGTCGTGGATACCGTTTTACAAAAGTACTCTGGATAAGGATTCGAAAAAACCCTCTTTAAGTTATTACAGTACGACACCCAAATCAGGTTTTTCGGCAATTGTAACTGAGAAGCTTTATGCACGAAACGATATGGAAGATACCATTCAAAAAATCATTCTCGAAACTGATGTTACCAGTCCTGTTAAGTATTTGTACAGTGATTTGCCTTACTATATTTTAAAGAAATTCATAGAAAACCATTACGGAAAACCGCTCGAAGAAGTTGTGCAGGATGAATATTATGAGTCACTGGGAGCCAATTACACAGGCTATTTGCCAACAAAGCGATTTCCGTTGACTAAAATTCCTCCCACAGAGATGGACACTGACTTTAGAATGCAGAAAGTTCACGGTTATGTTCACGACCAAGGTGCTGCCATGATGGGTGGTGTGAACGGTCACGCCGGAATATTTGCCAATGCCAATGACATTGCCAAAATCATGCAAATGTATGTACAACGCGGATTTTATGGAGGGAAACGCTATTTTGTACCGGAATCACTGGATTTGTTTAATACCTGTTACTTTTGTGATAATGATGTAAGGAGAGGCGTAGGTTTTGACAAGCCTCAGTTAGGAACGGTGGGGCCCACTTGTGGATGTGTATCGATGACCAGTTTTGGTCACTCCGGTTTTACCGGAACCTATACCTGGGCAGACCCTGAGAGCGAAATTGTGTATGTATTCCTCTCAAACAGAACCTATCCTGATGTTACCAACAGAGAATTGATAAGAAGCAACATTCGTACAGATATTCAGCAGGCTATTTATGATGCTATTGATTATTAGTGAATCTTAGAAAAGAGAAAAGAGAGGCCAGGGAAGTTCAAAGAGATTTGAAATAACCAAAACCTGACACGAGCGCAGCGAACTGTACGCCGTGCCCGCCGAAGGCTGGAAGCAAAACAAGAAACAAGAAACAAGAAACTTGAAACAAGAAACCCGATACCAATGAAAATAGCCATTGTATGTTATCCCACTTTTGGAGGGAGTGGAGTCGTTGCTACCGAGCTGGGAACGGAACTGGCCAAACGAGGTCACGAAATCCATTTCATTACTTATAAACAACCGGTGAGGCTCGAGCTTTTAGCAAATCACATTCATTTTCACGAAGTGAACATTCCGGAATACCCGCTTTTTAAATACCAGCCCTATGAGTTGGCGCTTTCCAGTAAATTGGTGGATGTGGTCAAACTACACAAAATTGAAGTATTGCATGTGCATTATGCCATTCCGCATGCGTATGCGGGCTATATGGCAAAAAAAATGCTTGAGGAGGAAGGAATTAAAATCCCAATGGTAACGACGCTCCATGGAACGGATATCACCTTAGTTGGCAACCATCCTTTTTACAAACCGGCTGTCACATTCAGCATTAACAAGAGTGATGTGGTTACTTCGGTATCACAAAGTTTAAAGGAGGACACGCTGCGCTTGTTTGACACAAAAGTGCCCATTGAAGTCGTCCCCAATTTTATCGACTTAGAAAAACACGACAATTCAGATAAGTCTGACTGCCAAAGACACGTGATGGCTGAAGAACACGAATATATTCTCACTCATGTTAGTAATTTCAGAAAAGTAAAGCGCATTGATGATGTGGTGAAGGTCTTTTATGAAGTTCAAAAAACGATTCCGGCAAAATTGATTATGGTGGGTGAGGGACCTGAAAAAGAAATTGCAGAGGAGCAGTGTCAAAAATTAAACATTGAAGACAAAGTGATCTTTCTTGGCAACAGTGATGAAGTGATTGAAATCCTTTGTTTTACCGACGTGTTTTTACTTCCCTCAGAGAAAGAAAGCTTTGGACTTGCAGCCCTGGAAGCCATGGCCTGTGGTGTTCCTGTTATATCCACAAACACAGGCGGATTGCCCGAAGTAAACGAGCAGGGGATAAGTGGGTATTTGAGTAATGTGGGCGATGTTGAAGATATGACTGCAAACACACTCAAAATTTTAAAAGACAAAGCAACGCTCAACAGCTTTAAAATGAAGGCGAAAAAAACAGCTGCAAAATTTGACATTCATAAAATTGTACCTGTTTATGAAAAGTTGTATCTTCAATCCGTTGAAAAACTTAAAACAAAACGATAATGAAATATGTAACTGTTCTTATTCTTGCGCTCATGTTTTCAAATTGTGAGGGCACAAAACAAACTCAGGAAAACATCCCAAATGCAGACTTTGAGATTATTATACAAAGCGATTATGGCGGAAAGGAAACAAAATCCTATGAGGTTATCAAATCCCAAAGTGAACTCAATAAAGCTTTGGAAGGCATTCAAATGGAAGAGATTGCAATGAATAAAATGAAAGCAGTTGATTTTAACAAGCAGGTTGTGTTGTCGCTTCATTCAGGCTTACACAATACCGGGGGCTACAGCATTGGAGTAGAAAATGTTGAAGTCAATGGAACCACTACCTATGTAACCTTAAAGCACAGTTCTCCCGGTCCCGATGAGCTGGTTACTATGGCACTAACAAATCCTTTTTGTATTGCTGTGATTGACAAAAATGAAACGATTGTTTTTAAATAAATAAACGACAAATCCCGAAAGCTTTAAAAGGAAATGAACCCTCTAAAAGGTGAAAACTATCCAAACAAATTTGCTCGATCAATTTGCAAAAACCTTAGAGGGTGAATTGCATTTTGATAGTGTCACTCAAACACTCTATGCAACTGACGCTTCCGTTTACAGAATGCTTCCTTTGGCGGTTGCTTTTCCTAAAAACACAGCTGACATACAAAAATTAATCGCATTTGCTACCTCTGAAGGCATTGGCTTGATTCCGCGTACAGCGGGCACTTCGCTTGCCGGTCAATGTGTGGGGAAGGGCATCGTGGTAGATGTTTCAAAGCATTTTACACAAATCTTTGAGATTGATGTTGTTCAAAAAACAGTTAGTGTTGCACCGGGAGTGATTCGTGATGATTTAAACCGGGAACTGGCAAAGCACCGTCTTTTTTTTGGACCCAATACCTCCACCTCAAACCGTTGTATGATAGGCGGGATGGTGGGAAACAATTCCAGCGGAACGACTTCGATTAAATATGGCGTTACGAGAGATAAAGTGCTTGAAATGGACGTCGTTTTAACCGATGGTTCTTTGGTCACTTTTGGTGAAATGGAGGCTGAACCCTTTTTCGCTAAAGCGAAAGAACCCACTTTGGAAGGCAACATCTACAAAGGGCTTTATGCGTTATTGGCAGACGAATTGATTCAAAAAAATATCGTCGAGGCTTTCCCAAAACCGGAAATCCACCGAAGAAATACCGGTTATGCCATCGACGAACTCATAAAAAGTGAGGTTTTCACCCAAAACGGTAATAAATTCAACCTTTGTAAACTCCTTTGCGGAAGTGAAGGAACACTCGCTTTCACCACAAAAATAACGCTTCGACTCGACGATTTGCCTCCCACTAAAACCGTGATGATTGCCGCTCATTTTGATTCCATTGAAAGCTGTTTGAAAGCGGTAGTTCCTGCGATGAGGCACGATTTATTTACTTGTGAGATGATGGACAAAGTGATATTGGATTGTACCAAAGGAAATTTAAAATACAACGAGTATCGCTTTTTTATTGAAGGTGACCCGAAAGCGATTTTACTACTGGAAATTAAAACCCACTCGATAGAAAATTCTATAGTCAAAGCAAAAGCACTTTGTGAGGAATTAGAAAAATCCAAACTTGCTTATGCCTTGCCTGTACTTCAAGGAGACGATATTGAAAAAGCACTCGAACTGCGAAAAGCCGGTTTGGGCTTGTTGGGAAATATGGTGGGTGATAAAAAAGCAGTTGCCTGTATAGAAGACACGGCAGTTGCTTTGGAAGATTTGTCAGATTACATCAGTGAGTTTACTGTATTGATGGAGAACTTTGGTCAAAAAGCGGTGTATTATGCACATGCCGGTGCCGGCGAACTTCATTTAAGACCTATTTTAAACTTAAAGAAGCAAGAAGATGTTCAGTTGTTTGAAAAAATAACCTCTGAAGTGGCACATCTGGTTAAGAAACACAAAGGGACTATGAGCGGGGAGCACGGCGATGGGATTGTGAGATCGTCCTTCATCCCGTTGATGATAGGTGAGGCCAATTATGAATTGTTAAGAAAGGTTAAACAGCTTTTTGATCCAAACGGAATTATGAATCCGGGTAAAATCATAGACGCTTATCACATTACTAAGAACCTGCGTTATATTCCAAATCGTTCAGAACCAAAAATTGAAACACTCCTTGATTTTTCAGATTCGCAAGGCATCCTTCGGGCGGCCGAAAAGTGCAATGGAAGCGGTGATTGCAGAAAACCGGAAGCTGCCGGTGGAACGATGTGTCCCAGTTATCGGGTTACGAAAAACGAAAAAGACAGCACCCGAGGGCGTGCCAATGCCCTGCGGGAATTTCTCACCAACAGTGAACAGGCAAATCATTTTAATCACACAGAGCTTAAGGAAGTATTTGATTTGTGCATCAGCTGTAAAGGTTGTAAAAGTGAATGCCCTTCCAATGTGGATATGGCGGCATTGAAAGCCGAGTTTGAGTATCAGTTTCAAAAAGTGAATGGTGTAAAAACACGAAGCTGGCTCTTTGCAAATAATCATCGTTACAACAAAATGGCGGCTCGGTTTCGACCTGTATCAAACTTTATTTATAGCAATCCCATTTCCTCCTTTTTAATTAAAAAAAGTATGGGAATTGCATCGAAAAGAAGTCTGCCTATGCTTTCAACTAAGAATATATATAAAGAACATCAACTACTTAAAAATCAATATATAAGTAATAAAAATAGGATTTACTTTTTTGTAGATGAGTTTACTGAATTTCTGGATACTGAAATTGGAATTGACGCTTTGCAATTATTGTTTAAATTGGGATATCAGGTTGAAATTGTTTCACATGTTGAGAGTGGCAGGGCTTTTATTTCAAAAGGATTTTTGGAAGAAGCCAAAGTGTGTGCAGATACAAACATTTCCATTTTTAAGGAACTCATTTCAGATGCTGTGCCTTTGGTTGGATTGGAACCTTCGGCTATTTTAACCTTTAGAGATGAATACCTGCGATTGGCAACCGATAAAGGAACAGCAAAAGCGTTGGCTAAAAACACCTTTACCATTGACGAATTTCTTTCGAAAGAACTAAAAGCAGGCAATCTCACATCACAATTGTTTACGGAAGAAGAAAAATCTGTAAAACTGCATTTACACTGCCATCAAAAAGCACTTTCTTCAGTTGAGCATACATTTCATATTCTCAACCTCCCAAAAAATTATAAAGTAACAGTGATTCCCTCGGGCTGTTGTGGTATGGCAGGCTCTTTTGGGTATGAAAAAGAGCACTATGACCTCAGTATGCAAATGGGCGAACTCACTTTGTTTCCGGCTGTGCGCAAAGCAGAAACAACAACACTCATTGCCGCAACAGGAACGAGTTGCAGGCACCAAATTAAAGATGGAACCCAACGAATTGCCTTGCATCCTGTGACTGTTTTGAGAAATGCGTTAAAGTCTTAAAAACCTGAATTAGATTAATAATGCGGATTTAAGTAGGTTTAAACACAATTTATTTTGAACCATCAAGAAATTAAGAAATTAAGATGATTAAGGGTTGAATTAAGTTATTCTTAATGACCTTAATTTCTTAATGTTTTTTTGTTAATCAATAACTTACGCATAAAGTTAATATTCGAACTCAGATTTAAGTCTTAAAACTGTTTTGGAACAAGCATCGCAGAGAGCAAATCGGGTAAGTCATCAGGTTCTTCAATATAAGTCTCAATTGGCGGACTTTTATAACCTTTGGGATTGTAGGTATAGATTTCCCATTTTTCATTGTTGTATTCAAGAGCCGTCAGGTTTTCAACCCAGTCGCCGCTGTTTAAGTAAACACAGGAACCTTTGTGATTGGTTTTGGTTTCGATTTGGGGTTGGTGAATGTGTCCGCAAACCACATAATCAAAGCCGTTTTCAATCGCCAGGTCTGAAGCTGTTTTTTCAAAGTTGCTTATAAATTTAACGGCTTGTTTTACTCCGGATTTGATGCGCTTGGAGAGTGAATATTTATCCCGACCCATTTTCAGTAAAAACCAATTAATGACCTGGTTGATCAGGATTAAAAAATCATAGCCCCAGCCACCCAGTTTGGCAATCCATTTGGCGTGCTGTATGGACGCATCAAAAACATCACCGTGAAAAAACCACGCTTTTTTGCCATCGAGATTGAGCACCAGTTTGTCCAAAACCTGAATGTTTCCCATTTTGGTTTCGCTGAACTTTCTGAGTTTTTCGTCGTGATTGCCTGTGATGTAATACACTTTGGTTCCTTTGGTGGCAAACGAAATAATTTTTTTAATCACCTGAAGATGGGCTTTCGGGAAGTAGCTTTTTCTGAATTGCCAAATATCAATAATATCACCGTTAAGGATAATCTTTTTTGGCCTTATACTGTTTAAATAGTGAAGTAATTCCTTGGCTTGACACCCATACGTGCCCAGGTGTACATCAGAAATAACGACAATATCAACTTTTCTTTTCAAGATAGATTAGGTTTTGACAAAGTTCTGTGATTGTTGATTGTCAAGCAATAAATAGAGTTTATTAGATATTTAATTTCATGTTATGTTTGTGTCAACAACACAAATTGAATATTATGGAATGATTAATTGAACTTATTATTAGTTCAAAATTTAGTGGTCATATTTGTCTATCAATCAGAAAATTCGTAGCTACGGATAAAAAAAGCCACGAATGCACCAATGTTTTTAGGGTATTACTTTTTAAGATTGTAATGCTGTATAATTTTTGAAAACGCTATGCAATTCAATTAAGGTTGTCCGCAAGCTGTCACAGAAGCTTTAACTCAAGCGCCCAAATGCGGACTTTTTTAATGGGGTTGGGTTCTATTCTACCACCATAACAACACTAAGGGAATTTAAAGTTATGATTAACTGAATATAGACAATGTACAATCAAAGCTAAAACCTCCTAAGATATATATTCGTGCACCTGCCTACCGGCCAGGCAGGTTAGTGGCACTTTTTCTTTCAAATTTAGTCTCCGGGACAAACATTATAGAGAACATTATTTTTAAATATGTATTTTAAAAATTACATTTGTTGAAAAGCATTTTATTTATGGCAGGCAATACATTTGGGTCACTTTTCAGATTGAGCACATTTGGAGAATCTCACGGTGAAGCAATTGGGGGAATTATTGAAGGGTGCCCCGCAGGTTTAACAATTGATTTTGCTGCCATTCAGGCCGAAATGCAACGCAGAAAACCCGGACAATCCAAGATTGTCACCCAGCGAAAGGAAGAAGACGAAGTACAATTCCTAAGCGGCATTTTTGAAGGTGTTACCACCGGAAGTCCTATAGGATTCCAAATAAAAAACACCAATCAAAAATCAAAAGATTACTCTCACAATAAGGATATTTACCGCCCATCTCACGCCGATTTCACCTATGATAAAAAATATGGTTTGCGCGATTATCGCGGTGGCGGAAGGTCCTCGGCTCGTGAAACGGCCAATTGGGTTGTAGGTGGCGCTGTCGCGAAACAACTCCTGAAAGATATTAAAATCAATGCTTTTGTCTCATCTGTGGGCGATTTGTTTCTCGAAAAACCCTATCAGGAACTCGATTTTTCAAAAACGGATACCAATGATGTGCGCTGCCCTGATGAAGCAACCGCTAAAAAAATGGAAACGCTCATCAAACAAATCAGGAAAGAAGGAGATACTGTGGGCGGAACGATCACCTGTGTGATTCAACATGTGCCGGTGGGACTTGGCGAACCTGTTTTTGACAAATTACACGCCCGTTTGGGACAGGCGATGCTGAGCATCAATGCCGTTAAAGGTTTTGAATATGGCAGCGGTTTCTGTGGAGCGCGCATGAAAGGAAGTGAACACAATGACATTTTCCTTGAAGACGGGACGACCAAAACCAATTTAAGCGGCGGCATTCAAGGAGGCATCAGTAACGGAATGGATATCTACTTTCGCGTAGCATTCAAGCCGGTGGCAACCATTATGCAAAATCAGCCAACAATTGACAAAGATGGAAAAGCTTCAGAAATACAAGGAAAGGGCCGGCATGACCCCTGTGTGGTACCTCGTGCTGTTCCTATTGTAGAAGCGATAGCGGCTTTGGTGCTGGCAGATTTTTATTTGTTGGATAAAGTGGTGAGAGGTTAGAGGTGAGTGGTGAGAATTTGTACGTCCCTGAAATAGGTTTGTAGAGAGGGTGATTGGGAGAGGGGGTGACCGGGGTTTGAAGTAGATGACCGATGACCGATGTTTTTTTGACTTATGACTGCCGGATATAAGACGTATGATGGGGTTTAGAGTAGGGGGTAAAGAAAAGAGAAAAGAATATCGAATATAGAATTTTTAATTCTGAAAGATAAAATCGGTCAACGCTTGTCAGGGAAGTTCAATTTTTTTTGTGACCAAACACCTGAATTCAAGTAAATTAATTTAGATAAAACAAAATAAGCTGTTATTCAGCTTAAACTTTAAAAACGTATCAATGAAAAAACTTGCACTACACTGGAAAATAATCATTGGGATGGTACTGGGTATCATTTGGGCATTATTATCAAGCACTATGGGCTGGAGTGCCTTTACCATCAACTGGATTGATCCTTTTGGAACGATTTTTATCAATTTACTAAAACTGATTGCTGTTCCTTTGGTGTTGTTTTCCATCATAAGTGGTGTGGCCAATATTGGTGACCCCAAAAGCCTGGGAAGAATGGGAGGGAAGACCTTGTTGATTTATTTGATTACCACGGTTCTTGCAATAGGTATTGGACTTGTACTCGTAAATGTTGTCAAACCCGGAAAATTAATCGATGAGCAAAGCCGCATTGACAACCGGATAAGTTATGAAATCTGGGCTTCAGAACAAGGCTATGAAATAAAAGACGGTATCAATTATTTACAGGATCCTGCATTTTTTGAACGCGCTCAGGAAATTTCTGAATTAACCAAAAGCGAGCTCAGGGATGCATCTGTTTCAGACAAGCTGGAAACGGCAGACAAAACAAAAGAAACCACGCCTTTACAGCCTTTGGTTGATATAGTGCCCGATAATTTCTTTTACTCACTATCAAACAATGGATTGATGCTTCAAATCATCTTTTTTGCCATCTTTTTTGGGGTTTGTTTGTTGTTTATTCCTTCAGATAAATCAAAACCGGTCTTATCTTTTGTTGACGGAACCCTGGAAGTTTTCCTCAAAATGGTTGATTTGGTCATGCAAGCAGCGCCATTTTTTGTGTTTGCTTTGTTAGCCGGTGTGGTGAGTAAAATGGCAGGGGATGATATTGGTAAGGTAATTGAAATATTTAAAGGCTTAAGTTGGTACTCATTGACCGTTCTTGGCGGACTCCTGCTGATGATTTTTGTTATTTATCCATTGGTTCTCAAAGTGTTTGTCAGGCAAATTCCATACAAAGGATTTTTTAAAGCGATGGGACCTGCACAAACACTGGCGTTCTCGACTTCGAGTAGTGCAGCAACCCTGCCCGTAACGATGGAATGTGTTGAAAAAAATCTGGGTGTTGACAAGAAAATTTCCAGTTTTGTACTTCCCATTGGTGCCACGGTCAATATGGACGGAACCAGCTTGTATCAGGCGATTGCAGTGGTGTTTTTAGCACAAATGCATATGATCGATTTGACTATTGGGCAGCAATTGGTAGTGGTGTTAACAGCTACCTTAGCTTCTATTGGCTCGGCAGCTGTCCCTAGCGCCGGTCTGGTGATGTTGATTATTGTTTTGGATTCTGTGGGCTTAAACCCTGCGTGGATTGCGATTATATTTCCAGTTGACAGAATACTGGATATGTTTAGAACGGTGGTTAATGTTACCGGTGATGCCACAGTTTCTTCAATTATAGCAGACGGAGAAGGCATGTTAAATTATCAAGATGTTGAGAGTCCTTCAGAAACCTTTGATTTGGAATCTTAAAATGCCCATTCGGGCGTATATGCTATTTAAAGATTGAAAACATGTTGATATACAGCTCATGGGATGTATATCAACAATAAACCGATAGAAGACAATAGTTTACAAATGGAATATATCAACAATATTTTGTAGTTTTATAGTGTATATACTAATGTTG
>JBBDIQ010000040.1:0-20858 GCA_040880345.1 Flavobacteriaceae bacterium
GAAAATCCTCACGGATTTTCCTCAGGTCTGGGTTTTGTTTGCTAAATTAGTTGTTAAATCCGCGCCACAGGTTATAGCCGCGGGACGTTAGCCACAAGCTGAAAAAAATCCCAGAACACAAAAATTCAAGTAAGGACAAAAACAAATGACAGCTAAAGAATTTAAAGAAACATTAAAAATAATTAGTCAGGATTATCAAAAAGACATTCCTAAAAGAGAGATTTTTTCTTTAGCAAAAGAGTATCAAAAAATTTCAGTAGTGGAAGTCGTAAAATTGCTAAAAGATGAAAATGATGACCATCGACTTGGAGCGGTATCAATTTTAGATTGGAAAGCAAGAAATAACAAAACAACCGAGGAAGAACGGAAAGAAATTTACAGAGCGTATATTGACAACCATAAATGGATTGATAATTGGGGTTTGGTAGATAGAAGTGCACCTTATGTTGTTGGAGGCTATCTGAACGACAAAAACAAAAAACCATTGTACGATTTGGCAAAATCCAAAAACCCAATGGAACGAAGAACTGCAATTGTGAGTACCTATTATTTTATAAGAAAAAACGAAATAGAAGACACATTTAAAATTGCGGAAATTCTTGCGTACGACAAAGACGAATATGTACAAAAAGCTGTTGGTAGTTGGATTAGAGAAGCAGGAAAGAAAAATGAAGAGAAATTAAAGAGCTTTCTTGATAAACACGCTACTGAAATGTCAAGAATAACACTTCGATATGCAATTGAGAAATTCGACAAGGAAACGAGAGAATATTACTTGAATTTAGAAAACTGAACTAAAAAAGCCAGTGGCTAACAATGTATATAAAAAATAGGCGAAACAGTAGTAAATTTAGGGCTTTTGGCTCGTATGAAACTTTATGCTTAACCGAAAGTTTCGTGCTTCGAAACCGCCTACTTTTCATATACTAACCGTTGTAACACATTAAAAAGAAACAAATTATGAATAAATTTTTGAGCTTAACTACAGTATTGTTGATTTTAACTTCGAGTTTTTCATTTTCACAAGAAAATATCCAGGAAATCGTATTTGAGGGACAATATAGCCTAGAGCAGGCAGGTTCTTGTAAAATGTCATCTGCCCCTATTGAAGTAAAAATCATAATTTCAATTGACAATAATACTGGTGAATTCACAGGTAAAGAATTTTGGAAGAGTGAAGAAGGAATATTTATAGAAACAACCAAAAGAAAATGGACAGGGCAGGTTTTAAATAAACAAGCGCTTAGATTAAGACTTGAAGTAAAACCTAATTGTGGTGGTAAACCCCGAGAGGAAACCCTACACTTTATTGGTGTAATAAACTGCGATGAAAGTACATGCAGTATGAATCTTGAAGATACATACGTAATGTGTCCTTCCTCTAACTGCATATTTAAGATACAATACGATTTAAAGTTAATCAATTAAACGTGTTACAACAATGTATATAAAAAATAGGCGAATTAGTAGTAAATTCAAGGATTTTGGCTCGTATCAAAGTTCGTGATTTACTGAAAGTTCCGTGCTTCTTAATCGCCTACTTTTCATATACTAACCGTTGTAGTGCATAAAAAAAACTCCATACAAAAATGAGATTTAAATGAAGGATAAACTTAATATGGATTTAAGGTCTGAAATTTTAAGAAATTCTCTATTTACTGAAAATGGTGTAAACGGATTATTACTTTCATATTTAGCCATTTTTGAAAAGGAAAAAACAAAGAACTTTGGAAATAGAGCAGGAATTTCTTTCAAAAGCAAAATAGACTTGCTATATGATATAAAGGTTTTAAATAAGGAAGAACATTTCAATTTAGAGCTACAAATGATTTTTAGAAATAAATTTCTACACGATTTGGAATTTAACTCCTTTGTTTACTGTATTAGTAAACTCGATACCAGTATTGTGAACAAATTAAAAAAATTTTTTGAAAGTGATAATGAAAGTCAAATGGAAGAAAAATATAGAAAGGCTTATAGAAATCTATATTTAAATAATGCTAAAATGCTTAAAGAAAAGTTAGGATTAAGAACGGAAAAAATTACAAAAAGTAAGGATTTTATTGTTGGACTTACTGACTCTTTTACAACCACAATAGATTTATCCTTTGACTTGGCATCTGACATTTATGAGATTTTACAAAATTCTGAAATTGAGGATCCTAAAATTTTAGAATTGTCTAATAAGATTTCGAAAAGATGTAAAGTTTTTACAGATGAAATGGAGAATAATTCTGTTTTGGTAGCAAACAGAAAATTATTAGAGAATACTACGAAGGAAGATCTGATAAACCTGTTGAAGTAAACGCACTACAACAACATATAAAAACAATGCTTAATTTGTTTTTGAATCGAAACTTTGTGCTCGCTTGCTCAGCGGATTGTCCTGCGGACAATCACGCTCGCCAGCTCGCACAATTTTTATACGAGACGTTGCCCACAATTTGAAAAAAAATATAGTTTACATATTATCTTTAACTTTTCTTTTAAACCTTGGATGTAAAGAAAATACTAAAACCGATTCACAGAATTTGGATAGGGAGAAAACAAACGAAATCCTTACACAGATAATAAATGATTCAACTGACCTTTATATGGACACGAATTGTATAAGTGAAAAAAACAGATTACTCTACACAATCTTTACAACCGACTTAAATAATTACATCAAGAACCAACTAGGTATCAATGAAGAAGAACATTTGAAGAACCAAATGGAATTATTTCATAATTTTCGATTTACAGAAAACTTGACTTTCGGGAAACAAATTATAACGGTATTAGATTTTAAAGAGTTTGAAAATCAAGCAGAGAATGGAAATTATACATTTTGGACTTGGTTAGATTCAAATTGCGAAAATGGCTATTTATCAATAAGCAAACCTGTTTTTAATGAAACTTTTGATAAAGCGTTTGTGATAATTGGTTCAATATGTGGTGGGAAATGTGGTGGTGGAGAAACAAGGTTTTACAAATTTAAAAATGGAAAGTGGAAAATTGAAAAAACAGAATTTGAATGGATAAGCTGACATAAAGAAAACTGTGGGCAACATCAGCTATAAACTATGGCTTCTCCTCGCCTACTCGGAAAATCCTCACGGATTTTCCTCAGGTTTGGGTTTTGTTTGCTAAATTAGTTCATAAATTCACGCCACAGTTTATAGCCCAAACGTTGTGGCATATTTGAATGAAAATCAAGTTTTACATAAAATATTTCATAATTCTGACATTTGCATTTATAGTTTTTACTGCAATTGGAACAGTTACTCACGAATATGGACACATATTGGTTGCCAAATATTTTGGGTATGAAACTAAACTTCATTACGGCAGTATGAATTATAATTCTGATCTAAATGAGGAATTAGTTGAAATCTATATGCAAAACGAAAAGGCAATAGAAAACGATGAGTATTTTGATAATAAAATTGAATATGAAGACGGTATAAAAAAATTACAATCCAATGGATTATGGATTACCATAGGAGGTCCCTTGCAAACGATTTTGACAGGTTTAATAGGTTTAACAATATTGTTGATTCGCAAAAGTCAAATTAAATCTTTCGGACTAAAAATAATTGATTGGTTAGCAGTTTTTCTATCTCTATTTTGGTTACGAGAAGTTTTTAATCTTGTTACATCAGTTGGTAGTGAAATAATTTCACCGGTAGGCAGCTTTTTCGGAGGAGATGAAAAATATATATCTTATGGATTAAATTTATGGGAAGGAACAATTCCTATTATTTTAGGAATTTTTGGCCTCTTGATTTCCATATTTGTAATTTTTAAAATTATTCCAAACCGACTTAGACTAACATTTATTTTGAGCGGACTGATTGGCGGACTGATTGGATTTATTTTGTGGATGGATATCTTAGGACCGAAAATATTGCCATAATTAAGGAAAACATGCCACAACAACATATAAAAACAATGCTTAATTTGTTCTTGAATCGAAACTCTGTGCTCGCTTGCTCTGCGGATTGTCCTGCGGACAATCACGCGCGCCAGCTCGCACAGTTTTTATACGAGACGTTATGTGTGATGAAACAACCAAAAACACCGAAAATATAAAAAACTAATTAATGAAACACTTATTTATTATTGCTATTTCTTTGCTGAGCATTGCCTGTAATACTAAAAATGAAGATCAGAAAAAGTTAGATTTTGTGGAGTTTGACTTTCATTTTGATACAAAGTCAAATGAGATGCCGTACAATTTTTCTTCATATTGGGATACCTTTCCTACAATGGTCGATAGAACAGCATGGGAATTTGCCAAAATCGGAAACATAGAAAGGATGCATGAAATTTGGGATACGAAAGAATCAATTGAAATTGGACTTACACAGGAACAACGAGATAGTTTTGGCAACTACAAAGCAATGGATGCAATAGATTACATATTGAATGAAGCTGAAGAGTACCAAGTAGTCATCATAAATGAAGCTCATCAAATGCCCCAACATCGAATTTTTACCACTCGACTACTTGAAGGGCTTAAAAGAAGAGGCTATAAGCACTTAGGAATGGAAGGATATTTTAATACGCCTCAAGCAGATTCAATTATGCAAGCCAATGGTTATCCTATTCTTGATTCTGGATATTCTACACAAGAACCTCAATTTGGCAATTTAATAAGAACTGCCTTTGATATGGGGTTCAATATATTTGGGTACGAAAGCAGTGGACATGCTAATGGGAAAGAAAGAGAAATTAATCAAGCCAGGAATATTGAATCCTATCTAAATCGATACCCCAACGAAAAGATATTAATTCATTGTGGTTTTGATCATGTGTACGAAGGAGATATGCCTAACAATTCCATGGGTTGGGGAAAGGCGATGGCAGGGAGATTGACGGAATTTACAGGAGTTGACCCATTAACCATAAGTCAGACAATTTATTCTGAAAAGGGTAATAGGGATTACGAAAACTCGTATTATCAGATTACAGATCTAGAAAGACCTAGTGTTTTTATCAATGAATCTGGTGAGCTATTTGGTCAGCAACGAAAGGAAACCTCTATTGATTTACCTCCTATGGGCACATTCAGGTATGACATAGCAGTTTTCCATCCAAGAAGTAAAAAGTACGATCGTCCGCAATGGATGGTGTATGGTGATCGTAAAGAAGTGGAAATATCATTTGTTGAAGAAAATATCCAGTGCCCATGTTTGGTACTTGCCTACAAAAAAGGTGAGAAAGTCGGCAAAGCCGTTCCTTATGATATACAAGAGACGGATGATAAGAAGGCTACATTAGTTTTGGATAAATCCGACTTTGAAATTGTCATATTGAATCAGAAGAATATAGCCCTAAAAGCTGAATTTAACTAGGCATCATAGCAAAAACTTTATTTTCACATAGATAACCAAAAGATTTTTATGGGATGGGAGATATGGTAGAATAGATGAATTAATCCAAATGAAGAATAGAGTCACCACACATAACAACGTATATAGCTCATAGCTAATGAGTTGCTTAAACGAAGTTAAGGTATATTTGCGAAGTCGCCAAATTTTTAAATTTGACGATTTCCAATAAGAAGATAAATAGTAAAATTTAAAAATCTGGCTTGTGCTTAATCCGAAAATAATTTTCTAATTTACACGCTACGAGCCATATACAGAGACGTTGTGCTTCATTATCAGAAACCGCTAACCAATGATAAAATTCTTTAGAAAAATTAGACAAAATATGCTGACTGAAAACAAATTCAGTAAATACCTGCTATATGCGATTGGCGAAATAGTACTAGTAATTATAGGAATCCTAATTGCTCTATCAATTAACGAACAATCGAAAAATAATGAAAATAATAAACTTCGTGATTTATATATAATACAGTTAAATGATGAAGTAGAGCAAAATATAAAAAAGCTAAATAATCTCATCAATAATTCAACGAATTTATTAAAAAAAATAGAATCACTACGCCAATTTTTAGCAAATAAAGAATATCGTGATCCAAAATTCTTAACAAACTCAACAAGCCTTTTTTATACTAATAAATTTACACCAACAGTAATTACTTATGAAAACATAAAGTTTTCTGGTGACCTAAAATTATTTAACGATTTAAACTTACGCAATTCTATATCTGAAACATATGATACTTTTAATTACATTGACAGAGTGGAAATTATAGACCACTCAACAGTCAGTATTTATTATGAGAAATATTTTATGCCTAACGCAAAATTTAGCAATATGGCGGAAGCTTCAAAAAACTATGGTACAGACGATTATTTTGAAAACATGGTTGTTGGACGAAGTGTTTCACTTAGACAAAATATAGATGCTTATGAAAACACTATCGAAGCCTTAAAGGAACTTAAAAGTACTTTTGCCGAATTAAAAAATGATAACTAAAAATAACGAAAGCACAACACCGTGTATAATTAATTGCTTATTTCACTGCCGACTTACGAACATTCCTGCGGAATATTCTATCTGTGATTTATTTGCTAAATTAGTTGCTCAACCACGCAACTAACCATACACAACAACGTTGTGCTTCATTATCAGAAACCGCTAACCAATGATAAAATTCTTTAGAAAAATTAGACAAAAATTGCTCTCTGAAAATAAGTTCAGTAAGTATCTGATTTATGCAATTGGCGAAATAATTCTTGTAGTCATTGGGATTTTAATTGCACTTTCAATTAATAATTGGAATGAAAAAGAAAAATTAAAAACGGAAGAAATAAAGTTTCTAAAAAACTTTAAACAAAGTCTAATTGCGGATATAGAGTTTAATAATTTCAGATTTAATAAATATGAGTTAACCAAAGAATCTATTTCGATTTTAATAAATCATATGGAACAAGATTTACCATATCAAGATTCCTTGAAATACCACTTTGGAAGAATTACAAACACTTGGACACCTAAAATAAATACTGAAGTATTTGAAGCCTTAAAATCAAAAGACTTAAATCTAATATCTAATAATGTCTTAAGAGATAAATTAATCAGTTATTATTCTTGGTCTAACAACGTATTAGACGCACAAATTAATACATACGTTCAAAGAATAGAAGATGCAAGTTCAACTATTTTCAATTCACGATTTAACGCTTTATGGAATGGTAACTATCAAAAATATCGAGTTACTGAAAACTTTGACGATTTGAAACTTGAAATGATACCGAACAACTATAATGAACTTAAAAAGGATAAAGTGTTTATGTATTTCCTTGGAAGTCTTAAAAACCAATTTTATTGGGATATAGAAGTAGTTCAAAACGAAATTAATCCGAAGATTAATGATTTGATAAGTTCAATAGACTCTGAATTAAAAACTTTAGAAAAATAACCAAAGCACAACAATGGCTATAAGTAATTGCTCATTCTCGCCTAATTCTGAAAATCCTCTCGGATTTTCAGTCTGGTGTGTACTTGCAAAGTTAAGTGCTAACCCACGCAACTACTCATAGCCGGAGACGTTAGCAAGCATTTAAGAACAAAATATAAAATGAAAATATACATCACATTTATTTGCATTTTAATGATTAGTTGTAATAACAGAAACAATTCTGTTACCGAAAAAATCTCAAGTCTAAAAGTTGATACATTGAGTTTTTCTTCACGCGGTTTTAATTCAGCTCATCAACTAAAACTAACAACGGACAATCAATTCATTGATGAAAATTATTGGGCAGGTTGTTTAGGAGGAGGTGGAACGCAAAAAATTTATGGAACATATAGCACTGATAATGGAAAAATAATTCTTAATCCTAAAACCGTTCATTATATAGAAACCCCAATGTTTGAGAGTGACACACTTATGGAAAAAAGGATTAGTAAATACAATCCCGATTCTTTAAAAATTAAAACAGATTTTTATTTGGTAGAATGGCGGCGAAATAAATATTTACTTTCCGAATCTATGGATCCGAATTATGAAATGGACTCCTCATACTTGGAAAAAAATGATTTTATTCGATTTGCCCAATATTATAACTCGGAATCTAGAAGGTTTAAATTTGACGGTTTTTTATATATCGAAAATGAGCAAACTAGCGATTCCCTTAATCCTGATTTTGACTACGAGCAAATTCCTGTCGAGTGGAGAAAATACTTTTTAAAAAAACCTATAGTTACTGAAATCAAGCGAATTATAAAAATAGAATTTATAAAATTAGAATATGCAGAAGGATTTTTTTGTCAAATAGAGTTAAATAAGGGAACGGAAGATGGTGTTTATAAAGGTTTATATTTTAGAAATAAGACAAGCAGATTGACATTGTTCATTGACTCAACCGCCCAAAATAAAAGTTATTCTACAATATATGTGTCAAAAAAAGAAAATGCAAATGAACTAATTGGTACTGAATTTAGAACAAAATGGGAATAAAAAACACTTGCTAACATCGGCTAATAAACTATGGCTTCTACCGGCTCACTCGGAAAATCTTCACGGATTTTCCTCAGGTCTGGGTTTTGTTTGCTAAATTAGTTGTTTAATCCACGCCACAGTTTATAGCCGCGGGACGTTATAACCAACCAATAACCAATGATAAAATTCTTTAGGAAAATTAGACAAAATTTACTTTCGGAAGGAAAAACTAGAAAGTACTTTAAATATGCCATAGGT
This sequence comes from Flavobacteriaceae bacterium, assembly GCA_040880345.1. Taxonomy (GTDB): domain Bacteria; phylum Bacteroidota; class Bacteroidia; order Flavobacteriales; family Flavobacteriaceae; genus Planktosalinus. The sequence continues at coordinate 8,603 of JBBDIQ010000040.1, forward strand.
GAAATTATACTTGTGGTTGTAGGTATTTTAATTGCATTATGGTTAAATAATCTAAATTCAAAAAACCAAAAAAGAATTGAAGAAATCAGCATCCTTAAAGGACTTAAAAAAGATTTCCAAGAAGACATTTATGATTTTAAATTAAATATTTGGGGTTACAAGAGGATTAGTTCGTCAGTTGATTTCGTTCTAAATAGATTAGAAAGTTCAGCTGTTTATAATGACTCATTAGATTCTTATTTTGCAGGCACTATTGCTTGGCCTCGTTCAATCATACACAAAAATTCATTCGGTGTTTTAAAATCTAAAGGTTTGGATCTTATTTCTAATGATTCACTGAGAAATGCGATTTTAAACTTTCATGGTCAAGTTTACACTTCAATAAAAACATGGGAAGACCAATTTAATAGAGATATATATTTCGATGAAATATTAAAAAGATTTGATAAAGTTGAACCATGGAGATTTGATAAAGATGGTAAATTTCATAGAGGTATGATGAAACCAGTCAACTATAATGCACTTAAAACAGACACTTTATACATGTCCTTGCTTCGAACTATGAAAAGAGACGCTGAAACACTTTTGTATGATAGTTACCTTACTTTAGTCAAAGATTTAGAAAATCTAGTGGCCAAAATAGATAAAGAGTTGGTTAATCTCGAGTAACAGAAAATATTATATTTACAACATTACTGTTATTATTATTTTTGAATTAAAAAATGAAAGCACAACACGTTATGTTCTTCATTATGATAAAACGCTAACCAAAAGGATTCCCGCTTTTTTTGGGATGTAAAACAATAAGATTCCGGCTTTCGCGGGAACTAGAATTACCCGTTTGCACGGTTGTTAAATATGATAAAATTCTTTCGAAAAATTAGGCAAAACTTGCTGACTGAAAACAAGTTCAGTAAATACCTACTTTATGCTATTGGAGAAATCGTTCTTGTTGTTATTGGAATTTTAATTGCTCTTTCAATTAACAATTGGAATCAAGAGCGGCAACAAAAAAAAGTGTTGAATAATATTTATGCAACCATAAAATCAGATTTACAGCAAGACATAAAAAACATAGATAAAATTGTCAATTCTTCAGAATCTATAGAAAAAGATTATTTGGCAATTATTAACAAAACAAGAAAAAAAGAAGACTTTATAAACTGTACAAATTGTAGATATGTAAATTTCGGATTCCCAAATATTAAATTAAGAAAAAACGGCAGTGAACTATTACAAAATTACAACCAACAAAACAACACATCAAGTGACTCTTTATCAATTAAACTAAATAATTTGTATTTAGATTTGTCGAATAACATTTCTGTTGATTTAGAGGAATTAGCTACAAACTCAAATTCCTTTTTAGAAATTGTAAAATACACACAACCTTGGTTTGCCGACCTTGACTTTAGAGGTACTGGTGCTTATAGTGATGCTTTCATAGAATACGCCATAACCGATTTTGGTTACAGAAACACAGCTAAAGTTATCTATGAAATGTATTTCAATAATTATATCCCACACTTAAAAGAGTATAGAACCAAAAGTTTAGAAATCATTGCTTTAATTGATGAAAAATTGGTGGTTGAATAAACCATTGAAAAATAACGAAAGCACAACAATGTATAACCGCAATTACGGCGGATTCAACTACGTCCGAATCCACTCGGAATTACTAAAGTCTGTGCCAAACCGAAAAATAACGCATATTAACCCGTAACTGACGGTTATACGAGACCGTATGACATAAAATAAAATTAAATGAAAAATTTGAAACCAGCAATAATACTATGTTTGTTAATTTTTGGACTTACTATAGGTTGTGGGAATAGTGAAGAGCAGACTGCCAATGAGAATCCAGGAAAATCCATCAATTCTTCCACTCAATCAAAAGGAACACAAACCATGGTAAAAGAGTTAAATGATCTTGTAGCATCAGGTGATCCCAGATATTATTATCATTGGAATAATAAACGTGCAGAAATAGCAAAAGCACAAATCGAAAATGCATCTTCAAATGAATTTTTACAGAAATTCTTTAATTATTGTGTAGAAAATTTAAATGCCGGAAATTCTGAGCAAACAGTAGCTGACTTAGAATCTATACTAAGTCAATATAATCTTACGAATGATAATTACCAACCCGGATTTAAAGCTATTTATGAGTTGCTGGCAATAGCAAACCTCAGATATGGAGAGCAAACAAATTGTATTAATAATCATACGCCATTTACGTGCATAGTTCCCATACTAGAAGGTGGCCAACATAGTAACAAGATTGGGTCGGAAAAAGCAAGTGCAATTTTTAGACTATTAAATAAAAAACATCCTAATGACCTTCAGAATAGGTGGTTGCTTAATCTGGCACAAATGACACTGGGCAATTATCCACAAGGTCTTAGCCCGTCAGAGCTCCTTGAATTGCCAAGTGAAGGAGGTGATTTTCCACGCTTTGATGAGATTGCAATGTTAGTAGGAACCGCTCAGAATGGACTTTCTGGTGGAGTCTGTATCGATGACTTTAATTCAGATGGCTATTTGGATATATTCTGTACGAGCTATGGGATGGAAGACCAAGCACAATATTATCAAAATGATGGTAAAGGTGGATTCATTAATGCAACTGAACAAGCCGGCATCAAAGGAATTGTTGGAGGACTCAACAGCCTTCATGCAGATTACGATGGCGATGGATTTAAAGATATTTTAATCCTTAGAGGGGCATGGCTCGGGCAAGTAGGTGTGCATCCAAATTCGCTCCTTAGAAACCTTGGTAACGGAAGATTTGAAGATGTAACATATCAGGCAGGGCTTAGTAGTAAGTACCCTTGTCAGGCTGCAACATTTTTTGACTATGACTTAGATGGTGACCTCGATCTTTTCTTTGGGAATGAAGCTAGTTCAAGTTTTCCCATTGAGTCTGAGCTCTTTCAGAATCAAGGTGATGGCACTTTCTTAAACGTGACAACACAGGCTGGGATCGGTTTTGTCGGATTTGTTAAAGGAGTTGCATCTGGAGATTATAACAATGATGGATATCCTGACCTTTATGTCTCAATACTGGGAAGTGAAAATCTCCTTTTCCAAAATCAACAGGATGGAACATTCAAAGAAGTAAGTCAGGCAGCAGGTGTTGGTCAGCCTAGGATGTCATTTCCAACTTGGTTTTTCGATGTCAACAACGATGGATGGCAAGATATTTTCGTTGGGAGTTTTGATATTAGACGACAAAATATTGCGGCCCACGACTATGCAGCGGAACTCCTAAATCTTCAACCACAAGAGGAACAACCAAGACTCTACCTTAACCAAAAAGATGGCACATTCAGAGAAGTCTCACAGGCTTTTGGAGTCAGGAAGTCAATGTATGCCATGGGTAGTAACTATGGTGACATCGATATGGATGGTTATTTAGACTTCTATATCGGTACAGGTACCCCACATTTAGGTTCTACCGTGCCCAACCGCATGTTTAGAAATATTTCAGGAGTTAAGTTTGAAGAAGTGACCTACTCAGGCGGATTTGGACATATTCAGAAGGGGCACGGTATTGCATTTGCAGATTTAAATAACGATGGAGACCAGGAAGTCTATGCAGTCATGGGTGGAGCATTTGAAGGTGATACATTTACAAATGTTTTGTTTGATAATGATTCCAATGGCAATAAATGGATCACTATAAAACTAGAAGGGTCAAGCAAAAATGTTAATGCAATTGGTGCTAGAGTGATTATTACTACGAGTAAAGGTCAAATACATCGTAACGTCAGTACAGGTGGTAGTTTTGGTAGTAACCCCCTAAGATTAGAGATTGGTCTTGGTGATTGTGATCCCCTCGTAGACATTTTAGTTATGTGGCCGGATAAAAAGCGATCAAAAACTGAACTGAAGGGAATAGCAACTAATAAGGCATATCAAATTAAGCAGTCAGATAATGGTATTGAAACTCTTCGTTTTGAAAGTTATAAGTTTAATACTAAAAAAGATAGACACACTCACCATTAATACATATAAATGGTGGTGAAAGAAAACGCCATATAACAATATGTATCTTCAATGGCCAGGTTTGGGAATTGAAAAGAATGGTTTGGGATATATTTGCTAATTTTACGAATGAAAAACGAAAGGTATCGCTTCTTTGCCCTTCAGAAAGATACACTTCCCGTTATTGAAAAAATTAAAATAAACATGAAATTAATATTCATAGCAATCCTTATATTTAGTTTTCAATCTATTTCGGGTCAGACCGTAATAATAAATGACACTCTTGAAATTGAGTTTAAAAAAACTAAATCTATTTCCAATTCATATTTGCACAGTAACGTAAAGATGAAAAAATCTGAAGATGCTAAAAGAATTCTGGTGCGCTGCGACCTAAAGTCACTTTTTAAAAAACCAGTCGATATTAATGCATTTAGTTTAATAGATACAGAAAATAAGTTAAGATATCGGATTGTTACATACTTTGGTTACAAAAAAGGCCCATCTCTCTTTACCCACGGAGATTTGGGCCGAGTCTATTTAAAAAAAGAGGTTCTAAACAAAAGAGGGAAACAATATAAATTCCTTCCTCCCTATGATGAATCAATGCCCGACAGCTTTGAAACGTATAAATTTGAAAATTATGTAAATGTTGAGGTCCCAATGAGGTATTACAATATGGTCAGTGGAGAAGTCATTTCTGTAATATATTATAGTCCATCTCAGAAAACTAATTTTAGAGCCGATATGCAATTTGTAGTTTTAACGAATCAAAAAAAACCAAAACTTGAACTTTACTACGGAAATAAATTTATCAGTGTGATTGAATTTGAGAAATAATAACTAAAAGGGTTCGTGCGGCATACAAGCGGAACGAAAAAACAATGAAGGCACAATAATTTATGAGCATCATTTGGGCGAAAGTGTTAAATTTGAACGAATTGAACATTCACAAACACAAAGCAAAACCGAAAGTGAAGTGCTATAAATTCTGCAATTCGCTTTTACTAACATTATGCATCATTACCACAAACCGCTAACCAATGATAAAATTCTTTAGAAAAATCAGACAAAACTTACTTTCAGAAGGTAAAACTGGAAAATATCTGAAATACGCTTTTGGAGAAATAATTTTGGTAGTAATTGGAATTTTAATTGCTCTTCAGATTAACAATTGGAATGAGCAAAATAAGTTAGAAAAATCAATAAGTAGTCATCTTGAAATACTCAAACAAAATTTGATTGAAGACCAAATACAATTAAAAAGTTTAAAGGAAAACATAACGCAAAGAAAAACAGCGGCGGATTCTGCAATGTTTCAAATGATGACAATTGAGCCAATAGATAATCAACTAAAGAAATACTTGATAATGCTTTATCAGGAATTTAAGTTCAGTCCAAATACTAATGCCATTGAGACCATAAACCAATCTAACGAAATACCAACTTTAAAAAATGAATTAAGAACAGTTATTCTTGACTACTATGCTTTAATAGAAAGGACAAAAGAAAGAGAACATATTTCTAACACGCAAATACAGACGAAATACGAGCCCTATTTAAATGAGAAGTATCCAAACATTTTTGAAAAGAATAATGAATGGGATTTCATAGATTCATATTACGAAAAAGACCCTAGACCCACAACTTTGATTGATAAAGACAAGTTTCTCAACGATAAAACACTTGAAACTCTTTTAGTCTCTCGATATTACCAATGCATTGCTTTAGAAAAATTTTATGAAGATTTAATCATATCATCTGATAAAATACTAGCAATCATAGAAAAAAATAAATAACGAAAGCGTAACAACGGCAATAAGCAATTAGGGCGTAAGATATAAAACTACCTTAAACGCAGTAAACATAAAAGTCAAAAACCTTTAGTGTTGTTGACTGAACAGAAATTAAAAAAAATAAAAAATAGAATTCATTTTTATTTTATAATTTAGTAACTTTATAAATGTAATTGTCTCTCCCCGTAGTTATATATTTGCAGTCCCTTAATCTTTGACTTACTTATGCGCTAAACTTGCGCAAGATGAAAAATGTATTGACAATCGTTCTGTTGTTTACAACACTTACGGTATTTACTCAAGTTGGAATCAATACCACGACACCCAGTGATGCTTCTGTAATTGATGTTCAAAGCTCCAATGATGGCGTCAATTTTGGTGGGATGTTACCTCCCAGAGTGACTCTAGCCCAAAGAGATGATATTCCTGCTACTGCTTCAGATGAAGGCATGCTGGTGTATGTAATCAACCCACCTAATAGCCAACTTCAAATCTGGGATGGCTCTGCCTGGCAAACCCTTTTTCCACAAAATATTGAGTTTTCTGCTGTTTTAGCGGCGTGGGAAATGAATGGTCTTACAGGAGGACTGAACAATTATGGTCCCAGTCCATTTGACGCAACAACTTCAAGTGCTAGTATTACAGTTAGTGGGTTAACGCGTGGGAGCGGGTTGACAACAGCAGGAACTGGGGCTGCAAATGCCTGGGGTGCTGCTGGATGGTTTGTGCCAGGACCTACTCCAACACAAGCTATTGCGATTGCGAATGAAAAATTTGCAACTTTTACCATCACACCCAATTTTGGTGTAAATATTTCCTTAACAACAATTGAGCCTTTTAGAGTGCAACGTTCAAACACAGGACCAGATACAGGCATTATTCAATACAGTTTGGATGGAGTAAATTTTACAGATATAGGAACAGAGTTCACTTACCCAATTGTGGGTGCACCCGGCAATCAAATAGCTTCATTTGATTTAAGTGGTATTGTTGAATTGCAAAACTTAACTTCAACCTCTACTGTAACTTTCAGGATTGTGAATTGGGGAGCTACTAATGCTGGAGGTACTTGGTATATTACAGATCATTTAGCAGGTACAGACTTTATTATTAGAGGTAATATCAAGTAAATGAATTAACTTTTAATTTTCTACTTTTTTGTTTTGTTAGTTGTTAAAATTGTTTAGTTTTAAAATTCAATTATTTAACAATCTGAAAGTTGTTTGCTTTCCCTAAAACAGAACCCTATGAATGTTTGTTTTATTATGTATCCCTGGGATGAAATGTCCTGGAAATAGTTTATAGAAACTTCGCCTTCAACTCCGGAGTGGGAATCATACAGCTTTCTTTTTTACCAAACCATTTGTATCGATTGCGGGCGATGATTTCATACACCCAGTTTCTGAAAAACCGAGGAAGAATCATAAAACCATAGAGCAGGGGATAGCCACCACTCAAATGTTTGGCTATTTTTAAAGCGGCAGTAGATTTGGCGTAAAAGTTTTCGCCATCGAGCAATAAAATAGAATCTACTTTTGAAGTATCGATCTTGTGTTTTTGGATCAACTCTTGACCTTCTTCAGACTGAATAGCAGCAAATCGAAACACATCCTTTTCATCCCTCTTTATAATAAACACGACAGAGCCGTTGCAGAGATTGCAAACACCGTCAAAGAGGATGATTTTTTTGTTTTTAGTTGCCATTATACAAAGTTACTTCTTTTTTGAAATAGCGTTCCTTAAAATAAAAAATATTGATAACCTCTTAACTAACCTTAACTTCTTAATGTTTCAAACAAAAAGCAATCCAATTCCTTAATTAAATAAAACATTAAAAACATTAAGACATTAAGGGGCATTAAGGGTATTCTAAACTCTAGTAAAATCAATTCTTTTTTCGTTCTACAAATTCAAGTTCGGTGATGGATACATTGGTGGTGAACATACCATAATTGACGATGGCTTTTTTCTTTTCAAGGCTATCAATGATTCCAATGGCTCGTCCATCGTGCATACGAACACGGTCACCCACTTTTAGCTCAATTTTTGGTTTGTTTTCTTCTTTCTTCTTTTCAACTGCTTTTTCTTTTTTCTTTTTCTGCCTGATGACGGCTACTTTTTTAATGACTTCCTGCTCGACTTGCTTTTCCTTGGCTTTTTCTTCTTTTTTTACCTTGGGTGGGTCTTTTTTCTTCTTTGAATTTTCTACAGCTACAATCTTTAAAAATTCGTCAATGAGTTGTTTTTTCTTTTTATTGTTTAAAAAGTTATCAGCTAGTGTATCAATTTTTTTTCCGAGATAGATCAATTTTTGATTGCTGTCATACAATTCCTGGTAGCTTTCCAGTTTTTGCTGAATTTTTGTATTGATTTCCTCGAGTTGTTTGCTTTCTGTTTTGGCTTTATCTTCTTCGCTTTTAAGGGATTCTGAAGTTTTTCTCAATTTAGCGCGTTCTTTTTGCAAATCGGCGATGGTTTTGTCAAAACGTACTTTGCTGCGTTCAATTTTCTTCTTGGCTTTATTGATTAAGTTGTATGGAATCCCATTTTTTTGCGCGACTTCAAAGGTAAAGGAGCTTCCGGCTTCACCAATGTGGAGTTGGTATATGGGTTCCAATGTTTTTTGGTCAAATTGCATATTGGCGTTCACGGCGTGAGGCAACTCATTGGCCAACATTTTCAAATTGGAATAATGGGTCGTGATGATTCCAAAGGCTTCCCGTTCATAAAACACTTCCAGAAAGGTTTCGGCTAAAGCACCACCCAATTCAGGATCACTACCGGTACCAAATTCATCTATCAAAAAAAGTGTTTTGTCATTGCACTTTTTCAAAAACTGATTCATCATTTTCAGACGGTAGCTGTAGGTGCTCAAATGGTTTTCAATGGATTGATTATCACCAATATCTGTGAGAATCCGGTCAAAGAAGCAAAGTTCGCTCTTCGGGTCCACCGGAATTAGAAATCCGCTTTGCAGCATTACCTGTAAAAGTCCTACGGTTTTTAATGTGATACTTTTTCCACCGGCATTGGGCCCTGAAATGACGATGATGCGTTTCTCAGGTTGGAGCGCAATGGTTTGCGGAAATGTTTTTTCTTTCTTTTTTAAATTGCTTAAGTAAAGAATGGGGTGGAAGGCATCTTTTAAATACAGGGTTCGTTCTTTGGAAATAGCGGGAAGAACGCCGTTTATTTTTCTGGAATATTTGGCTTTCGCCGAAATCACATCAATTTCCACCAAATAGTTTTGATAAGCTCTTAAATCCTCCCTGAAAGGCCTGACGGTTTCTGTAAGTTGTTTGAGGATTTTCTTGATTTCTTCTTTCTCGTCAAAAAGAAGGTTGGTGAGTTCGCGCGATAATTCGAGTGTTGCAGCCGGTTCAATAAAAACAATGCTACCGGTTTTTGAGGTACCCATGGCGGCTCCTTTTACTTTTTTTCGATACATCGCCTTGACTGCCAGCACACGGCGATTGTCAATAATAGATTCTTTGATTTCGTCAAGATAATCGCCCGATGCTGCTTGGCTGAGAGCGCTCATAAAGGAGGCATTGATTTTTCCTTTCATTCCGTTCAGAGCTCTTCTGATAATGGTAAGATCAGGAGAAGCGTCGTCCCTTATTTCGCCAAAGCGGTCAATAATTCCCTTGATGACATCAGGTATGGTTTTATCCAGGTGAATTTCTTCAGACCTTTCAAACAGCTTGATATAAAACTGATTGTATTTTTTAAAAAAGGAAAGCAGCTCTGCGGTGGTTTGGCAAAGACTGAGAATTTTTCTGAAAGAATTCACTTCCAAAGTGCTGTTCTCTACACCCAATAAATTGATTTCTGAAGTAATGGCATCAAAACCATGATTGGGAATGCGATTGTCTCCATCGAGCGAGGCAGTGTATTCGTTGACTTCCAAAAGCGCTATGTGAGCGGTTTCTATCGTTTGAAACGGAACTGTTTCAAGCAGTTTTTCTTTTCCGAGTTGGGTCACACAATGTGTAGCTGCCTGTTCTAAAACAGTGGGAAACTCCAGATCTAGAAGTGTTTTGGAATGTATTTGAATCATTCGTAATTTTCTATGTAATTTTAACTCGGATTATGCGTTAGAACTTCGTTATGAGGGTTGAAAATACAATAAAATATGTTGTTTTCTTAATTTTAGCATCCGCCGCTGGCGGACGGTTAAATTAAAAAACAAAGTGGAACGATATATTTTGAAGTAGTTTCAAGCCGGAATAGATTTTCTAATGCATAATGCGGGTTTAAGCCTAATTTTTTTGTAAAAGTAAGGATAATGCAGGTAAAAATAGAAGAAAGTTGGCAAGCAAAACTAACCCCCGAATTTGAAAAACCCTATTTCAAGGATTTGGTTGCTTTTGTAAAAAGTGAATATCAATCCCACACTTGCTATCCACCCGGAAGCCATATTTTTTCAGCTTTTGATCACGCTCCTTTTGATGAAGTGAAAGTGGTCATCCTTGGGCAGGACCCCTATCACGGACCGGGACAGGCCAATGGCTTGTGTTTTTCGGTGAATGATGGGGTTTTGAAACCTCCTTCTTTGCAAAATATTTTCAGGGAAATTCATCAGGATTTGGGTTTGCCCATTCCGGAAAGCGGAAATCTGCAGCGTTGGGCAAAACAAGGAGTGTTTTTACTGAATGCGACCCTCACCGTGAGACCACACCAAGCCGGAAGCCATCAAAACAAAGGCTGGGAAGTGTTTACAGATACCGTAATTGAAACAATTTCAAAAGAAAAAGAAGGGGTTGTGTTTATGCTTTGGGGCGGATTTGCCAAAAAGAAAGCCAAGCTCATTGATGCAGATAAACATTTGATTTTAACATCAGGGCATCCATCGCCATTGAGTGCTAATAGAGGGTTTTGGTTTGGAAATAAACATTTCAGCAAAGCAAATGCTTACTTGACAGAAAAAGGTAAAAAGGAAATAAATTGGTAAAAGTAAAGGGGGAGTGGTAACAGTACTAAAACAAAAATTCTATTTATTCTTCGCCTGGGGTTTTGGACTCAGATGTATCGTTGCAACTAAAGTGTAGCAACAGAAAGTTACAAGCAACCAGCGCACCGATAATTATTAAAACAGTCATCATATCTATTGGTTATTTCTATTTAGATGTTCATGATTTAAAAAGGTTGCGTTTGGGCTGCAATCTTTTTTAAAATTGTGCAATTATTTTTTTAGCGGGTACTTTTTTATCGATGAGTTTAAGTTCTAACAGGCGCTTTTGTACTTCCTCAAGGGCTGTATGCGTGAGGTTTTCCTGACTCCATTCCGTTAAAGAAAGCCATTCTTGTACATCTTCTAATTTTTGTTGGTATCGTTTTGAAAGTAATTCGTCTATCCCGGGGATGCTTTTGAATTTTTTAGTTTCAGCATTGATGATGTCTAATATAATTTTGACAGCTTCCAGCTCATTTTCCAAAACATCATTACGCACTGCAATCACAAAACAAGGCCAGGGAGTGGGGCAGTTGCCTACGCGGCGGAAAATTCCCTGATCGACATACGGCTTGGTTGTAAATTTTTCCCACATAAAATAATCACCTTTTCCTTCCGGAAGTCCGTTGAGTGCTCCTTCAAGATCATCAATCACTTTGAATTTTAAATCGGTTTGTATGTCCCAGTTCTGATTTTTAGCATTGATAAACGCCATTAAATGCGAACCGGAGCCAAACCGGCTGATGGCGGCCTTGGTTCCTTTTAAATCTGAAATGGAATGGTAATTCGAATTTTCAGCAACGTGAATTCCCCAAATTAAAGGCGATTTGACAAACACCTGAACGATTTTTGCGTCGTTGCCTTTTATGATGTCTCTCACAATGCCTTCTGTGAGGATGACTGCCATATCAATTTCCTTGTTGCGCAAGGCTTTGTTCATTTGACCGGTGCCACCTGCAAAATTCTCCCATCTTAAGTTGATGCCTTGTTCCTGGCATTTTTTGTCTTTTAAAGTCAAATACCAAGGAAAATTAAAATGTTCCGGAACACCGCCAATTTTGAAGTTTTTCATCTCTTATTAAACGTTAATTATACGTTTCAACGTATAAGAAATTAATTTTTCCACCAATTCTTTCGGGTTTTGACTGAATTCGCCCGTTACACGATTGGCAATCAAAGCATTTAGCGAAATAGCGCTGTGCCCAAGTAATTTGGAAAGACCATAGATTCCGGCGGTTTCCATTTCCATATTTGTGATGTTCAGGCCTTTGTATTCAAACGATGCCAGCTTTTTGTTGATCTCAGGATCCTGAAGTGGCAATCTTAGCACACGTCCCTGAGGACCATAAAATCCAATATTGGTAGCTGTAATACCGGATTTGGTTTCAGCTGATTTGAAAATATCAATCAGTTTTTGTGAGCCTTTGATAATGTAGGGTTCTGATTTTTTTGCAAACCAGCCTGTATGAGTTATAAATTTTTGTGTAGCCTCTGTTTCTTCTACGCCTTTGGAATCATAAAA
>JBBDIQ010000041.1:0-42063 GCA_040880345.1 Flavobacteriaceae bacterium
CAAATACTTCATTAATTAACTAAGCAAAATTCTTTTCTTAAATTGATTCTTAAAAAAACAAGATCAATCAGTTTTCACTTTGGACAATGAATTAAATATTCCCAAACGGTATTGCCTGTTCCGGTTACCCTTATGATAGCTTTTGTGTCTTTATCCGGGGTGTAATAAAAGGTTAAAGCGCCACAACAACCTGCCGCATTATCTTCACCCACAAATCCGTCCTGATTTCCATCAATTTCAAAAGTTGACGCTATACGTTTGTTATTATGAAAGACTTCGAGTTTGTCGGGTATATGTTCCATATTATATAAAATCACGACAGTACCTTCTTTATTACCAAGCTCGTGAACTATTTCTGTTACTCCGGCGCCCCCACTTTTTGATTGCGTATTGCAATCCACAATATTGGTGTTTTTATCAATTTCCTGTATGGGTTGATAATATTCTTCAGTATTGGTTTGATGAGAATGCTTTAGGTTGTTATTACAAAAGCAATTGAAAAAGAGGCAACAAATCAAGAGCACAAGTAAAACTAAAATCGCCAACCACCATAACCAGGGAAAAATCGGTTTGGTTTTAATTATATGGTAGTTTGAATTTTCAATACTTATTTCAGAATTCCATAATTTGTTATAACGGTTAATTCCGAAGGTAACATTTGGACCAACTAAGGATGAAAAGTGTACTTCTCCGTTATTGTCAGTGGTCTTATTGAATATGAAGTTGTCTGAATCTGTAATGTTGATTTTTTTGCCGGTAATTGGTTTGTCAAATGCATTTACAAATTTAAATGTTATGTTCTTGTCGTCTTCTTGTATGATTTCATCTTCAAAAATAGGCTCATTATCAGTTTCTAAATCAATAGGTTGATCAAGAATAATTTCATAAGTAGTGTCTGTATCGGGAATTTCTTGTTTGAAAATTTCATTTTGATTCTCATCATAAACTATAAAAGAATCATCGACACAAGGAATTGAAAATGAATAAACTCCTAAATCATTTGTAATTAACTTGTTTTCTGATAAGTAGTTAGAAGAAATATGAAACTCACCTCTTTTTATAAATTGTTTGTTATGGTCTTTAAAAATTAATTTTATAGTGACATTTTCATTTTTCTTAATGACATATTTACTGCGTCCATCACATATAAATTCTGCTAAACGTTTGCTATCTAAAACGGATTTGTCAAAAATTGAAAACTCCTGACCTCTGGTTAAAGTTCCGAATCTGGCAAAGCCATTTTCATCTGTCTTTGAAGTTACGTTGGTATTTGAGGTAATTAATTCAAGTTCATTATTTCTGATTGGATTTTCTTTTTCATTAATTAGCTTTATCAATACCGATTGATTTGGAACCGGAAATAGTTTACTGATAACACCTTCATTGGGGTTGAATTTATCTTCTAAAAAGGCCCAATTTACAATTACTATATAATCCTCATTTACATTTACATAAATCGAACTTAAATCAGGAATTTGTATGACTTTATCTACAAAATCAGGAGCAATATTTTGAAATTTGTTTGCTCTCTTTTTGAAATCCTCAAAAAATGATTCGAGATTTGCTCCAATTTCTAAACGAATACTTTCAGATAATTCTGAAAGAGGCTTAAATGAAGAATCATTTTGTGTTTTCCAAATAATAGTTGCATTATTTTGACGAATGGATGGTTGAGCAAGTTCTACATTATTAATAATATGTGAATTACTGTTTTTTAAAATACGATAATACTGCTCGTTATCAGAAGGACTGTTGAATACAGACTTAATATCATTTAAATTTGAAATATGAATCTGTTTCATAATAATTCCTTCAATATATTATTAATATTAAATTTGTTATTGTTTTGATTCACAGCTTCTCTAACAGCATTAATAATTTCTTGGGCGGTCAAGTGAGGATGTTCTGATCTAAGTAAGGCAATACATCCTGAAACCAATGGTGCAGCCATTGATGTACCATCCAAATAGCCCATTTGATTTTGGGGAAGTGAACTGTATATTTTTTCTCCGGGAACAAAAACGGTAACACTTTCACCATGATTTGAAAATTCTGAAACAATACCATTTTGATTTAAAGATCCTACAATAATAGAATTTGGAGATCTTTTCATTGGATCTATTGCAGCAAGTACACTATCATTTCCGGCTGCCTGCACAATTATTGTATTGGAATTTTTTACAATTTCAAAGACTTCATCCCATAACAGCTCTTCATCTTTAAAAAAATGATTTTTAAAAAATTCCTGTTCATTGATATTTAAGGAAGGGGCAACTGACCCTAATGAGTAAGCAATTGAAAGATTTATGATGTCTGCATTATTATTAAGTGCGTAAAATATGCCATCAAGAAGAGATGTTATCGTTATTATTCCGGTTTCATTTGATATTTGAACAGGTATAAATTGGCATCCGGGAGCAACACCTGAAATTCCGAAGTTATTATTTGATTCAGCAATAATAGTTCCGGCAACATGTGTCCCATGAAACAATGTTTTAGGAACACCGTATATATTGTCACTGTATTCAAACACGTTCCAAGGTTGTACAAATTTGTTTTTTAATTCTATATGATTTAAATCAAATCCATCGTCCAAGACAGCTATTTTAATATCAGGCTTTCCTTTTGTATACTCCCAGGCATCTATAATTCCGAGAAACTCATAAAACCAATAATTGTCTGCAGTTTTGAAGTCGGGGTCATTACCTTTTTGAAAGTCAACACTACTATAAATCCATTCATTCGTAACAAATTTGACCTTTGAAGTGTCTTTGCGGGCGACCTCCATTATATATGACTTTTTGTCTTTATCAATTTGAAACTGAATGCGTTTGTATTCTTCAGCGTAGTAGGTTGGTATTATGGACACGTCATTAAATTTCTCCTGAAATTCTTTTGCAAAATCATCGATGATAACATCTTCTTTTAAATAAATATTAATTAAATCATTAACGGCTGACCTTCCTAAAGGGTCGTTTTTTATTGGTTCAATTTTATCAGGGTCTACATAAATTATCCTGTTTGGTTGAGTGGGTAGCGGATGTGAAACGTATTTATCATTTTGATGAGGTTTTGCATGATCATCATTATTTTTAATAACTTGTTCAGAGTTGGTGCTATTTGATTTTGTAGTTTTCTGAGAATCAAAGCTACAACACTTAAAAAATAAACAAATGAAAAGAAGTAATAGCAGAACTATGGCTACCCATTTGTACCAATTGTAAAAAAGCACTTTCTCCTTTAATATGTGAATCTTTGTGTTCAAATTAAGCGCTAAAATTATTTAACTTATCTAAAATCTCATTTAAAAGTAAGTTTGCCTCTGCATTGATAGTGGTTTTTACTCCATATTCATAATTTACATTTTCAATAAATAATGATTTACACCCTTCACTCCATTCTTTAAAAAATACACGATCTATTTCAGGGTTTGAATAATTCAGTTTTTCGATGTTGTAAGCTCTTCCATTTTCTGAAAAAACTGGGAAGTTATAATTATTCAATAGCGGTTTACTCTCTTCTTCAGTAAAACTCCAGCCTGCAGAAAAGAGAAAGTTATTTAATAAAACTGAGCAACAACTGGCTACTAAATCTATATCCTGTGCAGTAACGGCACCGTCTTTTAAACTTTTAATTGTATTTGTAATCACTTTTTCGAGTTCAAACATTTCTCTGCTTTTAAGAATTTCAGAGAGTAAGCTTCTAAATGATTCTTTTTGTTTTTCATTTAATTTGAGAAAAATATCATTGTTAAAGCTTTCGTTGATAACCTTTTCAACCCAATATGAGACTATTATTTCTGTTTGTTGATCCACTATCCCGCTTGTATTATTTTGTTTCGTTATAGTGTGTAAGTCATTCAAGTCAAAATTAAAATTGTCCATTACTACATCTTTGATTTCATCATCATCAAGACCTTCATAAAAATTCCGAAGCAAATCATAAACTTTACTAGAATTCATTCCGGGTTTAATTTCTATACCTAAATCATTAAAACTTTGAAAAATGTCTACTTTATTTTCAGTTGTGTTTTCTTCATTTGTTTTCTCCTTTCCAAAGACAAAATCGTATAACAAGTTCCATATCTCAGTATCTGATATTACCATGGAATTTAATAAATGGCTTAGAGCATTATCAGAGCTATTGGCCAATGAAACTATTGAAGTAAATGCTTTTAAGGATTCTTTTTTTGCTAATTTCAAATCCTGGTCTATGTTTCCTGATATTTGATAAGGCAACAATATTGTCAACAACTCTTTTTTGAGTTTATTCAATTCAATTTGCAATCTGGTTTCGGTAACAATTGGGTGTGCCGATAAATTTAACTGCTTTGATAAAAGACTAACACCTGTACCATTTGGTTTGCTTATTTCAGACCAGGTATCTTTAGGCTTTAAAATGTGCTTGTTTATAATTTCAGAACCTGAAAACGACAAACCCATGGCATTCATAGCTTCGACACGTTCAGGTCTGATTTTGTTTTCATTTTCAGAAGTTTCATAACCCTCAAAAGTGGCTTGTGAGTACATAGGATCCCGAACGGGAAAAATAAACTTAAAATGAGTATCATCATTTGTCCAGTTATTGATCCATTTGTCCTCTACCGGGCGACTCATAAATTTCACAAAGTTCTCATCCACTCTGGCAAACCATTTTGAATCGTGAGTTTCAATATTTGATTCTGCCCCGGGTATAACCTTATTGATTTCCTGATTAAATTTTGTTAAGACAACTAATAACGGAGAAACATTTTTAGCATCAAGATTAATTGAATTTAAAATTTCCTTTGTTTTACCGAGCTTAAGAGAACGGTCTTCCATGCTTTCTCCTACATATTTTTTTACCCAATTATAAAGCCTGCTTGGTGCTTCCTTTTCTTCAGGAGGAGTATCATCCATACAATATAGCAAAGTTGCAATCCCTAAATTATTGGTATAAGTGTCAAATAAGTAAGATACTTTTCCACGAACAATTAGTTGAAGTTTTTGCTCGGCTGTATTGTTGTTGAAGACAGACAAAGGTACTTTTTCCCTGGACTTACTTCCCGGAAAGTCGAGTATGTCAGAAGAATTGATAAAAGACCTTAAATCGTCACCATCAAAACTGTTGGCAATTTGCAATTGAACTTCTTTAGTCAATATACTAAAGACTGATCTTTGAGTGCTAAGGGTTGAGTTATCAGGTAATTTAACTCCAATAGGATTACTGTTTATATCAGAATTGAATAGTTCCTTAATACGCTCTACATCAAGAATAGTGGATGATTTGGGAGTTAACGCGCCAAAGTCAACCCTTACTTGTTTATGAAACTTGAGTTTTTCCAATTCATCGGAGAGTAGTTTAAAAACTTCAGTAATGAATTTGTTTTTGCCCCATAAATAATGTAAAACATGCCATCTTTCTGAAGGTTTAATAAATTGAATTTTTGATTCAATTTCCTTAAAAAATCCTAACTTGTTTAATTCTCTAATTGAAATAACATCGTTAAAATTATTTAATACATAACGACAAAAAAAGTAAGCCTCATCTTCATCAATACCAAGATGTAAGACCTCCCCGGTAAGTTTGTGTAAAAGTTCTTTAAACTCATCAAGGTCAAATCCGTCAGAAGTGTCTTCAAAGTTTTTAAGGTCTGACCAAAATGAATTTAATAATATAGCGGCAATATCTATTTGGCCGAATAATTCTACACAAAATGGATGAGTGGAATCGTTTGGGATTTGGTTTGTTGTAAATCGTGTAACTACTCCCGTTGATTCCCGGCCACCATCAGGATTCATCTCATTCAGGAAATTAATATCGTCTGTTGACTCGGACGCATTGATCATTAAAAACTTTGATTCTTCAGGTTTGGTGAGATTTTGAACCAGATATGATTTGCCTACCTGACTTTGTCCAAAAATAGCTATAGAGGGTCTCTTTTCTATTGATTTATCAATTGTCCTCAATGACCTTCTAACCGTTTTTAGAGCGTTTTTTACACTACTTTTAGTTACATCGTTGTTATTTTGGTTTGCCCAGCTAAAAGCCTTGTCAACAAGTTCAAGTAAGTTTTCTGTATTTTTTTTTATGTGTTTCATTGGGTCAGTTTTATTCAATTCTGGTAATGAATGAGCCACTGTCTTTCCAGTGTAAATCAAGGGAATTTGAAGTTTTTAATAAGAAAATAAAGTTTTGATTGTCTATTGACACTCCATTTGAATCTTCAACTTCGATATCTTCCTTATTCATAAATTCCCCTTCATTATTCAATCTTTTTATCTTAATAGAATATGGAAGTTTGAATTCTTTATTCAGCTTTGTTTTAGTAGAGTCGTCCTTATAATCAAATAGATATAGTGAGGTAGCAATCCATTCTTCTGAGTCCAACTGTTTCATTCCAATGGAAATAGGACCGCCATGAAACTTAAATGAGCTTTCACTTCTTGTGGAGCTAAGCAAAATATTTTCATTCTTGATATATCCTCTGCCACCACTAAAATTTATTATTCCTAAAAATTTGGCAGTAGTGGTAATATTGTTCAAAAGATTTAAATCAAATCTAAGCTTAGGCAACCTATTTATTTCATTTAAATAAGCAATCAAAGAACCTACACAAACAGTAGATTTTGGATCGTTTACATAGCCGGAAGAATCTGCAAAAGGGTACCAGTTTCCAAAACGATAATCGCCAAGATTTACAATTTTATTCATTCCAAAGTTTAATGTGGAAGAGATAATATCTGTGATTACCGGCAATCTGCAAGGCCTTCCTGAAAGCAAAATGATATCGCTGTCAAAAAATGAAATCAAATAACTTAATTGTTTCAAAACATCACCCAAGACATCTTTTACCCCTGAGTTAACAATATTAGTGTCAACCTGAATTTCAACATCGTAAAGATTGTAATCATTTATCCCTGTTTTTATGGAGATGGTATGATTTATAAATTCAATAAGACCACTGCTTGGTTTCATTGTGCCTGAAAAAACTTCTTCAATTGTAAAAGAATAAGATTTATGACTTGGATTGATTAAATATTCAAATATCTTATGAGCTGCAGGTATGCCAATTAAATTTGCAAATTGTCTTCTATATATTTTCTGCCTTGCAGTTTGACCACCAATGTTTTGACCAAATAGTTCATTGATAATCGTTATCACATTTTTTCCTCCTTTTTGTTCAATATCTGTGTGAAGAGATGGAATGATAATTTTTTCTATGACCCGTTTAACTATGTCATCACCGGCTAAGCTAAACCCTTCCCAGAATATTGGATTTGGTGTTAAATAAGGGACGTCGGCTTCACCGTCAAAAGTATAGTTGCAAATCATTAAATCTGTTGTTCCACCGCCAATATCTATACTTGCAATATTTATTGACTTGTGAGCACTTTCATTTCTGTACTTTCCATTCAAACCAAAGAAAAGCTTTTGATTAGAGCTGTATTTATGTACTAATTCGCCATAGAGAAATGCTAATTGGGAGCATGTTGCCTCATCGTATTTCCAGGGGTTATCTTTCTGATTAGCTGAATCCAAGCTGGGCAATGGTGGGAAAACCTCAATTGGTTTTTCAGTAAAGTCAATCTTATCGACTAACGTTTCTTGTAATAAGAGAGTTGCATCAATTACAGATTTTCTAAGCGTATGTTGCTCCTGTATCGTCATTGCAGTTGGGCAGGTAATAACGATGTCCTTTAGTACTCTTCTGTATGTAGAATTTCCTAAATCCCTCCTGAATTCGTGATCATTTATCTGACTGATTACCTGTAATAAAATTTCATAAATGGCAAACATCATTACAGAGGACCGTGAAAACCGACTTTCTGTGGCAGCCATTAAGTTTTCTCTTTCTTGCGGTTTGATATATCTACCTTCAGATGTTACATATTGGGCGATACCATACAAAGCGTTTTGCCTTATATGTGCTTTTTCATGAAAACCATGTCTGCCCTCTATATCAACTTTTATCCAAGGTATTTTTACAGGTTTTTTGTCCCATAAATATCTTTTAGGGCTACTGATTGTAGCTTGAGAATCTTCACTTTCAAATATGGAAGTAAGCTCAACAGCCTCAGGTCCAACTCTTACTAAACTAGGCCATTCAAAAACATTCTCTATTAGTTCAGATGCTGGGTTGCCAAATTTTTCTTCACAAAAAGCAATTTGCATTTCAAAGGGGTCTTCACAAACCTGATGAGGTGTTCTCAGGTTTCTTATTTGTAATTTACGTGCCGAGGTAAAATCAAAAGGAAGAGAATCAAACTGTCTTGATTTTTCACATATAATCCCACAGGTTCTTGAATTACCAATATCTAAGGTTAGCCCAACTTCAATCACGTTTTCGCCGCTTAATAATCCTATTTCCGGAAAAGCTTCAGTTGATTCCAGGAGTTTAATTAAAGTGTGATAGATAGCTACATGTCTAAGTTGTTGTTTGTTTTTTCTTTCAGGATTTGTTTCCAGCCAGTATAAATTAAACATCCACTCCCATAGACTGTTTTCTGTATAAAATTTACGAGCATGTCTTTTTTCAGTAACACATTTAAAACGCTCACTTCCATTATCATTGGCATCCCTTCTTCTGGGGTTAAAGTAATTTGTATCATCTTCAATAGCAGTGGTGTCAAAAGCCAGTGTTAATATATGGGTAGTGTTCTTTTCTACATCAATTTTTGGTTGAATATTCATTCGACACCAGTTTTCAGGACCGTGGTGAAATGGTTCTTGAATGTCTTGTCTTATCCTAAAAAAGGGAAGTGGAATCCAATGTCCTTCACATACTTTTAGAGCCTCTGTGCCAGATACCGTATAAAAGTCATCTTCAGAAACTGTTTTAACATAGTTTCTGCTAATTTCATCAGGATTTAATATTCCAAATCTGGAATAAGCCTCTGCATTTATGGTATTTTTATCTATATATAATTCTGCTTCTTTCCAATAATAAATCTCTTTAAGTTCATATACATCACCATTGTCTGTTTGTTCGATAAGCTCATCAGTAAAACTTTCTCTTGTTCTACCGGCTATCTCATCATTTAAATTTAATGGGATAGAGATATACTGAATTCCTGAGTTAATAATTAAGTCGGTTATCATTTCTGTTTTTTTAATAATACTGTATGTTTGGTCTGGGAGGTTTTTAATATGTCTGCCTGGATAGTCTGGTTATCTTCTTCTTTATAAGAAGACAAGTTATAAACCATCCATCGGAAGTGCATATAAAGTAAAGGCAAGTCTTTTTCAAAATCTGAAACTTTATCTAAATCTAGTTCTAGTGAGCCATATACATTTCCATCATTTCTTATATACTGTTTTAAAATTTCGTTTCTTTTACTGGTATTAAAATCAACTGCTTCTGTTTCAAAATTTGATTCTCGAAAATTTTGTAATAAATATTCCTCTTCGAAAAATTCAGATGACATTTCATGCCTATTTAATACAGCTTTTATTCTTCTCAATCGTTCCATGCCCGCATCTATGCTTTCTTCGTTAAAATCAATAATTTCAGCGAAATGCCATTTCCTGTCCTGAAAATTGCTTAAATCATAACTTGTATCACCCTTTTTAACAGAAGAAACTTTATTAATAAAAATATCAAGTTCTTTCTTGTGTTCATCTTGTTTAGATTCAGGGAATTTTAAAAAATCAGATAGGGGATAAGTTTCTGGTGCGTTTATAGTTTCCAGTATTTTTACAGGTTTTGGTTTTGGTATTTCTGAGATTTGAATTTGAGCTTGTTTTTTGCCATAATAAGAGCCGATAAAGAATAATGCGACAATTAATGAAAAAGAAACTAGGCCTGTTATTAATAGCCGTTTTCCTGATCTATTTTTGGTGTGTTTTATTTCCTTATTCTTATTTTCTATTTCCTTTTCTAATTCTTTATTTTTTTCTAAAAACCCTTTTTCATAAATAGCTCTTTCTTGCTGAAACCTTCTGTCGGTTAATAAACTTTGAAAGTTTTTATAATTTTGAGTTTTTAACTCTTCAAGATTTTTTTCTTGATTTTTTATAGAATGGATACCTGAATCGTACTGTTGTTTCAGTCTACTTAAATTTTTATCGAGGTTATTCAATTCCTCGTTTTTCTGCTTTAAGTGAAAACTAATACTCTTTAATTCGTTGTTTCCTGATTCTATATTTTTTTTAACGCCTTTTATTTCCTCACTAAGTGTTTTTAATTCTTTATCTAAGCTAGCTTTCTTTTGATGCTGTGCTTTGTGTAATGCTTCGTAATTCAAAAGATGTCCAAAAGACAAAATCTTTTTAGGTTCGACATATTGTTGTAAAAGTTCTTTGCTTTCAGAAACATAAAGAGTTTTAATTTTTTTAAAGTTTGGGTTGAACATAAAACCTTGCACGGCACTCATTATGTGTAAAAGGATAGGACCGTCAATTTTTAATCCGTATTTTTCAGTACTTATTTCGGCTTTAGAATTATAATTTGAAATTATTAAACCTTCTGTGTTGGGATTAATCAATTTGATGTCACTATCGTCGATTGTTGATTTTTTAAATTTTCTATTTTCATCGATTAATATTCTAGCCTGAGCGTGTATATTTTTAAAAGCAGTATATAGTAACTTTTGAGATGGAATGCCTCTAAAAGCAATTCCTGATCCTAAAAATCCACCAAGTCTACTGTTAAGGGACTCTGCATATTCAAATAAATAAACTTTAATTACTTGTGTGCCATCAGTCAATTGTTGTCTTGTAATACTTGCAATTGACTTATTTAGCCCAAATTCATTTGGAAACTCTAAATACGTTTCACTCTCTAAATTCAATTCCTTGAACAGTCCATTGCTTACAAACTCGTGTGTAACCGGTCTTCCAAAAACTATAAAGCCTGTTTCTGTCATTTAATGATTATTTAAAAGAGTCTAGTAATTTTTGAAAAAAGCTTTTTTCTTTTTTAGTATTATTGTCAAGACTAACACCGGTTTGTGTTTTATACATCCACTTGAAAACACGCTCTGGGTAAGTTGGATCAAATGTTTCAAAATTGGTAGCAGCCGGGTCATTTCCATTTACAACACCAATAGAAAATTCACCAATATTAATTTTTCTTTTTTCTTGTTTTAATGTTCCCCATATGGGATTAAATACACTTCTTACAAACTCCTCTGCGCTTGAAAATTCATCTTTTATTGTATCCCATTTAGTAACCAAAAACAATAGAGGAGTATCCGTATGTTCATTAGCATCAAGTGAATCGATAAATGCCTCAAAAAGAGCTAATTTTTTTTCGTTTGAAAAATATTGATCTTCTGGATTTAATACATAGATAAAACACATATTTTCTTTTGGTAATTCCTTAATGTATGTTTTTATTGAATCCGGAAGTGTTTGATTGCTCATATAATCTACTTTTTCCAAATCTTCACCGGCCATATCCATAAGGCAAAACTTAAATTCAGGTGAATTAGAACTAGGGGTAAAATGGGCATTAATATGTCTGGGAATTGGGTTTTGATTTTGGATTGTTGTCGTTCCTCTAGGAAATGTTCTAGTGAAAATTGTTCTGCTTAGTTCACTCCACAATCTGTTCCCTTCACTTTCGTGTTTTAGATCTGAATTATTTATGTTTATAAGTGTATCACTATACCTATCTGAACGAATAACACGTAAATAATAAAGTATTGAACTAATTAAAACAGTCTTGCCGGAAGCACCCTGACCAAATATAAAGAAGTAGGAGCGGTCCGGATGATATTCTATTACGTTGTTATCAACCTCTGGGGTGTTTGGTAAAGGTGGAGGCTCTGGATAAGGTATATCTTGTTCAGTTTCATCCTCAGGAAAAGGAGGAAATACAGGTTCCTCAGTTTCTTCCTCGTCTTCATCTGTAGCCGTTGGTTCGGTATCTCCCATATCATTATCCCATTCTCCAAAATCAGAAAATGGAACTTCTGTTGGTTCTTCTGTTTGGCCTCCAATTGGATCTCCAGATGTATCACCGTTATTTTCTTGAGGGTTAATGTTTTCCTCTTTTTTAGGTTTTGGTGGTTTTTTAGGTTTTGTCATAATTAAATAGGTTGAGGTCCGCTGTTTACTCTGCCTTTTCTATTTCTTATTTTATAAGGAATAAAAACCATTATATATAGCAAGGCAGATAAATCAATTATTAAGCTTAAAAACAAACTAAACCAGGTAGCTGAGGGATTTTCTTTCTTTATAAAAGCGCTATTGATAGTGTGTTTTATTGTGCCTATATCGTTTTCCTGACTTGGAGCTAAGGCCAACTGACTAAATAAATTTTGAGTTGCTAAATAGCTTTCTGTCTTTGATCTTATGTCATTATCAGCAACAACCATTTTATCTAACATAGAGGAGGTATATTTTGGCTTGCTGAGACTATTCAAAGAATCGATTTCACTATAGACTGTATTATACTTTTGATCTATGTAATTTAAAGTTGGCTCCATTTCTCTTTCTTTTGACGCTATAATTGCATTTTTAGCATTTTCAGAACTTATTTGAGCATTTTCGAAATAATTTGTTGTACTCTTACCTTTATCACTGATTTTTATACTACTTCCATATGATTGTAAAAATGAAGTCAATTCAATCCATTTCTCCTCACTTTTGGGACCCCATCCTGCGGGCGTTAAATCGTAATACTCAGTTTTTAATGCAATCCATAATTGACTATATGTACTATTAATTGAGTCTAGGCCTGCCTTATTTTTTATAGCCATAATGGCTTCGTCATGAGTAGTTGTTAATTGATGTTTGTAACTGCTTATTTCACTTCGTAAAAGCGTATCTTTCATTTGGTTGGAGTAAAATGCATTGAAATTTCCAAAAAAACTTAACCCTAATGGTATGACATACATAATTACCATTAAAATATGCCTTTGACCTTTGAGTCTTTTTTCGCGTATTCCAAAGTTCATTGCCGCAAATAATACCGCACTAATAAGAGCAACGACGATAGCTAAAATTTGGTGGCCTGCAACATCTTTTTCATAACCAACAAAGGTTTGATAAGCACTAAAGGGTATGACTAATACATTCAGCGCTATAAAAAACATTAATTCAATAGTAGTTGAATTATTTTTGTTTTTCTTGTTTTCAATAGTTTCAATTCTTACTGACATAATTTTTAAGTTCTAATAGTAAATAGATTATTGGGAGGTGCAACCTACAATTGAAAACAAAATAAGTATTTTGATATTACTGATATAAAGGTTTGTTTCATTTGGTATTATTTTAAGTATTATTAATTGTTTATTTATTTTTACTTCCTCCTAAACTCCCAAGGCGCCACCGCATTGGGGTCTGCCCAGAGTCCTGTTTTATTTTTTCTGGCTTCAATTTCCAGTTGGGCCAGGGTTTCATCATCAGAATAGCGTTTAAAATGCCAGGCCATGCCTCTTCTTACCATTTCGTGATTCACATTGAGGTCATTCACAAAGACCTCACCCAATACACGGCCGTAACGGTCCTTGCTCCCGTAATAGACTTTTACCTCCTTATCATAAATCAGATTAGACAGGCTTTGTTTGGCTCTTTTAGAAAAAGCCTGTTTTTTTTCAGGGCTGTCTATACCGTTTAAGCGAACCCGCACATCAAAGCCATTGTCAAAAATCAGGGTAAAGGTGTCGCCGTCTGCTATCTTGATGACTTTTCCTTCGATGTGTTTTTTATCGTTGGGGGTGTTGTTTTCACTGATCTGTTCTAATATAAGCGTGCTTTCATCCATACGAACGCGTTCGCCACAGGCGGTTAGTAAAAAAACTAACGCAACTAAAAACTGTATGTACATTTTTCTTCTAATCATTCTTTTTTATTTTCGTTCCACCACAAACTGCAATCCGGGTGGTTCCACATAGTAATAGCTTGTTTTGATCGGGCAGTATTCAATGGGTGCCTTCAGTTCTTCCCGCATAAAGGAGATGTAGTTATAAACGGTGCGCTCTGAAACGTCCAGGAGCTCTGCCAGGTCTCCCGGTTTGCCTGTGTTTTCCAGCGAAATCATTTCGTGAATGCGTATAACTACCTTTATGTTCATCCCTCTTAACATAGGCTCACTGAAATTCTGTTTCACAAGTTTAACATTTCACACTGCAAACACATTTCAGTAAGGGGTTTAATTTTGTGATTTTTTTAACAATTAGGTTAAAATCTCATTGCATTTTTTAAATATTCTCAATAAAATGTAAAACTTATACAGCCGTACATACCGGTTGTTTTACAAACTTAGAAGAGGTGGAGAGATATATTTTACGGGATTCCGCATTTTTAAAAAAAAGTATTAAGTTTTAAGTATTAAGACGGGGTTTTAGAATAGAGAAAATAGAGTAGAGAAAAGAGAAAAATTTCATTTGACTTATGACTGGAGGACTTAGGACGTAAGACATTTCAAATTTGACATTTGACATTTCAAAATTTGACATTTGAGATATGTTGGGTGAGTGGGTAGAGGTGAGAGGGTAGTGGTTAGTGGTGTGGTGCTGGGTGTTGGGAGACTGATGACGGATGACCGATGACGGGAATGGAGGTTGAGCGGAGGCGAAACCGTTTTTGTTGAAAATTAATGTTTAATCCCGAAATCCATCGGGACGGTCAACGCTTGTCAGGAAAGTTCAATGGAATTAAGCTGTCGAAAAAAGCGAGTTAATGTTTTAATACTTTAAAATAAATACCCTACCCATGCTGAGTCAAAGGCAAGTCCCCGTTAAGAATTTTCTTCACGCTAACCAACCTGTTCGTTTTTTTACCGGGTAAATCACTGTAATATTAGGCAAAATGAAGTGTTGACTCCTTTTACTTACACCTTTAAATTTATACCGGTTAAAGTTTAAAACATAAAACAAAGAAGTATGGAGTTTACAAGATTTTTTGTCGTTTACCTGTTGTTATTTATTGCGGTACCAGTTCAGGCACAGGAGTTGAAACCCTTAAAAATCATTTCATACCTCAATTTAATTAAGAGCAATTTAAGCAGTTGTCTTCAGAGAATTAATCACTATTTAAATCTAACATTAGAAATGTAAACAGTCTTTGGTAATAAGTTAAGAACTTCTTCTTGAAGGTTTTCTAACGCTTCTACTTTAATAGGCAGCTCTAAAGAGTCGTTTAACGGTTCAAATGTTACATCAAAGTCTAATTTGTTTGAAACTGATTTAATATTAGTCTCATTACTTTTAAGCTTTTCAATGTTATTGTTTAAAGTCTCTGCAATAAGGGCTTTGGGGGATTTTGAGAGTGTGATGTTTAACATCGGAGTTATATAAAATATAGTTTGTGTTTTGTAAGTGCCTGCTAATTAAATCAAAATGAGGAGATTCCTATAAACTGTTGAGTATTGTTAATTAACTCTTCTATATTTTTTTTATTCCTAGAGCCACTTACGTCGCAAATAATTTTGTCTCCCTGGATTTTTCCTTTAAATGTACACTCGCCCAATTTATCAGTAATTTTAAATATCCCGTTTTCAAATAGAACATTACCCGGGCTAGTGATAATAAAATCCATTTTTGAAATACTTAGAAATTTTGCAGGTTTGGCAAAAATTATATTGTCAACTTTACCTCTTTTATTGGTTTCTATTGATACTAATTCTAATTGTATTGGTTCGTATTTAAATACCATTGCTCTAACAGCACTACTAAAATCCTGAAGTGCTTCATTAAATGCCTGTGATTTGCTCATGTTTTTCTTGAAGCTATTGCTTTTTGCATCAAGGCTAATTGAATAGTCAATTGGGTATGTATTTGGTTGACTGTAAGTTCCTGTTACTTTTCCAGCTACTTTTATAGCGCATTGATATCCTGTTTCTTTAAAAATAAAATCTACTTGTGTAATAAGGAACATATAATTTGCCCGGTTAGCAGATTTCGTATAGGCTGCGTTATCACTCTTTGTAGTTCTATTGGTAGATTCCAACGCTTCGTAAAATGTATTTTGAATTTTTGAAGCAACATCGTTTCTGCCTTTAAACGTATTTAAGGGTTTGATTATATAACGAGAGTGTCCATGTTCAAAAAATGGTACATTTTCTAAACTATAATAATTATGTTCAAATACAGCTGGCTCAGTGTCTTGAGTACTCCAGTCAAGTCTAGCTTTTAATTCAGCCTCCTGTTGTGCTTTTTCTTCAGCAATACGTTTTGCCATCTCGGGGTTGACATAATTTGAGGAAGCTGTTTTAAAATTTTTATTATTATACCCTTTAGCTCGCCATCCATTGTCTGTTTCTTCAAAGTTTATTGTTCCATTTGCAACAATCCTTTGACCTTTTACTAATTTTTTCTTTGTCCCTGCCAGAGCAGCTTCATATCCTTGAGCTTGTTGAGTGGAATATGAGAAGTCATCTACAAACCGATTTGAAAATGCAGAGCCTATAACAGCTGTGTTAACATATATATCTGCTTTGGTGTCAAAGATAAGTTCATATTCAACTTCATATATTTTTTGACCATATACTTCTCTTTTTATTCCATTAACCTTGGAAACTCCAACAAATAATAAAGCAGGTCGTTTTTCATTGAAATAGTTAATAAAAAAATTATCTAAAGCTTTTTGTGAGACTTCTGAAGAGGTTTGTTGGTTTTGTTTTTGTCCAACAAACTCTTCTTTTTCCGTTTTCAAAATCTCATCCATTTTATAAACAAAAAGTGATCCATCTGTAGTCTTGATTTTAATTCCAGTTGAGGGATTCATTTCAGTTATGAGTCCTTTTATGACACTTCCATTTTTTAGGTATAAAACGTCTCTTGTTTGAGTTTGTGAATGTGATAAAAATGTCACTAATAGCAAGATAATTAAAGCTTTTATTTTCATTTTGTATAGTTTTAAGATTAAACGTAGTTATCCTTTCCAGAAAGATAAAGGAGGTTTACCAGTCGGTTATTTTATCAATTCTCTGGCCTGAAAAAGATTTTATTAAGTTCAAGGCATCATCAAAACTTCTTGTTTGGCCAATTCTATTGTAGTTGTTAGTCAAGAGTCCCACATCAACTTGAGAAATTAAAAATTTCCCACTAGATTCTGTAACCCTAAAAAGATTATCTCCACCACCAGATACTACGACCCTTTTTGTTGCCACTTTAAGTTGCTCTTGAATTAATTTGTGTTTAATGATTTTTGAATGCTTTCATTGATCAACGCTCCTGCTTTACTTAATCGCAATAATATTTTAGCTCCAAAACTTATTCGAAGGAAATTATAATCCGGTTCTTGAAAGGTTGTTAGTGCGCTGTTTGCAATTAAAGCCCCATCATCAACCCTGCTTCCTAAATCATAATTTACTTTTGCAAATAATAAAAACCGCACGGCATCCCTGTTAACTTTTTCCTCTGCATTCCCTGCCATAAACTCATAACCAACCATAGCGGATAAAAATGGAAGTGAACTAAATTGGTCCTTTGCGTCAACCTCATCACTGACAAGCCCTGTCGTCAGGTTTTTTTGATGTAGTGTTGCTTTTGTGGTAAAGCTATAACCCCCTCCGGCTGCGAGCCAAAAATGGCTTCGGCTCAAAGCATTTCCAAAACGAGCCTTGACGTATAGCGGAATTTCAATATTTGTTGTTTTTAAGGAATCTGAAACTGTTTTGTTAGCATCTGTGATGTTGTATTCTTGAAAATTTATACCCACACCACCCATAAAACCAATTACAGATGTTGGAGAATAAGCATCTAACTCCAGACTAATCGTTTGATTTGGAATACTGCTGTAAAAAAAACTGTCATCATCCGGTGTGCCGGAAGCGTTCATTAATCCTGTTTCGCCTTTAGTTCCGGCAAACCCTAAATCATAGCCAATGGCAGTGGTTAAACGAAAATTTTCTGTGGTGAAGGGTTTTTTTTCTATTCCTGCACTAGCTCCTACGCTTGCTTGCCCAAATGCAAAAAACGAATAACTGAGTAAAACAAAAAGTGATAGTAAATTTTTCATAGATTTATTTATTTTCTTTTGCTATTAAAATTTTTAGTGAAAATCATATTTTCAATAAAGCTTACATCTTCTCCTAGGTTTTTTGCCTTATAAAAGTATTTTATGGCTAGATTTTTAGCCTGATTTGGGGAGATGTTCATTTCTTTCAAAAGGCGTTTATTGCCACTACCCAACATTTGGTTGCACATAAACTTGTAATTGTCTCCATTTAAATAACCACTATTTTCATATTTATAGTAAGTCTTAAAGGTATCGTCAGCATTCTTTCGAGATTTGACAGCGGCATTATAAGCTTCCCTTAGCTTTTTTTGAACAAATTGTGGATCAGCTTCTTGAGAAACTTTTATCATTGAATTTAAGTTTTGAGAATTGTATCCTTCAGAACGCAGCTTTATAAGTATGGGAAGTGCTTGCTGGTACATTTGACTGTTAAAATAGTTTTCTGCTTTTTTATAGTTTAATTCTTGTTTTAAAAAGGATTCCTTTTGGTTAATTTCAGATTGCCAGCTCTTAATTTCTGTAGCAGTCCCTAAATTAAATTTTGAAACTATTTGTAGTGTATTCCCGGCCTGCGATATTTTATTTTCTGAAAGTAGATTTGATATGTTTTTAGAAATTATTTCTGAATTTATTAGCTCCAGCAGAGATTCTTTAGCGTCTGTTGCCTCAGTGTATTGGGGATTTAATTCAAGGATTTCCTCTGTTAGTACTAATGCTTCTAGATAAGCCATCTTTGAATAAAGAACAGACACTTCTTGATATTTTTCTTCAATAAGTTTCCCTAATTGCATTTGTTCCTTTGTGTCCAAAGTTGATTTCATACAGGGATTTATAAACCTTGTTTGTGTCTCAGCACTTTCGGGATAAACCGCTTCTATAGAATAATTTTTATTATTTGTAACATCTATGGAAATGTAGTGGGTATAGGAGGTTTTTTTATCTCCTTTTCTTATCATTATTTTTGGCAATCTCACATAGGTATATTGCCTCGAAGTTGTGTTATCAAAATAAGTACAAGAAAGAATTTCAGCCAACTCTACACTTGCTTCAACTTCTACTACATCAATTGAGTTTGATGCGTCAGAATAGTAAGCTAAAACAAATTCTTTTTCCAGTTGGTTTGACAAATCGTAGGCGTGACTATTCGAAATTGGCTCATTAAAGTAGAGATCAATTTCAGATAAATATTCATTTGATTTATTGTTAATGGTTTTTTGTAAAAGTGTAATATATCCATTCACTAGATTGAATATAGCATCATTATCAATCGTGCTGTTAATACAAGCTCCTTTTACAGGAAATTGAACTAATAATAGGATAATAAATAAATTGCTCTTTTTCACATTCATTAATTTTTAACAACCTCGATGTCGTTTGCTTCCACATCGTCTAATAACATGATCCATTTTGTACCAGATTGGTCAGTATGTTTTTTTACAATTGCTGATCCACTTTTAGTAGTAATGTCAACATAATCCCATTCCATTTGTTTTAAGTTTTCTGAATTTTCAAATGGATCTGGTGTGTAGTTTTTTTTCTTACTAAATCGTTGTACAAATTCAAAGGATACAATATAACTTCCCAATTGGGTTGGATGTGGGCGCATAGCATCAACATTAAATTCTATGATGTCAATATGAACCAACTC
Organism: Flavobacteriaceae bacterium; assembly: GCA_040880345.1. Classification (GTDB taxonomy): domain Bacteria; phylum Bacteroidota; class Bacteroidia; order Flavobacteriales; family Flavobacteriaceae; genus Planktosalinus. The sequence continues at coordinate 19,541 of JBBDIQ010000041.1, forward strand.
TCGCTTTGCTTCATAATCTGTAAGGCTATTTAAATAAGTGGGCATGGGTGAAGTTCTTTTTGTCCCATTTGCAAGCATAATTTGCATTGTAGCAGTTTTAGTGAATAAGCGTAAGGTGTTTCTTATTGCCTTATCCCTAAGAATTCTCTCCTCAGTGTCAGAATTAAAAGATGGAATTACAGTGAGGGTTTCTGTAAATAATTTAATCATCCGCTCTGCTCTATTCTTAAACTCTGTTTTCTCCTCTTGAGTTAACTCTAATTTTTGAGCACTTAACGAGCTTAAAGCAAATAAAAAACAAACAAATACTAATTTATATTTCATAGTGCTTCACTTGCGTTATGGCATTCTACTACAGTAATGCCAGATATTTTTTTGGTTTCTCTGTGGTACTCGATACGGGTGATGTTAACGTCAATAATACTACTCATATAAGCAAGACGATCAATAAAGTAAATGGCTCCGTCGCCACTTTCCCAAAATCCTTCCGGACTGGATTGATTGGGTTTTAGATACATAGTGATTGCTGCATTTTCATCAAAATATTTTTTCCAGGTTTCTCTTGCAATTTTGTCTCTCTCTGAAGGCTTTTTCCCGGTATCAATAATCTCACTGATCGCCTCTTTTAAATCCAAACCATCTGCAACGGTGTTTTGTTGGCAAGGGTCGTCTGGACCTGGTGGTGGGTCGCCTTCGCCTGTTGGAGGTAATGGAGGATTATTTGATACTAGTTTTGATGGATTTACAAATATGACAACTTCACTAAATATATCTTCACATAGGCTTTCTCTTATTTTTGCAATAATATCTTTTGAACTATGGTAAACAGTATTTTCATTATAGGTTTCACTATCTGAATTTTCAGCAAAGATTAATGTTAGTATGTTTTCTTTTTTTAAATAACTATCTATTTCATCTTGATTTGCTTTTCTTAAAGAAGGAGCTGTTAAATGTTTAGCTTTAAGACTGTCATTGAAATATTGAGTTAGCCAATTTTTGCTAAATTCTACTGTATTGTCTCCCATCTGCTCAAAATACCAGGCATTAATTTCCACTGGTGCTTTTTTAATATCTAAGCGAGTTACATTAATAGGTTTAAGTAAAATATCTTTATCACATTCTGATGCAGAAAATGGCTCTGTTATATCTTTAAAATAATCCGGATACTTGCCTTCTAAAAGAGGTTGATCAAAAACAAAAGTAATTGGAATTGGGGTGCCCTCGCCTCCACAGGATATGAAAAATAATGGGATTGAAATTAAGAGTAGTTTAAGTCTCATTTGAATTAATATTTTATTGATTGATTAATTTATCTAGATTAATTGGTTCTCTTTACATTTTATGGCAATTGCTCTTTTTGCATTTTCATCTGTTTGTTGGTCTATCAAATCTTTAATTTCATCATCCCAAATTACATGAATGAATTTTAAAATGGCATTACCCTCTTCATCGACTTCAACATCTGTATTTCCACTAGATACGCTTCTATATTTACCTTCATAGTCTAAAGGAATTATTGTTTTAATGGGCTTTATTATATCTGTTTTTCTTATAAAATTTCGATATTCTTTTCTGTGAATGAGCCAAAAATTAAAATGAGCCAAAGCTTTTTCTGACCCTATAAGGTGAAAAACAGCACAGAGAAAAGAAAAAATGATTACTATTTTACCGTTTACCATGCTGAATATGCTGAACCCAGGAGGAAGCACGCTATAATATGTAAAAATTTTCCATGCTGCTATTGCAAAAATGCAAGCAGCAAAAAATAAACTAAAGAGTCTTGATAATAATTTTTTAGATTTATAAGAAGATAATTCTATTTGTATTCTATCATTGTGTTTTGATTCTTTATCATCAATTTTTTTACTCATCATCTCTAGTTCAGCCTTAAAAATTTTATTTTCTAAAAAAGAATGGTTAAAAATCTTCGAAAATGGACTTAAAAGAACAGGTGCAACTGCAAAGAAAAAATCAAAAAGGATTGCTCCGACTATTAGCATAATATTAACTCCAGATTTTGCCAGAACAGAAAAACCTAGATAAATATCAAATGCTATTGCTAAGAACATTAACACATAAAATATTGGAATTGCAGAAGATAATGTGTCATACATAGAACAAGTATTGTAGCCAGATACAGATATTGATCTGCCCTGTGGCGCTAAGGACCATGCGCTTTTATATTTTGCACTAGGTTTGAAATAGGTATCTCTTGAGTATGGCATATCTAAATTTTTAAAATAATTTTTCTCTTAACTGTATATTGGGTATAAATTCTTCATTTTTTGTAAGGATTCCTTTTAATTCTCCTTCATTGACGACTTGATAACCCGGTCGGCAATTTTTCACTCTTGTTTGTAATGCTTTCAAGCCACTAAACAAGCCTTGCTGTTTAGTAACCCTGTAAACATGTATTGAACACGTTTCTTTAAACAAACACTTTTTGCGTTCACCTGGCGGCACCAAGAACCAGTAGGATCTAATTACAAAGAGTAACAAGTATTTCACTGTGTCAAGATTTTTTAAACACCACGTGGCCTACATGCCAAATGGTATCAGGTTTTGCATTAAAGCCAAAACAGCCGCTTGTTCCCGGCATTAAGTAATGTTCATATTTATGATTTACATATTCCCAGCCTGAACTTGACTCTGCACTAATGATGGCTTGAAGATCTCCATTAATGTCTTTTGTTTTTGGAAAGGGTACAACTTTGAATTCCATTATGATAGATTGTTAGGTTAGTTAATTTGAGCGAAATTTAAACCAAAAAAAAACCACATATAAATCTTAGTGAAAATGTGGTTTATTTTAGTGGAAATTGATATAAATGTAAAGACACTTATAATTTTAAGGCTTTTATCTGATAGGTATAGGGTCTAGTTATTATTAATTATTGGACTTAACTCTTCTTTTATTTTTTCATATTCCTCCTTACTAATCATTTCTAAATCCAGAAGATCCTTTGATTCTTTAAGTTTAGCAATGGCCTGTTCTCGGTTTAAGCCTGAAGTTTCTATTTCACCGCTTTCTATGGCCTCCTCAATTGCTATCCAATAGTTGGCTAATCCATCAACACCTTTGGTCACTGCAACTACACTGTAACCTATTCGTTTTCTACCTACCACCCTAAATTTTTTAATTTCTGCTTCAAAGCCTTTAATTGAAATGCTTATGCGTTTTCGAGTTCCTAAATCATTCATTAAAACACTTAAATATTGGTCATTTCGCATGGAGGGTTGTGCTATGGTAATTTTATCACCTATTTTAAACACCTGACCATTTTTTGCCTGGTATGAATCTAATTCTACTTTTTTCTGATTTTCAGCGGCCTCAAATTCTTCATAAGTGACTAATTGAGCGTAGGAAAGTGTTGAAATTAATAGTGTTAACAGTAATAATGTTGGTTTCATAATAAAATATTTTAATGGTTATTATTACCAAAAATTAACCAATCTTATTAAACAAAAAAATCTTAGTGATAATACATCAATATCCAATGAAAATCTACCAATTACTACCCACTATAAAAATGATCTAACAGTTTTTGTACTTCTTTTTTGAGAGTCGATTTGATAGTAAGTAATTTTTTTAACTCTTAATGGGACTCCTAAAAAAAATACCACACCGTTCATCTACTCCCCAATAGATGATGGTGTGGTGTGTAAAAAGCACTTTTGTTACTTATTCTTTTATTATTTTTTTAGAAAAAGAACCATCATTAGTTTGAATATTCACTAGGTACTTGCCCGTACTCAAAGTGCTTAAATTGATATTTAATGTACCTTCATTAAAATTACTTTCTTCAAAAACAATCTGACCTAATAGGCTATAAACTCTGACACTTTTTATTGGACTTTGGGTTTTTAGAGTAAGATAATCTTTAAATGGATTTGGAAAGGCTTCAATTGAAAATCCCGGCTGTTCAACTTCATTTAAACTTAAACCTGAGAAATCTAATACTTTTACATAACCACTTAGATTTTCATACAAATAGCTTGAAGGAGCGCCAACAGCTAACGTTTGTGCGTCCGGCATACTTACAGATGTTCCTAAATTATCAGTTTGTGTCTCTCCAACAATATCAACTCCAGCTTGGTTCCAGTCATTTCCATTCCATGAATATAATCGTGTGTATCCAAAATTAAAGGGTGCTCCAATGGCTATAACATTGTCATTTGGCATACTTAAAGACCATCCAAATCCACTTTCTGAATCGCCAATAATACTCATTCCTTTTTGTTCCCAATCAGTGCCATTCCAAGAGTAAATATTAACTTGACCTGAATTAACCCCATTTTCATCGCTATATGGTGCACCTACAGCTAATGTATTATTGTCTGGCATACTTACTGCATAACCGAACCTATCTTCTTCCACAGTTCCAACTAAATCACTTCCTTTCTGAAGCCATTCATTACCATTCCAGGAATAAACTCGAACTTTCCCTGTATCAAGACCATTATCATCATTAAATGGCGCTCCAATGGCAATTGTATTTGAGTCTGGCATTCTAACTGACGTACCAAAACCATCCCCCAGATTTTCCCCACTTAAGTTAAGTCCTTTTTGTTCCCAACTAGCGCCATTCCAAGAATGAATAGCAACATAACCCGGTTTTTGCTGAGAAGGAGGGTTTCCGGGGGCACCAATTGCCAGTGTGTTTGCGTCTGGCATAATTACAGACTGTCCAGAAAAGTCTAATTCTGCATCACCATCTAGACTATTACCTTTTTGTTCCCAATCACTACCATTCCAAGAATAAACCCGAACGTGACCGGAATAAGAACCGTTATTATTATTATATTGAGCTCCAAAGGCAAAGGTATTGACGTCGGGCATGCTAGTCTCTCCTAAGCCCTCTTGAGTGGATTCTCCTTGAATATCACCACCCTTTTGTTCCCAATCATTTCCGATTAGGTTATATATTCGAATTCGACTGGCAACAGCTCCATTTAATGAATTAGATCCAATAGCTACTGTAGTTGAATTTGGCATACTTACCGAATGACCAGAAAGTTGAGCTGTTAAGTTGCCCGGGATGTCATTCCCTATTTGAGTTTGCGCAAAGTTGTTTGTTAATCCAATAAAAATAGCTGTGATAAAACAAAATATTTCTAAAGTTGTTTTTTTTAATAAAATATCACTTTTTTTCTTTGTTCTCATGTGGGTAGATTTAAAGATTAATACCCCCAAATCTCTCTCCTTTACCTAAAACAAAAAAATCTTAATGAAAATGCATTAATATCCAATGAAAATCTACCAATTACTACCCACTATAATAATGATCTAACAGTTTTTGTACTTCTTTTTTGTAAATCGATTTGATAGTAAGTAATTTTTTTAACTCTTAATGGGACTCCTAAAAAAAATACCACACCGTTCATCTACTCCCCAATAGATGATGGTGTGGTGTGTAAAAAGCACTTTTGTTACTTATTCTTTTATTATTTTTTTAGAAAAAGTACCTTCCTCAGTATGAATTTTTACGAAGTACTTGCCCGCACTTAAACTACTTAAATTGATAGTTAAAGTGCCTACATTAAAATTGCTTTCTTCAAAAACAATCTGACCTAATATACTATAAACTCTAACACTTTTTATTGGACTTTGGGCTTTTAGAGTAAGATAATCCTTAAATGGATTTGGAAAAGCTTCAATTGAAAATCCCGATTGTTCCACTTCAATTAAACTTAAAGTTGATAAATCAAATACTCTCACATGACCACTTATTGTTCCATTGCCATCATTAAATGGAGCTCCAATTGCAACAGTACTGATGTCAGGCATGCATACTGAAAATCCCGACAAGTCAAGTTCAGCTTCACCATCGATATCTTCCCCAATTTGTTCCCAAATACTACCATTCCAAATATAGATGCGTACATGTCCAGAATCAACATCACTACCATCATTACGGGTTGCTCCAATAGCTACCGTATTAGCATCAGGCATGGTCACTGACTCACCTGAAAAGTCATTTTGATCTTCTCCATCAATATCATCTCCTTTTTGCTCCCAATTAGTGCCGTTCCAACCATAGATGCGGACATGTCCAGAATTAAAACCGTTAATTCCATCATTTAGGGGGGCTCCAACTGCAATAGTTTCATCGTCTGGCATGGAAACAGAATAACCAGCGTTATCAAATTGGGCAACTCCCTCTGCATTTATGTCTGCTCCTTTTTGTTCCCAATTAGTGCCGTTCCAGGAATAGACTCGCACTTGACCAGAGTCATCAGTGTTAGGGGCTCCAATTGCAATTGTATCGGAATCTGGCATGCTTACAGATTGACCAAACTCATCTCCTTCTGAATCTCCTTCTATATTGTTGCCCTTTTGCTCCCAATTAGTTCCGTTCCAAAAATAGATTCGTACATGACCAGAATCGAGTCCATTATTATCATTAAATGGCGCACCAATTGCAATAGTATCAGAATCCGGCATACTTACGGATTTACCTGATTGGTCTTCATCTGACTCTCCATCTATATCGTTGCCTTTTTGCTCCCAATTAGTGCCATTCCACGAATAGACTCGAACATGACCAGAATCAAGTCCATTGCCTCCATTAAATGGCGCACCAATTGCTATAGTATTAGAGTCTGGCATACTTACAGACTGACCTGACTGGTCACCTTCTGACTCTCCATTTATATCGTTGCTCTTTTGCTCCCAATTAGTTCCGTTCCAAAAATAGATTCGTACTTGACCAGAATCAAGTCCATTATCATCGTTAAATGGCGCTCCAACAGCTATAGTATTAGAATCTGGCATACTTACAGATTGACCAAACTGATCAAATTCGGCTTCACCATCAACATCATTCCCTACTTGAGTTTGCGCAAAGCTGTTTGTTAATCCAATTAAAATAGCTGTGAAAAAACAAAATATTTCTAAAGTTGTTTTTTTTAATAAAATATCACTTTTTTTCTTTGTTCTCATGTGGGTAGATTTAAAGATTAATATTCAAAAATCAACTCTTTCACTTAAACAAAAAAATCTTAGTGAAAACCTAGAGGTATTTGAAGAAAATCAATCTATTCCTACTTTCAATATAGATTATCTAAACACCTTGGTCTTTATTTGAAAATTACCTTGATTACCAACGAGTTGTTTGCTAAACTGAGTCCTGGGTCATTTCAATGGTCAGGGAGAGCACTGTGTTTTTATCGAGTAATGGTTTTAAATAAATATACCACACCTCTCATCTCATCCCCTTTTGATGATGACGTGGTATATAAGAAATACTTATTTTTTAATGAATTTTTTAACGCCGCCGCCTTCAATAGTAGTAATTGTAATGAAATATAAGCCGGTTGTTAATTCTGATACATCAACGGCTTGGTTTTGAACCTTCACATCAAAAACTTGCCCAAGAAGGTTGTTTATTTTGATGTTTTCAATTTGTATATTTCCTTTTGTCTCTATCCAAAAACATTGACCCCTATAGAAGACTCCAATCATCATTTATTATTAATTTCACTATTACGAATAATTTTTAAGGAATGGTATCCACAAATGAATTTACAGTTTCTATAACTATAACGAATTAATAGTGCGTGGTTTTTATTTGGTTACAAGCAATAAGTCTTGCTGGAACAATTAATTTAAATTGGAGAACTCTTATTGGCTACAATCGCCGTTAACTAAATCTTGCTCGGTTGGATTGTACGCATTACCAAAAACATCATATATAGGTAAATTGGAACCTCCAATAAAGGCATTATTTAGAGCGCAATAATCAGCTAAAATATTATTATTAATAACCTCAAAAATTGAGCCTATAGAGTTAATGTTTTCCAGACCAGCAAGAGAAGGTAAGTTGTCATTATCGTTTATTCCTATCATTTCTAAGGATGAGATGTTACTGTTTATACCGGTAAAACTTGATAAAGATGAATTAAAATCAACCTTTAATGAATTCATAGTTATATTCTCTGCACCAGCCAAAGAAACCAACGCATCATTGTTAAAAATATTTAATGCATACACTGAAATATTTCCAAAACCACTCAAATTGTTTAAGGATTGATTGTTCTTTATGTCAAGATTAAAGCCACTGCCAAAAGAAATTAAATTACTAAGGCCTGTACCGAGTGATGTTAAATTAGAATTATAATTTATTCTTAATAAATTGCCTCCAATTGTATTTAAACTACTAAGAGGGGTTAAATCCACAATATCAGTAGGAGTATTATTCCCAAAAGGGCGTCCAATGATTAAATTTCCAGTAATTTCACAATAATTCTGTGCCCCAAAATTATTTATTTCTTGTTGAGATTGTAAAAGCACATCACCATCAAAAATACATCCTGAGGTTTCGGTACTAAAATTCCAAATTGAAGAAGTTGCTAGAGTGGCACCAGTATTACTGAGCGTCTCTATTTTCCAGTAATAAGTTGTGTTTTCCTGTAAGTTAGAATAGCTGTAAGAAGTTTGGCCACCTAGGTTGTATTGTGTAGTTGGATTTGCGGAGGTATCAAAATATAATTTATAGGTAGCATTAGTAGGTGTATTAGCACCAGCTGTAAATGATAAATTACCGTTCAAAGACACGTTTGTTGATGCATTATTAGGAATAGGATTAAATGCTGGTTGTGTATTTCCAGTAGTAATTAATGTGCTAAAATTCCAAATTGGGGAAGTCGCTAATACATTTCCGGAGCCACTTATGGTTTCTACTTTCCAATAATAAGTTGTATTTTCTTGAAGATTACTATAATTATAAGTTGTTGATGTTCCTAGATTATAGGAGGTAGTGGGATTTGGATTCGTGCCAAAATATAATTTAAATGTAGCATTGGCGGGAGTGTCGGCGCCGGGGGTAAAACTTAATGCCGCTGATAATGGAATGTTGTTGGCTCCATTGGCAGGATTTGGATTGAATGCTGGAGAAACATTACCTGAGCCTTGTGTTGTAAAACTTGCTTGATTGCCATAACCAGTTCCCTCACTGTTGGTTGCGTATGCCCTTACATAATAGGTTGTATTTGGTGATAATCCCGAAAGTTGACTGATAAAACTTCCCAATCCACTACCGTTGTTTGTAGTATTGTTTGCGGTTGTGGGATTGGGTGATGTAGACCAACAAATTCCTCTTGAAGTAACAGTACTGTCCCCATCATCTGTAACGTTGCCCCCGCTTTGCGCGGAGTTGTTCGTAATATTTATAACATCGGCTGTTGTTACCGTTGGAGTAGATGTATTGCCCGTGCCCGATATTATTTCATATTCTGCGAGGGTTATTAAATCATCCCATTCTTTGTCCACTAAATTAAATCCAAAAATACTTGCCTTAAAAAAGGCACCAGCTGAAATGCCACCGTAAACACCATATTCGTAACCGTTTGTATTAATTGTTCCTGCAAACCTTGCATAGGGTCTAACATTTATGCCTGTATTGACAAAACCTTCATCATATAAAGAAATTCCAAATTCCGGTTTTATGTAAACCTCTGCACTTCCGGTTACTTGGGCGGTAGCAGAGGCATCTGTACTATTGACCACAAGACCATTGGAATCAGGAAACTGCCAATTATCATCGTAGCGTATTCCGGCGGTGAATGTTGAATTACCATTATATGAATAAGATAATGTGGCATTTATCTGCCCATTTGCCCCCACACTTAAAGATACTTCCGGAATCACGACCACAGGAAAGCCGCCTAAAAAAATGGTAATTGGAGAAGATTGAAATGAACCCAAAAGTATTTCTTCATCAAATGACAATTCTGTTTCTGTAGTTAGTGTAATAGAAAGATTATTTTCTGTTTGCGAAATTAATTCCAAGGTATCCAAATAAGGAAGGCCAATACCATTCCGACCAATAACAATGTTCCCTCCTAATGAAGGGGTAATTTCAAGATTACCATTCAAATTTAAATCAATACCATTAACTGTTATTGTTTCATCAATTTCCAACACAATATTAAAGTTTCTGTTGGATTGAGTTCTCCCATCAGTTTGTGTGAATGTATGGCTAAACGAAGCCTGCAAAGAATCTTCGGGAGTTGAAAAATACTTCAACCCCTCTTCAATGGATGTTCGTTCGGTGGATAGAACAATATTTCCTTCCACATTATTTATATCCGTTATTTTTCTCAAAAACCCTCTTGGAGCTCTCGTGTTTGCTCCAGAAACTAGAATGTCATTAATTTCAAGATTAGTATTACCTCCAGTTAAGATGATTGTATTTTCTGTCACATTAATAATTTCAGATGCCTGAGTAACAATAGTTGTGGGGTCAGATTCCGAAGACGGCTTGTTATCATCGTCTTTATTACATCCAACGACTATGAAAAGCAGTAGGATTAAATGATAGATTTTTTTCATAATTTCAATTATTCAATTATTAGTTTCTGGACAAAACTGCCCGTTTCACTCTTGATGTTTACTAAGTATAGACCTTTTGAAAGCTCTGAAACAACATATTCATACTGCGTTGGAAAGGCTTTTATCAATTTCCTAAAAATGTCGTAATCTTTAACATTTTTAAAGTCTGATTTGGTGTGAATAATAAATTGATTATGCGCAGGATTTGGATAAAGAATAAAATTGCTTGCATCACTGTTCACATCGTCGACACCTAATCCGTCATTTGTTAACTTCACAATCTAAACATCACTCTCCCCTTGCTTTTGTGTTACATCTCCGTCATTAGAATTTGACCATACTGCAGTTATAAATCCTCCATCAGTGGTTTGACAAATTGTCCAAGCTCCGACTGTATCCGTTCCGCCCAATGATCTTTACCATTCTATTTTAGTTGCTAATTGTGCATTGACTTGAAAAACAATCAACAATAAGACAATAACTAAATATATAATGTTTTCATTTTGTTTTTTTAGATTTTTTATAAAAATAACCCCTTTCACAAAAACAAAAAAATCCCCGTGAAAATACATCCATATCCAATGAAAATCTACCAACTACTACTCACTATAAAAATGATTTAACCGTTTTTGAACCTCTTCTTTATAAGTTGCCTTGATGGCAAACTCTTTGTTTTGAATAGAAAGTCTGGAGCCGTTTATGCGGCCGGTGAGCATACCGGGGCCAATGTTAACAATATAGCTTTCATTAATTCTCACAAAGCAATAGGGAAGTGTTTTTTGAAGGGCTTTGAGGGAGGTTTTTAAAAAGTAGTAGTTACCGGTTTTTGTTTGAAACCACAAATAATTGGCTCTTGTGGGTTCTTCAACTTGAAGGTCGTTTTGGAATGGTTTGACAGTAAAAAATACAATGTCCTTATAAGCTACAGGTACTTTTGTAATGCTGCTTTTTTCATACTCTTTTATATTTTCAAGATAATCAACCAACCCCAGGATGCCTTCTTTAAATAATGGCGATGTATTTGTTTGTTTTGCAAGCACGGTTTGTATGGAGCGAAGCAGTCGTTTTTCGTCCAGATGGGGTTTTGTTTGAATCACGATGGGTTCTTCTTCGGTGAGTTGAATGTCCTTTTTAGAAACAAAGTCGGCGTGTTTGGTTTGCAAACTCTCATAAAATGTGTGGTCGTCATCAAGATCTGTCACATAAATAAAGGGAATGTTGTACCGGGTTTGTAATAATTTGCCTAGATACATACCGTTGTGCTCCCCTTGGAGATCAATATCCAACAACACGAGGTCGGGTCTTTTTTTATGGATGTGGTTGATGGCTTCTTCTACGCTGGGTGAAAAATCATCGACCGCATAGTGATGTTCTTTGAGCATCATTTTCAAGCGTTTGTAAATGATGGCTTGGTCTTCTACAACGAGTATATGGGCTTTGGTTTTCATAGTAGTAATTTTAAATAAACTTTTTTTATATTCTTAACGCTTTGTGGATTTAAAAAATAGTTATACCACAGAGTTCCACAGAGTAATCACTGAGTTTCACAGAGCGTATTTTATTAATCTCATATTAAGCAGCTGTTTTTGGTAATGTTATGTTCATCAAAACTCCCCGGCTTCCGTCGAGATTAAAGGTGCCTTTGTATTCCCGGGTTAAAAGCTGTATGGTTTCCAATCCGAATGAGTCCAGCTTATCTAAATTAAAATCTTTGGGAAGGCCTTTTCCATTGTCTTTCAAGGTTAAATGATAGTTTTTATCGTCTGAGCTTAGTGCTATGATAATGAGTCCTTTTTCATTGTCCTGAAAAGCATATTTGTAGGAGTTGGTGACAAATTCATTGACGATCAATCCAATGGGGAAAGAGGTATTGGCTAGCAGCATCTCATCATCACTTGTTTTGTTGGCAATGGTAATGTTTTGGTCTTTCGCGTAGGCTTCTTGTACATTTTGAACCAAGGTATCAATGTAATTTTTTGCTTGCACCGTGGTGACATCTTCTTTTTTAAAGAGCTGTTTGTGTACCTCAAACATACTGCGCATTCGGTTTTGGAGCTCAGTGAGTTTATTTTGATAAGCAGCGTCCGGAAAGCGGCCTTTGGCAAGGTTGATAAACAAATCAATAAACGCCAGGTTGTTTTTCATACGGTGGTGCAATTCCTTTTGGAGTGCTTCCACGAGGTCTTTTTGTTGTTCGATCTCCTTTTTTTGTTTTTGATTTTTTCTATAGGCAATAAAAAAGATTCCCAAGCCCATGACTGCAGTGGCCAATCCACCACCCAACTGCCAGTTGCGCTTGGTTTGTTGTGCTAAAACAATTTCTTTTTCAGCATTTTCGGCTTTGAGTTGGAGGTTTTCTTTTTCTTTTTTCTCAGTTTGGTATTTGGTTTCGATTTCTGTAACACTTTCGGTTTGACTTTTTGATAACATATCATAGGCAAGCCTAAAATATTTTTTGTGATAATATAAGGATTTGGGATAATCGTTTTTGGCTTCATAAATCATAGAAAGTAATATATAAGAGCTTCTTTCTAAAACTTCAGGAAAGACTTTCCTGTCTGTAGTGTCTTTCAATATTTTAAAAAGCAATAATTGTGCTTCATCATATTTTTTTTCTTTTAAATAAAGATGAGCGACATTTAAATCGATAGTGTTTTGCCCTTCTTTAGTATTTAGTTCAGTAGCAATAATGGAAGCTTCTTCATAAGTTTTTAAGGATTCTTTAACATTGTCCATACGTGAATATGTGGAGGCAATATTTAATAAGATGTCTAATTTGAATAAATCATCTTCATAACTATCAATCAATTCGAGAGCAATAAAATTATAGCTTAAAGCCTCATCAAATTTTCCACTACGTGAAGCACTGAGTGCCAAGCCCCTGTTTGCGTTTATTATTTCAGTTACATAATTGTCTTTAAGAGCTATCTCTAACGCTCTCTTCAGGTACAAATCTGCTTTATCAGATTGCCCAAGCCAAATATAATTCCAACCAAGAGAGCCCAAGGATCTTGCTTGTAAGTCAGAATTTGAAGTTTTTTCCGCAAGAGTGTTAGCTTCTATAAAATATTCCACTGCTTTTAAATAATCTTTCTGGTTTTGGTAAGCTATACCAAGATTATTGTAAATCGTTCCTAAAATATCTATATCATCTTGTTGTTTACTGAAATTAATAGCTTTTTTATAAGCAAGAACAGCTTTTTCATATTGTTGGTATTTACTATGCAAACTCCCTAAGTCATTATAGTTTTTTGCAAGTCCTAAATTATTTTTTATGGCAATATTAATTTTAGAGGATTTCAAGAAATATTTTAACGCTAAAACAGAATCTCTTTTCTTTACATATTCCCTTGTTAATAATTGATATGCAAGAGCCAATGTTTCTTTATCATTAATTTCCCCTGATTTCTTTATTAATTCGTCATAATAGTATTGACTTTCATCAAGATTTGATGATTTTGAAAATTCATAACATAAGTTTTTCAAGGCAATTATTTTATGCTCTTTTGAATTTGCATTTTCATACACATTTTTTAAACTATCCAACTTTTCGGTTTGTGCAAATCCGTTCCAAAAACTAAGCATATAAAGAAAAAGTAAAAGGTGTTTCATCTGTAAATTTTTTAAATGATCAGGTATATAATAGATAAAGTCATTAAAGGTTTCTGTATTTTATTTTGCTATTTCAAAGCATTCATCAGGGTTTGTCCCGCCTACAGCAAAACGGGTAATAAAAGGGGAGTACCCAAATATAAAACAATTTGTTAAAATATGTTAAAAAACAAATTTAAAAGATTGTTTGACAACTATTTTACGGGATTCCGCATTTTGGGAAAAAAAGTTTTGATGTAGTAAGTAGTGGGTAGAGGTGAGAGGGTAGTGGTTAGTGGTGTGGTGTTGGGTGTTGGGAGACTGATGACGGATGACCGATGACGGATTTTTTGACTTATGACTGCAGGACTTAAGACGTAAGACGTTAGATATTTCAAATTTGAAATTTGAGATATGCTGGTGGGTGGGTAGAGGTGAGAGGGTAGTGGTTAGTGGTGTGGTGTTTGAGCATGCCTGAATATGGTTGCCCTTTTTTTGGTTAATAATTAATCTTAAATATTGGTTTTTGTTCAGCAGTTAACTGCTGAACAAAAGTTTCAAATTCCACAGGTTTCATGTTTTTTAGAGAACCATGTGGACGCTTTTTATTGTACTTCTCAATAATTGTTTTTATCAGTTTTCTACCTTGGCTTAAACTAATGTTTGTGTTTTCAAAGTCAATATATTCATTCTTTAAAATTCCATTTAAGGATTCTGCGTGTGCATTTTCCCAGGCTTTGCCTCCCATACTTGGAAGAATACTGTTTTGTAAATGCAACGCCTCTAATTCATCGCTTGAGTATTGGCTGCCTTTGTCTGAATGAAAAATAAGCTGGTCTAATTGCTTTGTCTCCATCTCTTTTATTGCTCTCTTATAAGCCGCTATTACTGTACTCTGTGATGTTTGATTATCAGACAAACTCTATCCTGTAATTTTACGACTATAAACATCAAGTATTAAAGTGAGATAATAATGCTTTTTGAATCCCACTGAAATATAAGTAATATCACTTACCCATAATTGATTAACACCGGTCACTTCCAAATTGGTAATCAAATTAGGATACCATCTTTTACCTGCATAGGTGGTGCGTCTATAATTCTTTTTACGCTTTATCCTAAATCCGTTATTTAAAAGTAACGCTTCTGTTTTATCTCTGCCTATGGCTAAAGGCTTTAATTCACTATAAATTTTTCTGCAGCCCATCCTTTTGTGTTCATTACGGATTATTTGTGCCGCAGCAATAACCTCTCTTGAGACGCTATCGTTCTTTTTTAGGTGATTTACTCGCTTATAATGAGCTTGTTTGCTAATACCGACCATCTGGTACATATCTTTCATTTTATAGCAGTGGGTTTGCTTATTTTTCCGGAACCATTCTAAGACAGCCGTTTGATCTTTTTTTCAATATCCTCCCCTATACGATCAGAGGCCGTATCAACCAGCTTCTCTAAATAATCAATACGCATTTGCTTTTGTCCCAAAGCTCTTTCAAGCTCTTTAATACGCTCAAACTGCTCTTTATTTTTCTTTGATAAACTTTTACTTTCCACAATTACTCGATTATTATTGCCATAAAGTTCGGAATATTTTTTTAACCATTTGTAAATCGCCGTATGACTAACGCCATATATCTTAGAAACATCTGTAACTCGAAGCTCCCCTTTCTCAATTTGTTTTACCAAATTTAATTTTAAATCTAAATCAAATACTCGTCTAAAATTGCTATTTTTCATAATTCAAAAAATTAGAAAAAAAGGCAACCTATTTTAGGCTTAGTCAGTTGGGTGACCGATGTCTGATGTCTGGTGACCGATGCCCGATTTTTTTTTTGACTTATGACTGGAGGACTTAGGACGTAAGACGGGGTGATTGGGAGAGGGGGTGATAGGGTGATAGGGAGAGGGTGCGATTGGGAGAGAGGGTGAGTTTTGTAAAACTAATTAGATGTGCTTGGGCAGATGTGTTTGTCAAACATGTATTTGCTGAGTTCTTTAAGGGTTTTGCCGGTTTCGGGATGTAGGCCCGGGGTGCTAAAGTATTGTAATTGGCCGGCTTTGTTTTTGCCATACCATACACGGGCGGTGCCGTCGGGGTTTTTGTATTGGGTTTGGCAATTCACATCTATTTTCCTGAAGTTCTCGATACGGTCTTCCTTATAGAGTTTTAAGGTGCCTTCCTGTAAGCGTTTTTCATCAAATTTGGTTTCTACATAGTGGTCTTTATTCCAGATCATCCAGCGGGTTTGGTTGAAGTATTGCCATCCCAGAACGACAAGTGCCACAAAAATACTTGCTAAAGCTAGACCTAAGTAGGCTTTTGAAAATTTAGGAAAAAATAGAATCCTTCTTTTGGCTTCTTTTTCCTGTGGGTTTTCTTTTAAAAACTCTTGAAAGTTTTCATACTCCAGGTAATGCGCCAGTGATTCCACCACATAATTTCTCAGATCAAAGGGGGTTCCTTCCCGTGCCTGGTTGTAACGGGTTCTCAAACTTCTTTCGCCGTAAGGCTGTCCACTGTCCTCTTGAATAAAGTCAGACAAACGTTCCGCAGCCGGGGTATCGGCTTGGGTTCTGATTTCCTCTTTAGCTTTTTCAAAGGCTTGGATGAGCAGTTGGTGGTACATACTGGTGATTGGTTGGTGGTTTAAAAGTACAAAAATCTGCAGGAAATTTTGTGGAAAATCTTTTCCATAAAGTTTCCAATTCTTTTCCAATGTTTCCAAAGTTACTATTCTTTATTTGTTTCAGAAAAGCGTACTACCCTGTTCGTAAGAGGGTTTACGATAGTGTGTTTTTTAATACCGGCGTGCTCCGGCAGTGGATATTTCCCATAGAGAAGTAAGAATTTGAAACTGCCTGAAACGCCCACTTCTCACCGGGAGGGACGCCTTCCACTTAACGAGTGTTGCCACATTTATGAGTCGGTTTAAAGCATCGATTGGCCACACCTATGTCTCATTTTAAAATTCAAAAACGATGAAAAGAATACTGATAATATTTAGTGCTTTTGGGTTTTTTGCAGGCTTACTATCCTGTACACCTGAAGCGATGGACACCTATCTTGAGCCGGTGGCTTGTTGTGGTGATGAGGGTAATTTGCCACCACCACCTCCGCCACCTCCACCACCACCGCCCGGGGGAGGGGATAATTAGAGTACCTATTGAGAAAGGGGCTTGGAAATCTGTTTGGTTTTTGAGCCTTTTTTTTATGGTGTAATGGTGGTCTCGATACAATTTTAGTTTTTGTTTCGCTTCGCTCACAAAACCTAAAATCACTCGACCTGACAACCTTTTGCCACCTTAAGTGTTTTTCATCGAAGTGACAACGTTATGTCACGTCGAGCCTGTCCGCCGAAGCTTTTCATAAATAGAATAAAAATAATAAAGCTATAATAGCGTAGGCTGGTGTTTTTCACTGGAGTGATAACGGAAGTGAAAAATGTATCGAGACGTACTTCACAATCGGGTCTCGATACAATTTTAGCTTTTGTTTCGCTTCGCTCTCAAAATCTAAAATCACTCGACCTGACAAAGCCCTGTCATGTCGAGTGTTTTTTACCTGAGTGAAAACGAAGGTGAAAAATATATCGAGACACATTCCTAACCGGTCTCGATACAAATTTACTTTTTGCTTCACTATCGTTTCACAAAAACTAAATTCACTCGACCTGACAAAGCCCTGTCACCCCGAGTGATTTTCTTGAGACGATAGTCGAAAGAAAATTGTATCGAGGGGGGGGCGTCATTTAAACTTCTTCTTAGCCAGTCGCACCAAATCATCCAGTTTACCGTCAATAAGGGCCTTCTTTTTGGCACGTGACCATTTTTTAACTTGCTTTTCAAAAGCAATACCCATTACCGGATCTGTAAAATCAGCCATAAAAACGAGTTCCAAGGGTCTTCGGTGATAGGTATAGCAAGTTTTGTAGTAACCGGTCTGATGTTGAATATATCTTTTGTTGAGGTTTGATGTAAAACCTGTGTAATAAGATTCGTCTGAACATTCCAATATGTACACGTGGAAGATTTTCATGATTTAAATTTATTAAAAAAAATTAATAGGTACGAGGTGGGGGTCTCGATACAATTTTAGTTTTTGTTTCGCTTCGCTCACAAAATCTAAAATCACTCGACCTGACAACCTTTTGCCACCTTAAGTGTTTTTCACTGGAGTGATAACGGAAGTGAAAAATGTATCGAGACGTTTCACTCCTGATCGGTCTCGATACAATTTTAGTCTTTGCTCGCTTTGCTCACAAAAACTAAAATCACTCGACCTGACAGAGCTTTGTCTTTTACTGTGGTTTTCATCAGCATGATAACACCCTGTCACCCCGAGTGATTTTTTTGAGACGATAGTCGAGAGAAAATTGTATCGAGGGGCATGTCGAGTGTTTTTTACCTGAGTGAAAACGAAGGTGAAAAATGTATCGAGACATCGACCTGACACCCATTACCGGCACCAAAACAACAAAGCCCTCAAAGTTCAAAGCTAAAGGAGTTCATTTTTCAAAAAACTCTTTACCTTTAGATGCATGAACAACCGTTTACTATTCTGCTGTTTCTTTTTTGTTCTTTGCTGTGTGGGGCAGAGGGTTCAACCGCAGACTGACAGCCTTTCGTATCATTATAATAAAATGCTGCATCCCTCTCACAGTGAGGATTTGCTCAATGCTTATGTGTATTTTGAAGGACAGCGAAGTGAAGCTGAACAGCGGCAGGATACTTCTGCGATGATTTACCATTTACACTTGATTACTATTATTCAGATTGAGCTTGGGATGCTCTATGATAGTGAACAAAGTGCAGTAGCCATTCTCAATCTTCTTGATGGTTCTTCTAAAACCGGGACAACAGCAAATGATTACCGTAGTGTTTACAACCATCTGGGGCGTTTGTACCGGCAATTGCAACACCCCAAACAAAGTGTTGACTATTATGAAAAAGCATTGTCTTATGCTTCTACAAATACCGATAGTCTCATTATATTGAATAATATGGGTGTGATTTATAAGGATCAAAAGAACTGGGGTCAAGCCCGAAACTATTATCAATTGGCCTACTCAAAAATTACCCCACCTTATGATACTGTGCAATACGCTCGTGTACTGAATAATTTGTATTATGTAGAAGCACTTAATGAGCTTCCCTCGGCCAACGATTCGATGCAGAAAGCGAAAGAATTGAGATTAAAGCATAATGATAACATCGGTTTGTACTCGAGTTACGACGATTTGGCTACGTTAACCTACAGTTTGGGCAATCAGTCTGAAGCCCGCACCTATGCTTTTAAAGCCCTGAAACTGGCAGATAGCATCAACAGCCTGACCTTTTTGAGAGATGCCTATTCGCTGCTTATTAAAATTGGGGAACACGATTTTATCCAAAACTACAAAGCCGTGTCAGACAGCATCGAAAGCCTTCGTTTAAAACAGCAAAACAGCTATGCCTCCCTGAAGTACAATGTAGCCAAGGAACGGGAGCGCACTCTGGCAATGCAGTTGGAGCAAGAGCAGGAGCGTGCTCAAAAACAACGTTATCAAGCTGTTACAATTATCTTACTTATTTTAGGAATCTTTTTGTTTTACGTACTGCGCAGTCGATATAAAAAAGCAAAAGAGCTTGAAATCTACCATACCGAAACCCGAATTTCCAAAAAGGTGCACGATGAGGTTGCCAACGATGTCTATCGTTTGATGACCCTTTTGCAAGCTTCTGAAAGTGATTCTGCCGCTATTCTCGATGACCTTGAAGCCATTTATCTCAAAACCCGTGATATTTCGAGAGAAAACACTTTTATCGACTTGAGCGAAAACTTTTCAGAAACCCTGAATGATTTGATGTTGGTGTACACTGATTCTGATTGCAGTGTGATTACCAAAGGCAATCAGGACATTCAGTGGCAACAAATAAATGACGATAAAAAGCGTGCTGTTTACAGAATTTTACAGGAATTGCTTACCAATATGAAAAAGCACAGCAATGCGACTCTTGTGGTCATTAAATTTAAACAATTTGGAAAAAAAATAAGCGTGGAATACCGCGACAATGGGGTGGGGAGCAGGCTTCAGAAAAAAAACGGACTCCAAAATGCGGAAAACCGTATTTTCGTTTTAAACGGAACCATTACTTTTGAAACAGAACCGGGTAACGGATTTAAAGTCCGGTTCACTCTTTAACATGTCAAAAAAAATATTGATAGCCGATGATCTCGACAGCATCACTGCCGGTGTTTTGAACACTTTAAAGGCAGGGGGGGTGCGGCAGGTAGAAACCGTGCATTACTGTGATGATGCCTATTTGAAAATTAAAGCAGCCCTTCTTGACGGGCACCCATTTGATTTGCTTATCACTGATCTTTCCTTTAAAGCAGACCACCGGGAGCAGCATTTGCGATCGGGGGAGGAACTGTCACAAATCTTAAAAAAGGAACATCCTGAACTGAAGATAATTGTTTATTCCATTGAAGACCGACTTCAAAAGGTGCGTTCCCTCACTCAAAAGCACGGTGTGGACGCTTATGTGTGTAAGGGTCGAAAAGGACTTGAACAGTTGGCGGAGGCTGTGGAAGTTGTCTTTGCCGGTTCCACATTTCTTTCCACACAGGTTGAGGCTGCCCTGAGGCCTAAAACAACGATGGAAATCAATGATTATGATGTGGCCTTGCTCAACCAACTTGCCAAGGGTTTGAATCAGGATGAGATTTCAGACTACTTTCGTAAGAACAACATCAAGCCTTCCAGTCTGAGTACGATTGAAAAACACCTTCAAAAGCTTCGCATTCGTTTTAGGGCCAAAAATGCCACTCAGTTAGTTGCCAATGCCAAGGATTTGGGGGTGATTTAGGGGGGGTCTCGATACAATTTTAGGTTTTGTTTCGCTTCGCTTACAAATCCTAAAATCACTCGACCTGACAGGATCCTGTCTTTTGCTATTTTTTTTGTCGCAGTGATAACGTTATGTCACGTCGAGCCCGCCGGCCGAAGCTTTTCATAAATAGAATAATAATAATAAAGCTATAATAGCGTAGGCTGGTGTTTTTCACTGGAGTGATAACGCTTTGTCATGTCGAGTGTTTTTTACCTGAGTGAGAACGAAGGTGAAAAATGTATCGAGACACATTCCAAACCGGGTCTCGATACTATTTTAGGTTTTGTTTCGCTTCGCTCACAAAACCTAAAATCACTCGACCTGACACGATCCTGTCACCCCGAGTGATTTTCTTGAGACGATAGTCGAAAGAAAATTGTATCGAGGGGGGCGTCATTTAAACTTGTTTTTAACCAGTTGCACCAAAGCAACTCCGCCGGGTTCGTTAGACCAGTCAACATTAACTTGTGCCTAATGCAGAAAAGGCAGTATAAGAAAAAGCACCATTATATTGAATAATGACTGCTTTATGACTATAAATTTCAAGGTTTCTTTATTTTTTTAATGAACACGTTCTTATTCCAAATGGCGCATAGAGTGGACAAAAGCTGATTAAACTTGTTAAAACAAATATGCCCGCCAGTACTAAAAGTACTATTCCCAGTGTTCCTGGAATTGTTCCGGTAAAATAAAGTACACCTACAATTGCAGCGATTATTATTCTAATAATTCTGTCTGCTGATCCCATGTTTTTTTTCATATTTAAATAGTTTATTGATTTTGCTTTAAAGTTCAATAAAGGTATCTCATAATATATTCCTGTGCAGTGACCCGGGTCACCAGTCGCCAATAATTTTAATTTCACCGGCTTTTTGTTTCACTTTTCCTTCGGTTTCCAGTTTTTTCAAAACGCGTGTAATCACTTCACGGGCAGTACCCAGTTCGTTTGCAATTTGGTTATGACTCATTTTTATGGAAGGACTGTGAGACAATTCCAATTTCTTTTTCAAATGGTCATAAAGCCTTTTGTCCATTCGGTCCAACAACAATTGACCGATTGTATCCAAAAGTTCTGAATATCTTAAATTGAATTGATTAAAAAACAGTTCGTTGAAGTCGGGATACTCCTTAATCCATTTTGGCAATAGCCTTACAGGAATTAAAACAATCTCTGAATCCTCAACTGCTGTGGCAAATACTTTACTTGGGGTGTTTTTTAGTGCGGCATAGAATGTCATCACACAGCTCTGGGCCGGTTCAATATAATAGAGCAATAATTCTTTCTCGTCAAATCTTGAGTACACTTTTACAAGACCGGTTATAACAATGGGCAACACTTTGATGTACTGTTGCGCTCTTAAAATCTCAGTCCCTTTTGGGAATTTCCGGACACTCGATTCCTCTAGTATTTTATCTACTAAGTCCGATTTTAAAAAAGATAATATTTTTCTTTCAGTCTCCATACCTGTCAAACATCTTTAATAAAGTGTTCAGCTCAAAGTTTGCCCTGCCAGTTTCCGCTTTATCCCTGAAGGAGTTTTCATTTGATTTAAGGAGATTGACAAGGCTTTTTTTGCACGAATCCATCCAAAGGTAAGGGATTGATTTCCGGACAACTATGATAATTATCAAGAAACTTGGGGTCGATTTAGACTATTTTCATAGTTTAAAATTAGAAAATAGACGTAAATAGGGGTGGGAGGGGGGGGGGGGGGGGGGGGGCTTT
>JBBDIQ010000041.1:42073-86362 GCA_040880345.1 Flavobacteriaceae bacterium
ATACAATTTTAGGTTTTGTTTCGCTTCGCTAACAAAACCTAAAATTGTATCGAGACGTCTTTTCCCAACCGGTCTCGATACAATTTTAGCTTTTGCTCACTTCGTTCTCAAAACCTAAAATCACTCGACCTGACAAACCATGTCATGTCGAGTGTTTTTTAACTCAGTGAGAACTGCGTTGAAAAATGTACCGAGACAGAGACGTTGACCTGACAGATTTTTTTCATCAGCATGATAACACCCTGTCACCCCGAGTGATTTTCTTGAGACGATACTCGAAAGAAAATTGTATCGAGGGGCATGTCAAGTGTTTTTTACCTGAGTGAGAACGAAGGTGGAAAATGTATCGAGACGTCGATCTTGCCCGACGAAAAGCCTTATTTCATTATTGATTTAAAAATTATAAATCAATAATGAGTAACCCTCTTCAGGAATACTCACTCCCCAAACAGTTAACCAAAAAATCAACTATTGGTAACATTCCCTTTACACCCAGTTTGTATATAATTTCCACATTTGCAATACTTAATGTTCATTAAGCATTTTCATACCGTCTTAATTTTTGTCGATTCAGATGTATGACAGGTTGCCCTGGCCAGGCAACCTTTTTTTTTTACGCAATCATAATATGTGCTTAACATCTAATTAACATTCAGTTCAGTTCTTTGCAGCGACAAAAATTAAGAACGTATATGAATAATAAATTAACCCTACCGGTGCTCCTTGCCCTTATGGTAACCTTTTTTGCCCAGGGCCAGGAAATTACTGAAAACAAATTTGGAAATGGAATCCTCAACATAGTGGCAAAAGACAGTTCTTACAGCATGGTTTTTGGCGCCCGTTTTCAGTCCCTTTTTATTGGGCAATGGGAATATCCTGAATATGAAAGCCTCAGCAATGGCAACTCCAATTTCCTCATCCGTCGTGCCCGTCTCAAGTTTGACGGCTTTGCCTATTCGCCCAAGCTGGTATACAAGATAGAATTAGGTCTTTCCAACAGGGATATTTCAGGAGGCTCTGAATTTACCGCTAACTCCCCGCGAGTCATTTATGATGCTGTGCTGAAATGGAATTTTCATGAAAACTTTGTCCTATGGGGAGGTCAGGCCAAACTGCCGGGTAACAGGGAGCGTGTTGTTTCTTCCGGAAATATGGAAACCGTGGATCGCTCGCTGGTGAACAGCCGCTTCAATATAGACCGCGATATGGGCATCCAGTTACACCACCATATCAACCTGGGAGGGGGTTTTATCATCAAGGAAGCCCTGGCTTTCTCCCAGGGGGAAGGTCGCAACATCACCACCGGTAACCTGGGCGGGTATCAGTATACCGCCCGTCTGGAAGCCTTGCCTTTTGGTAAATTTGACGACTATGTGGGTGCAGATTTAAAACGCTGGCAAACCCCCAAACTGGGAGTGGGCATTACCTATGATTTTAATGACGATGCCGTGAAAACACGCTCCAATCAAGGCTCCTATATGGTGACCGATGCCGGGTTTCACCAATCAGACATCAGCACCCTGTTT
This sequence comes from Flavobacteriaceae bacterium, assembly GCA_040880345.1. Classification (GTDB taxonomy): domain Bacteria; phylum Bacteroidota; class Bacteroidia; order Flavobacteriales; family Flavobacteriaceae; genus Planktosalinus. The sequence continues at coordinate 43,600 of JBBDIQ010000041.1, forward strand.
GTCGATGCCATGTTTAAATACCGCGGCTGGTCTTTTATGGGCGAGTATGCACACCGCACCGCCGATGATGCTGTTGCTTTAAATACTGACGGGACACCCACCGGTGATGTGGTCACTACCGGCGATGGCCTCAACCTGCAGACAGGATATTTGTTTAAAAACAACATACAGGTCACCGGGCGCTATACCGATATCAACCTGGATAACGACATTGCCTTTCAGGCTGCCGAAAAACAATATACACTTGGCCTCTCCAAGTACTTTGTGGGGCACAAACTCAAAATACAAACAGACCTGAGCCTGAATGACTATAAAGATGACAGTTTAAACCGAATAACATACCGATTGCAATTTGATATACATTTTTAACACTAAACACTTAAAACCATGAAAAAAATCCTATTTACAAGCGCAGTGGCACTTACCCTGCTTGCGTGCGGAAACACCAAAAAAGACGAAGGCGGCAGCGGCATCTCTATTGACGGTTCCAGTACCGTTTATCCCGTAACCGAAGCCGTAGCCGAAGAATTCAGAACCGTAGATCCAGATGTGGACGTGACCATAGGCGTATCAGGTACCGGCGGCGGATTCAAAAAATTCGGCCGTGGGGAGGTGGATATCACCAATGCTTCCCGCCCTATCAAAGAGGACGAAAAAGCCATTGCCGATGAACACAATGTCACTTATGTGGAACTGAAAGTGGCCTATGACGGTCTAGCCGTGTTAGTGCACCCTGAAAACGACTGGGTGGACTGCTTTACTGTAGCCGAACTCAAAAAAATATGGGAGCCCGAAGCACAGAAAACCATTATGCGATGGAACCAGATCAGACCTGAATGGCCGGATGAGGAAATCCACCTTTTTGGACCCGGTGTAGCCTCAGGAACCTTTGACTACTTTACGGAAGCCATTATGGGCAAAAGCGGCAGCAGCCGTGGTGACTATACCGCAAGTGAAGATGACAACGTTTTGGTACAGGGCGTTTCCGGTGACAAATACGGTCTGGGTTTCTTTGGACTTGCCTATTATGAGGAAAACAAAGACAAACTGAAAATGGTGGCCGTTAACGGTGGTGAAGGTTGCATTGAGCCTTCTTTGGAAACCGTTAGGAACGGAAGCTATGCCCCGCTTTCAAGACCTATGTTCATCTATGTGAACAGCAGTTCGCTGGAAAACCAAAAAACCATTGACTTTGTAAACTTCTACCTCACCGAAGTTGCAGACCTGCTCGATGATGTGGGTTATGTACCGCTTACCGAAGAAGAATACAAAGAAGAGATTGCCACTTTTAAGGCGTTTGTGGATAACAACAAGCAGTAGCATTTTAATTTGAATGCCGGGGCATCCCTGCCCCGGTTTATACGGTTTCCTTATGCAGAAAATAAAAGAAGCGGTTATTGAAAAAGGCCTGCTGGCCAGTGCCCTGGTCACCATTGCCGTCACGGCAGGGATTATCCTGGTACTCGCCATTGAGTCCATCAGTTTTTTCAGTGAAGTCTCCATTATTGACTTTTTTACTGACTCGCAGTGGACCCCTTTGTATGCCGACAAACATTTTGGCATCATGCCCCTGCTGTCCGGTACGCTGTTGACTTCATTCATCGCTATCGCCTTTGCTGTGCCCGTGGGCTTGTCCATTAGTATTTACATCAGTGAATATGCGCCGAAGAGCTTTAGAAGGACCATCAAACCGGCGCTGGAGCTTCTCGCCGCGGTACCAACAGTGGTGTATGGTTTTTTTGCCCTCACCGTGGTTACCCCGTTTCTGCAATCGTTTATCCCGGGGCTTTCCGGTTTTAACTCCCTTTCTGCGGGTTTGGTGATGGGTATTATGATCATCCCCTTCATCTCCTCCCTGAGTGAAGATGCATTGCATGCGGTTCCCAATTCGTTGCGGGAAGCCGCTTACGGCATGGGTTCCACCAAACTGCAAAACACCTTCCGGGTATTGATACCTGCGGCTTCTTCAGGGATTATCGTTTCCATTATTTTAGGGATTTCCAGAGCTATTGGAGAAACTATGATTGTCGCTATTGCTGCAGGACAACAACCCCGGCTCACCATGGACCCCACGGTGCCGGTGGAAACCATTACCGCTTATATCGTTCAGGTAAGTCTGGGGGATGTGGCACATGGCTCACTGGAATACAAAACCATCTTTGCTGCAGGAATCACTCTTTTTGTGTTTACCTTTTTGTTGAATACCCTCAGTTTCCGAATCCGTAAAAAATTCAGGGAAAAATATGAATAATATCACCAAAAACAGGATCAAGGACAAACTCTTCCGGATTTGGGGCATTGCCTGTACCCTTGTGGGGCTGGTGCTGCTCGCCATTTTCATTGGTTCCATCCTAATTGACGGCTTGCAGCGCATTGACTGGAGTTTTATCACGAGCCTGCCCTCCCGTAAAGCAGAACGCGCGGGTATCTTTACCGCATTGATGGGAAGTGTCTGGATACTGGTGCTTACCACCATCATTGCCCTGCCCGTGGGGATTGCCGCTGCTATTTACCTGGAGGAATACGCCAAAAAAGGTCGCCTTTCCAATCTGCTGGAAATCAATATTTCCAACCTGGCCGGTGTGCCTTCCATTATTTACGGTCTGTTGGGTCTTGAGGTATTTGTACGCATCATGCAGATGGGTGCCAGCGTGCTGGCGGGTAGTTTTACGCTGGCACTGCTTATCTTGCCCATCGTCATCGTGTCAACCCGGGAAGCAATCAAAGCGGTGCCCAAATCATTGCGGGACGCCTCCTTTGCCCTGGGGGCCTCCAAATGGCAAACCGTTTCCATGCAATTGCTTCCGGCCTCCTTTGGCGGGATCCTGACGGGGGTTATTTTGGCCTTGTCAAGAGCCGTGGGGGAAACCGCACCGCTCATTGTGATTGGGGCGCTGGCTTATGTACCTTTTGCACCCTCATCGCCTATGGATGAGTTTTCAGTGATGCCCATCCAAATCTTTAACTGGATTTCCAGGCCCCAGCATGGCTTTGATGTGAATGCCGCTGCTGCCATTATTATTTTATTATTGATTACCTTTATCATGAATGGAATCGCCGTCTATTTCAGAAACAGATGGCAGAAAAAATTTAAATAAACTGCTTTAATGAGTAAAAAGGAAACAGAGAGCGTGATTGATCCCGCAATCAAAAGAAAACAAAAACTGGAAGCCACAAACATCCGGGTCTTTTATGATGACTTTGAAGCCATCAAAGGAATTGATATGACCATCAAGGCCAATAAAGTCACGGCATTCATCGGACCCTCAGGTTGCGGAAAATCAACTTTCCTGCGTTTGTTCAACAGGATGAACGATTATGTGGACGGCTTTCGCCTGGAAGGTGAAATCACCATTGACGGCAAGAACATCTACAAGAAAAAAGTCAATGTGGAACAACTGCGCAAGCAAGTGGGCATGGTCTTTCAAAAGCCCAACCCCTTTCCCAAGTCCATTTTTGAAAACGTGGCTTACGGGCTTCGCATTCAGGGTATCAAGGACAAGAAATTCCTGCAGGAAAAAGTAGAGGATTCGCTGAAGCAGGTAGCGCTTTGGGATGAGGTTAAAGACGACCTCAACAAAAACGCACTGACCCTCTCAGGCGGACAGCAACAACGATTGTGTATTGCACGCACGCTAGCTGTTGAACCCTCCATCATTCTGATGGATGAGCCCACCTCTGCCCTGGATCCCATTTCGACAGCCAAGATTGAGGAGCTGATTTTTGAGCTTAAAAATAAGTACACCATCATCATTGTGACCCACAATATGCAGCAGGCAGCACGTGTGAGCGACCAAACAGCTTTTTTCTATATGGGTGAGCTCATTGAATTTGACAATACCAAAAAATTATTCACCAACCCGGCTAAAAAACAAACAGAAAACTATATTACCGGAAGATTCGGTTAAAAACAAACAGCCATGATAAGTTTAGATCAACACAAGGACAACCTGAACCAAACCGGAATCGAAATGCTCGAGCTCTGCCGGAAACAACTTAGAGACACCCGCGAGGCTTTTTTCAGTCACGACAGTGACCTTGCCGAAGAAGTCCTTCACAAAGAAAATCGTGTGAATTCGCTGGATCTAAAGATTGACCGTGATTGTGAGCGCTTTATCGCCCTACACAATCCCGTTGCAAGCGATTTAAGGTTTGTACTCGCACTGCGCAAAATCAATTTTGACCTGGAGCGCATAGGTGACCATGCCTATGGTATCTCCAATTATATCGTGGACATAGACATTCACATTGACCCCAAATTCCTTGAAATACTTCAGGTCGATGAAATGTTTGATGCCGCCCTTTCTATGTATGACGATATCGCCGAAGCTTATGTGGAAAGCAGTAGTAAAAAATCACGTAAGGTCTTTAAGAAGGAAAAAACATTGAACAAAATCAATAGAAAGTCCTTTGATATCATTGCCGAAAAGGTTAAAAAAAATCCACAGGACATCGAGCAGTTTTTATTGCTTTTTTCGGTAATCAAAAAAGTAGAGCGCATCGGTGACCTGATTACCAATATCGCCGAAGAAATCATCTACTACCGGGAAGCAGAAGTGATTAAGCATCCCAAGAAGAAGTAGTTTTTTCTCATAGAATTTTAAAATCATAACTTGTCAGGTCGAGTGTTTTTCATCGAAGTGATAACGCTTAGTCATGTCGAGTTTTTTAAAACGCAGTTACTGCGTTGAAAAATGTATCGAGACATTACTTAAACTTCTTTTTAGCAAGTTGCACCAAATAATCCAACTTACCATCAATAAGAGCTTTCTTTTTAGCGAGTGACCATTTTTTGATTTGTTTTTCAAAAGCGATACCCATTTCGGGTTCTGTAAAATCAGCCATAAAAACGAGTTCTAAAGGTAATTCGTGTTTTCATCAGTTTTTAGTATATTTTAGAACTCTTGTTTGTTGTAATTAATAGGGCAACCAAGGTGTAATGTTATGGTTTCGTTTCGTGAAAATCTCGTGGTACGCAGTCGCTAAGCAGGAGACATACATAACCAACACAGCTCAAACCAGAAGCCTGAAACCTGAAACCTGACACGAGCGCAGCGAACTGTGCGCCGTGCCTGCCGAAGGCTGGAAGCAAAACTTTTCTCCCCAGCCACACCGTTTCAACCCCTAGAAGGAGTCAATGCCCGGGTTTGTCCAAAATAGCAATATCTGTAATAATTTGCTGAATATCCATATCATTGGTGCCGTCGTATATCCCCCTTATTTGTTTGCTCTTATCAATTAATATAAAATTAGGGGTATGGATAAAATCCTGTAATCCCCCATCTCCTTGTTCGAGGACGGCAAAATAACTTTTTCGGGCCAGCTCATAAATATGTTTTTTATTACCTGTTGTAATGTTCCATTTAGTGTCTAATACACCGTGATCTATCGCATATTGTTTTAATATGGGGACACTGTCAATCTCAGGTGTCACAGATAATGATAAAAATTTAACGGCATCATTGGTCAAAAACTCCTTTTGAAGTTTTACCATATTATTTGTCATAATTGGACAGATACTAGGGCATCTTGTAAAAAAGAAATCGACTACATAAATCTTGTCTTTATAATCTTCCTGAGTAATCGTTTTTCCGTTTTGATTTATCAATTCAAAATCTGCTACGGTATGATTTTTAGTTGTCTTTTGTAAACTTACATCCACTAATTCGGGATGAAAATCTGAAGGGTTGTAAATGGGCAATTCATTTTTTGTAATTTGATTACAGGATATTATACCACAAGCAATGAAAACGATTAGAATGCAGTATGGTTTATCCAAGCTCATAATAACTAAGTGATTTTCTTTTTAAGAAATGCTTTAGCCTCCTCTATTTCCGGTCTGTCACTGTCTGTGCTTTCCGTTAATTTGAGTAATGATTCAAAATAGAGTACTGCCTTGTTTGTATTCCCGGATTGTTTTGCTGCGATAGCTGCACCATAGAGCCCATTAAATCTGTTTGGACGTCTTTCAAGATTCAGTTCATACACAGTTAAAGCTTCCAGGGGTTTTTCCAATATTAAAAGCATATCTGCCAGAAGTTCATCTGCCGGTAAAATTTCCCCCGGGGTTACCGGATGTTTAGATGTCAGGCTCTCCATTTCTGCAGCAGTGGTCATCAGAGATAAAGCTTCTTCTTTATTTCCTTTTTTAAATTGAATCCAGGCTTCTATCGTTTTGATTTGGATCGCTACCTGATTAGCTTTATAGGAATCCTCTAATACTTGCAGATCATTTTCAAAAGATTGCAGAAGAGTAAGTTCGTTTTGAGCGGCTTCCAGATTATTGGTATGAATATTCCCCAATGCTCTTCCAAAATGCAGCAATGATCTTTCCCAAGGGAATATTTGCCAATCCAAACCGTCAAACTGGGGCAACTCTATAGTTGAAGCCTCTGCCCAATTTTTGTTTTCCACTGCCAAGCGCGTAGGAATAGAAGCTGCTGTATAAGCAATTTTAAAATTGGCAGGGAATATCTTTTTAAATGATTTAAGGTAAGTGTATTGCTCGTTGGCCAGTTTGTTATTTCCCGTTTGCAAATAAGCATAAACCAGATATTCCATTGCGTGTACTTCTTCATCCCAGTGTGCTCCGGGTGCAATGCTTTCTGCATAACAAATGGCTGATTCTGCTGAATTGATATTTGTGCTAATCGATTCCTCCCAAAGCCCTAAGCGCGTAAATATATGGGATGGCATATGTTGTGCATGTGCAGAATTGGGCGCAATAGTTGCATAGCGCCTGGCTGTGCTCAGGCCTAATTCAGCTAATTCCGGGTAATCATAAGAATGAATAATATAATGCGCTATACCCGGATGATTGGGTTCTTTTTTAAACAAATCTTCAAGTAATCCTCCTGCTTCCCGTTGTTTTGCCAAGGTTTTGTCTGTTGGCAATGCTGATGCGCGAAGGGCCAGAGCATAGAAGACCGCTACTTCTGTATCTTCCGGATTGCCTTCATACATTTCTTTCATTTTTTGAGCATATGCTTCCTTTCTGGTTTGGTTGTCCACGGTGTCCCAGTTCTTATAAAAAGCACTTATTGCCTGCAAATACTCTTCAGCTTTTTCTGATTTTGGCAGTTTTTCTGCAAGCTTGAGGAGTTTAATTCCTTTTTCCAAAACAGATGGCTCCGGCGGCGCCCACAGCCCGTGGTAAATACTCATCGCAACACCCCAATAGGCCATGGCACAGTTAGGATCAGAATCAATGACTTTAACAAATGCTTTTTCTGCCTCTGTATATTCAAAGGAATGAAGCAAAGAAATGGCAAGATTGAAAGTTTCTCTTGTTTCGTAACTACAGGATTCAGAAAAGTTAACATCTCCAAACTGTCCGTTTCCACAAAATTTGAGTTCGCCTCTCAAAAGATTCAAATCAGCCAAATCCGGATTCGGTTGATTGTTTTTACATGAGAATATTAAAAATAACACAGAAACGGCCAGCGTTAAAGAAATTTGTTTAGGATGTTTCATGGTAACAGGGTTTTTAATTAGTATATAAAAAATTTAATTTCTTTATAAAACACTAACATGTTAGAAAAAACCCATCACTAAAAGCTGAGTCTTATTTCCGGTGTTTTTATTTTATAGCTGCCATACACCCAAAAAGTGGTATATAAGCAGGGTTTAATGATTTAAGTATGTGAGGGGAGTACTCAAATATAACACAATTTGCTTAAAATGAGCTAATAATAAATGAAAAGGATGGTGTTTTGAGTTTTTTTAGAGGAAGCTGCTTTTGGTGAAAAAGTATTTAGCACAACGTTTTTAGACAAAAGAGGTGTACTATTTCTCAAAATCAAATCCTATTTTATTTAATTTTTACTTACTTTTAAAAATTAAATCACTTAAAAATTTTAAAATGATTAAGACCTCCCTTTTATCCCTGTTTGTCTTTGTGTTTTTCTTTCTTTATGTCCCTAGTATTTCAGCTCAAACTGATGTATTTCAGGAACTTGAAGAACTCGCTATTGTTGAGGAAAAAGTCATGATGCCTATGCGGGACGGAATTCGTTTGGCAACAGATATTTACCGACCTAAAACAGACAAAAAAGTGCCCATTATCTTTTCCCGAACTCCTTATAATTTTGCCACCTGGCAGGATGGGAAGCAAAGTACGCGGACAGCTGCCCGGGCTCTGGATGCCGTAAAAAGGGGGTATGCCTATGTGGTTCAAAACGAACGGGGCCGCTATTTTTCTGAAGGAGAGTGGGATATCCTGGGACTGCCATTAACAGATGGGTATGATGCGTTCACCTGGATGAAAAATCAGCCGTGGTCCAATGGTAAAATAGGAACTTTAGGATGTTCCTCAACAGCCGAATGGCAAATGGCAGTGGGTGCGCTAGACCATCCTTCACACGCGGCGATGGTGCCACAGGCCTTTGGTGCCGGCGTAGGTACCGTAGGCGAATTTCACGAGCAGGGAAACTGGTACAGGGGAGGCGTGGAGCAGCTTTTGTTTTTTTCATGGCTGTACGGAGTGGAACATGACAAATACAAACCGCGTATCCCGGAAGGTGCCACTCAGGAAGACCTGATACGAATTTCAAGATTTTATGACCTGGGACCGGAGAATCCTCCCGTTGATATGGCTGAAGCGTTGAAACATCTGCCGATACAGGACATCTTGAAAAATATTCATGGTAAAAAAGAGATATTCGATAAAATGGTAAAACGCAAGCCCAACGACCCGGCCTGGTTTGAAGGTGGCTTGTATCACGATACTATGGATATCAATGTTCCCGGATTCTGGTTTGTTTCCTGGTATGATGTTTCGGTGGGTCCCAATATTGCGCTGTTCAACCATTTGAGAAAAACCAGTGAGAATGCGGAGAACCAGTATCTGGTGATTGCCCCAACCTTGCATTGCTCCTTTACCAGAGCTACTGAAAATACGATGGTTGGAGATCTAAGTGTTGGAGATGCACGGCTAAACTATGAAGAGCAAATCTATTCCTGGTTTGATCTCTGGCTGAAGGATGAAAAGAATGATTTTAAAGAAAAAACCCCGCGGGTCCAGTATTATACCATGGGAAGCAATATCTGGCAGGCTTCAGAAACCTGGCCTCCGGAACAAGCAGAAATGACCACTTATTACCTCAATAGCAACGGCAATGCCAATGCTCCCGGTAACGGAAAATTAACAACCAAGAAACCGGGGAATCAATCGCCTGAAGATAGCTTTATCTATGACCCTATGAATCCGGTGCCCTCTTTGGGAGGCAATGTGTGTTGTACCGGAAACGCGGTTCAGGGCGGTGCTTTTGACCAGCAGGAACTGGAAAAACGAGACGATATTTTAGTTTATATGACTGAACCTTTAGAGGAAGGTGTTGAAGTGTCCGGCTTTATAGAAACCACACTCTATGTTTCTTCAGATGCCAAGGATACCGATTTCACCATAAAACTCATTGATGTCCACCCTGACGGGAAAGCCTACAATCTTGACGAAACCATCCAGCGGGTGCGTTACCGGGAAGGTTACGATAAGGAAGTGTTTATGGAAGAGGGTCAGGTTTACGAACTAAAACTCTCACCCTTGTCCACCAGTAATTATTTTAAAAAGGGGCATCGCATTCGCATCGAAATCTCCAGCAGTAACTTCCCACGTTTTGCAAGAAACCTGAATACAGGTGGAAATAATTATGACGAAAAAGAGGGCGTGGTAGCCCATAATAAAGTACACCATAGCAGGAAGTATGCTTCTCATATTAAAGTGCCGGTGGTTAAGAACTAAGGTGATTTTCTTGGGGCTTGTGTTAGGTGATATGGGGTTAAAAATGTATAGAAACGTCCTTCAAAATGGGTCTCGATACAATTTTAGTTTTTGCTCATAGAATTTTCAAAATCATAAATTGTCATGTCGAGTGTTTTACACCGCAGTGGTAACGGAGGTGGAAAACGTATCGAGACACACAAAACCTAAAATCACTCGACCTGACAGTGCGTGTTATGTTGAGTGTTTTGCTGAGGAACGAAGCAAAATGAATCGAGACATCGACATGACAACACCTTGTCACATCCTCAATTTATTTAAATCCAAGACGTTCTGAAACTCATTGTAAACAGCAAATGCCGGAAAACCTAAACAATAATCCTGCAGAAGAGAAAACCTCACAAGGTTTACAAACAATTAATAAGTATATTGATTATACCAATTTATTCTATATTTGGAACATCATTTAATTTTTTCGAAAATAGGAAACTTTAGATAGATCAAGGAGTGTATTTTTGTAAGAGTAAGGTGTAAGTTTCGGTTATACTTACTGAATTTTGGAACCTCTAAAAAAAAATGCAACGAAACCTCTTGGGAATTTACACTTCAATAATGGTATGCTATGAAAAATAAACTACTTGTTTTTTTATTATTTCCCATTGCAGTTTTAGCACAAACCCAAATTGGGCAAAATATTTTTCCTGAGCTATACAACGAACATTCCGGATGGTCTGTTGCTATTTCTTCAGATGGTCAAACAGTGGCTTCTGCTGCACAACCCGTTGAAATTGATGGTGTTTTTTTCTCGAGGGTCAGGGTCTATGTTTTTGATGGGCAAGATTATATGCAAATAGGTCAAACCTTGGAAATAGAGAATTATGAAAGCCCTTATACGTGGATTAAAGGCAGGGTTTCATTATCTGCCGATGGGAATATATTGGCAATGAGCACTCCTTTTTATGGGCCTTCAGAAAGGGACGGTATCACTAAAATATTTCAATATAACGGTACAGAGTGGCAACAACTGGGACAAGATATACTGGGGGAAGAAGAGGAATTAAAGGGATATAGCATATCGCTCTCGGCTGATGGTATGATTGCAGCTATTTTATCCTATGGAAGTGCTTACAATCCCAATTCCTATTATGGCAATTTAACTGTATATCAGTACAATGGGACAGATTGGGAACAATTGGGTCAAAAACTAGAGGGGTATTCAGTTACTAACGCATATTATTCTTTTGCCATGGGTTCTGTTTCTTTATCAAATGACGGTACCAGGATGGTCGTTGGGATGCCTCACACTTATTCAGCTCCTAGCCCTCCGGGTGAGGTTTGGGCTTATGAATATACAGAAACTTCCTGGGAACTGCTTGGTCAACCTATTTTAAATGATGGACAGTATGCTCTATATGCTTGGGATGTTGACTTGTCAGGAGACGGCAATACAATTGCAATCGGAAGTCACCCAATAAATGGTCCGGGGATTGCAAAAATGGTTGAACTAATTGATGACCAATGGATACAGAAAGGTGAAAGAGTTTTTGGTGACCAGGAAGGAGATTATTTTGGCACTAGTGTTTCCTTGTCAGATAATGGTACAATAGTAGCAGTGGGTGCCCCTCTGGCAAATAACAGTACATCTTACTTTGAAGGATATACTAGCATTTATAAATTTACAGGAACTGATTGGTCACAGTTGGGTACGCCCATTTATGGCAATAACGAATATGACTACAGTGGTTTTGAGGTTGCCTTATCTGCTGTAGGAGATATTCTGGCAGTGGGTACACCCAATTTTACCAACGAGCCTTTTACAAACTCCGGAGTAGTCAGGGTATATGGATTAGCTGGTATTTTATCAACAGAAAGTTATGTAAACCATCACTTTTCAGTTTACCCAAATCCGGCTCAAGAGTCACTGCGTATTTTACTTGACAATGATGTGCAGCTTATTGAAGCGTCTATTTACAATTCGGTGGGGCAATTCATTAAAAAAGAATTCAAAACAACGATAGATATCGCTGAGTTGGCTTCTGGCACTTATTATATTCAGTTGGTTTCAGACAAAGGGAAGCACACCACAAATTTTGTCAAAAAGTAATGAGTTGAAAATTGCTAAACTCTAAAGGCCATTTATTTAATGGCATATCGACGATTTTTAAACTACTGTTGGTGCTAATTTTAAATAGATGAAAAACTTGAACCCACCTACGGTGGACACGCAAGATAAATACCTATTCAATCCCCTCTAACTGTTTCTGCAACACTTTGATTTGGTCACGCATTTTGGCCGCTTTTATAAAATCCAGTTCCTTTGAAGCCGCTTCCATGGCTTTGCGGGACTCGCGTATTTTTTTCTCTAACTCCGGGCGGGTGGCATAGGCCATACCGGCCTCTTCAGCTGCGTGTACAAGCATTTCCTCTATGGAATAGGCTTTCGCCTTGGGCTTGGTAAGTGCATTGTCTAGGCTTTTCTTTATTTGGGTGGGCGTGATGTTGTGCTCAAGATTATAAGCCATCTGTTTTTCCCTTTTGTAATTGGTACTGTCAATCGTGGCTTGCATACTTCGTGTGATTTTATCGGCATACATAATGGCTTTCCCGTTGAGGTTTCGGGCAGCTCTTCCCACCGTTTGGGTGAGGGAACGCTCACTTCTCAAAAAACCTTCTTTATCGGCATCCAGTATGGCAACCAAAGAGACTTCAGGCAAGTCCAGCCCTTCTCTCAATAAATTAACACCAATGAGCACATCAAACAATCCCAAACGCAAATCCTGCATAATCTCCACCCGCTCCAAGGTGTCCACATCACTGTGAATGTAACGGCAACGCACCTGAATGCGCGTCAAATATTTAGTGAGTTCTTCAGCCATTCGTTTGGTTAATGTGGTTACTAAAACACGCTCGTCTTTTTCGACACGCAACTGGATTTCTTCAATCAGGTCGTCAATCTGGTTAAGGCTGGGTCGCACTTCAATGGGCGGGTCCAGCAAACCTGTAGGACGAATGATTTGTTCCACAATCACACCATCACTTTTTTCCAGTTCATAATCGGCCGGTGTGGCACTCACATAAATCACCTGATTTTGCAATGCCTCAAATTCCTCAAACTTCAACGGACGGTTATCCATCGCCGCCGGAAGCCGAAATCCATACTCCACCAAATTTTCTTTGCGCGAACGGTCCCCACCATACATCGCACTTACCTGGGGAATGGAAACATGACTTTCATCAACCAGCATTAAATAATCTTTGGGGAAATAGTCCAGTAAACAGAAAGGGCGTGTGCCGGGCTGTCTTCCGTCGAGGTAGCGGGAGTAGTTTTCGATACCGCTACAATACCCCAATTCCCGAATCATCTCCAAATCAAAATTAGTGCGTTCTTCGAGCCGTTTGGCTTCCAGGTGTTTTCCAATTTCCTTGAAGTAATCGAGTTGTTTGACCAAATCATCCTGAATTTGCCGAATCGCTCCCTGCAAGACATCAGGAGAAGTCACAAACATATTGGCAGGATAGATATTGAGCTGTTCATAAGTTTCAATGATTTGGTTGGTTTTGACATCAAAAGCTTCAATCTCCTCAATTTCGTCACCAAAAAAATGAATTCGGAATGCATCATCTGCATAACTGGGAAAAACATCGACGGTGTCTCCTTTGATTCTAAAATTACCGTGGAAAAACTCGGCTTCTGTGCGTGAATACAAACTTTGCACCAGGCGATGCAACAATTTGGTGCGCGAAATCACCATATCTTTTTCCAAGGAGATCACATTCTTCTGAAATTCCACAGGGTTTCCAATACCATACAAACAAGAAACCGAAGCCACCACCAGCACATCACGTCGCCCCGAAAGGAGGGAAGAGGTGGTGCTCAGTCGCAGTTTTTCAATTTCTTCGTTGATTGATAAATCCTTTTCAATATATGTTCCGCTTGACGGGATATAGGCTTCCGGCTGGTAGTAATCATAGTATGACACAAAATACTCAACGGCATTGTTTGGAAAAAGCTGCTTAAATTCAGAGTATAATTGTGCTGCCAATGTTTTGTTGTGTGCCAGCACCAGTGTGGGTTTTTGAACTTCCTGAACTACGTTGGCAACAGTAAATGTTTTTCCGCTTCCGGTAACGCCTAGCAGGGTTTGATAAGACTCGCCACTATCAATTCCACTCACAAGTGCCTTGATGGCAGCAGGTTGATCGCCGGTGGGTTTAAAGTCTGATACCAGTTGAAATTTCATGTAGTATTGTTTTTTGGCTTTCGCCGAAAGGGGATTTTTAGTATTTAAATCTTGAATCTAGCAACATTTTAATTTGTAAAACGCCACGAATTCACAAATATATTGGTTTTTAAAATTAGGGTGCATATTGAATTTATACAACATCATTAGTGCATTCGTGGCAAAACCATATTTTAAAAGCTTTCGCCGAAAGGCAATTCAAAAATAGTAAAAACCTATCGTTTGAGTGTAAAATGCCCGCGGTAATTGCTACCGTCTTTAAGAGTGGCCTTAAACCAATAATCTGAAGAAGGCAAAGGGCGACCCCGATAGGTGCCATCCCAGCCAAACGTATTGAAATCCAGCCAGTGCAAAATCTTACCAAAACGGTCAAAAATGACCACACTTTCCACCAAACTGTCGCGCAGATTGACTCCGCTGAGAGTCCAGTAATCATTCACCCCGTCATTGTTGGGGGTAAAATAATTTGGAAAGCCCAAAACAAATAGCTTTATACTCGTGATGCCGCACCCATTTGTGTCCAGTACATAAACCGTGTAAATCCCTCCGGCGAGGTTTTCAAACACATTGCTTTCCTGATAGGGACCGTTTTCATTGTTGAGTGCGTACAAATAGTTTCCAGTGCCGGAAGCAGTGATGATGGCCGTTTGGTTTCCAAACCTTCCTGTGAGTTCATAACTTAGCTGCGGCAATTCTGAGCCTATAACAGTTATCGTTCGGGACGAACTGCAGGTGTAAATAACACCATTGAGCGACTGATCAAAACGAACGGTCACGGTATATTCACCCGGGGCATTTACTGAAATTTGGGGTGTGGTCCCTCCCGTGCTCCAAAGAAAGGTATAATCATCTTCATCACCCACCACTCCGGAATCCAAAAGGATGGGTTCAGGAAATGTATTGAAACAATAAGTTGCTGTCGCAGCCCCTGCAAATTGTGGCGATGGAATGACCGTTAAGTAAACCGGCAGGATGCCAAAACAACTGCCTGCATTGGTGAGCCTTGCAAAAAGGGTTTGCATTTGAGGCAGGGTATTGGTGAAATTGAGCGGTAATTCTTCCAGACCTTGCAGCGCATTTTCAAGGGTGAGGTGGAAACTCACGTCCAGATTTGAACCGTAGCTGTTTTGAATCTCTAGACGGGTTGCTTCCAAGTCAAAGTTTGCAAAGGCTGTTGTGGTTGATAAAGAGCAGCCGGCGACTTCGAGTGGAGGCAAAAAATTTGTGGTCGTGCTCAGAGTGACACGCGCCACAGCATAACAACCTGAAGGATTCAGCACCCGGGCATAGACCCTTTGATTGGGTTCCGTATTTGTGAAAGAGGTGGGGTTTGAGATGGGAGATACATTGTTTTGCGCATCAGAGATACTGTTGAAGAAAGCACTTACCTGCAGGGAAGTGTTTCCATTTGTAATGGCTTCAGTTGCATCAAAGAGATTAAAAACGCCGATGCCGCTGTTGTTTTCTTCACATTGTATTAAAGTGGTGTTTTGAAATGAAATAGCTTCGTCATACTCAATGGTAATGGATCCTTTGATGTCACAACTGTTGTTTTCGAGTTGGATTTCCACTTCATAAAAACCCTCCTGAGTAACTGTATATGTAGGGTTTGTTTGACCGGGGAGTACCTCACCATTTCGAAACCATTGATATTGATTGTTGCCTGCAAAAGAAGCATTGAGGGTAAGGTTTTCACCAAAACACAACGGATTCCCGGTTGCAAAAAGGCGGTCCGGTCCCAAATCATTTTCTACCGCAAAACTCCCTCCACCCAAAAAGATAGCTGAATCATAAAAGGGATTTTGCTGATCGGCAACTACAAGCTTGATATGATATAGAGTCCCCGGATTTACGAGGGCTTCGGCTCTTAGTATTTTGGTTTGTCCGCTGTAACTTGTGGGATGCTCTACGCCATTGTAAGCGTCAAAAAACTGAGGGTTTGCCGGTTGACAAATGGTGCCCTCTCCTCTAATGGTTGTGATCTTTACAGGGATGTTGGTTCCGGGAACCACAGCAAGGTTTTGGTATTGATTTTGGGAATTGGCCTCTTTGAGTAAAAATGCAAAACCGTCAGAAAAGTTACATTGATTGGGGTTGTTGTAATCAAAATACTGTTCAGAAGAGAAGATGTACTCAAAAATAATTTTATTGGCGATGGGTAAAAAGTCAAACTCGAGTACTGTTGCATTGATGGTATTGGATTCTCCAATTGCTTGTTCTAAGTCAGAATCCCCTGTCCAAGTAGTACTTCCCTCACTTAGTAACGAATTGTTGGGTCCAATAGCAGAAAGGGCCTTTCCTGTAGTGAGCAAAACGCCCTCTTGAAATGGGAAATCACTGTTTCCGGCAGAAAAATATCCAAAACTGGGGAATTCATTCCAGCCACTTGCTGAAAAGTTGGAAACATTGGCACACGGACTGTTAATGAGAATATCTTCTACAAGTTGCTGTGCCGAGATATTTTCCTGAACTTCAATGTATTGAGAAAAGGTGAGGTTTGTGTATAATACAGCTACCAAAATTGGTAAAAATAAACGCATCAAATCAGGAACTTAATTTTTCTTTTTAGCCTTGCAAAAGTAAGGAATCTTCTTGTTTTTATATTGATATTTAACAATTAGAACATTGGTTTTAGTGAAACACACAATGTGAAGAATATTTATTCATTTACATCAAGTGCAATGCGCTCTTTTCTGTTCGCCAGTTCCCAGGCTGTGTGATAGACTAATCTTGCACGTTTTTCAAGGAGTTCATATTCGACTTTATCGGGCGTGTCTGTATGTTTGTGGTAGTCTTCATGAACGCCGTTAAAATAAAATATTACGGGTATGTTATGTTTTGCAAAATTATAGTGGTCACTGCGATAGTAAAAACGGTTTGGGTCGTCATGCGCATTGAATTTATAATCCAGTTCCAGATTGACATATCTTTGATTTACTTCTTCAGAAAGGTTATGAAGTTGAGTGCTCAATCTGTCTGTGCCAATAAGGTATATATAATTGGGGTTCTCTGCTTTTTCAGGCGTTATACGACCAATCATATCTATGTTTAAATTGGCGACCGTCTTTTCCAGTTTAAACACCGGGCTTTCATCTGTGTAATACCTTGAGCCAAACAGTCCAATTTCCTCTCCGGTAACCAGAAGAAAAGCCACAGACCGTTTGGGACCGTTGCCTTCGTCTTTGGCTTTTTGAAATGCTTTGGCAACCATCATTGTAGCAACGGTTCCGCTGCCATCATCATCTGCGCCGTTGTTGATATTGCCATTTTTGTCAATACCGGTGTGGTCATAATGGGCGGTAATGATTATTACTTCTTCAGGATATTCTGAGCCTTCCACAAAAGCAATCACATTTTCTGAATCTTTAATCCCACTTCCTTCTCTAAAGAAACTTGCCGGAACTTTCTGAAAGTAATTTTCTACACCCGGGGGAGAGGCAATATTGTGTTCATTGAAAAATCCTCTGATGTATTCAGCAGCTTTCTTTTGTCCGGGTTCACCGGTCATTCTTCCTTCCATTTCATCTGAAGCAATCACATAAAGATGTTCTTTTAGTTCTTCAGCGGTTATGAGGTTTTCATAATCTACCGGACTTATTTGTACATTTTGTTGATTGGTATCTGATGCTTGATTTGGAGTAGAAGTTTTACAACTTAAAAAAAGAAGGATAAAGGAAAATAGAAAGAGATGTTTCATCTGTTGATATTTATTGTTTTTTAGCGGTCATATGTAACACCCATAATCATTCTCGTTTGTGTTTTAAACTTAATCTTGGGTGTTTGATCTGCTTGAATGATTTGTCTGTAAATATACTATGAGCGACAATTTATTTTATAAAAAAAATGTGAAACTTTTTAAGCTTCACATTTTGTGCTAAATGTATGTTCGTTTATTCCAAAGGAGCTCCCACAGGTATTTCACATTTGTGACCCGGTTGCCCATGTGGAGGGTTTACTTTTGCTGTAGAATTACTATTATTAATAACCGGAGACTTTTGCGAAGTGTTTATGACCGGTGATGATTTTGCGGCACTTCCGGATGGTAATGGCTGTCCCACTTGAATGTCACATCTGTGACCGGGCTGACCATGTGGCGGATTTAAAGTCACTTCTGAGTTGTTATCTGAGCTATTTTTGGTAGCGTCGTTAACGGTTTGTTCTGTTGATTGCGGGGTTTCCTCAACATTTTCTTTAGACTTCTCATCCTTACAGGAAATAAAAAGTACCAATGCAAATGCACAAACGAAAAATATTGATTTGTTGATAAAATTAGAAAACATATTGCTTTATTTTAGATTCGGTGCAATTTACAAAATCGATTTCAAAACATTCAAATAAGTTTGTTAATCTTACTAGAATTGAAGCTTGATTACTTAGTTATGCTCTTTTTTCTTACCCAATATTCAGTGATAACGAGCGGCGTTAAAATCATTGTGAACGCATAAATACTGTCTTCAACTGGAATGGTAAACAATCTGACGCTTAAATTTTGGGAATTGTCATACCAGACTACTTGTTCTTCTATGAAGCTTCCGGTGAGAACCCCATTCACAATAAAAAACGGAATGAGCATCACTAAAAAAGTGAGGTAATATTTTTGAAGTAACTCTTTTTCATACCTGAGCACCAAGGCCAGCAATACAATCGCATAGCCATAATTTATTACAGGATACCATCTGTCGTGAAATAAAATCACTAAAACGGCCATGCTCAAAACCAAAAGATAGGTAAGGCGGGTTGTGGCTTTTTCAGGTAACTGCATATTTGGGAAGTAGTAAAGCAGCGCATAATGTGTGAAAATACACGCATAAGGAATACAGATAAAAAACAACCATTCCTCAATGGGGAGATTCACTATGTAGAGTCCTGTGAGGTATTTTGGATTAAACCCCCAATAACCGTTTGCTGTAAAAACAATATCCCAGGGGATGAAAAAGAGCATCATAATCCCGATTGCCGGAAACATATACTTCCATTTTTTGTAAAGTTTAAGCTTGGGATGAAAACTGTATAAAAAAGGAATGGAAAACGATCCGAGATTCAACCAGAGATATAGGGAATCCATAAATTATTTTTTAAAATATTTCAATGGCGGAATTAACATTCCAAAGCTTTCTCCTTTGTTTTTTCCGGTGTGTTTGTGGTGCATTTTATGGGCTCTTCTAATGGCTTTAGCATACCAGTTGTTGGCATTTCTGAAAAGTTTAAAACGCTGGTGAATAAAAATATCGTGGACAAAAAAGTAAGTGAGTCCATAGGTGAAAATTCCTAAGCCGATGGGTAATCCATACCAAAAGTCATAGTTTTTCCACAAAAGAAAAAACCCGATACTCACAGCAGCATAAAAAATAAAGAAAAAGTCATTGCGCTCCCACCAGCTGTCGTGGTCTTTTTTATGGTGGTCTTTGTGTAAACTCCATAAAAACCCGTGCATTACATATTTGTGAGTGAACCAGGCCATAAACTCCATAATGAAAAATGTCCCGATAAAAACAACAATCCAAAGTAAAATTTCCATTTTAAAGCAAGTTTAATCTATAGTTAACATAACACTTTGCGAGCAAACCCATTTTTTGATAGTTGTTGACTCTTATTCGTGTATTTTTGATTTCAGTTGAAGGGGTTTTCTTCAATTTATTCAATAATTTTTTATAATAAATAAAGGCGGTATAGACCCCAAATTTTGCTTCTGCCGGCAATTGATGAATGCCTTGCAATCCCATATTGAAATTGTGCTCAATTTCAGCGATGATCTGTCTTTTTGAATCTTCGTCGAGTTTTTCCAAATCGGTATTTGGAAAGTAGCTTCGGCTTAAATCTTCATAATCGGCTTTTAAATCCCTTAAAAAATTGACTTTTTGAAACGCAGAACCCAGGTGCATCGCAGATTCTCTTAATTCCTCATATTTGTTTTGATCACCTTTCACAAAGACTTTGAGACACATTAACCCAACAACATCTGCCGAGCCGTAAATATACGCTTTAAACTCCTCATGTGTCAAGTATTTTGTTTTGGATAAATCCAATTTCATACTTTCCATAAAAGAATCTACCAGATGTTTCTCAATCTTGTATTTGTGATAGGTGTGTTGAAAGGAATTTAAGATGGGGTTAAGACTAATTTTATCAACAAGTGCATTTTCCAGTGACTCTTCAAAACGATTGAAAAGGCTCTCTTTGTCATAATCGTGAAAAGAATCTACAATCTCATCTGCAAACCTTACAAAACCATAAATGTTGTAGATGTCCTGCCTAATTGTGGGAGCTAACATCTTTGTTGCAATTGAAAATGAAGTGCTGTAAGACTTTGTTACAGTTTTACTACATTTTTCAGAAACAGTGTCAAATAAAGCTTTCATCTGTATATAATTATTTGTTTTTGATAGGTCAGATGGAAATCGAAGATTCACGAGCTCCATCTTATAATTTATAATTTTGCGAGTAATGCCCTGTTAATCATTTTGGTTGGTTTGCTAATTGTTAATGGGCATTTCATAGTTTTTATTGATCGTTTAGTTACTGTATTTTTCTATAAGCTGCGCAGTTAATTTACCCGAAATCAAAGACGGAGGAACTCCCGGCCCCGGTACGCTTAACTGACCCGTAAAATAAAGATTTTCCACTTTTTTACTTTTTAATTTAGGTCTCAAAAATGCGGTTTGAAATAGGGTGTTTGCCAATCCGTAAGCATTTCCTTTATAAGAGTTATATTGTTCTATAAAATCATTCACGCAAAAGCTTTCATTAAATATAACGAAATTTTTAACTTCTTGGTTGGTTAATTTCTCAAAACGGGTCATTATTTTTTCAAAATAAACATCTCTAAGTTGAGGTGTATCATTTAAACCCGGTGCAAGAGGTATTAAAAAAATACCGGCTTCTTTACCTTCGGGAGCCGCATTGTCATCTGTCTTGGAAGGGAAACTAGCATAAAAAAGAGGTTCTTCAGGCCATTTCGGGTGGTCATAAATTGCTTGAGCGTGCATGGCAAAATCGACATCAAAAAATAAGGTGTGGTGTTCCACATTCTCAATTTTTTTATCAAAGCCCACATAGAAAAGCAGGGAGGAAGGTGCAAAAATTTTCTTGTCCCAGTATTTTTCCGAGTATTGCCTGTGATTTTTGTCTAATAGTGTTTCCGTATGATGGTAATCTGCTCCACTCAAAACGAGGTCTGAAGGAACAATTGTTCCGTTCACTTGGATTCCAACAGCTTTTTTGTTTTCTACGAGTATTTTTTCCACATTTTGCTCTGTATGGATAGTAACACCCAGTTCTTCAGCCAATGATTTCATCGCGAGAATCACGCTGTACATGCCATCTTTGGGGTGAAAAGTGCCCAGACCAAAATCAGCATAATTCATAAAACTGTAAAATGCCGGGGTATTGGAAGCTTTCGCCCCAAGAAACAACACCGGAAACTCAAGAATCGCAACCAGCCGCTCATTTTTAAATTCTTTGCGCACTTCTTTACTAATGGTACTAAAAAACTGCCCAATTTTTTTCATTGTGACAGGAGTGACCAATTCCAACGGAGAAACTCCCGGGCGATAGACCAAATCTTTAATAGCAATGTTGTAATTATCCTGTGCTTCGGCAATAAACTTCTTGAGTTTTACAGAGCTTCCTTTTTCTTCTTTTTCAAAAGCCTCACAAATTTTTTCTAAAGTGTCTTCAATGGTTATAAAATCGTTTTCACCAAAATAAACACTGTAAGCCGGATTGAGTTTGATTAACTCATAGTAATCGGAGGGTTTTTTATCAAAATCAGCAAAAAACTTTTCAAAAACATCGGGCATCCAGTACCAGGTGGGACCAATATCGAAGGTAAATCCATCTCTTTTTAATTGCCTTGCCCTCCCTCCAACTGTAGTGTTTTTTTCAAAAACAGTTACTTTATGTCCAGCTTGCGCTAAGTAACAAGAGGCCGCCAATGCTGAAAACCCGGAACCAATAATGGATATATTTTTTTTCATATTTGTTTAACAAAAGTAATCAGATTCTAAACAAATTTAAATTTGATAAAAAAAATTAAGAATACTTTATCATTTCTTTAGATGGTTTCAATAAAATCTGACAGGCTTTTAAAGACTCTAAAAGGTTTTGGATATTTCTCAGTGGGCTCATTGATTAATTTACTGCCAAAAAGCCACACTTCGTTTGAATTATCCTTACAGGTGCTTTCATACAATTCGTTAATAAAGTCGGGAATGTTTTCATTTTCAGGTTGCACCGTCAAATAAGATACAAAAACAATATTGTCGTGGTGGTTTAGCAGGAGTTGAAGATTTTTTGTCGGTATGTTGTTTCCGAGAAAAATGGTTTTGTAGCCTTTGTTTAAAAGCTCATAATTTACATACAGTAAACCTATTTCGTGTATTTCATCAAGAGGTAAAAAGAGCACAAAAAGCTTTTCGTTTTTTGTGGGTGTAGTAGAAAATTTATTCTCTATCTGAATGATAATCTTTTGTTTGATAAGTTCAGAAATAAAACGCTCGTGAGAAGGGTCAATGGTTCCGGTTTGCCACAAAAGCCCGATATCGTTTAGTAAGGGCATAAATACATGAAAGAATATTTCCCTAAAACTGTATTGTTTGTGTAGCTTTTCAAAGGTTAATTGAAATAATTGGGGGTCAAAATGAAGCATAGCAGACTTCAATTCTGAAAGGGCGTAAATCTCTTTAGAATCGTGTAAGCCGGAATCCTGAATGATATTTTTTATTTCTTTGCTTTGAAGTTTAGCAATTTTAGAAATTTTAAAGCCGTTGTTGTAGAGGTAAGTTACATTGAGGAGTTTCATCAGGTTATCCAAATCATAGGTTCTGATGTTTGTATCTGTTCTATCGGGTTCGAGTAAATTGTATCTTTTTTCCCATATTCTTATGGTGTGCGCTTTGATGCCACTCAAATGCTCCAAGTCTTTAATGCTGAATTGTGTTTTAATTCCCATTTAAAAATGTTTAATGTGTATGAAGTTTTATTAAACCGAGTAAATGTATGAAAAGTAAAGAGATATTTAAAAAAAAGGAGTATTAAAGTGCCCGAAGTGGGACTTGAACCCACACGCCCTAAAGGACACATGGCCCTCAACCATGCCTGTCTACCAATTCCAGCATCCGGGCGGATGAACTTAAAGGCTTTAGTATGAAGATCCTTTAAGAAATTTTAAAGTTAATTGAGCGTTAACTTTTTGAACTTTTTTAGTGATCTGGCTGGGGCTCGAACCCAGGACCCTCTCCTTAAAAGGGAGATGCTCTACCAACTGAGCTACCAGATCAGAATTTTAATGAACACATTACATTTCTCTAATGCGGGTGCAAATATAGTATCATTATATCTATTTATCAAAGCAATCTTTAAATTAATTTAAGAAAAATTAAATCCCTATTTTTACCCTCTTAATACATAGTTATTTATCATGAAAAAAAGTGTTGTTTTGATGGGCTATATGGGCAGCGGAAAGTCCTCGATTGCATCACATTTAGCAACAACTTTAAATCTTCCAGATATCGATTTGGACCAATATATAGAGGAAAAAGAGCAACGCTCTATTCCTGAAATTTTCAATACTACAGGTGAAATTTATTTTCGAAAAAAGGAAGAAAGCTATCTCAGAGAGCTATTGCAAGATCCTAAAATCAAGATTTTGAGTCTTGGAGGTGGTACTCCCTGTTTTGGAAACAATATGGAATATATTAAAAGAACGTCAAACACATCTTCCGTTTACCTATCTGCATCTATCCAAACCCTTACAGAACGACTTTTTAACGAAAAGGAAAACAGACCGCTCATCAGTCATTTAAAATCAAAAAAGGAGCTAGAAGACTTTATAAGAAAGCATCTTTTTGAAAGAAGTTTTTATTACCGGCAGGCGGATCTTGTGATTCAAACAGATGATAAAACACCCAAAGAAATTGTGGAGGAAATAAGAACTCGTTTACTCTAGAATCGCCCGGTCATTCTTAGGTTCAAAGATAACTGACACATTTTCATTCATAGAAGTTGACAGAGAAATACCCTTAAAATCTGCTTTGACCGGAAATTTTTTATGATTTCTATCAATGAGCACGGCAGTTTTAATTTGTTTTACCGGTACCTCAAGAACATATTTGACGGCGTGAATTAAAGTGCCTCCTGAATGGAGTACATCATCAATCACTACAATGGATTGATTTTTAATTTCGTCAAGCGAAATCGAAGAGCTTATTGCACCCAAAGGGTTTTTTTTATCGATGACAATTTCACAAAGAACCACTTTTAATGGCGAAATTTTCTCTACTTCTTTTTTTAGTTTTTTTGCAAGCAAAAAGCCGTTTTCTTTAATTCCTGCGAGAATGATTTCCGATTCATTGACATTAGATTCATAGATTTGATAGGCCATTCTTTTCAATAAATGCTGAATTTTGGTGTGGTCTAAAATCTGGTCTTTCTCGAGTTGCATAAGCTTCAAATTTAAAGAAATTGCCCTTACGGCTTTTCAAAGATACTAAAGAGTTCGTTACCCGCTCGTGGCGGAATGGAATTATAACATTTTTCCAGCTTCTTGATTGTAAAGTAGGGTTCAAAATAGTTAAGATATTCTTCCCGGCTTCCGCCGAAAGGTGGCCCTGTTTCAGTCAAAGGGAAATCAAATAAAAGCCCGACAAGTTTGCCTTTTGGGTTTAAGAGTTCGTTCATTTTTTTCGCGTAAGCGGGACGCAAAGCCGGGTCCAGCGCACAAAAAAAGGTTTGTTCCAGGATGAGGTCATAGGTTTTTGACCACTTAAAAAAATCTGTCTGAATGAGATTTTCTTCGGGAAAATCCGGTACGCGTGATTTTAGGTTTTTTAAAGGCGGTGCAGCGATATCAATTACATCTACATTCTTAAATCCTTTGTTGTGAAGGTATTCTGCTTCATAGCCATTACCGGCACCGGGGATTAAAATGGAAATTGAAGTGTCTGGTAGCGAATCAATATAAACTTTAAGAGGTTCAGAAACGGTTCCAACATCCCAGCCTGTAGTTTGATTTTCGTAACGTTCTTCCCAGAAAGTTTTGTCTAATTCCAATTTTCATCAAAATTTAAATCGTCGTAGTCATCTGCGTCAAAGTCTGCATCCTCTTCGTCTTCATCAAATAAAGCTTCAGTTTCAAATTCTTTTTCGGGGGCTTGATCGGGGATTTCGCCGTGAGCGAACATCAAATTAGGATATAAAGTTCCCGGGGTGGGGGCACCAATGTCAGCCAGCTCGACCAGGAATGTCCACATACTCAAAAAGTCGTAGATGTAAATGAGTTTTGTTTGGTCTTTTGAAACCACCTCTTCAAGAAGGGTGTTCTGCATATCTTTTCCGTTGTCATCCATACTGAAAAGAGAAATTTCTTCATCCTGATTCCACTCGTCGTCACTGGTAAAAAAAGAAGCCATTTCCTGACCACCAAATCCAAAGGATTGTGTAATGGCATTGTGAAAATCTTCTAAAGTTGCTTCTTGTGCAATTTCAATGTCTCTGAACACATCATCGTGAGCGTCAAGAATGACTCTAAAACGATAAATCATATTTATTAATTTTTACTGTTATTAGTATTACCTGCTAAACCGATGCAGTGAAAAAGTCATCGCTCCTAAAAGGAAAAACGCACCTATTTGATGAGCAACCCCAAGCCAAAGTGGCACTGCATAAATGAGTGTCAAAACACCCAAAACAAACTGAACACCCACTAAAATGAGCAGCCAGTCAATGCTTTTTTGCTGTGCAAAGGTAAGGGTTAATTTTTTAGCTTGAAACCAAATAACGAATATCAATCCTACAACTACATAGGCCAAATACCGGTGCACAAACTGAACCCCACTTTTTCCTTCCACAAAATTTTTCCAAACGGGGTTTTGTTCGATGGTCACCGTTTCATGTATGAGTTTTCCATCATTCATTAAGGGCCAGGTATTGTGAATGAGACCCGCACCTAGTCCGGCAACAAATGCGCCCCAAATGATTTGAATAATGAGCACTGCAAAACTGAACCGAATTAAATTTCTAAACGAAATAAATTGGGGTTTTTCTTTGGGATACATCAAATTCAAAGCCACCCATAATGTAAAAGAAAAGGTGATAAATGCGGTAATTAAGTGCATTGCCAAACGGTAATGACTCACATAAGGGATATCAACCAGGCCACTTTTTACCATATACCAACCCAGAAATCCTTGAAATCCTCCTAAAAACAATAGAATGAAACAATTCTTGAGGGTTTCTTTATCAAGCATTTTCTTCGCCCAGAAGTAAATAAACGGAATGATAAAAACCACTCCCAGCAAACGCCCTAAAAGCCGGTGAAACCACTCCCAGAAATAAATGAATTTGTAATCTTCCAGTTGAAAATCATAATTACTATTGATTTTTTGGTATTCAGGGAACTTTTTGTACTCTTCAAAAGCGGCTTCCCATTCATGCTCATTTAAAGGAGGAATCACTTCAGTTATGATATGCCAGTCGGTCATAGACAAACCGGAATCTGTGAGTCTGGTGATACCGCCCACGAGCACCATAATAAATATTAAAAAACATCCGGTAAAGAGCCAGATAATGACGGGTTTGTTGTTTTTCATTGGATGATCAATTTTAATTTTCTATTGAATTGGAGCTATTTTTTTTTCATCTAAATTTATTTTACTGGATGCTGGATGCTGGATGCTGGATGCTGGGTGCTGGATGTTGGATGCTGGATGCTGGATGCTGGATGTTGGGTGTTTTTTTTTAGATTTATTTGTACTTTAAACATTCATCATAACTTTTACTTAAGATTTTAAAATTTGAAATATTAAATGTCAAATTTGAAATAAAACACCCAGCACCCAACCTTTTATATTAACCCCATTTTTTCAGCTTTTTCAAACATAAAGGCTTTTGCGGCTTCATATTCATTGGGGATTTCTCCTTCAAGAATAGCTTCCTTAATAGCATCTTTAAGAATACCAATTTCGCGCGAAGGCTTTAAATTAAAAGTTTCCATAATTTCTTCCCCACTCACCGGTGGTTGAAAATTGCGTATTTGATCGCGCTCCTCCACTTCAACAATGCGCTGTCTTACTTTTTTAAAATTGTTGAGGTATTGCTTGAACTTTTTTGGGTTTTTGGTGGTGATGTCTGCCTCGCAAAGCGTCATTAAATCATCGATGTATTCACCGGCATCAAAAACCAATCGTCTCACAGCACTATCTGTCACATCCTCTGAAATGGCAATGGGACGCGAACTCATAAACACCATTTTTTGCACAAATTTCATTTTGTCATTCAGGGGCAGTCTGAGGCGTTTAAAGAGTTTATAGACCATTTTTGAACCCATAAATTCGTGACCGTGAAAGGTCCAGCCAATTTTTTTATCAAATCTCTTGGTGGGGGCTTTGCCAATGTCGTGAAGCAAAGCAGCCCAGCGCAACCACAAATCATCTGTTTCTTTTGAGATGTTATCAACCACTTCCAGTGTGTGCCAAAAATTGTCTTTATGACGCTGTCCTTCTATTTCGTCGATGCCTTCCAGTGCTGTTAACTCCGGTAGGATAAGTGGCAAAAGTCCTGTTTTGTGCAACAATCCAAAGCCCACAGAGGGTTTTTTACATAGAAGAATTTTGTGCAACTCATCTGTGATGCGCTCATTGGAGATGATTTTGATGCGCTCATTGTTTCGGGTGATGGCATCGAGTGATTTTTTTTCGATTGTGAAATCGAGCTGGCAGGCAAACCGGATGGCGCGAAGCATTCTCAGCGGGTCATCAGAGTAAGTGATATCAGGGTCAAGGGGTGTGCGTATGATTTTATTCTCTAAGTCTTCTATTCCATTAAAGGGGTCTAAAAGTTGACCATAATTTTCTTTATTTAAACTTATGGCTAATGCATTGATCGTAAAGTCTCTTCGGTCTTGGTCGTCTTTTAGGGTTCCATTTTCAACCGTAGGTTTTCTACTGTCGCGGTCATAGGATTCTTTTCTGGCGCCTACAAATTCAATATCAATTCCATCGGCTTTTAGCATAGCCGTTCCAAAATTTTTAAAAATGGATACTTTTGGGTTTTCAGGTAAATTTTTGGCGACTTCTTTAGCAAGAGCAATTCCGCTGCCAATGGTTACAAAGTCAATGTCTTTTTTTAAATTTCGCTTTAGCAAAAAATCTCTGACATAGCCGCCAATAACATAAGTTTCCAGTTGAAGTGTTTCGCTGGCATCACTTACTACTTTAAAAATTTTGTGCGTTACAGCATTGCTTAAATCCATACTGCAAAGGTACGTTTTTACCAAATAATTTTAATCAGTTAAACTTGGAATTGTAGTTAATTTAACACGGTGAATTAAAAATTATGTTCCCTGATACCAGCTGCTATATTTCACGTAATTATTTGCAATGCGTTCAATTTCGCCTTCACGTAAATCCTGAGAAACCATCCCAATTTTTTTTGCCGGGACTCCCGCCCAAAGTTCGCCTTCCTTGATGTGTGTATTTTGAGTAACAACGGCTCCGGCAGCCACGATGGCGTGAGACTCTACAACACAATTATCCATAATAATTGACCCCATTCCCACTAAAACATTGTCGTGAATCGTACAGCCGTGAACAATGGCATTGTGACCAATTGACACATTGTTGCCAATGGTCGTAGGGAATTTTTGATAGGTACAATGGATCATAGCATTGTCTTGTACATTGACTTTGTTGCCTAATTTTATAAAGTGAACATCACCACGCAGCACGGCATTATACCAAATGCTACATTCATTTCCCATTGCCACATCACCAATAATAACAGCAGTTTCAGCTAAAAAGCAGTTGGCGCCAAATTTTGGGGTTTTTCCTAAGAGTTTTTTTATTAATGCCATTTTTCAAGTTTCAAGTTTCAGGTTTCAGGTTTTGCTTCCAGCTTCGGCGGGCACGGCGCACAGTTCGCTTCGCTCGTGTCAGGCTTGCCTTTCGTATCCGCCTGCGGCGGAGAAGGGGGGGTTATTCTCTGATGACTTTTACCAGCCCATTTTCTGAAAGTTTTATGATGGTTGAGGCTTCATATTGAGGGATAAAAGTCTCGCAATTGGGCACTATGTAATCAACTTCGGTTTTAATTTTTTTCGAAATATCACTAAATTTTTTTGGGCTTACTTCGCCTGAAATATTTGCAGAAGTAGAGACCAATGGGGTGTTTAATTTTGATATCAGTTTTTTGCAAAAATCATCTTTTGTGAGTCTTATGGCAATGGTATTATCTGAGGCAATGAGTTCACTTGGAAGATTTTTTGGGTTGTCATATATAATTGTGATAGGCTTTTCTGAAAAGTCTATCAAATCCCAGGCAACCTCCGGTACTTTTACAAGTTTTTGCAATCGTTGCTCACTTTCTACAAGGATGATCAGCGATTTTGAATCTGAACGATTTTTAATTTGATAAATTTTCTTTATTGCCTCAATGTTTGTAGCATCACACCCCAGGCCAAAGGTGGTATCAGTGGGGTAGAGGATGGTGTTCCCTTTTTTTAGGTGTTCTAAAGCGTTTTCAATTTCGTTGGAAATCATGCATTTATTTTTTGCAAAATTACATCAGAAAAATAGAGTGTGATGACCTAAATGATAATAATTACAAATTGTATCTTTACCAAAATTTATTTCTGTGCAGGAACATAAGAAATTTCAACCACTACCGGAAGACTTTAAAGAGAAAATTACAAGGTTTGTTCGTGATTTTGATACTACAGGGACTCTTTTTGGTAAGGCCGAAAGGAATACTATTAAAACCAAAGAATTTAATGGTTTGACGGTCAATGTTAAGTCGTTTAAAGTTCCCCATTTATTTAATCAGTTTGTGTATAAATTTCTCAGAAAATCTAAAGCGAGACGTTCTTTTGAAAATGCTTGTTATCTGCTAGAAAAGGGAATTGGAACCCCCAGGCCATTAGCATATTTTGAATATTTTTCAAGTTTTGGATTGAAAAATAGCTTTTATGTGAGCGAACATCTGGACTGTGATTTGACTTTCAGGGAACTGATAGATATTCCTGATTATCCAAATCACGAAAAAATTTTGCTAGCAGCTACAGATTTTACTTTTAAACTTCATGAAAATAATATTCTGTTTAAAGACCACTCGCCCGGAAATACCTTGATTAAAAAAACAGGTGATACCTATGAATTTTTTCTGGTGGATTTAAACAGGATGATTTTCAAAACCTTAACTTTTGAAGATCGCATCAAAAATTTTTCGCGCTTGACGCCCAAAAAGGCAATGGTTGAAATAATGAGCAAACGCTATGCTGAGTTGATTGACAGAGATCAAAAACAGGTTTTTGAGTTGATGTGGGCTCAAACAGAAGATTTTATCAAAGGTTTTCGCAAGAAAAAAAGAATAAAAAATGCATTATTATTCTGGAAGTAGATTGTTCTTTTTGGAGTTGTATAATTCTCTAAGTTTTTTATATCTGTAATAAATTCCCATAGCATTAAGATATGATATTTGCAATCCAGTAAGACCGTCAAGTATCCCTAGCCTAATGAAATAATGGTTTACAAATCTGTAAACTGTTTTGAAAACCATCATAATAGCTCCCATTTTTTTATTTCTATTAAAATGATTTACGGCTTTTAAATTTGCATAGCGAATCATTTTTGACTTGTAGTGAGTATAATTTCTAATGCTGTAATGGTCAATCTTATTTTTTAACATTCCGGTTTCACCATTAAACCTTAGAACCTCATGGACTAGTATAGACTCGTCATAATGGCATTTCGTTTTATCAAAAACCCTAACCGTTTTAGTGGTTTGAAATCCACTAAACCGGAGTCTTTTATCTTTAAAATAATAATTAAATTTTGCCCAAAATGCAACCTTGTCTGTATGTTGAATTAGTTCTATTATTTCTTTCTTTCCTTTTTCTTTAATCCGTTCATCAGCATCTATAAACAAGACCCAATCATTCTCAGTTTTAGATAGTGCGAAGTTTTTTTGATTAGGAAAGTTTTCAAATTGTTTTTGAAATAATTTTATTGTTTTATATTCTTTAAGCTTTTCAAAGGTACCATCATTACTAAAAGAATCTACGACTACAATTTCATCTACAAAATTTAGGTTTTCAATTAATTGACTAACATGGACAATTTCATTAAAAGTAATAATAACAGCAGATAGTTTAGCCATAAATGGGGTAGGGTATTTGATATCTAAACACGGAATAATTCATTGAAGCCAAATTTAAACTCTTTTTTATACAAAACATAAATTCTATGTAATTTTTACTCTATTTATGGGTTGTTATTGAATACTGAAAATGCTTCCATAAAAATTAGTTATTTTTGTTTGACTTAAGATTTTCCAGCGTAATCTTTTTTAGTACTTATACAGAACACAATGAATTTAAATTTTTTATTTGCTTCCGGTAAAAACCCAAAACTGCCTTAT
Source organism: Flavobacteriaceae bacterium (assembly GCA_040880345.1). GTDB lineage: Bacteria > Bacteroidota > Bacteroidia > Flavobacteriales > Flavobacteriaceae > Planktosalinus. The sequence continues at coordinate 74,968 of JBBDIQ010000041.1, forward strand.
TACATAAAGAATTATGCAAAAAAGCTGCTGCCAAAATTTGTTTTTCAAAGTAGATTGGAACAAAAATTAAATTCAATTTCCAGCCGTGAGGATACCAAATACATACATTCAAGAGTAAACTATTACAACAAACTTGAAACAAAAAAAGAGCTTCCTGAATCTTCTCAGCAATTCTCAGAATTTAAAAAAGGCAAGGGCGTTTCTTCGGTATTTTATTTAGACGCCTATGCTATAATTTCCTGGTTTAAAGGAAGTTTTAAATGGAGTTTTGTTCCCGGAGATGTCACTCATATTCCTGATGTTCCATCCATTGTGAAAAGCAGACCCATCGCCGGAAATATTGAAAATTCAATTCTCTTGAAATTGGTAAAAGTGCGGCATTTTATTTTTGTGAGAGACAGGATAAAATTTGGTGACAAGTCCAATAAATTAATTTTCAGAGGGAAAATTGACGGCAAACCAAACCGCATTGCTTTTATGGAAAAATACTTTACCCATCCTATGTGTGATTTGGGAGATATCACAAAAAATGACAAATACCCACCGGAATGGACTGTAGAGAAAACCACTATTTATGACCATCTCAAATTTAAATTTATTCTCGCTTTAGAGGGAAATGATGTAGCCAGTAATCTAAAATGGATCATGTCTTCAAACTCTGTTGCGGTGATGCCTAAACCAACCTATGAAACCTGGTTTATGGAAGGAAAACTCAAGGCAAATTATCATTATATTGAAATAAAGGATGATTTTTCAGATTTGGAAGAACGACTCAACCACTATATAGATTATCCTGAGCAAGCAATTCAAATCGCTAAAAATGCAAATGATTATGTATCACAGTTTTTTGATAAAAAAAGAGAACATTTGATTGGTCTTGCAGTAATGAACAAGTATTTGGAAATGACCTCCCAAAAGTAAGATCAATTCAAAACCCCTGTCATAACAAATCTTCTGTAAGATATTGATTGAATTTTTTCATTTCGGAGAAATGTTTGAAAAAATTAGTTCTGAAAAGTTCAAAGTCAAAGTCCATATAACTTTCTAAGTCTCTGTAATCACAAATGGGAAAACCAAAATCATCTGAAAAACCTTTACATCTGTCATCAACATAGGTTAAAAATGATTTTTTCCCTTGACTTAAAAAATGTAAGTGTGCATGCAACCTGCTCCCTAAGTGAAAATCAAAATTTTCATAAAATTGAAAACACTCCTTCACGGTTCGGGGAATATAAATTTCGAAACCCTTATTCAAGGCATATATAAAAATGTCAAAATTATTTTTCGGAAAAACACCTTCATTGATGAAATTTGAAATGGTAAAATCACCATCGTTTTTAGTGACTACTTGACTGTTTAAATGATAATCGTGCATTGAAATTACTTTGCGAGATTTTTTAAACTTATCAGCAATAAAATCTATTGTTTTAGTTTCACGCTCCCAAAAATCATCACGGTTTGTCACAGTCAATAAGATGTTGTTTTTAGATTCTGTAAACAAGTTACTGTCATTTAATTTATGATTGTAATAGATAACCGGACAGCTGGTCATCAGGATTTTTTCACTAGAATCAGGAAAAGTGTCTTGCAAATATTTTTGGCTAAGACTGCACCTGACAGAGACATAGTTGACCCGCTCAAAGATAAAGCTGTATTTAGCTTTAATTGAGTCAATCATTCCACTGTTATTAGTAGGATCACCTGAAATTCCTACACCATATAAAATGATAGGAACTTCTATTTTTTCAAGATTTTTAGATTTTATTAAAGGAAAATTTTTTCCGTAATCATTGAGTCTGTTCGTTATTGGCAACAACAGTGCTTTTGTGGTGTTTATGTTTTTTATCTCATCAAGGGTTAAGTCTTTCCTTACGGTATAAATAAACCCGGGTTTGTGCGGTTTCAATGAGTCTTTCATAGCATCCAGAACAAAACCATCGCCAATGTTGTAATAATTGTTGCGGTCGGGTTTGTTTTTTTTGAAAATCCTTTTGATTTCCGGTAATATTGCAGGAGATAGTATTGAATAACTCATTTTGAATTGTTTTCTATTTTTAAACTGATTTAATTGAAAAAAAGTTTTTTTTGTTGAACAAATAAACAAACCAACTTGAAACAAGCAAGGGGATTTTTTCGAATTTTCTTTCCAAGCTGTCTGTATAATAATTAAATTTTTTCTTTTTGTTCTTCCAGGAGTCTTCCCACCAGTGAATGCAGATGGTCTCTGGCTTTATACATTCCAAAGTATATGATTCCTCCCACGAAAACGGGTAAAAGTATGAGGTGGGTAGTAACAAAACGCCCTTGTTTATGTATTGCTTTTTGTATGTTTTTAAACCATTGGCAAAGGCAACTTGCGTAACAATTGGAGGGCCTCCCATGGCATTAAACTTTAAACGTTGTTTTTTTTCAGTTTCACAAAGACATTGGTAAAGAAATTCATGACCTTTGATACCACCAAGAACAGCAGAATTTAAAGGATATTTAGAAGATTCTAAATCACTTTGAAAACCTAAAAACACCTGTTCTTCTAAGAGTTCGTTAAACGGTTTTAAAATTTCAATATCTGTATCAAGATAAATGCCTCCCTCTGTGTAAACAGCATATAACCTTATAAAATCGGTGATAAATGACCATTTTTTTTGCTTGTATAAAAGGTTTAAAAAGGGAAGTTTATCAAAAGGAGTGTTGGTTTCATCCCATTTTTTTATTTCATATTCAGGAAGTTTTTTTTTCCAGGAGGCGATACATTTTGTAATTGTTTCGTTGTATTTGCCTTTCCCATACCAGCAAAAATGAATAATTTTTGGAATCATATCATATCTTTGTTCAAAAGTACATATTTTTATACACTCCATCATAGAAAAACAAATTGGGCATGAATATCAGCGGGCTGATCATTACTTTTAATGAAGAAAAACATATTTACGATTGTGTAAAAGCAATGCTCAAGATTTGTGAAGAGGTTATTGTGATTGATTCAAACAGTAGTGACAATACGGTTGCTCTTGCTAAAAAAGCCGGTGCAAGGGTATATCTTCAACCATTTTTAGGAGATGGCCCCCAGCGTAAATTTGGTCTTCAATATTGTAAAAACAACTGGATTTTAAATCTGGATGCAGATGAGTTTTTAGATGCCGATGCATTTCAGTTTTTAGAAAAAAGACTCTTTGTTGATCAACCATATGATGCGTATAATTTTAGGATGATCAACCATTTGGGGAACAAACGTATTAAACATTCAGGTTGGTATCCTGATTACACCTGTAGATTTTTTAACAAAGAAACTGCTCAGCCTTCAAATTCAAAAGTTCACCAGCGCATTGAGGCTAAAAATTTGTACAATACAAATTACCATATTTTGCATTATGGCTGGGAATCTTATGCACACATTATTGCAAAAAAAAATCAATACACCACTTGGCAGGCAGAGCAGCTTTACAACCATGGAAAAAGAGCACATGCTATCTCACCAATAACTCACGGCATCACCGCTTTTTTTAAAGCTTATTTCCTTAAAAAAGGCATTTTTTATGGCATTGAAGGCCTGAGTTTTTCAATCATTCAGTCTTTTTTTTCTTATACCAAGTATATTAAATTACTTCACTTACAAAATCAAACCGCCACATCATAAGTGCGCAATGCATCATTGAGTGAGGTTTTTTTATCAGTACTCTCTTTTCGTTTGCCTATAATCAAAGCGCATGGCACTTGATATTCACCAGCCGGAAATTGCTTGGTGTAACTCCCGGGAATGACCACAGATCGCGCAGGAACATACCCTTTAATTTCAACAGGTTCGCTTCCGGTAACATCTATGATTTTTGTTGAACCCGTCAAAACCACATTGGCACCTAAAACAGCTTCTTTTTCAACACGAATTCCTTCCACTACAATACATCTTGAACCAATAAACGCATTGTCCTCAATAATCACCGGTGCTGCTTGTAAAGGTTCCAAAACACCTCCAATGCCCACACCTCCGCTCAAATGCACATGTTTACCAATCTGAGCACAACTTCCCACAGTCGCCCAGGTATCTACCATCGTGCCTTCATCAACATAAGCCCCAATGTTCACATAACTTGGCATCATAATGACTCCGCCTGAAATATAGGCACCATAACGCGCCACAGCATGAGGGACCACACGTATGTTCTTCTCCTTATACCCCGTTTTCAAAGGAATTTTATCGTGATACTCAAAAATGCCTACTTCAAAAGTTTCCATTTTTTGAATGGGGAAGTAAAGTACTACGGCTTTTTTAACCCATTCATTCACTTGCCAGCCGTTGGAAGTGGGTTGGGCAACTCTTAAAGTCCCTTCATCCAGCAGTGAAATGACTTCGCGAATGGCCGCAATGGTTTCAGTTGAGGTAAGTAACGACCTGTCATCCCAGGCTTTTTCGATTTGTGCTCTTAATTGGTTCATTTATGTGTTTTTATATTATTGATTTTTAGTTGACTAATCTTGTTTCAAGTTTCAGGTTTCAAGTTCAACCACAAACAAGAAACAAGAAACAAGAAACTTTTACAACCACAAAGATAATTGCTTTCGTCAAAAGTGTAGCAGAAACTAAAGAAGTATTGAACTCATTTTCGCTTCAATCAAGAAAGTTTAAATGAGTTCATTACCTTTGCACAGATTTTTAGGTATGGCACGTATTTTAGCAATCGATTTTGGAACCAAACGCACGGGCATCGCAGTAACAGACGAGCTTCAGCTTATCGCTTCCGGCTTGACCACAGTGGAGACTAAAAATCTTTTGACTTTTTTAAAAGACTATGTGACCAAAGAAAAAGTAGAATTGTTTCTTGTGGGTGAACCTAAAAGAATGGATGATACTCCCTCAGATGTAGAAGTTCACATTGCTGCTTTTATCAAAAAACTGAATGTAGCTATACCCGAAATCCCTGTGAAAAGAGTCGATGAGCGCTTTACCTCAAAAATGGCATTTCAAACGATGATTGATAGTGGTTTAAAGAAAAAACAACGTCGCAACAAAGCACTCATTGACGAAATAAGTGCCACAATAATTTTACAAGAATATTTATATAACAAAGAGTAGTCAACTTATGATTTTACCCATTGTAGCATACGGAGACCCCGTTTTAAGAAAAAAAGCAACAGACATCAGTCAGAATTACAAGGACCTTGATGCCTTGATTGAAAATATGTATGAAACCATGTATCAAGCTCACGGAGTAGGACTTGCCGCTCCGCAAGTTGGTCTTCCCATCCGGCTTTTTATAATTGACTGCGAACCTTTTTCAAACGATGAGGATTTGACAGCCGAAGAACAAAAAAGCCTGGCAGAATTTAAACAAACATTCATCAATGCCAAAATCCTTGAAGAATCCGGCGATGAATGGGCTTTCAATGAGGGGTGCCTCAGTATTCCTGAGGTGAGGGAAGATGTTTTCAGAAAAGAAAAAATCACCATTTCGTTCTATGACGAAAACTTTACACAACAAACAAAAACCTATGACGGTTTGGCTGCCAGAGTTATACAGCATGAATATGACCACATTGAAGGGGTCTTGTTTACTGACAAACTTTCCCCTTTAAAAAGACGTTTGATAAAAAGTAAACTCACCAATATTTCAAAAGGTAAAATTGATGTTGATTACAGAATGAAGTTTCCAAACCTCAAGAAAAAGAGATAAAATATTTTATTTTCAATTTCAATATTTATCTTTGTTGTCAAATGCAGTAGGTTTCAGCTTAGTGAACCCAAAAAATTATAAATAAATTTCAAAACAGTATATGGGCTTAGAAAAGATTTTATCCATTTCCGGAAAACCGGGATTATATGAATTAAAAACACAAACGCGCTCAGGATTTCTGGCCGAGTCTTTACTCGACGGAAAAAAAATATCTGTAAGTGCGCATCACAACGTGAGTTTGCTATCTGAAATTGCAGTTTTTACCCTTAAGGAAGAAGTGCCTTTGCGTCAGATTATGCAAAAAATCAAAGACAAGGAAAATGGTGGTAAAGCCATCAGTCATAAAGAAGACAAACTAAAACTGGAAGAATACTTTTTCGAAATTCTGCCTGATTATGATGAAGACAGAGTTTATACCAGCGATATCAAAAAAATTATTCAGTGGTATAACATTTTGCAAGAAAAAGATTTGATGGATTTTTCTGAACCCACAGAAGAAGAAGCAAAAGAAATCCTCAAACAAACCGAAGCCAAAGGAACTGCAAACAAAGCAGTGCCTGTTGAAAAATCAACTCCTAAGGTTTCAAACACTAAAAAAGGTGGCGGAGGAAAAACTCCCGTAGCGAGGAAGTCTTAAAAATAATCATCCAATAATACTAAATCCTGCCACAGCGCAGGATTTTTTATTATAAACAGGTTCTTGTGGATTACTTCTTCAAATTACTACACTTTTGTTGTGTTCAATTGAGTAATTTTATAAAATAATTCAACCATAATGAACAAAAGAGAAGAACAGCTAAAGTCCTTTGACAGATTACTCACCATAATGGATGAGTTAAGGGAACAATGCCCCTGGGACCGCAAACAAACCATACAAACACTAAGACATCTTACTATTGAAGAAACCTATGAGCTAGGTGATGCCATACTTGAAAATGATTTAAACGAAGTCAAGAAAGAACTGGGCGATTTGTTACTTCACATTGTTTTTTATGCGAAAATTGGTAGCGAAGAAAAAGCCTTTGACATCGCCGATGTCGCCAACAGCATCTGTGATAAACTCATTGAACGCCACCCACATATTTACGGCGACGTAAAAGTAGCCGATGAAGAGGAAGTCAAAAAAAACTGGGAAAATCTAAAACTAAAAGAAGGCAAAACGAGCGTGCTGCAAGGAGTTCCCAAATCACTTCCGGCGATGGTAAAAGCCAACCGCATACAGGATAAAGTTGCCGGCGTGGGCTTTGACTGGGAACATCCCGAGCAGGTTTTTGAAAAGCTAAAGGAAGAACTCGGCGAACTACAACACGAAGTCAATGAAAACAATGCTGAAAAAATTGAAGCCGAGTTTGGTGATGTGCTGTTTTCGATGATTAACTATGCAAGATTCCTGAAAGTTGACCCTGAAAGCGCTTTGGAACGCACCAATAAAAAATTCATCAAACGCTTTCAGTTTTTGGAAGAGAAGGCAAAAGCCATCAACAAACCTTTGAAAGACATGTCACTGGCTGAAATGGATGTGTTTTGGGAAGAGGCTAAAAAGTTATAAGTGAAAGTTTAAATTTGACCAATCTGCAGTTCAATTATTTCAGGAGTTCTGCGAAAATCTGCGAAATCTGCGGGCTATTTTTAAGGTTTTTTAATTCAGATTAAAGTTTATTAATACTACAATGAATATTAAAGAAAAAATCAACCAACTGCGGGAAGAACTCAGTCAACACAACTACAACTACTATGTGCTGGATGCCCCGGTGATTTCAGATTTTGAGTTTGACCAAAAACTGAAACAATTACAAAAACTGGAAGAGCAACATCCTGAGTTTTTTGACCCCAATTCGCCCACACAAAGGGTAGGGGGAGCCATTACCAAAAACTTTGAAACGGTAGTTCATGAGTTTCCAATGCACTCGCTGGATAATTCCTATTCTGAAGAAGATTTACTCGATTGGGAAAAACGCATCAAAAAACTAGTTGACGGACCCGTTCAATACACCTGCGAACTCAAATATGACGGAGCTTCTATGAGCCTTACTTATGAAAATGGAATCCTTCAAAAAGCAGTTACTCGCGGCGACGGATCTCAAGGGGATAATGTGACCAATAACGTAAAGACCATTCGCTCGGTACCTTTAAAGTTGAAAGGTGATTTTCCTGAAAAATTCCACATTCGGGGTGAGATTATTTTACCCCTTGCCGGTTTTGCCAAAATGAATGAGGAACGCCTGGAAGCCGGTGAAGAACCTTACGCAAACCCAAGAAACACCGCCTCCGGAAGCTTAAAACTGCAAGACAGCGCTGAGGTTGCAAAAAGACCGCTGGATTGCTTGATGTATGGTATCGTGGGAGAGCGCCTGCCCATCACCACCCAGTTTGAATCCTTGCAAAAAGCAAAAGAATGGGGCTTTAAAGTCCCTGATGCCTGCAAACTGGCAAATTCGATTGAAGAAGTTCTGGAATTCATCCACCACTGGGACACCAACCGTCACAAATTGCCTTATGAAACCGATGGCGTGGTTATCAAAGTCAACAGCCTGTATCAACAGGAGGAGTTAGGTTATACCGCCAAATCCCCCCGCTGGGCAATGGCCTACAAATTCAAAACCGAACAGGCAGAAACTCTTTTGGAAAAAATCACCTATCAGGTGGGGCGCACGGGAGCCATCACGCCGGTAGCCAATTTAAAACCGGTACAACTTGCGGGAACTACTGTAAAACGGGCTTCCCTTCACAACGCAGATCAGATTGAAAAACTGGACATTCGTGAGGGCGACAGCGTTTATGTGGAAAAAGGAGGCGAAATCATCCCAAAAATTGTTGGCGTTAATTTCACCAAGCGCAATGTCGATTCGCAACCCACACAATACATTACTAAGTGCCCTGAGTGTGAAACCCCGCTTACGCGAAAAGAGGGAGAAGCCCAACACTATTGCCCTAATTTTTATGGGTGTCCGCCGCAGATTACAGGACGTGTGCAGCATTTTATTTCGCGTAAAGCGATGGATATTGAAGGACTGGGAGGAGAAACCGTCGAACTCCTTTTCAAAGCCGGTTTGATACAGAATTATGCCGACTTATACACATTAAAGGTAGAGCAGTTGCTGCCGTTGGAACGTATGGCACAAAAAAGTGCTGAAAACCTGGTAGCAGGAGTTGAAAAATCAAAAGAAATCCCATTTGAACGGGTTTTGTTTGCACTGGGAATTCGGTTTGTGGGTGAAACGGTGGCAAAAAAACTGGCAAAACATTACAAAAGTATTGAGGCACTTCAGTTTGCAACCCAGCTGGAACTCATTATGGTGGACGAAATTGGTGAAAAAATTGCCGAAAGTGTGGTGGAGTTTTTTAGTAAACAGAAAAACATTGAAATTATCAATAGACTGAAATCTTATGGGGTACAATTACAACTTTCTGATGAAGCACTTCAAGGACAAACTGATTTGCTTCAAGGAAAAACCTTTGTAGTCTCCGGAGTATTTGAAAAAATTTCCCGCAACGAATTGAAAAAAATGATTGAAGACAATGGCGGAAAAGTGTCGGGGTCTATTTCGTCAAAAACCAGTTTTGTGGTTGCCGGTGAAAATATGGGTCCCAGTAAAAAAGAAAAGGCTGAGAGCCTGGGGGTTCCCATTATTTCTGAAGATGCGTTTTTGGGGATGGTTTAAATTGTATGGATTAGTTATAAAAACTACCTTCTCAAATAGTCCAATCTGAAAACTCTACTGTCAAATTTGTTGAGGATAATTAGAAAATATCCTTTTTCTGAACCAACGGCTTCTCTTGCGTTTTTACCAAGAATGACCCAATAATCTTGAACTTGATGCACCTCATAAGGCCGCTGATCAACAATGGTTTTTTCTCCATATGTTGCAAATAATATGGGCTCTGCAACTGCTATGGCTGTTTGACTGTTTTTCAATAAATTGAATTTTGTGTTGACAACATTCCCTACTTTTTCTTTTAATATTGTTTGATTCAATTCATATTCTGCCAATTGTTTTCCAATTTGAGAGGAAACAAAATTCTTTTGGGCGACAACCTCTTGGGTGAACGGTAAAAGGAGAATTAACAAAAAAAGGTAACGTAGTCTCATCTATTTTTGGGTTAGATTTTTTTAAATATAATACAATTTTATTTTATACCAATATCGTCTTAGAATTATTGAATTCAATATTCTTTTCTTCAAAATAAAAGTCAATTCGCCCAAGATTAATCCCGCCAAATCCCACTTGATTGATTAGCACATCCTGATCGTCAATGTTTTTGACAACCACCGGTTTTGGTAAAAAAGTGTGTGTATGACCACCAAGTATCAAATCAATCCCGGAAGTCGCAGCAGCGAGTTTTAAATCAGATACTTTGTCGGTCTCATAGCTGAAGCCAATATGTGAAAGACAAATCACCAAATCACAGTTTTCCTCTTCTTTAAGGGATTTTGACAGATCCTGAGCAATTTCAATGGGGTCATAATATTTGGTTTCTCGGTAGAGTTTTTTTGTAACCAAACCTTCCAGTTCGACACCCAATCCAAAAATCCCGATTTTAATACCGTCTTTTTCTAGTGTGATGTGTTTTTTTACAAATCCATCCAATAGGGTATTTGTAAAATCATAATTGGAAGATACTATCGGAAAGTTGGCATGTGGCAATTGTGCTAAAAAACCATCTAGGCCGTTGTCAAATTCGTGATTGCCAATAGTCGCAGCATCATACCGCAATTTTGACATCAGCTTTAATTCAAGTTCGCCGCCATAAAAATTAAAATAGGGCGTCCCTTGAAAGTAATCACCTGCATCAAGCAACAACGTATTAGGGTTTTCTTTTCTAATGTTTTCAACAAGGGTTGCACGTCTCGCTATTCCACCTTTGTTTGGAAAACGAGCATCATCTTCCGGAAAGGGATCCAGTCTGCTGTGGGTATCGTTGGTATGGAGAATGGTGATGTGTTTTCTTTTTGGCAATGAGCTAAATGCCGAAAACCCAAAACTTCCCGCAGCGAGCAATGCAGAGGCTGCGGCAGATTGTTTTATGAAATGTCTTCGTTGCATAATTTTAATTTTCTATCCATTCAAATAGATACTTTTCGTCGTAATCTATTTCAAATTTTTCCAAAAGTTGTAAATACTCCTCCTTAAACGATTTTTTCTTGTGGTGAGCTTCCTGATTTAATATATACTTTACGACCTTATCAATATGACTTTGAGAATATGAAAAAGCCCCGAAGCCTTCCTGCCAAGAAAATTTACCTAATATCCATTTATTTTCATTGATAAATTTTGAGGATACTGCTTTGATGTCTCTCGTTAAATCTGAAATTGAAATATTTGGTTTTATACCCAAAAAAATGTGAACATGATCTGGCATAGCAAATATGGCTAACATTTTTTGCCCTCTTTTTGTTACAATTCCGGTGATGTATTTGTGCAATTCTTCGCGATGTCTTTTTGCAATAAGGTTTTGCTTTCCTTTTACAGTAAAAACAATTTGAATATAAATTTGTGAATACGTATTTGGCATATATTTTAATATTTTTTAAAAAAAAACTATATAAATAGGTCGCTCCTGAGGGAGCTTTACTTGCTTTTGTGTTATTGATTCTACAAACAGGTCGCTCCTCGCGGAGCTTTATTTTGGTTTTGTATTTGCGATTTTATAAACAGGTCTCTCCTGAGGGAGTTTTACTTGCTTTTGTGTTATTGATTCTACAAACAGGTCGCTCCTCGCGGAGCTTT
>JBBDIQ010000041.1:86462-96208 GCA_040880345.1 Flavobacteriaceae bacterium
ACTTGGTTTTGTATCACTGATTCTATAAACAGGTCGCTCCTGACGGAGCTTTACTTGGTTTTGTATCACTGATTCTATAAACAGGTCGCTCCTAACGGAGCTTTATTTTGGTTTTGTATTTGCGATTTTATAAACGGGTTGCTCCTAACGGAGCTTTATTTTGGTTTTGCATTTGCGATTTCATAAACAGGTTGCTCCTGACGAAGCTTTACTTGGTTTTGTATTATTGATTCTATAAACAGGTCGCTCCTCGCAGAGCTTTTTTATTAATTTTAAAATTACAAATATTTTAATACCCAGCCCCATCGGGGCGTCCTGTTTATAGGAAAATTAGTTAAAACAAGATTAAGCCCGCCTTTGGCGGGCGACCTGTTAAATTTATTGAATTTTAATTTTTTACAAAACGGTTATCCGGTAAAAAATCAATGGTATCTTTTTGAATAAAATAATCGATAAACAGATTTCTCAATTTGTAATCCAGCGGTGTTTCACTCATTGCATTTTCAAAAAAATACATTCGGTCACCACCGTTTTTTAAATAATCACTTGTGGCGACAAAATAATTTTTGGTTGTGTCCAATGGTTTTTTCTGAATTTGAACTTCTAAAATTTCATTGTTATCATTCAATTGAATTTCTATGCCCGAAAGAGGATGTGCCAGATTTTCTACAGCCAGGTAGTTAAGCATTTCCTGAATCTTTTTCGGCGAAAGCTCAAGCACGACTACTTCATTTTCAAACGGCATGATTTCAAAAGCTGTTTTCCGGGTAACATCACCGGCACCCATTGTTGCTCTGATACCGCCAAAATTGAGTAAAACAATATCAATATCGTTTTGAGTGCGCTTCTTAAAAATGGGGTTGGCAAGCTCCATTGTTGCATCTGCCATCATATTTCCGATCGAGGAGTTTAAAGGGCCGTCTGTTCTTTTCATATTCCTAATGTTGTTAGCAAGCACTTCAGATAATTGAATTTCAATGTGTTCCTGATAGGGTTTCAGGAAGTTTTCAAAAGTCTCATTTGGTTTAAGGGAGTCTGTTACTTCAATTTGTTTCCCTTCTATTTGGGTAAGAGAATAGTCTGTTTTTTTACAACCAACAAGAAAGGAGATAATCATACTAATTATTAAAATGTATTTCATCAAGTGTTGAGTTTTAGAAACTAAAATGAGGATATTTTACTTACTTTTGTAAGCAAAGAATGTAAAGATAAATGAATTTTAAAGCCCTTAAAAGATATTTCCTCAAAAAGCAAATCGAAAAGCATCTAAAAACACCCTTTCCAAAGAGTGAAACCTCATCGTTTAAAACGGTTGGAGTACTCATAAATACTGAGGAATTTGAAAATACTGAAGTATTTGCCGGACTCATTGATGTGCTTGGAATTCTTAACAAAGATTTAAAATTGATGATTTATCGTGAGGAAAAAAGAAATGTGCCCACGTTTGAACAAAACAAATTTTCCTCAAAGGATTTTACCTGGAATGGTGTCTTAAACAAACCCGCTGTTGAGGAGTTTTTAGACAGGAAGTATGACATTTTTATTGGGTATTATTCTAAGAAGAATCCATATCTTAATTATGTGACATCAAAAGCAAAAGCACAATTAAAAGTAGGTTTAAAAGGAGCAGATGCGAGGCTTTTTGATATCATTTTTAAAATTGAAATAAAACAATATGCTGTTTTTGAGCAGGAACTTGCAAAATATATCGGCATATTTAAAAATAAAAAACAAACTGTATGAACGAACTAATCGGAACCGGAGTTGCACTTGTGACTCCTTTCAAGGCAGATTTTTCAATTGATTTTGAGGGATTGGAAAAGGTGGTGAATCATTGCATTCACGGTGGGGTTGACTATCTGGTGGTTTTAGGGACCACAGCAGAAAGTGTGACTTTGTCTTCTGAAGAAAAACAACAGGTGATTGATCAAGTCATTGCTGTCAATAATAAAAGACTTCCATTAGTTTTGGGAGTAGGAGGGAATCATACTCAAAAAGTTGTAGAGGAATTGAAGGCAAGAGACTTATCTGCTTTTGATGCGGTACTTTCAGTCTCTCCATATTACAATAAGCCCACTCAGGAAGGCATTTATCAGCACTTTAAAGCGGTGTCAGCGGCATCTCCAAAGCCCATTATTTTGTATAATGTTCCGGGAAGGACTTCGTCAAATATGCTTCCTAAAACGGTCTTGAGATTGGCAAATGATTTTGAAAACATTGTGGCTATTAAAGAAGCAGCAGGTGATATCGTTCAGGCGATGCAACTCATCAAGGATAAACCAAAGGATTTTCTGGTTATCTCCGGAGATGATATGATTACCTTGCCCATGGTTTTGGCCGGTGGGGCAGGAGTGATTTCTGTGATTGGCGAAGGGTTTCCAAATGAATTTTCAGATATGGTGCGACTTGGATTAAATAAAAAAGTGGATGCTGCATATGAATTACATTACAAATTGGCTCCGGCTATCGATTTGATTTTTGCTGAGGGCAATCCGGCAGGGATTAAAGCGGTCTTTGAAACTCTGGGCATTTGTGATGCAACCGTAAGGCTTCCACTGGTTGAAGCCAGTGATGATTTAAAGCAGCAAATAAAAGAGTTTACGGCTAATTTGCGTTAAATTTTTCACAACACACAAAAAGGAATTAATTCTTGCGTTAGTAATTAGTAATATTGATTTTTATTATCGCACTAATTTACTTACTTTTGCACGATGTTTTTAAGACACATGAGAATACTTATTTTAACTTTAGCGACAGCTACTTTCTTTTTTTCCTGCAGCCCCTATCAGAAGATTCTAAAATCTGATGATGCCGGTCTAAAATTCCATTATGCCGATTCTTTGTACAACATTCAAGAATACAAAAAAGCTTTAAAATTAATGGAACAAATTGTGCCTGCATACAGAGGAAAACCTCAGGCAGAAAAGTTGATGTTTTTGTATTCTGACACTTTTTACAATTTAGGTGACTACTATCTTGCCGGATATCAATTTGAGCGATTTGCAACTTCCTATCCTCAAAGTGAAAAAGCTCAAGAAGCCGCTTTTAAAGGCGCAAAAAGCTATTACTTTTTGTCTCCAAGATATTCTCTTGATCAAAAGGAAACGATTACTGCTCTAGAAAAACTACAGAACTATATCAATAAATATCCCGAATCTGATTTTCACGATGAGGCCAATGGATTGGTTGCAGAGTTAACAGCAAAAATCCAGAAGAAAGAATTTGAAATTGCCAAACAATACCATCGTTTGGGAGATTATAATGCTTTCAATTACAGAGCTGCAATTTCTGCATTTGATAATTTTATATTAAACCATCCGGGTTCTGACTTCAGGGAAGAATCTTTGTTTCTGAAATTTGATTCGGCTTACCAATTGGCGATACGAAGTGTGCCTGATAAGGTTGAAGAACGACTTATAACGGCAAAAAATTATTACAATGCTTTTAAAAAAAATTATCCAGAGAGTGTGTTTTCTCAACAAGCAAACGAGATACTCCTTGATATTGAACAACGATTACAAAACAAACAAGTATAGAAGATGACAGATCTAAAAAAAACAGAGGCTCCCGTTAATACCGTTACTCTAAATAAAAACGTGGTTGATGAACCCACGCAAAATATTTACGAGGCTATTTCAATTGTCTCAAAAAGAGCCAATCAAATCAATCTTGAGATCAAGAAAGAACTTCTTGAAAAATTAGATGAATTTGCTACTTACAATGATAGTCTTGAAGAAATTTTTGAAAACAAAGAGCAAATTGAGGTTTCAAAATTCTATGAGCGTTTGCCCAAGCCACATGCTCTTGCAATGCAAGAATGGCTTGAAGGTAAAATCTATTACAGAAATACACTAGACGAAAACTCAGACCAGTAAATCATGTCTATTTTAAGCAGTAAAAAAGTTTTACTCGGCATAACAGCCGGTATTGCTGCTTATAAATCGGCATTTTTAGTGAGGTTGTTTGTAAAAGCCGGTGCTGAAGTTAGGGTTATAATGACCCCTACTGCTAAGGATTTTGTTACGCCACTCACACTTTCAACACTTTCAAAAAATGAAGTTTATTCTTCATTCACCAGTGAAGAAAACGAAAATGAAACCTGGAACAATCACGTAGAGTTGGCCTTATGGGCCGACTTTTTTGTTATCGCCCCTGCCACGGCAAATACGCTTTCTAAAATGGCAAATGGCAGCTGTGACAATTTGTTGCTGGCTGCTTATCTATCTGCAAAATGTCCTGTATATTATGCTCCTGCGATGGATTTGGATATGTACAAACACGCGTCAGTCCAAGCTGCATTTGAAAAGCTGAATTCTTATGGCAACATTCAAATCCCCGCCGGCTTTGGAGAACTTGCAAGTGGACTCGTGGGTGAAGGAAGAATGGCAGAACCTGAAGATATCATTTCTTTCATGGAGAAAGACATTGTTTCAAAACTTCCATTAAGAAATAAAAAAGTTTTGATCACTGCAGGCCCCACATATGAAGCCATTGACCCGGTGCGTTTTATTGGTAATCATTCTTCCGGTAAAATGGGATATGCATTGGCAGAAGAAGCGGCAAGCCTTGGAGCGGAAGTCATTTTAGTAACGGGTCCAACACATCTTCAGATAAAAAACTCAACAATAAAGATACTTTCTGTAACTTCAGCTGAAGAAATGTACAATGCCTGCCATAATTTTTATTCCCAAATGGACTTGGCGATTTTATCTGCTGCGGTTGCAGACTTTAGACCAAAAATAAAGGCGACTCAAAAAATAAAAAAGGATCAGGCAGCGTTATCTATTGAACTGGAAGCCACCAAGGATATTTTAGCTTCTTTAGGTGAGATTAAAAAACATCAATTGCTTGTTGGCTTTGCATTAGAAACCGAAAATGAAATTGAAAATGCAAAAAAGAAGCTTATTAAAAAGAATTTAGATTTTATTGTATTAAATTCGCTAAATGATGATGGAGCGGGCTTTGGTTCCAATACTAATAAAATATCTATAATCGATAAAAATGAGCAAATCAGTAGTTTTGAATTAAAAAGCAAAACAGAAGTTGCCAAAGATATATTTAACATATTAACACCTGTTTTAAATGAATAAAATTTTAGTTTTTCTTTTCTTAGTGAGTATTTCTGTGCAATCAATTGCTCAGGAAATCAATGCCGTTGTAGTTGTGAATGCAGAACAAACCGGTGTTTCAAACCAGCAAATATTTAAAACCCTGGAGCGTGATTTGAGAGAATTTATAAATGAAACCAGTTGGACAAATCAAGTTTTTGCAAATCAGGAGCGCATAGATGCAAGTTTTAACATCATCGTTAACGAGTATGATTCAGATAATTTTAGTGCAAGCCTTCAGGTTCAGGCTTCGAGACCTGTTTATGGTTCCACTTATTCATCACCCATCTATAATTATAACGACCGCCAATTCAATTTTAATTACAGAGAGTTTCAACCATTGAATTTTAACCCAAATAATTCAGAATCAAATCTGGTTTCTGTAATTGCATTTCACGTTTATACCATACTAGGTCTCGATGCCGCTACCTTTTCAAAAAATGGAGGTGATGAATTTCACGGTATCGCAAAGCAAATTGTTAATACGGCAGCTTCAGGAAATTTTCAGGGCTGGAAAGCAACAGATGGGAATCAATCACGATACCAATTAAACGAAGCACTTATTTCACCAATTTTTAGTCCATTTCACACAGCAATGTATATGTATCACAGACAAGGCCTTGATAGTATGCATGAGAACCCCAGAGAGGCAAAAATCAAAATTTCTGATGCGATTAACTCTCTAAAAGAAATCAATGACCGCAGGCCTAACTCTTATCTCCTTCGTACATTTTTTGACGCTAAAGCGGAAGAAATACAAGCTATTTTTAGTGATGGCCCTAGTGTAAATATTGATCAATTGACGCAAAACCTCACAAGAATGGCACCAACCAAACGTGATAATTGGTCAAAAATTAAGTTTTAGATACTTGCTTTAAACCACAAACTCTTTTACCTTTAGTGTTTAAATTCACACACTAAGTTGATTACACAACTCACCATAAAAAACTATGCTTTAATTGAAGACATTAAAGTAGATTTTAAAGAAGGTTTAACTATCATTACCGGAGAAACCGGTGCCGGAAAATCTATTTTATTAGGGGCACTTTCTTTGCTTTTGGGTAAAAGAGCCGATTTGAGCAGTGTAAAAAACAGCTCAAAAAAATGTGTGATTGAAGCAGAATTTCAAATCAATGGGTATCATTTAAATGATTTTTTTTCATCACAAGCTTTGGATTATGAATCACAAACAATCATTAGACGTGAAATACTGCCTTCCGGAAAATCAAGAGCTTTCATCAACGATTCGCCGGTTAACTTAACTATTCTATCAATTCTTGGTGAACGTCTCATTGATATTCATAACCAACATCAAACACTTGAAGTATCATCAAAGGATTTTCAATTTGAACTGATTGATTCACTGGCACATACCAAAAATCGTTTAGAAAGCTATAAAGGTACTCTCAAAGAATACAAATCAAACCAATCTCTTTTAAATCAACTCAACCAAAAAAAAGCAGACGCTCAAAAAGAACAGGATTACAACCAGTTTTTGTTTGACGAACTGGAACAAGCAAACCTAAAAGCCGGTGAGCTTGAAGTTCTTGAGGAAGAACTGGAAAAGCTTAATAATGTTGAAACCATACAGGAACACCTCAGTCAAATGGTTCAACATTTAAGTGACGAACAAGTGGGGGCTTTGGTTTTATTAAACGAAATAAAATTGCGGGCAAATAAATTAAAAGGTTTGTCAGCAAGTTTTGAAGCTTTATGGGAGCGTGTTCAAAGTGTTCATATAGAACTGGATGATATTTACAGTGACATTACTTCTGAAATCGAAGCTGCCGAAGCAAACCCGGAACGACTCACCGAAGTCAATGACAGGTTGCAACTACTTTACAAATTGCAAACAAAACACCAGGCTCAAAACCCCGAAGAGTTAATAGCCATTAAAAACAAATTATCTGAAAACCTTCTGGAAACCGAAAATTTAGACTCAAGAATAAAAGAAATCAAACTTCATATAAAACAATCAAGTGAAAGTCTTATAGCTTTAGCCTCAGAACTTCACGACAAAAGAGCTGCGATATTAAAAACGCTCATAGAATCTCTTGAAGAAATTCTCGCTCAACTTGGATTGCCTAATGCCCGATTTAAAATCGAGGTTCAACAAGTTGATACATTTTTAGAAAATGGAACTGATGCATTATCCTTTTTATTTACAGCCAATAAGGGAGCTGAGTTTGGCGAATTAAAAAAAGTAGCCTCAGGAGGAGAAATGAGCAGAATTATGCTCGCTATAAAATCAATACTTGCAAATTACAGTCAATTACCCACCATTGTATTTGACGAAATTGATACCGGTGTTTCAGGAGAAGTTGCCAATAAAATAGCCGAAATAATGAAATTAATGAGTTCTAAAATGCAAGTGATAAGCATCACACATTTGCCTCAAATTGCAGCAAAAGGCAATCATCATTTTAAGGTGTTTAAAGAAGATGTTCACAATGAAACCCAGACAAAGTTAAAATTATTAAGTCAGGAAAACAGGGTATTGGAATTAGCTGAAATGCTGGGAGGAGAGAAAAAATCTGAATCTGCTATGGCCCACGCAAGGGAATTATTGAATTAAAATGTATATTTGAAAAGCAAACTTTAAAATCATTAAGTAATGATCATAAATGTACAGCCGTAAAATTTTACGGCTCATTATTAAAATAAATTAGAAACTATCAACAAATAAATAAATCAATGTCATACAATTTACTTAAAGGAAAACGAGGAATTATTTTTGGAGCTTTAGATGAAAACTCCATAGCTTGGAAAACAGCAGAACGCGTTCACGAAGAAGGAGGAACTTTTGTCTTGACAAATGCTCCCATTGCCTTGAGAATGGGACAGATAAAAGAACTTGCTGAAAAAACAAACTCAGAAATTATTCCCGCAGATGCTACAAGCCTTGAAGACCTTCAAAATTTAGTTGAAAAATCTATGGAAATTCTGGGCGGCAAACTTGATTTTGTCCTGCATTCCATCGGTATGTCTGTAAACGTGAGAAAAGGCAAACACTACACAGATCAAAATTATGACTGGACACATAAAGGCTGGGATGTATCTGCCGTTTCCTTTCACAAAACCATGCAAACATTATATCAAAAAGATGCCATGAATGAATGGGGAAGCATCGTTGCATTGACCTATATGGCGGCACAGCGGGTATTTCCTGATTACAATGATATGGCAGACAACAAAGCCTATCTGGAATCCATTGCACGCAGCTTTGGGTACTTTTTTGGAAAAGACAAAAAAGTGCGTGTCAACACCATCTCTCAATCACCCACACCCACAACGGCCGGGCAAGGTGTCAAAGGATTTGACGGCTTTATAGCTTACGCCGAAAAAATGTCACCACTGGGTAATGCCACAGCAGAAGACTGTGCCAATTATACCATAGTCATGTTTAGTGACTTAACAAAAAGAGTTACCCTCCAAAACCTCTACAATGATGGCGGATTCTCAAATATGGGTGTTAGTGATGCTGTGATGAGTCACTTTGTTGAAGAGTAACCATTTAATATTTTACTAAAAATTGATTAAAAGGCTCTCTTTATATTTTAGATAGCCTTTTTTTTATTCACTAAACTATTTAGGTGACTAATTATATGCTATAATCTGAATTGATATTTTTAAAATGTTGTTTCAAATTAACTGGTAATGTAATCTTCTCTTAATAATTTTTTAACAAAGAATTAGCATTTAACAAATTTTTTAAATACTTTTAGTACTTATTAACTAAAATTAAATACCAAATGAAAAAATTTACTTTTTTATGGGGTGTAGTGCTCTGCTTTTCGGCATCGCTTAGTGCACAGCACTTAACCACCCTTGAAGAGTTAGAGCTTCTTGAACACCAAAGAAGTCTAACAACGATTCAACAGAGTGAAGAGACTAATTCCAATGTATTAGTTAACAGAACTCAAAGTTTAACCCTTTCAGTTACTGACCCTGAGGGGATTCACAGTGCGGCATCCAGTCAAAGTAGAAATCTATTGGATGCTAGTAATCCTGTATTAAAAACTTCTGAAATTTTCTCTGGAGATATCGGAGATTTGTTAAACAGATTATCAGAAGCAGGACATCAATCAGAAAGTCCTGAATCAATTTTTACGCAAGTAGAGATGAGAGCATTACAGTCTCATTTCAAATCTCAAAACAGAGATGTAATGGCAGATATTATTCCAACTGCGGGAGCTACAGAAACCTTTACACCGGATGTTGGAGACTTTTTCTTTGATCCGGGAGGACCGGGAGGAGGACCTGACGGTACACCCGGGAATTATCCAAATTGTGGTTGTGTAACCAATACCACCTTAGCTGGAGTTACTGAAATTGAATTCCTTGATTATGAAGTATTCGGGACTTTTGATTGGCTGAAATTATATGATGGAGCAGACAATACAGGAGTACTTTTGTTTGATAACAGTGCTGGAGGTAATGCGGCTAATACATTAGCGCAACTTATTACTGCAAATGGTGGTTCAGCTGTATTTACAGGAACTTCAGGGGATTTCTTTTTTGAATTTAATGCAACAGGCGTTGTAAACCGTTTAGGCTGGGAAGTTGAGATACTCTCTACCGGCGGTGGAGGCGGCGGTGGAACCGGAGTTCCAACAGCTTTTGGAATTAACAATGCAG
>JBBDIQ010000042.1:0-31191 GCA_040880345.1 Flavobacteriaceae bacterium
GACGCCAGGTTTTCATCCTGGTAACAGGGGTTCGATTCCCCTACGGACTACAAAACAACGAATTACAAATTAAGAAAAGTACAAATGGCAAATCACAAGTCGGCGTTAAAGAGAATTAGAAGCAGCGAAGCGAAACGCGTTATCAACCGTTATCAGCATAAGTCAACCAGAACTGCAATCAAAAAATTGAAAGATACTGAGAACAAGGCAGAAGCTGAGAAACTGTATCCTTCTGTTGTTTCTATGATAGACAAATTGGCTAAGAAAAATATCATTCACGATAACAAAGCAGCCAATTTAAAATCACAACTCGCTAAGCACGTAGCCTCATTATAGGGTAAACTACTTTTTAAAGAATCTAAACTCTCTTCTATTTCATAGGAGGGAGTTTTTTTGTTTTCGCACTTTTCACTAAATTTTGTAACTTAGGCGTGTGAAAAAAACAGTTTTTAAGCTTTTGGCGAAACTCAATAAATCCCTATTGCCCAGCTTTACAAAGCAACGACTGGACTTGAGTAAAGCCAAAAAGTGGCAACTCCTTTTACTTGCATGGAAACTGTATGTCACAAAAAATGCCATCAATTAATTGAATATCAATATTTACCTATGAAAAAATTATTCCCCCTATTTTTGTGTTGCATATTGTTTTCATCTGTTTTTCAGATAAATGCCCAGCAAGAGCCCTTATTGCCCAAAGGACTTTCAGAGACTGAAAAAGGTCTGATAGCCGACTTTCAATTTAAGAGTACTCAAATCACACCTCCGCCCACTGTTCCGGTAAGAACCGCGGCCGAGTGGGAGGAAATAGAATACCTCGTTATAAGATGGACCAATCAATTTGAAAACACTTTACTTCAGATTGTTCAGGCTGCGATAGAAGAATGTAAAGTGTTAATCACCACTCAAAATCAAGGAGCCGTTTCTTCTTTTCTCAACTCAAACAGTGTAGATATGAGTCAGGTTGAATTCCTCGACGCTCCCAGCAATTCCATTTGGATTAGAGACTATGCCGGAAATACTATATATGAAAATGATGTAGAGGACCGCGCTTTGGCTGACTGGATATACAACCGACCAAGACCTCTTGATGATGTGATGCCCACGGCACACGCAAATTACGTAGGTATTCCTATTTACAGCACCACTTCAGGAACCAACGATTTGGTAAATACCGGTGGGAATTTTATGAGTGACGGGATGGGTACCGCCTTTGCTTCCAAATTGATTCTGGAAGAAAATGAACCCGGTAATCCGTATGGAGTAACGGCTAAGACCGAAGCTGACATTGACGATATTATGTTCAATTATCAGGGAATTACCAATTATATCAAGATGGATCAAACCCCCTGGGACCCTATTGACCATATCGATATGCATATGAAGTTGCTGGACGAAGAAACCATCCTGGTGAGCAGATACCCTACCGGAGTGGCAGACGGTCCACAGATAGAAGACAATATTGATTATGTAACCTCCACCTTTCAATCACCTTTTGGAACAGACTATAAGATTGAATGGATTGATGCACCGCCCAGTACAGGTGGGAATTATCCTGATAACGGCGGTTATTACAGAACCTATACCAATTCTGTTTTTGTGAATGGAACCGTCATCGTCCCCACATACAGACCTGAAGTCGATGGGCCTGCACTCGCGCAATATGAAGCATTACTTCCAGGTTATACTATTGTTGGTATAGATGTTGACAACCCTGGAGAAAATTTAATTGCTTCCAACGGAGCGATTCACTGTATTACCCACGCTATAGGTGTGGCAGACCCATTGTGGATTGTACACCAGCCCATTGAAGAGACAAACACCACGGTTGGGATTCCTGTGGATGCTATGATCAAACACAATACAGGCATCAATGAAGCCACTGTGTTTTGGAGAGAAACCGGAGACACCAACTTTCAGGAAACGGCTATGACGTTTGACAATGATGATATTTGGGTAAGCGAATTGAATGTCCCTTCAAGTGCAACGAGTATCGAATATTATATTTGGGCAGAAGCCAATTCCGGCAAGACCTTAACACGACCTATAGTCGCTCCCGAAGGTTTTTGGACCTTTGAAATCACGAGTCTTTCAGCAGGAGAGTGGGCAGAAAACAATATAGTGGGACCGTATCCCAATCCCGCTCAAAATGAAGTTTCTTTTAACCTGAACAACATACTTGGTGAAATCAATATCAGTATTCACAATGTATTGGGACAGAAGCTTTATGAAAACACCCTTGAAAACGGCAATGGAAAAATCACTTTAAACCTGAATCCCGACTGGAAAGGGACCTTGTTTGTGACTTTTAGTGGTGAATTTGGCAATGTGCACAAAAAGGTGATGGTGAAATAAAGTTAAAAGTTAGAAGTACGAAGTTAGAAGTAGGTCTAATATCTTGCGTCTAATGACTATTGTCTAAGATTTTTAAAACTTCAAAACCGACTGTACATCATAGTTTGCAATCTTGTTTCTTCCGTTAAGGAATTCCAGTTCCATTAAAAAATTACACTGTATAATATGGCCGCCCAGGTGCTCGATGAGTTCGCAGGCGGCTTTTGCAGTTCCGCCGGTGGCGAGTACATCGTCGTGCAGCAATACCCGGTCTCCCTTTTCGAGGGCATCTATGTGCATTTCGATATGGTCATTGCCATACTCTAGGGCATAACTGCGTTTGATGGTGGTGTGTGGTAATTTGCCCGGTTTCCTGATGGGCACAAAGCCTGCATTTAGTTTTTGCGCCAATAAGGTCGCAAAGAAAAAGCCGCGCGACTCGATTCCCACGACCTTATCGATTTTTTGATCTCCCAGCATCGACAGCAATTGGTTTAAACAAGCTGTGGTTGCTTCGGGACTGTTGAGCAGGGGCGTGATGTCTTTAAAAATGATGCCCGGTTTTGGGAAGTCTTTGATATCGCGAATGTAATCCTGTAAATCCATAGTGACTGTATTTGGACTAAAGATAAGGAGGTTTTAAGGAATGGGCAATGAAAAAACCTTCAAGGTCTTAAAGACTTTGAAGGTTTAAAAGTTAAGTAGTTTTAAGTTTACTCGTCTTTAATACATCTCACACATCTTCCGGCGATTCCCATTTCATTACTTCGCCAGATACCGTCTCCATAGGCATTATAATCCAAATGTCTGTAAAAAGCGTAAGTTCCATAGGAATCTGCCTTGGTGGATGTCCACCAGGTGCCAATAAATCCTTGCAGCTGAAAGCTTTCAAAGGGCAATACCGAACGCTTACCGGCAGGTAAGCCCCTGAATCCATAAACATCACTGCCATTACCTGAGAATCCCGGTTCCCAACCAAAGTCTGATTTAAGGTGTTTACCGGCATCAAAACCCCTCCAGGTACCAAAATGCCACTCTTCATCGTCATACCCATACTGACTGTCAACAGTACTTTCCAGGATGAGCCATTCATCATCTGTGGGCAAATGCCATCCCTCGGGACAAATTCCCTGAACTCCTTCATTTATACTATATTGCATCATTTCATGCCATTGATAAAAAGCTCCAAACTCGTCGCAGTTCGCCTCATCGTTATTATAGCACCATTTCTCAAGAACACCGTTATCTGTCATGGTATCGTCACCGTTAATCATCGTCCCTGCATTGAGGTTTTCCTTTAACCAGCATTGTGAGCCGATTAAAACGGTGTTGTATAACTGGCCTTGATACATGACCGTTGGTGTATCGGGACAAGGCATCCCGGCAATGTATTCAAATATATAGGTCGTGTTTTGAGTGGGAGAATCGATAAGAGTTTGTTGCCCTATTGCAGAAAAAGCAGTAAAGCTAAGTTCATCGCCCAAATCAAAAGGAAGGTTGGCCGACTTGGTTGAACTTTTAGGAAAGCTTCTTTCAGAGCTTTTTAGATCATCTAAAGCAAGCTTTTCTTGCCCGGTTGATTGAGAAAGAATTTTTATAACTTTTTGGTGATTTTGTGTGTTCGCAACAACAAAATAAATTTTATCCTTTCCGGGTTGAAACTCAAAGGTGTGTGTCGTTGCGGCAAGTTCTTTTGTGGTTTTCACAAGTCTTTGACCTAACGCATTGTAAACAGCCAAAGTAACAGGACCTGCTTGATAGATATGCAATTTAATCTGAGCGGTCGTGGTTATCGGGTTAGGAAAACTTGTTAGGTTTATTCCTTTAGATGGGTTTGGAAAAAAATCGGGGATATTTAATACTTCATATTTCAATTGCAATTCAAAGTTGGGGGGAAACAATTCTGTGGTACCCCCTTGAGTAAGGTTTTCTACCAATATGCTTTCAACCTGTATAGGTTCTCCGGAAATATTTGCGTCAAAATTGAGAGTTATGGTTTCTGTTTGCCCTAAAAACGGAGTGGTAATTAATGTAAAAATAATAAAGAGAAAGGTAGTTTTTGTCATGTCTTTGTTCTTTGAAAGTTTTAAAATTACAGTTTATAATATAACATTTTAAATTTTAAAAACCCTACTCTGTTTTATGTTCAATTTTTAAAAGAATGGTTTTTGGGCTAATAATCCTGCAAACCCATAGGGCTGTATTTGGATTAAAGATGAGGAGGTTTTGGGGAATGGGCAATGGATATTTAATTCAGGTGAACAGTCATTGGTCAAAATGCTCACTCACCAACTGTTCTCCTCCGTAGTTTTACAGAATGAGGACATCACTAATTATGCGAATGCCCAGCTCCGCAACACTGTTGTTCCATAAAACTGTTGCTTTCTTCGTGCCAGGGAAAGGCGGCGTTGTATTTGTTGTTTTCCCAGTAAAAGGATTGGCGTTCTTTGGGGTGATTGCCCACTTCGTTCATGGTGTTGCTGTCATACAATCGCCCGTTAATCATTGTAAACACCAGGGTATTTGTATTTTGAATATCCTCCAACGGATTCTTTTCCAGCACCAGTAAATCAGCCATTTTGCTCACCTTTAAGGAACCGATATCTTTACCGGCACCAATGTATTCTGCGGCGTTGATGGTTGCTGTTTTTAAGGCTTCAAGATTGCTCATTCCGCCTTGCTGAATGCTCCATAATTCCCAGTGGGCTCCGAGTCCCTGTAACTGTCCGTGTGCACCCATATTAATTTTTACGCCTTTGTCGGCCAGGTTTTTTGCAGTTTTCGCCGTAAGGATATGACTGTTTTCATATTCTTCATCGGGAACCATCATACGGTGGCGCGAGCGGGAGTCGATAATCCCTCTGGGAGTGAATTGCAACAATTTGTCATTTTCCCAGACATTGGTTTTTTGATACCAGTAATATTCGGCATTGAGTCCGCCGTAGTTTACGAGCAACGTAAGAGTGTATCCCACGTCACTGGCACTCCACACTTCCAGTATGTCTTTATAAACAGGCGCTACAGGAATGTTGTGTTCCACACCGGTATGGCCGTCAATGACCATGGTGATGTTGTGGAAAAATGTCGAACCACCTTCAGGTACTACGTTGATGCCTTCCTCGCGGGCGGCTTGCAATACTTGCTGGCGCTGATCACGGCGCGGCTGGTTGTAACTTTTTACTGAAAGTGCTCCAAAAGCTTTGGTGCGTTTAATACTTGAACGGGCATCGTCCAGATTATTGACAACCGCTTTAAAGTCGCCATCTGCTCCATAAAGAATGAAACCGGTAGAGTAGAGGCGGGGACCAACCAAGTCACCACTTTTGAGCATTTCTGAAAGGGTAAATATTGTTTCTGTGTTTGCTGAAGGGTCGTGAGCCGTGGTCACTCCATAAGCGAGATTGGCATAAAATTGCCAGTTTTGCTGGGTGGTTAATCCGTATCGAAAAGCACCCACGTGAGCGTGTGCATCGACCATGCCGGGCATAATGGTTTTTCCAGCGATGTCATACACTTTTGCATTTGCAGGGATAGTGACTTCCCCGGAAGTTCCCATGTCTTCAATTTTATTCTGATTGATGACAATGGTTCCGTTTTCTATGATTTGGTCGTCTTCCATTGTGATGATTCGGGCGTTGGTAAAGGCGATGCGGCCATCCGGTTTATCCACTTTCGCTTTTAAGCCAATGGCAGTTCCTTTGTCTGAAGGAGAATCCACTTTTTCGGGGGAACCCGGTAAAAAAGTAAAGCGGTCTTTGAGTTCGTTTTTAAAATAACGATCGCCCAGCATCCACATAACCTGCTTGCTGTCTGCAGACCAGTGCAGATTGATACCGGCATCATTCGCCAATTGTGAGACGGGAACGGCGGTGGTTTTGTTGTCGAGATCCACTTCCTGACCGTTTAAGTTTAAGGGAGCCACATAGGCTTTGTGTAAATGTGAAAATGCGATCCAGTTGTTGTCGGGACTGGGCACCAGGCGGTTGGCATATTTTGATTTGATATGGGTGCGTTCATCCTGCCCGTTTAAATCGACGCTTTTCAATTCTTTGGTGAGTGCTCCAAAAAACACACCTCCTGTTTGGAAGAAAATACGTTTGCCATCTTTGGTAAAGAGCGGATATTCACCATTTTTAGTGAGGAAAGTTTCTTTTCCTCCGGTACTTTTCATGATGTACAGTCCCGGGTTTTTGGTAAAGGCTCTTCCCTGGTCGTTGTTGCCGTCTTCCTTCTTGAAAACAAGGGTTTGCCCGTCCGGCGAAAAAGCGGGTGTTCTGTAAATCCCTTTTTCTGAAGTGAGTTTTATGGATGCGCCTCCATTGACCGAAATTTTTCTAATTGCTCCCAATTCCCTATCATTCCAAGTTACATAAACGAGTTCTTTTCCGTTTGGCGAAAAAGCGGGTTCGGCCTCAAAATCGGTGTCTGTAGTTAAGCGTTTTGGGGTTCCGTTAGGAAGATTCTTGGTCCAAAGGTAGCCTAGGGCTCTAAAGACGAGTGTTTTTCGGTCCGGAGAGGTGACGGCGTCGCGAATCATCTTTACGGTGAATTCATCATTTTCGATGGGCGTTTCAAAATGAACGCGTTCAGCAATATCGATCGCAACATCTGCCGTAAAGGGGATGGTGGTTACTGCTGTGGTTTTGATATTCACTTTCTGAAATTTTCCTTTTGCCCAGATGACGATTTCTTCATTGTTGGGCATCCAGCTGAAATTTGGGTACACCCCAAAAATAGCCCAAGCAGTCATCTGGTCTTTATTGAGGGCATCATTCACCGGCCATTCTTCACCGGTTTGCAGGTCGTGGATGTATAAAACGGTTTTGGTGCGCACTCTTTTTATGAAAGCAAGGAGTTTTCCGTCACGCGAAATTTGAGGTCTGGCAGCACCACCCGGACCACCGGTGATTTGGTCGATTTCGCCTGTTTCAAAGTCATAGCGTTTGATGGCATAAATCTGGCTATTGGCGTCTTTGTTGTATTCAAAGACACTACCCGAGGTCACATCTTCACTGTAATACATATACTTTCCATCCGGTGATATGACGGGTTCGTTGACATCTTTTTGGTCGTTGCTGCGTTTGGTAAGTTGAACACCGCTTCCACCGGTGATGTGGTATTGCCACATTTCGCCGGCGCCCAGGGAGCGCCCGGAGGTAAAGTGCTTCCGGGCTACCAGATAATTTCCATTGGGCATCCAGGTGGCATTGTTGAGCAGACGGAAATCTTCCTTAGTGATTTGTTTGGCATCACTACCATCGGCTTTCATTACCCAGATATTGTCGCCTCCACCGGCATCGCTGGTAAATGAGATGTGTTTTCCATCGGGGCTAAAACGCGGTTGGATTTCAAAAGGAATTCCTGTGCGCAGTGCTTTGGCTTTTCCTCCGGTGATTGGGATGGTGTAGATATCTCCCACCATATCAAACACGATGGTTTTTCCGTCGGGAGAAACGTCGAGGTTCATCCAGGTGCCTTCATCTGTTGTGAAAGTGTGGGTGTTGTACTTAAAATCGTGACCGGGATTGGAAACGTCCCACTTGGTTTCTTCTTGTGGAAATGCACTAAGTGAAATTAAAAGTGCGAAAATCAAGCTTGTGTATCTGTGAATCATAAGGTTTTGTAATACTTTAATACTGTAAGAATTCTGTAAAAATATTATAAATTTTTTAAAAAGGATGTTTTTGACTTGAGTTTTGTCAGTAAACTGAGGAATATAAATGGCTTTAATTGTTTTAATAGAGCTAGTGTAAAAATTTAATAGAATAGTCATAAAATTATTAACATAACATTAATTTCATTTATCATAATTTAACATCTGCTTGTAGTATCTTTGATGGAATTAAAAAAAAACCATCATTATGAAACTTAGAAAAATTGTATTATCATTAGCAGTTATCGGTTTGCTATTTGCAAGCTGTGATGACTCTAAAAAGAAAGAAGCTGAAACAGAAGCTGCTGCAAAGGCTGAACAAATGAAAATGGATGAAGCCGCAGCCATGAAGGCTGAGGAAGAAGCCAAAATGACGGCAGAATTTGAAACCAATACGGTCGCTGCAATTGCTATGAGGAATGAAAATTTCTCTACCCTTGCCGCTGCAGTTCAAGGCGCAGGCCTAGCCGAAACATTGAGTAGCGAAGGACCTTTTACGGTATTTGCACCCACCAATGAAGCATTTAGCAAAGTGCCGAAAGCGACATTGGATAATCTTATGAAAGAAGAAAACAAAGAGAACTTAGCCGGTCTATTAACTTATCACGTTGTTTCCGGTGAATGGAAAGCTGCAGATTTAGTAAAAGCCATTCAGGATAATAACAACAAATATGAAGTGGTTACTGTACAAGGAGAAATCCTTACTCTTTCTTTAAAAGACGATAAAGTGATGATTAAAGATGCCAAAGGCGGTACTTCAACGGTAGTAATCACTGATGTTGATGCTTCAAATGGTGTGATTCACGCTATTGATAAAGTGGTAATGCCAAAAGCATAAACTAATCATTTAGATTTAATATTTATAAAGACCTCTATTTTTGGGGTCTTTTTTTATTCCCTCTTGTTAACACTTTGTCTGGCTAAAAGCTGCCAGTGGTTGTTTTGAAGAATCCACACTTCCAGCACGTTCAATTTGACATCAAAGGGGGTATCATTGACAATCCCGCTTACGTTAATAGTTCTTCGTGTTGTCGTAATTTTTTCGGAGGTAAAATGAATTTCGGGTTCATCGATTGTTTCTATGAAGGTATAAATTACGCCTTCTTCCACCAAGGTTTTTAATAAACCGGATTTGGTTTCCAGCCAGCCGTTTGAGTGGCCCAAGGTTAAGTTATCGTGGAGTAATATTGCTAACGAAGCAGTGTCCTTCTCCATTAGAGCTTCATTGATTTGGGACATTTTCAGATTGATTTCTTCAGAAACAAAAAAATCTTTTTCCTGAGCAAAAAGTCCTGTGGTATTGATAAAAAATATAAGTATTTTAAGTGTTTTCATTATGTGAAGTTTATTAACAACGTTAGAAATCGCATAATAATTAAAATCTAGTTTTCAACTAACTTTCCATCCACCAAAAAATTGGGGTCTAAGCGCAAACTATTGATGGGGGTTTCTGTCACTTTTGTGCTCCATTCGGCTTTGGGGAAAATCCATTGTAATTCATCATTGATAAACACCTTTACCGGCATATCAAAACCTTCAATGATTTCGCTGTAGCGAAAAGAGAGTACGTTGCTGTCAATTTTAAATTCGATCAGAGGGATTCCGGATTCACGCAGGTATTGATCAAAAAACTGCGTCAATTCATAGCCTGATTTTTCACTGATGTAGTTTTCTATTTGTGCTGTGGTCACCGTTTGATGCCAAAAATCACGGTTGAGTCCGCGAAGAATATCCCGCCATTTGTCATCATTTTCAATGAGTTGACGTAAGGTATGCAATATGTTGGCTCCTTTGTAATACATATCTCCGGAACCTTTTTGGTTTACGTCATATTTTCCGATGATGGGTTTGTCGTTTTGAATTAAATTTGAAGTCCCCACTACATATTCAGCACCGGCTTCTTTGCCATAGAAATATTCCACAAACAAGCTTTCAGAATAGGCTGTAAAACCTTCGTGTATCCACATATCGGCGATGTCTTTGTAGGTGATGTTGTTGGCAAACCATTCGTGTCCATTTTCGTGAATAATGATAAAATCAAATTTCATACCCCAGCCGGTACCTGACAAGTCCCTGCCCAGATAGCCTTTCATATACTGATTGCCGTAAGTCACGGAGCTTTGGTGTTCCATTCCCAGATATGGGGCTTCCACTAGTTTGTAGCTGTCTTCATAAAAGGGGTAGGGACCAAACCAGTGTTCAAAAGCTTCTATGCTTCTGGGTGCGTCTTTGAAATGTTCTTTGGCTTTTTCTAGGTTGTAGCTCAGTACCCAGTAATCCATATCAAGGGTGCCGTTTTCGCCTTCATAGGTTTCGCCAAAGTGCACATAATCGCCAATATTGATATTCACCCCATAGTTGTTGATTGGGTTGGTGACAAACCAGTGCCAGGTTTTGGTGTTGTTGTCGTGTTCTTCCACACTTCTCAAGCGGCCGTTTGAAACGTTTGTGAGGTTCTCAGGAACGCGAACACTTATCGCCATACTGTCAACTTCGTCATACATATGGTCTTTGTTGGGCCACCACACACTGGCGCCTAGTCCCTGGCAGGATGAACCCACAAAATGATTGCCTGCTTCATCGTGTTTCCAGGAAATACCACCGTCCCAAGGGGCATTGACAGCTTGCCGGGGATGGCCACTGTAGTAAACAACTACCTCTTCTAAAGCACCTTTTTTCTGTTTCTTTTTTAAAGTTACAAAATGGGCATTGCCTTTGCTTTTTACATTTAATTCCTTGCCGTCCTGGGTTACCTTTTCTAATTTCAGTGGCTTCTGTAAATCCACTTGAAGGACTTGATGAGGCTCTAAAACGGTATATCTGATGGTGTTTTTGCCACCCAGCCATTTTTCATCGGGCTTGACCTCTATGTCGAGATGATAGAAGTTGAGGTCCCACCAGACACGCTCCGGTGTGATACTTCCGCGAAGGGTGTCTTGTTTGGTGAAGGTTTGGGCAAACAGTGTAGTTCCTGAAAACAGGATTAGAATCAATACAATTGAAAATTCCTTCATCGATGTTGAATTTGTAACAAAAATAGCATGTTTTTTTATAGAGATGGATTTTTTTAGTAATCAGTGCTCAGTGGCAATCTGTATTTCGAATACTGATTTACACTAGTTAGGTTTTATTAAATTACACAGTATAGTTAGATGTGATTATTTCACGCAAAGGCGCCAAGCCGCAAAGAGATTTAAAACCTTCATCGGTAAATCTCTCGTCTAATAGATATCGTCTTAAATCTAGTATCTACCTAAACACACTATTCGGAAACACCACCACACTCTCGTGTCCGTCTTTGCCTACGACGGCGACGCCAAATAAATAATTGTCAATCACAATGCCTTGAAGTGTGTGTTCAGAAACGTCACCTACAAAACGGCTGTAGTCCCAGGTGGGGGAAGTGGTGTCCCTCCAGTAGATTTTGTAGCCTATGGCGCCCTCGACTTTGTCCCATTTTAGTTTGGCTGAAGGTTCGACGATACCACCAATCATTACATTTTTTGGTGCAGGTGGTGCCCAGGCCAGTGATGCCATTGCAATGGCATTCACGGCAGTGAGTTTGGCAGCATAGGGAAAGTTGACGTGTTCCAACACATCGCCATAAGCAATGCCATCTTCTAAACGGATGTTTTCGTGCTGCTGGTAGTAATTTTCATGTGATTCCATAATGCGGATACCCGCAAAGCCGGCATCATTAAAAGGGCGGTGGTGGCCGCCACGGCCAAAACGGTCCAATCTGTAAATAAGGGTTGGATTCATTTCGGGCATATAGGTTTGTGTAGTTTTGTGAACATAACGTGCCAGCTGACGTGAAATTCCATCGACTTCGCCGCCGTAGAATCTACGGGCATTGCGTTCCCTTTCTGTTTCGGTAGGAGGCACGGGCTCTGAAAAAATCCGGAAATCGCGGTTGCTAATGACGCCGTTGACACCTTCAATATTACCTATCATATCATTGTTGAGCACCCCGATGATTTCCCAGCCTTTTTCTTTCGCGTAAGCAGCAAGTATCGCACCGCCAAAAAGTCCTTGTTCTTCACCTGAAAGCCCTGTGTAAATAATGCTGTTTTCAAATTTGTATTTGGACAGTACCCTAGCAGCCTCCATCGCTCCGGCCATACCGGTGGCATTGTCGTTGGCTCCCGGCGAATCAGAGGTATAGTCATTGGGGTCTGTCACCCGGCTGTCGATATCTCCGCTCATGATGATGAAGCGGTTGGGGTATTTGGTGCCGCGTTGTATGGCAACCACGTTAACCACCCACACATCAAAAGGGATGCGGGCATTGGTGCCTTCTTTGACCAGGTCTTTCTGATAAAATACTTCGAGGCAGTTGTTGCAGTCTTTAGAGATTACGTCAAACTCCTGTTTGATCCATCGGCGGGCTGCGCCAATGCCGCGGGTATTGGAAACAGTATCACTCAATGTATGCCGTGTACCAAAATTAGCTAAAATGGTTACATCTTTTTTCAGCCTTTCGGCGGAAACGGCATCGATGATATCATATATTCTGGAGTCTGTTTGGGCATGTGTAATCGAAAGTGTAAATAACAGGAGTAGGGTAATGTATTTCATAATGCAGATTTTTTATAAAGATAAGAAAAAACTGTGTTTATAGTATTTAAACCGTTAAAATGGTTTGTCAATATTTATTTAAGCCCATTAATTAATTCAGGGGCCATGGAAACGATTCTATTTTAAAAAAAAACTGTTTTAAGCATTTGATCCATTCGGATTGGCTCGACATTTTCCCGGTTTTCATTATTATTAAGTGAACTGGTTAACTGAAGAAGTTTTATGGTCAGTTTCAGTGTTTGGTTCACATCTTAATATTTTGCACTCAATACTTTTTTGGAGTTTGATTTGCCATCTGAAGCCACTATTAGCGGCGAGGATTGTGTGCTATATAATTTATTACTTATGTTTATATATTCAGCCAATCATTCAATCACTTGAATATTCCCTTCAATCCGGCAGCTTTTAGCCATGGTGTTGTAGATGGTCCCAAATTTTTCGATGTTTTTCTTTAATAGCATTGGGTTGAGCCCGGTGTCCTTGCTTTGTATGGTGAGTGCGTAGGTGAGCTGGTCTATGCGCGGAGGCTTTTCTTCACGGGTCGCGGTGACTTCGACGGTGGCTTTGTAGTATTGGAAAGGCATCATTTCTGAAAAGCGAGCGACGTTTTTCAACATACAAGCGGCAAAGGCACTGAGGAATACTTCTGCCGGATTGGCCAGTTGGGAACTGTTTGCTGCTGTACCAAAACTAATGTGGGTTTCCTTGATGTCGATGTGCCCGGGGGTTTCAGGAGCTGAGGTGGCGCTGATTGTGTACTTCATAACTTAAGGTTTAAAAGACGAATGTACTTTGAATAATATCGCAAAACAATGAGGGTTGTCAGTAAATTAGTTCTGACTTCCCATTTCGGTAATGTTTTGAAAGTGCTTGTTTATAAATGGACTTTAAGTGGTCAAACTATATCAGGTGCCTACAGTAAAATCAATACCGGGAACCACTTGACCGGGATGAAATACTACTTGTTCTGTTCCAGCAAAAAAGTCATCCGAATTTCGGTTTAAAACCATTTTCCCTATTTTTTGTACAGGTACCAGTTCTTCCGGAATAAGTTTTGTGAGATCTAAGAGATCAAAATCAAATTTATGTTCGTCTTCATCTTTTACTAGTTGTACACCCAGTTCAAATTCTGGAAAATTTCCTTCTTCAATGGCCTCCCATAAATCCTGACTGTGAAAATCAGAGTTTTCACCGGATATTTCTAGTGCTTCATCCCAAGTTACTCCCAGAACACTCAACAAGGGCTTCCAATGAAATTTTACGAAAGTGGATTTTCCCTTTTCGTTGATAAATCTAAAAGTGTGTACACCTATCCCCTCAATCATTCTATAACTTCGTGGAATGGAATGGTCTGACGTCACACACATGATCATATGCATAGGCCCTGGCATCAGGGATATAAAATCCCAAAAAGTGTCATGTGCTCCAGAGGCTTTTGGCATTTCATTGTCAGGTTCAGGTTTAACCGCATGAACCAGATCGGGAAATTTCATGGCATCCTGAATAAAGAACACAGGCATATTATTTCCCACTAGATCAAGATTGCCTTCTTCTGTATAAAACTTAACCGAAAAACCCCGTGCATCACGACCTAAATCATTAGAACCTCTAGAGCCTGCTTCTGTGGAGAATCTAACGAAAACAGGAGTTTGCTTAGAAGGATCCTGCAAGAATCCTGCTTTGGTGACCTCTTTCATGGAATCATACACCTGAAAATAACCATGAGCTCCTGAACCTCGTGCGTGAACATTTCTTTCCGAAATTATTTCAAGGTCAACATGTGTCATTTTTTCCCTAAAGTTGAAGTCTTTCAAGAGATTTGGTTCGCGTTCACATGCGCTAAGGGTATTCTGATTGTCGTTTATTCTAACACCTTGATTGGTTATTAGTAAAGCGTCAGCACCCTCTTTTATATGTTGCTCAAGAGATTGAATTTTTGTTTTGGCCAACTTTTTTTTTTGGAAATTGTTTTTTGGAATTTAATCCCACTTATTGATCTACTGTTGTACGCCATTGATTATACCTTCCAAATTGATCTTCACTAAGAACCGTTTGAAAGCTGGCATTCAAGATCTCTTGTATTTCAAGTTGAGTGCGATATTTTTGATTTGGATTTTTCACTTCAGAATTGAACTGATTCTCAAATAAGACAATTTGATCTTCGGTCATATCTAAATGAGAATAAACGACAAGCATTTCCTGAAAGGTACTGTTGTTTAGCCTGACTGTCTCCTTTTTTTTTGAGGTGTCTTGATTATTTAAATGCGGTGTTGTATGCATATCAGCTGCATTTATTTCATTCATTAATTCATCAGCACTGATATGATTGGTTTCTTCAGTTGATAAATTCCTGTTGTCTGCATTGAGACAGGAGGTAAATATGATGCCTAGCAGGCACAAAGTTAAAAAAGTGGATAGCCGTTTCATAATGAGGTGTTTTTAATTATTTTACGTAAGATTAAGACTATCAGCTAAGTATGCTTAACGCTTTTGCCCTTAAACCTGACTTTTTTCGAATAAAGTGTGAATTATATAATATCTTCTCATAATTATATAAATAAATAACGCCCTGAATTACTTCAAGGCGTTTTTGTGTTATAGAAAACCCTCACAGGGTTCTATCCCGAGTATCGGAACTGAGAGGGTAAGTTAGTTAAAAAGGAGACTTTTTTTCGTAATCACTAAATTTATTGAAAAAAATAAGGGTAATTAAATCACAAGAATTTTACATCTTCCATATGATTATTGGTAATGTATGTCACTAAATAGCGAGAATCTTTATTTTCAAAAAAGATATACCAAGTGGTATGGTTATTTGCCTTATAAAAAACAAATTTTGAACCCAATTGGGAAAGATTTTTGGGAGTAGTCTTATGTGGGTATTTTATGAGGTGATTTTCTATGAAATCATAAATTTTTGAAACATACTGCTGGGCAGACTTTTCATAACTAAAGTATTCCTTTTCAAAAAGTATCTGAATTAGATTTTCAAGAAAAGTGGTTACATTTTCTTGGAGTAGAACTATTTTTTCCAAGGCAGGGATTTTATGAAATCAGAAGATTTTTTTCTTGCCTCTTTGATTGGAATTCCTTTTTCCCATTCTTTATCAAAATCAAAAGATTCAGTATCTCTTTTTTTGATGGATATGATCTGCTCAATAACAACAGGATTTTCCAAAGAGTTTATCCACTTTATGATTTCTTTTTTTTCTATTGCTATGTTCATTTTTATATCGGGTTTGTATCAAAGTTAAAATTAATTTTTGAATATCTTATCCATCATTTCTTCCGTTTTATCAATTGGAGCCTCCCAAAGGTTTTCTTTTGTTTTAGTGTCTATTTTTTTCCAACCATAGTAATAATCATAAATCCAATGTTCGTTGGAAATTGAATTTGTTTGGATATAGACTTCTGCCCATTTTTTATTAGTTGTATAATGTCCGTAAGATTTTATATTTCTAAATTCTAAGTTTGGCTCGGGATATTCACTTTCATCAGGCAACTGTGTTATTTCTACCCCCTCCCAATACTTTTGTATTTTAATAATTTGTTGATTTAAATTAATTTCTTGGTTATTTAAAACCCTATGATAACTTGTTAAAATTATTCCTGACATATCATCTGGATGTGAAATTCCCAAATTATTAAAATAAACTGCAAATCTAGAACCAGCCCAAAGACCCCAGTAATTTCTAAGATTTTTACCCAATCCAAAATGAGATTTTGTTAAAAATTCATCTTCACTTAATAAACGAATTTCATTTATAGTTTCCTGATTAAGTAAAGTATTAATTTGTTCTATCGACTCCTCAAGATCTTTAGGGATATAAACCTCATCTAAATATTCTTGAATAGTAACATCAATATAATCTTCGTCTTGTTCATCAATTTCGATTTGAGTTACCATTTTACCTTCATAGTAAAATATAATTCCAATGTCATAACCCAATACTTCAGTTTCACTTAACGTCCAATCCCTATATCCATAAGTTTTAGTTACATCATCAACTGTTAGACCTTCTTTAATCATCAATCCCTTTGAGGTTACTAAGTTTATAGTTGGAGGAAAAACTATGCTAAACAATATACTGTCTTTGTCAAAGAATAATTCAATATCTTCATTTTTGTAATTAATTGAAAATCCTAGTTCATCTTTTTTAGAAGTGTATTCTTCACCTAGTTTTTCAATAATTTCAAGGGATTTTAAACCTAGGTAAATAGTGTTAAAGCCTTTTCCTTCTTCAATTATTTGAGAATTAAGGTTTGTAATAACAAATAAAGAAATAATCAGATTAAGGAGTTTCACTTTATCTTATTTTGTAAAGGAAAGATATTGCATCCATTTAATAATACCAAATTTTGATATTTACTTTTTATTGATAATCAATATTATTAATTTGAGTATTTAAAAACGCCCTGAATTATTTCAAGGCGTTTTGTGTTATAGAATGTAAATTGTGGTTCTAAAAGGGGTATTTGTTTTCCGCAATCACCTTTTCGGCAATGGAGCGACGCAGGGCAATGATGTCGGGGTAGTTTGTGTATTTGGTAAAACGTCTTATACCCATCATCATCGCTTTGAGTTCGTCGCCTTCGGCGAAGGAGATTATCCCTGTTTTGGCGGCGGTGGTAATTTTCTCCACAGCGTGATACAGGTTTAGTTTTGCCATCGCGATTTGCTCTTTTTGATTGTCTTCGCCAAAGCGCTTGGCGTTTTTCTCGGCTCTCAACAATGCAGACTCGGCCATATAGATTTCAATCAGGATATCGGCAGCGTTGAGAAGCAGTTGCTGGTGTTCTTCTAAATCCTGGCCATACTTTTTCACGGCAGCACCGGCCACCATCAAAAACACTTTTTTCAGCTTTCCAATCATTTCTTTTTCTTCGGCCAACAATTCAGAATAATCGGGTGTGTCAAAAGACGGTATTCCCAGTAATTCTTCGCCTACTGCTGTTGCAGGACCCAACAGGTCTACGTGGCCTTTCATCGCTTTTTTTACGAGCATCCCCACGGCGAGCATACGGTTGATTTCGTTGGTACCTTCATAGATACGCGCAATGCGGGCATCACGCCAGGCAGCTTCCATAGGGGTGTCTTTGGAGAAGCCCATGCCACCAAAAATCTGGATGCCTTCATCAGAGCAGTTCTGGATGTCTTCAGAAACAGCCACTTTTAAGATGGAACACTCAATGGCGTATTCTTCCACTCCTTTTAGCTCAGCTTCCTGGTGGCCGTTGCCATCGGCTTCGCGCATCGCAATACGGTCTTCGATATTCTTTCCGGCACGGTAAGAAGCGCTTTCACCCACATAAGCAGCGGTAGCCATTTCGGCCAACTTTTGCTTGATGGCACCAAACTGTGCAATGGGGGTTTTAAACTGTACGCGTTCGTTGGCATATTTTACGGCATTGCTTGTAACACGTCTTTGAGCGTCCAAACAAGCAGCCGCCAGTTTAATGCGCCCCACATTAAGAGAGTTCATCGCGATTTTGAATCCGCCGTTGCGCTCGCCTAAAAGGTTTTCAGCCGGCACTTTGACATCACTAAAAAATACCTGGCGGGTAGAAGACCCGTGAATTCCGAGCTTGTGTTCTTCCTCACCAAAAGTCATTCCGTCGGCCTTGTCGCGCTCCACAATAAATGCAGTGATGTTTTTGTCGTCTTCAATGCGTGCAAAAACGATGAAAATCTTTGCAAAACCGGCATTGGATATCCACATTTTTTGTCCGGTGATGCTGTAGTGCTTACCATCTTCCGAAAGCACGGCTTTTGTTTTTCCGCTGTTGGCATCGCTACCGGCACCGGGTTCTGTCAAGCAATAAGCACCAAACCACTCACCGGTGGCAAGTTTTGGAACGTATTTTTTCTTTTGCTCTTCCGTTCCGTAAAGGGTAATAGGAAGTGTACCGATACCGGTATGTGCTCCAAAAGCCGTACTAAACGATCCCGTAGCACCCGAAATATAATCACACACGAGCATAGTTGTGACAAAGCCCATACCCAGGCCGCCGTATTCCTCAGGAACTGCAATGCCCAGCAAACCGAGTTCACCGGCCTTGCGCATCACTTCTTCTGTGAAGGCATAATCTTTGTTTTCAAAGCGCTCTTTGTGAGGCCATATTTCCCTGTCCACAAACTCTATAACCGAGTCGCGCATCATTTTTTGTTCCTCATTAAAATCTTCTGGTGTGAAGACGTCTTCGCAGGCCGTTTCTTTTACGATGAATTGTCCGCCGCGTAGTAAGGATTCTTTTTTAGTTGTATTTGCTTCCATATAAATTGTTTGTTCTTTAATAACTTTTATTTTTCTCTATTTCAGGAATTCATAAACCCCCGCAGCACCCTGTCCGGTTCCCACACACATAGTGACGATACCGTATTTGTTCTTCATTTCGCGTTTGCGCATTTCATCAAAAAGCTGCACCGAAAGTTTTCCTCCTGTGCATCCCAACGGGTGTCCTAATGCGATAGCACCACCATTTACGTTTACGATATCTTTATTGAGACCCAGTTCGCGAATGACAGCCAGCGACTGTGAAGCAAAAGCTTCGTTTAATTCTATTAATGAAATATCATCTTGTTTCAATCCGGCTTGCGCTAAGGCTTTCGGAATGGCTTTGACGGGACCGATACCCATGATTCTCGGCTCGACACCCACAGCGGTATAACTCACAAGACGTGCAATGGGTTCCAGATTGAGTTCTTTGACCATTTCTTCGCTCATGACAATCACGAAAGCTGCTCCGTCACTCATTTGTGAGGAATTTCCGGCAGTGACGCTTCCGCCCTCGGCGAAAACGGGACGCAGTTTGGCTAATGCTTCTGTGCTTGTTCCGGCTCTTGGGCCTTCGTCTTTTTCTACGGTGTAGTTTTTTGTTTCTTTTTTGCCTTTTTCGTTGACAAACGTATGTTCTACATTTATGGGAACAATCTGGTCTTTGAAACGGTTTTCGGATTGTGCTTTTAATGCTTTTTGATGGGAGTTAAAAGCAAATTCATCCTGATCTTCACGGGAAACTTTGTATTTTTCGGCGACAGCTTCAGCGGTGAGTCCCATACCCCAGTAATAATCCTGATTGCCCTCTTTGGCTACGCCATAATCGGGGACGGGTTTGTAACCACCCATTGGGATGTAGCTCATGCTTTCAGCACCACCGGCGATAATGCAGTCTGCCATTCCGTTTTGGATTTTGGCAGTCGCAATAGCAATGGTTTCCAGTCCGGAAGCGCAATAGCGGTTCACTGTCATTCCGGGAACATCAACGGTTTTTAATCCCATTAACGAGATGAGGCGACCCATATTGAGACCTTGTTCGGCTTCGGGCATGGCGTTTCCGACGATGACGTCGTCGATTCTAGTTTTGTCCAGTTGCGGCATTTTATCCATCATATACTGGATGGTTTCTGCTGCGAGCTCGTCTGGACGCTTAAAGCGAAAGAGTCCGCGTGGGGCTTTGCCTACTGCGGTTCTGTATGCTTGTACTATATAGGCGGTTTTTTTCATATTATTATCTTTTATCTTTTTGGTTGAGGCGTAGTACACTACGCCTTTACTAAATTAAATTCAATTTAGCTCTCTACCTTTTGGGGAGGGCTGGGTCGCTTACGCTCAAAAGCTCTAGCGATGGAGCGGAGGGTACCCTTAATTACGAAGTGGTTTCCCCGTCTTCAACATATGCTGTATGCGTTCCAGTGTTTTTCTTTCGGTACATAGTGACAG
This sequence comes from Flavobacteriaceae bacterium, assembly GCA_040880345.1. Lineage (GTDB taxonomy): Bacteria > Bacteroidota > Bacteroidia > Flavobacteriales > Flavobacteriaceae > Planktosalinus. Next base: position 20,284 of record JBBDIQ010000042.1, read on the forward strand.
AAAGGCTTCACGTTCCAGCCCAAGCAGGTATTGTTCGCTTACATAGCTGGCTTCTGATAGATCTCCACCTGCCATTACATAGGCGAGTTTATCGGCGATTTTTCTGTCGTGTTCACTGATGTATTTTCCTGCGACCATCTGGTCGGTACCAACTAAGAACATTCCAAGAGCTTGTTTTCCAAGTACTTTTATATCGGTGCGTTCAATAGGTCTTGTATAACCGGCTTCTGCTAATAGCAAGGCATGTTTTTTCGCTTCAGCGAGCTGGCGGTCTTTGTTGACTACTACAAGGTCTTTTCCTTTTTGCAGAATGCCCAGATCATAAGCCTCATAAGCTGAGGTTGCGACTTTGGCCATACCGATGGTCAGGAAGTATTCACGCAATACATTCAGTTCCACATCATCTTTCTTAAAGGTGTCTGCGGCGCGAACGGTCATTTCTTTTGAACCGGCTCCTCCGGGGATGACCCCAACGCCAAATTCCACAAGACCGATATAGGTTTCAGCGGCAGCTACAACTTTGTCTGCGTGCATGCTTATTTCACAGGCACCACCTAAAGACATGCCGTGTGGAGCTACAATCACCGGAATGGAGGAGTAGCGCACTCGCATAACGGTATCCTGAAAGTATTTGATGGCCATATTCAGCTCCTCATATTCCTGCTCTGCGGCCATCATAAAAATCATCCCGATGTTGGCGCCCACAGAGAAATTTGATGCTTGGTTTCCAATGACTAGTCCGTCGTATTCTTTTTCTGCCAGGTCGATGGCTTTGTTGATTCCGGCGAGAACGCCTTCACCAATCGTATTCATTTTGCTTTGGAATTCTAAATTGATGATACCGTCACCTAAATCTTGTATGATGGCTTCTTTATTGCTCCATACTTTTTTGCTTTCGCGTATGTTATTCAGGATGATAAAGGCATCTTGTCCCGGTACTTTGGTTTGTTTTTTAGACGGAATGTCATAATAATAGGTAGCTCCTTCTTTTACGGTATAGAACGATTTATTGCCTGAAGCCAGCATTGCATTCACCCAGTCGGCTACTTTCAGTCCTTCGGCTTTGATGAGTTCGAGTCCTTTTTCAACACCGATGGATTCCCAGATTTCAAACGGACCATTTTCCCAGCCGAAACCGGCTTTCATGGCGTCGTCTATTTTGTAGAGCTCGTCAGAAATTTCAGGGATTCTGTTGGAGACGTAGGCAAACATTCCAGCAAAGTTCTTGCGGTAAAATTCGCCTGCTTTGTCATCACCATCTACCAATACCGGAAAGCGGTCAATGGGTTTGTCGATGGTTTTTGTTTTTTCGAGGGTGGCGAAGTTTGCTTTTTTGGTGGATTGGTATTCCAGCGTGTTGAGGTTTAGCTCTTTAATCTCGCTGCTGCCGTCGTCATTTTTAATTTTTTTATAGAACCCTTGTCCGGTTTTACTGCCCAGCCATTTGTTTTCTACCATTTTTTCTATGAAATCAGGTAGTTTAAACAGGTCATGGGCTTCGTCTTCTTTACAATTATCGTAAATCCCGTTGGCCACGTGCACCAGTGTGTCTAAACCTACCACATCAACGGTTCTGAAAGTCGCTGATTTTGGGCGGCCGATGACCGGTCCGGTGAGTTTATCGACTTCGGTGACGGTAAGTCCCATTTCCTTTACTTGGTGGAACAAGCTCTGGATACCGAAAATACCGATACGGTTTCCGATAAAGGCGGGAGTGTCTTTGGCTAAAACCGAAGTTTTTCCAAGGAACTTTTCGCCATATTCATTTAAGAAATCCAACACTTCCTGAGAAGTATCCGGTCCGGGAATGATTTCAAAGAGTTTCAGATAACGCGGCGGATTGAAAAAATGGGTTCCGCAGAAATGCTTTTTAAAATCTTCGCTTCGCCCTTCACTCATAAACTTGATGGGAATTCCAGAAGTGTTTGATGTGATGAGCGTTCCCGGTGTGCGGTGTTTTTCCAGATTGTCAAACACCTGTTTTTTGATGTCAAGGCGCTCAATGACCACTTCGATAATCCAGTCAGTGTCTTTTACTTTGGCAATGTCGTCTTCCAAGTTACCGGTGGTGATTCGGTTTACAAAACTCTTGTGATAGACCGGTGAGGGTTTGGATTTAATTGCATCTTGCAATGAATCATTTACAAGGCGGTTGCGAACCACTTTATCCTCAAGGGTGAGTCCTTTTTTCTTTTCAATGTCATTCAGTTCTCGCGGAACGATGTCAAGCAAGAGCACTTCCACGCCAATATTGGCGAAATGCAGTGCAATACCACTTCCCATAATTCCGGAGCCAATGACGGCTACTTTGTTAATTCTACGTTTACTCATATTTTTTAAAAACTAAATCGTTTGTATATATTTTTTTATTGGAAATCATTTCGTTGATGGTATCTGTAACCTCAAAGAAGTGATTGAGTTTTTCTTCTGAAATATTATTTTTTATAGCTTCATTAAATCGAAGTACCCTGTCTTTTGAGTATTCTCTTTTTTCTTTTCCGAAATCGGTGAGGTAGATGAGCACTCCTCTTCCATCATCAGGATTGGGTTTTCTGATGATTAGACCTCGATCCTCCATTGATTTTAAGGTTCTGGAAAGACTGGTAGCTTCCATTCCCATTTTGGGTCCCAACGAGGTGGAAGGTGTGCCCTCTTCAGGGTCAATACTTAAAAGTGCAAATCCGGTTGCCATAGTACTTTCAAATTTAGCGGCTTCTTCATTGTACATTCTGGTTACTGCTTGCCAGGTTGTTCTTAAGACGTAATCTATTGTTTTTTCTTTCATCTTCCCCAGCCCTTCAAAAAAAGGGGGCGTAATTTTGATTTTAATTATTTTTGAATTGTAAATATACAAAAAAATACTATGCACGCATAATAAATCTTATTTAAATTATTAGAAATAAAAAAACTCCTCGTGGTGGAGGAGTTTGATTTTAAAAAATAGTGTTTGATTTAACCCAGTTTTCCGTTAATAGCTCCAATGATCGCTCCAATAATTCCGGTAGATACAATTGTTACAACCAGGTCTAATGCTGCCATTTCATAAGTGGCTTCAGGCACCATAGCCATGTTGAAAAAATTAAAAAACAGGCCGATAAAAAGTCCGATAACAGCACCGGCACCTGCTCCTGTGGCTGCCGTACTAATTTGCGCCCATTTTGTATATAAATAGGCAATGAACAAGCCATAAGTTAAACAACCCAAGAGAATGAAGATCATTGTGTTTGAAGTCATTTCGGGTTGGGGAAAGAAATCTTTGAGAAGGATTCCATAAAACAACCATCCAAGAAGGTAATAAACAATACCTCCAACAATACCGGAAACTAAGAAATTTTTTGTTTTCATTTTTTTTGACTTTTATTAGTTAGTTGATACTAAATGTATTAAAAAGTTGTGTAAAACCAATTTTTTAAAACCAAAAACTTATAAAATGACAAATAGTCTTGAATTCTAAAGGATTCTTATATTGGGATTTATTTTATGGATTGTATATCTTTTCATACAAATCCTTATACCGCTCTTTGACCACCCGACGTTTTAATTTCATCGTGGGAGTGAGGTGACCGGCATCGACAGTCCAAAATTCAGGGGTGAGTTCAAAGCGTTTTATTTTTTCCCAATGCCCAAAACGTTCATTAAAAGTATCTACTTCTTCCTGAATGCGGGCGATGACTTTTTCATTGTTACAAAGTTCTTTCAACGAATTCCCGGTGTCAATTTTTTTGCGCTTTGCCCATTCTTTCACAAAGTCAAAACTGGGTTGAATGAATGCGGCAGGCATTTTTTCTCCCTCTCCAATAACCATAATTTGTTCAATAAACAGCGATTGTTTCATGGCATTTTCGAGTAATTGGGGTGCAATGTATTTTCCGCCACTGGTTTTGAACATTTCTTTTTTGCGGTCGGTTATTTTTAGAAATCCATCAGCATCTATTTCGCCTATATCACCGGTGTGAAAGTAGTCGCCGGTCATTACTTCGGCTGTTTTATCAGGGTCTTTGTAGTAGCCCATCATTACATTAGGACCTTTACAAAGGATTTCGCCGTCTTCGGCAATTTTGACTTCCACGTTTGGTATGGGTTTTCCAACGGTCCCAATTCTGAATAGGCCATCGCGTTGGTCATTCACTGATATAACTGGTGAGGTTTCGGTTAAGCCATAGCCCTCCATGACCGGCATTCCGGCAGCGGCAAAAACACGGGCAAGACGAGGCTGGAGTGCAGCACTTCCCGATACCATAACTTCAAGATTTCCTCCCAAGGCTTCTTTCCATTTGCTGAAAATGAGTTTGCGGGCGAGTTTGAGTTTGGTTTCATACCACCAACCATTGGTACCATAAGGCTCATATTTTAAGCCCAATTCAACCGCCCAAAAGAAGAGGCTTTTTTTAATACCGGTCAATTCTGTTCCTTTTGCATATATTTTATCGTACACTTTTTCGAGCAATCGCGGTACGACAGACATCACGTGGGGATGTACTTCTTTTATATTGTCACTTATTTTTTCAATGGATTCTGCATAATAAATAGAAACGGAGTGATATTGATAGATATACAAAATCATTCGTTCGAAGATATGACAGACCGGCAAAAAGCTGAGTGCGCGGGCATCACCTTCTCTTACTGGAATGCGCGGAGCACTGTCAATGACATTTGAGACAATATTTTTGTGTGAAAGCATGACACCTTTGGGTCTTCCGGTGGTTCCTGAAGTGTAAATGATGGTTGCCAAATCCGTCTCATTGACTTCGTTTTTTCTGGTTTCTACTTCTTTCTGATTGGAATCATCACTTCCCTGCGAAACAACTTCTTCCCAGTTTTTACAACCACTAATAGTATCAAAAGAAAACACTTCTTTTAATTTGGGTACGTTTTTTTTGATGGCCATCACTTTGTCATAGACTTCCTGATCTGAAACAAAGCAGTAAATGGATTCTGAGTGATTTAAAATATATTCATAGTCTTCTTCACTAATGGTTGGGTAAATGGGAATGTTTTGAGCACCTGTTTGTAGGATTCCTATATCCATAATGCTCCACTCGGTGCGGTTGTTTGTGGATATGAGGGCTATTTTGTCGTTTTTGTTGATTCCCATTCTTAATAAGCCACGGGAAACGGCGTTTGCTTTATCGATAAATTCTTGAGTGGATGTTTTCACCCAATCGTCACCATATTTGGTCACAAGGCAATCGGGCAGGTTGTTTTTTGAGAGTTGGTAGTAGGGGAATTCAAAAAGTCGGGTTATTTTATTCATGGGTTTCTTATTTGCAATGCAAAATAAGAAAAAATGATGGAGTTTTGAGAATTATGAAAAAAAAGTAAGAGTTTCTAGATGTTCATTTGCATCGCTTCCAGGAATGATTCTTTCTTCCCTCTGGAAATGCTTACGATATCCTCATTATTCATAACAATATAGCCACCATCTGCTTTTACATATTTTTTCACTTCTTTTAAATTTATAAGGTAGCTGTTGTGTACGCGCATAAAAAACTGATCGATAAGCAGGTTTTCATATTCCTTAAGATGCTTGCTAACCAGTAGTTTTTTTCCATTGGTAAGATTAAAAGTAGTATAGGAGCCACCGGCTTCACAGTAGAGAATATCTTGGGTGTTGATAAACTCAAAACCGTCTGATGTAGCGAGGCAGATCTTAGAAAGTTTGGGTTGTTGAATGTTTTGAAGGAGGGTTTGTAACTGATTGTTGTAGGCTTCTTTGTTTTTAATTTTTTTAGCTTTTTCAACCGCGAGTTGTAACTCTTCCAGATCAATAGGCTTCAGAAGGTAATCCAGCGAACTGAATTTTACCGCTTTGATAGCATACTGATCAAAGGCGGTAGTGAAAATTACTTCAAAATTTATTTCAGGTAGCTGGGAAAGTATGTCAAAACCGGTGCCTGACTGGAGTTCGATGTCCATAAAAACAAGATCAGGTTTGGATTTGGGAATGATATCCAACGCTTCCTTAACGGAAGCAGCAAGCCCAATAACTTCTACTCCTTCGCAAAATTTTTCAAGCAGGTTTTTGAGTGTTTCGCGGCTGTGTTTTTCGTCTTCTACGATGATTGCTTTTAAATCCATATAGCTAATTTTTTGGTATTTTTACAATAACCCTTGTTCCGGCAGGGTTTCCTGAAGCGTCTCTAAGGTCTTCAATTTTATAGGTCTCTGCCTGATGATGCAGCGATTTTAATACTTCAATTCGCTTCTCTGTTAGTTCAATGCCTCTTGAAACCTTATGCATATGGGTGTTTTTTTTATGTAGTGATTTACTAGCTTCCCTGCCTATGCCGGTATCTTCTATAGTGGCTGTAATGTGATGTATGTCTTCTGAAAATGATATGGTTACTTTTTTTTCACCTTCTTTTTTAGGCAATAAGCCGTGAAGGATTGCATTTTCCACAAAGGGTTGAATGATGAGTAAAGGCACTTCCAGAAGTTGGGTGTTGAGGTGCTTGTCAACATTGATTTCATATGAAAAACTGCTGTCAAACCTTAGTGATTCCAAATCAAGGTAAGTTTGTAGTAATTTAATTTCTTCGGCCAATGTGACATTTTTTTCGATGGAATTTTCAAGGGTTGACCGCATCAATTGACTGAATTTTGATAAGTATTTCAGTGCAGAAGGTGTATCGCTCTTTAAAATCAAGTGTTGTATGGAACTAAGTGAATTGAATATAAAATGTGGATTCATCTGGGCTCTCAATGCCTTGATGTAATTTTCAATGGCTTGTTGCTGTACAGCTAATTTTTCTTGATATTCCAGTTTTATTTTATAGCCCAAACCAAGACCGAAGATGATAATCTCAATAAGTGCTCCTGTTTTTACATAATATGCATAGCCTGTTAAAAACACCATTACAGATCCTGCTGAGTAAAAAAAGGAGCCAAATACAATAAAATAAGTGAGTTTATGCTTTAAATGAAACAAAAGATAAACAATGCTCAAAAAGACAAAAGCTGTAATTATAAAAGCTCTTATATCCAGCAAAAATGAGTGTAAACTAAAATTCTGCTTCAATAACACAATACTGTCAAGGAGCAATAAGGCCGCTAGAAACACTACTGCAAAACGGATGCCTGCGTTGAGTTTTGGATAGAATTCACGGGTGTTCAGGTAATATTTTACAAAGAGTATGTAGAATATATTTGAAAGTATTTCAAAAAAATTGTTCAGGAAAAAAGTAGTAAAAGAAAAGCCTCCAAATGTGTTTGTATAAGATTCAAAAACAAACCTTCCAAAATAGAGAGACATACAAGTTACAAAGAGGACATACAACAAATACTCTTTTTTTCTATTGATAAAATAAATAGTTGATGCAATGATTATAATGATGAGCGAAACGCCAAGAAAGAAATGTGTTAATGCCTTGCTGTTAAAGTGAAACCCTGATATATAGTTCTGTTTATAGTACTGTACGGTTTCACTGTAACATATAAAAGTATGGTTGCTTATGTTGTATTTGACATTCAGCTTTGCAACTTTTAAATACAGATATTTAGTTTCTATAAGTTGTTCTTGTGTAAAAGGAAATTCACCGGTAAATTTATTTCCGGTTTCAAAACTTCCCAAGATTGTTGAACTAATTACATTTTGACTTTGATAATATACTTTTGCTTTATTGAAGTATTCTATATAAACATACCATTTTTCTTTTTGGTTTAAAACATCAAGATGATCTGAAAAATCAAGTTGAATCCAAAAGATGTCACTTGGGGTACTTTTAAAATCTTTTTTAGGTCCGGCAAACAAAACAGAAGCATTGTCAATAATATAGTCAATATTCAAGGTGTCCTGAGTTGTTTTTAATAATTTAAAGGGGATTTGAAATTCTTCGGTTTGTTGTGCAAGCGTTATGTTTCCAAACAAAAAGAAAAATGCATAAATCAAATATGTCAGATTTGGTTTCATGGTTATATCAGATTAGGAAGGCACAAAACTACTTGCCCGCCTGCAAATTCCTTTTTCACTTTTGTTTTTAATAGGACTCTTTTTTTGATATTGTAATTCTTGGTTAAATTAAGCATTCTAATTTGGTCTTGCCATTTTGAAATCTCTTTTCTGTATTCTGGAAGGTAATCTGTTCTTCCGGTATGCGAGTTTTTAAAGTTAAAATCAACGTCAACCTCTACTTTTTCTTCACTTATTTTAAAATAAATATTGATATCAGCCTGGTCTTCATTACTAAAAATTGAAAATTCAATAATATTTTCCAGCAGTGTTTGAAGAACAAAACAGGGTATGCGGGCATCTGTTTCTTTGGTATTTGATACTGAGTGAAGAGTGTATTCAAACCGCTGGTCATACCGAAGCTTTTGTAAAGTTAAATACCAGGTCAGCATGGCGATTTCATCACTTAAGGAAATGGTTTCTTTTTCGAAATTTTTAAGATAATACCTGATGAGTTTACTGAAAACCGATAAATAGTTAAGTGCTTTCACTTTTTCATCTGATGTGATAAAATACTGAATGGCATTGAGGGTGTTAAACACAAAATGCGGATTCATTTGTGACTGAAAGGCTTTGAGTTTTAAGTCAACAATTTCTTTTTGAATTACAAACAGTTTTTCTTGTTCTTTTTTTATTTCTTTTTCAGTTCTAATTTGACCAAGTTTTATTCCGCAAATGGAAGCAATTGTTTTTAATATGCGCAGGTGTTGTTCTGTAAAAAAGTTTTTTTGTGGATGTTCACAGTCTATAACTCCCAAAATTTCTTCATTGGAAATAATGGGTACGCAAATTTCTGAAAATCGCATTTCATCATCTTCAATATAACGCCGGTCTTGTGATGTATCTGAAACTATTTCGGCTTTACCGGTTTGGGCTACAGACCCTGTAATTCCTTGCCCGATGGAAATAAGGACAGGCTCATAGATTTCATAATCTTTGGGGTTTTTAGGCCCGTATGCTGCTTTTTGAATGAGTTTGTTGGTGTGTTGATCCAGCAAATAAATTACACAATCCACAAAACCGAGTTTGGCAATACAGTTTTTTGCAAGATCCCATAAAACAGCCTCCTCTGTATTTTTTTTATGGATGGATGTAGTGAAGTAAATCAATATTTCTTCAAATTGATCCAGGTTTAAATTTGATGTATGTGGAGGGGAGTATGACAAAGCTTAGTATTCAATTTTAAGACATTGAGATTATTAAATGTAATTAATTATTTTTTATCTTTTAAAAAATGCTGTTTTGCATTAGCTACAAAACAGCATTTAGATAAATAAACTAATTAAACAATTTTCTTTTATTTTAGAGTCCAGTGGAATTTAGCTTGCTTTTAAGTTTCTCAACTTCTTTTTCAAGCCTGTCTGTTTTTTTGATTGTTTGCTGTCAGAGCTATAAATCCAATCAAAAGAAATAAAGCAAAATATTCCATTATGGTTACTTTTTCAGGATTTTTGCAGTTGTTTTATGTTCTCCGGAAGTTACTTCAGCCAGATACATTCCTTTTGATAATTGACTCATATCAATAGAACCAGAGTTATTATTGATGTCTTGATTCAAAACCAGCTGACCCAAAAGGGTATAGATTTTAATGTTGTCAATTGTTGATTTGGAATTAAAATTAAATTGGTTAACTACTGGGTTTGGATAGTAATTGAAATCAATAATAGTATGCTCAGAATTGTTTAATATTTGAGATAAGTTGATTGAAAAATCTCCATAAGGATCAAACATTCCTGTGAATACATAATATGTGGTGCCTGCAATAGCGTTAATAGACCTCAAGTTTCCTGCACCACAAGGGTTGTCAGGCGAATTTACCCAGGTTAATTCAGAACCCGATGTCGCATTTTCATCCTCTGCGGAAAAAAAAATAATACCGCCTTCATTTACCGCACTACTAATGCCGGCAACTACTTGTCCATCTGTTCCTGCAGTAAATTTATACCAAATTCCCGGCGTGTTTAGAGTATCACAACCTCCTTGTTGACCACCATCATTTGTACCTGTTGTCATTAAAAAATGTATGTCTTCTTCAAAGTAATCTTCAAGGCCATTTATATCAGTGGCATTTTCAATTAAATCGTTATCAGGAACTTTGAAAATGGTTGATGTGTTGATGCCTATATCTGATACTACGGTGTTTCTCATGTAAAGATAGTAGGTAGTTCCAATGGTAGTTTGAATACTGGCTAATGGATTTGAAGCACAGGGATTATTTCCCTGATTGACGTGGGTAAGTTGCATTCCTGAGGTTACACCTGTTTCAGGTCCTTCAAAGAAAATTATTACAGCTCCATTCGGATTAAAAATTCCGGCAGTAACTGTTCCCTCTTTGGTAGCTGTAAATTTATACCAAACTCCGGCTTGTGATAAAGCGCATCCGGTACCCCCGGGTGTATTGTCATTTGTGTTTGTTGCATTTGGAAAGTCAACTGCAGCTTCATCATAAGGAATGGGGCCAAATCCAAGATCATAAGCGTTTGCAATTAAATCATTTTGCGGTTGTGCCAATAAGTTGGCCAATCCGATTGTAAAACTCATAGTTAAAACTAAAAGTAAAGTAGATAATGTTTTCATAATAGTGTGTGTTAAAGGTTTATAAAACAAAACTACAGCACATCAGTCTGCTGAATAGGGGTAAATTGATAAATGGTTATTTTGAGTGGATAGATGGTAAATATCAATTTATTCCATAAAAAAACCGTTTGCAGTTTCCTGCAAACGGATGGTATATAACTTCTTGGAGTTTATTTATTTTCCAGCCACTCCCTCGCATTCACAAATGCCTCCAGCCAAGGCGAGACTTCGTCATTTCTTTCTTTTGGGTAATACGCCCAGTTCCAGGGGAAGGTAGAACGCTCTAAGTGTGGCATCATTACTAGGTGTCTTCCAGTGTCATCTGTCATGATAGCAGTATTGAAATCAGAGCCGTTGGGGTTGGCAGGATAGCCTTCATAGCC
>JBBDIQ010000042.1:31291-34292 GCA_040880345.1 Flavobacteriaceae bacterium
CCACACATCACGCATTTCAGAAATACTGAAATTTTCTGTGGTTGTTCCGTGCGTGATGGAAAGGGTGTCACTTTCGGTGACCGTTCCAATTTTTATAGCTTCTATATTAGCTTTCGCGAAAGCTTTTTCAAGTTCTGCATCGTCGTTGGCCTGAATCAAAACCCCGCTGTTTTCTGCAAACAGTATTTTGATGAGGTCGTTTTCGCTTAAAGCGGAAAGGTTAACCGTTGCGCCCAAATTGTTATCTGCAAAACACATTTCCAACAACGCCGTCAACAGTCCACCCGAAGAGATATCGTGCCCGGCAGCGATTTGATTCAGACAGATTAAGTCCTGAATTGTGTTGAAGGCATTTTTAAAATAAGCAGCATCATTCACCGAAGGTGCTTCATTGCCAATTTCGTTGAGTATCTGAGCAAATGAAGAACCACCCAGTTTGAAGTCGTCTTGACTCAGGTTGATGTAGTAAATGCTGCCTTTTCCTTTTTGCAACAAAGGTTCCACCACTTGTGTGATCGCGTCACAGTTTCCTGCTGCCGAAATGATGACCGTTCCGGGAGAGATGACATCACCATCGGGATATTTTTGTTTCATCGAAAGCGAATCTTTCCCGGTGGGAACATTGATACCCAAAGCAATCGAAAACTCAGAAACAGCTTCCACAGCGGCATACAAACGCGCATCTTCTCCGGGGTTGTTGCAAGGCCACATCCAGTTGGCCGAAAGAGAAACTGACTGCAAACCGTCCTTCAACGGTGCCCAAACAATATTAGTGAGTGCTTCTGCAATAGAGTTTTTAGAACCTGCCACCGGGTCAATCAAACCCGAAATAGGGGAGTGTCCAATGCTGGTCGCCACACCTTCCTTGCCGTTGTAATCCAATGCCATCACTCCACAATTATTTAACGGAATTTGTAAAGGCCCCACACATTGCTGTTTAGCGACACGTCCGGTCACACAACGGTCCACTTTGTTGGTGAGCCAGTCTTTACATGCCACGGCTTCCAGTTGGAGAACTTGGGTGATATAGTCTTTGATTTTATTTGATGAATACTTTATTTCGGAATAATTTCTTTCAATGGTTTTATCAGTCATCACTGTTTTTGGCGAACTGCCAAACATATCGGCGAGGGCTAAATCCATTGGATTTTTGCCGTCTTTAGCTTTGAATACAAAGCGGTGATCGCCGGTTACGATTCCTACTTCATACATGGGTGAACGCTCACGCTCGGCGATGCGTCGCAAAGTTGCAGTATCGTCTTTTCCAATCACAAGTCCCATACGTTCCTGGGATTCATTGCCAATAATTTCCTTAGCGGAAAGGGTAGGATCGCCCACAGGAAGTTTTTCCAATGCGATTTCGCCTCCGGTTTCTTCTACGAGTTCGCTTAGGCAGTTGAGGTGCCCACCGGCACCGTGATCGTGAATGGATACAATTGGGTTTATATCGCTTTCCACGAGTCCGCGAATGGCGTTGGCTGCACGTTTTTGCATCTCCGGGTTGGAACGTTGAATGGCATTGAGTTCGATACCGCTTGAAAATGCCCCGGTATCAGCCGAAGACACTGCAGCACCACCCATCCCGATTCGGTAATTATCACCACCCAAAATAACGATATCATCGCCCACATTGGGTTTGTCTTTGATGCTTTGGTCTTTTTTGCCGTAGCCAATACCTCCCGCCATCATGATGACTTTGTCATAGCCTAACATACGTTCAGTTTCTTTATATTCAAAAGTAAGAACAGAACCTGCAATCAATGGCTGGCCAAATTTGTTTCCAAAGTCGGATGCGCCATTCGATGCTTTGATTAATATATCCAAAGGTGTTTGGTACAACCACTTTCTGGGTGGTATGTTTTGTTCCCACGATCTGTTCTCCAGTCGCGGATAGGAGGTCATATAAACCGCTGTTCCTGCCAGGGGTAAGGAGCCTTTTCCACCAGCGAGACGGTCTCTTATTTCGCCACCGCTTCCGGTTGCTGCCCCGTTAAAGGGTTCAACTGTGGTAGGGAAATTGTGGGTTTCCGCTTTAAGCGAAATCACACTTTCAAAAGGTTTTTTCTGATAGAAGTCCGGCTTGTCGGCACTTTTTGGGGCGAATTGCTCCACGGTGGGACCTTCAATAAAAGCCACATTATCTTTGTATGCCGATACAATCGTATTAGGATTTTCAGCCGAAGTTTTCTTGATTAACTTGAACAGTGAAGACGATTTTTCAACTCCGTCAATCACAAAAGTTCCGTTGAATATTTTGTGCCGGCAATGCTCTGAATTGACCTGAGAAAATCCAAAGACTTCAGAATCTGTGAGTGGACGTTCCAAACGTTTTGAAAGTTCCTCAAGATAAATCACTTCTTCATCATTGAGCGCCAGTCCTTCTTTTTTATTGTATGCAGCAATATCGGTGATATCTTTAATCGTTTCAGGCTGAATGTTTATAGTAAAAAGTTCCTGATTTAATTCAGTATATTTTTGCAGTAGCATCGGGTCAAAATGGGCTTCTTTTCCATATTTAATTTGAAATTCTTCAATGCGAATGATGCCTTCAATGCCCATATTTTGGGTAATCTCCACCGCATTGGTACTCCAGGGTGTAACCATCGCTGCGCGGGGTCCCACAAAAAAATCCGTCGCTGGGAGTGTCAGGACGGATTCAGTATTAAGAGTGGTGTTGCCAAAAAGCCAGTTGAGTTTTTGAATGTTTTGGGCGTCAAGTTTTTGATGTGTAGCTACTGCGTAAACCGTTTTCTGTTTGAAAAAAAAGAGGATCATAAAGGGTGTTTGTTTGATGATGAAAAACAAAGCACAAAATTACTGATTTTTATTGTAAAAGTGACGAGGTAATTTGGTTTTGAAGGGTTGATTTTTTAGAGGTAAAAATAGTTGAATTTATGAGGTGTCAAACAGTATTTTTCAATTGTTAAAATAAGTTTGAAGCTAAATTTATTAAAATAAAATGGTAACTTGCTTTTTTAAACTCATTCAAAACTCATTCAAA
>JBBDIQ010000042.1:34392-92977 GCA_040880345.1 Flavobacteriaceae bacterium
AAACTCATTCAAAACTCATTCAAATTATTATGAAACAAAAAGTACAATTGCTATGTTTATTTTTACTGGTTTTTACCCTGGGTGCTTTTGCACAGGAAGGACCGGAATCTATTTCACAAGGTGTTTTTCTTGGTAAAACACCACCCGTTAGTGAAATGCCAACCGCAGGAATTCCTCCTGTAAGAGATAATACTGAAGCGCGAATCATCAGAAACAGGTTGCGCAGTCAAAGAAAACTAGATCCCTCGGGTTTGCCTCTTTATGGAGAGACACAAGCACAAAGGGAGTTGGGAGGTATTGCTTCCTTTGCACTTGAAGAAAATTTTGACGGTGCAACGGTTTCAGAAGGGGGAGCTTTGCCACCGGATCCGTCGGGAGCTGTAGGACCCAATCACTATGTTCATGCATTTAACCTTGGAGTTAAAATATTTGATAAGTCAGGTAATTTACTTTTTGGGCCCATTTCTTTGGGTGATTTTTTTCAGAATGGAGTAAATTCAGGAGATCCCATAGTTTTGTATGACCAGTTAGCCGACCGTTTTTTTGTGAGTCAATTCAGAACTTCAAACAACGCGTTACTAATTGCTGTTTCAGAAACACCCGATCCAACAGGGTCTTATTTTATATATGAATTTCCGCTTGATGCTTTTCCTGATTATCCAAAGTATTCTGTTTGGCCTGATGGGTATTATATGACTGCAAATAAATTTCAAGGAAATACTACATATGTGCTTGAAAGGGATGTTATTTTAGCCGGTGGTGCGAGTCCTCAGATAGTTGGTTTTAACTTGCCCGGAATCGTTAACAATCCAAACTCGGTAAGAAGTCCCAACCCGGCCCATGTACTAGGGACTAATGTAACTCCCGACTTACCCGGACAAATTGTTTATTTTCAGGATGATGGTTGGAGTGGTGCTATTACTTTTGATCACATAAAAATATGGGAAATCACAATGGATTGGAGTAACACAAACAATTCTACGATTTCTTCACCTCTTGAAATACCAACCTTGCCCTTTGATTCTGTTTTTGCACCTTTTGGAACCGGCGATGTCAACCAACCCGGAACAAGTCAGAAAATTGACATCATTGGGGGTGTGATTTCTTATATGGTGAATTACCGGGAATTTGGAACCCACAATTCTATGACCCTGACATTTAGCGTAGATGTGGATGGAAATGATACCAGTGGGGTTCGATGGATAGAACTTCGCAACAATGGAACTGGAGATCCCTGGACGATTTTTCAGGAAGGTACTTATGCTCCTGCAGACGGTTTAAGCCGTTTTATGGGTAGTTTGGCAATGGATGCTGCCGGAAATATGGGAATGGGTTTCCAGGTTGCCAGCAGCACAGAGCCGGCAGGAATGCGATATACAGGTAGGTTTGATGGCGACCCTTTGGGAACAATGACGGTCACAGAAACAACGATTATTGACGGTGTTGGAGTGCAAACAACTTCAAACCGTTTTGGAGACTACACCCAACTCACGATGGATCCCGATAATTTTACCTTTTGGTTTACGGGAGAATATTTTGCTAATAATAACTTTTGGACAACGAGAATCGCCTCTTTTAGTTTGTCTGGTGGATTTTTAGATGATGTGGGAGTCAATGGTATTAATACCCCAAATGATGGAATTTTAACAGCCAATGAAACGGTAGAAATTTCAATACGAAACTTTGGAACTGATACACAATCAAATATTCCAGTTGAACTTATATTGGATGGAGTTTCGGTTGCAACCGAAACCTTTACAGGTACTATAAACGCAAACGAGACCGATATATATACATTTACTCAAACAGTTGACTTATCTACCCCGGGGCAAACTTATTCTATTGAGGCAAGAACCAATCTTGTTGGAGATGAGTTTTCCGGAAATGACAGCTTTACTAAAGAGGTGACTCATATATTTCCGAATGATGTTGGCGTAACCGAAATCATAAGTCCTGTTTCTGGCGAAGGTTTGGGCAATGAAACAATCACGATTCGAGTGAGGAATTTTGGAGCCAATCCGCAGACTAATTTTGATGTTTCTTACAGTATTGATGGTGCAGCACCTGTGGTTGAAACTTTTACAACAACTATAAATTCTCTTGAAGAAGAGGTTTTTTCATTCAGTCAAACTGGAGATTTTACAGCTTTGGGAGATTATGATTTAGAAGCCTCAACATTATTGGCAAACGATGATGTAACATCAAATGATTCTATTGAAGTAACAATAACTAATGAGCAATGCTCACCTGCCGGAAATTGTTCTTTTGGAGATGGACTTACCCGTTTTGCTATTGGAACAATAGATAATATCTCAGGTTGTTCTCCCGGGGCGTTTGGAGATTTTACAAACCTTAATACTGAGCTTGATATAGATACTAATGTAGATGTCACAGCGCGTTCCGGTTTTGCCAATCAATTGCTATCAGTTTGGATCGATTACAATGATAATTTTGTTTATGAGCCTGATGAATTGGTGATTTTTGATTTTCCTCTTCCTGCTTCAGGGACAAATTATACGACCTCTTTTAACATCCCCAATGATTTAGATTTGGTGGGTACTCACTTGTTGAGAGCCAGAGCGGGGTGGATTACCTCAGAGGGAACTATTGATGACCCCTGTGTTGACTTTACCTGGGGAGAAACTGAAGATTATACGGTCACAATCCTTGATGGCACTCTTTCTACTGCTCAAAATGATTTTAACGATGCAGCTTTTAAGGTCTATCCAGTAGAAAATAGAATCTATGAAGTTTTATTTCAGCCCAAATCAGATTTGGGGGATATGAAAGTTGCTGTATTTAATGCTTTGGGACAAAAATTAATTGATTCAGAAATGAGATTTCAAGGAAGTGCTTATAAAGCACAATTGGACTTTGAGGGTACTGCAACAGGTGCTTATCTTGTTAAGGTTTCAAACGGAAACTACAGCACTGTCAAAAGAGTGATTGTCAAATAAGGGCAGTTTTTATAAAATTTAAAGAGCGGGGATAATTCTCCGCTTTTTTTATTTCATATTGAGACTAGCTTATGCTTAAAAAAAGCTTACTCATAAGTGTGGCTTGATATTATTTTTTGAAAAAAGGATAATATTTATTGTTTATCAATAAATATTAAGTATGTTTGTCACATCATTTTTAATTTAACCAATCATGTCAAAAACAAACAACTTCGTATTTAAGGGACTGCTTATTGTGGCCTGGATTATCTTTATTGGCTTTTGTATTGTAGCAGGAGGTTTGATTGTAAATTTCCTGTTTAATATGTTTAAGCCTGAACTTGTTCCAAATTTTTATCAAGGTCTGGATTTTCCTCAATTGTATGAAGATAGCAAATGGGCTTTTTTCATTATATACAGTTTTATTCTGATCATTTCAGTTTTAAAGGCGTATCTGTTTTACATCGTTGTGAGGCTTATGCACAAAATGGATTTGTCAAATCCGTTTAATGATTTTGTTGCACGGCAAATTTCCCAATTGAGTTATTACACCCTTTCCATAGGTTTTTTAAGTTATCTTGGCAGACATTCCGTTAAAAACTTAATGCATCCCGGTTTTGATTTGAGTAGTTTAAACCACTTTTGGACAGACAGTCAAGCGTTTATATTGATGGGAGCTGTTATTTACATTATTGCAGTTATTTTCAAAAAAGGGGTGGCTATTCAAAAAGAAAACGAATTAACCGTATAAGCTATGCCCATAATAGTAAATTTAGACGTGATGATGGCAACCCGAAAAATGTCTTTAAACGAGCTCTCTGAAAGGGTTGATATTACGCTGTCCAATTTGTCTATTCTCAAAACAGGAAAAGCCAAAGCGGTGCGTTTTAGCACTCTGGAGGCCATTTGCCGTGCATTGGATTGTCAGCCTGGGGATATATTGGAATTCAGACCCGAAGAAGAAAGTGTTTAGTATTTTTAGCACCCACTTAGTTCACAATCATTTTTTTAGCAGTTGTACCCTTTGCTGAAAACAACTTAACCAGGTAGAACCCAGTATTAAGTGAGTTAATTGTTGCTTTATTTGGGTTTTGCGGTTTTAGTTCCATCACAATTTGACCTTGCAGATTGTAAACAATTAATTTTTCAATAGGTACCATTGATGTAATGTTTACTGTGTTACCGTTTGAAGGGTTGGGATATAACACCCACTCTAAATTTGAGACATCTTGGGTACTTAAGATATCCCATCTATCTTCTGCAACCGGACCACCCCAGATGATTGTTGCCAGAGCCGGATTGTCAATAAACGGATTGCGGTTGCCATAAGCACCTTCAAGGAATTCATTGCGCTGGTCTTCATAGGCATTGACCGGGTCATCTGCATTCCATTCTAAAAAGGTTTGCAGCATTTGTGTGTCTCCTTGAAGCGCACCCATACCATTTAAACTAGGTAAGCATTGTTCGCCATATCTTGTGTACATATACATCATCATTCTGGCGACATCGCCTTTCCATTCATCGCCCGGATACCAGTTGCCACTGCCCACATTGCCGGCGTTACCATTCCCATTTTGAAATAGCTTACTGCCTTTGTTATTGTTCATTTGCTGGTCTGATGCTCTAATATTATGTGGATCGGCCACGATTCCGGTTGATGAATTATTGGTGGAGCCATTAAATTCCATTGAAGGATTTGAATTTGAACGTGCAAAGACGTGTTCACGGTTGTATTCACAAACCATTCCGCCAAAGTCGTTTTTATCTCTGGAGCGGTCTGTAGTACAGTTGCCATCAGTGTCATTGTATCCATAGACTAAAAGCACCGTTGAAGTATTGTTAGGATTTTCATCTGTGAAAACCAATACATCCCTGGCATCACCATAAGTAAAATTTTGATTGTGCTGTGATATTTTTATTTGCAAAGCATTGTATAAATCCTCACCTGTGAGAGTCAAATCCACATCATTGTAATAGGGTTGTTGCGAGAAGGTAAACTGAAATGCGAGGAATGCTAAGAATACTAATTTTTTCATTTTTATTATTTAAGATGTTTTTTCTAGTAATGCCATATAAAACCCGTCAAAGCCGGATTTACTTGGCAATATATTTTTTTCTTTGGCTAAAGTAAAACTTTTTCCACTTTCAGTCTTTAAGAAATTTTTAATTTGTTTTTCATTTTCTGAAGGAAGTATAGAGCAGGTGGCATAGACCATTTTTCCGCCGGTTTTTACCATTTTTGAATAGTTTTCAAGGATTTCAGCCTGGGTTTTTTTGATGTTTTCGATAAAATCAGGTTGGAGTTTCCATTTGGCATCAGGGTTTCTCCTTAAAACACCCAATCCTGAACAGGGAGCATCAATCAAAAGTCGGTCTGCTTTTTCGTGCAGTTTTTTAATCACTTTTGTACTATCAATGTGTCTGGTTTCAATATTAAAAGCACCTGCTCGTTTGGCTCTTCTTTTGAGTTCGTTGAGCTTGTTGGCATAAATATCCAAAGCGATAAGCTGGCCTTTGTTTTCCATTAAAGCCGCGAGGTGAAGGGCTTTGCCACCGGCACCTGCACAGGCATCGACTACACGCATTCCTGGTTTTACATCAAGATAATCTCCCACAAGTTGTGAGGAGGCATCCTGAACTTCAAACCATCCCTCTTTAAAAGCTTCGGTTTGGAATACATTGGCTCGTTCCTTGAGTTTTAGTGCATCCGGGTATCCTTTGATGGGTTCTGTTTCCATGTCAAGGTCAAACAGGGTAGCCTGAAGTTTTTCTTTGGTAGTTTTGAGTGTGTTGACTCTTAAAATAACATCGGCTTCCTGGTTGAGTGCTGCAAGTTCTGCATCCCATTTTTTCCCTAATTCTTTTTCGCCAAGCGCGTCCAGCCAATCAGGAATGGACTCACGGTATTTTCTGGTTTTTGAGAGTTCGTCAAACCGGCCTTTAATGCGTCTGGTGGGCGTGTCTTCCAATTGTTTCCAATCTGGTAGGGTAATCCCTTTTAAGGTAGCCCATACTGCAAAGAGCCTGAAAAGTTTTTGACGATCAAAGGGTTCTTTAACTTCGCCAATTTCTGCATAAAGCCTTTTCCAACGCACCACGTCATACACCAGTTCGGCGATGAAACCGCGGTCTCTGGCACCCCAGCGTTTGTCACGTTTTAATGTGCCTTGCAGTGCTTTATCGGCATATTTATTTTCATTGAAGATCTCGTGTAGAGTGTCAATGGCTGCTAAAACTAAATTTCTATGTAAACGCATGCAAGTTTTTTGTTTCAAGTTTCAAGTTTCAAGCTTGCCTTCCGTATCCGCCTGAGGCGGAGAAGGGAGGTTTTGCTTCGCACAGATCGTTGCGCTCGTGTCAGGTTTCAAGTTCATTTCATTCACCACTCAGAACTATTCCGCAAAGGTATTATAAACTCGGGGAAATGTTTTTATATTTATCCAAAAATACGACCCATGCGAATTATAGGATTGATACTGCTGTTGTTTTTGTTTTCATATTGTTCCGGTGATAAAAAGGAAGAGAAAAGGGAATTTTCAGAGATTAAGATGGAGCGTTTTTATACAGATACTGTAAGTATAAGAGCGATTGTTCCTGTGGATGCGAACAAAGTCTGGTTTGCCGGAAATTTGGGCAAAGTGGGACTCCTTGATGGAAAGACACCTAAAATGGCTGTAATAAGCTATGAAGATAGTTTGTTGCATTTTCGCGCGATAGCGAAAACCAAAAATGCTGTTTTTGTATTGAGTATTGCAAATCCGGCGGTGTTGTATAAAATTGGTTTTGACGGCTTGGAAGCAACCTCGATGGAACAAGTTTATTTTGAGGAAGGCGAAAAGGTTTTTTATGACGCAATGCAATTTTGGGATGATCGTGAGGGAATTGCTATGGGCGATCCTGTTGATGATTGCCTCAGTATAATCATTACCCGCGATGGCGGAAATAACTGGGAAAAACTCTCCTGTGATTTATTGCCAAAAACCGAAGAGGGTGAAGCTGCCTTTGCAGCCAGTAATTCAAACATTGCTGTTTATGGTGACCATACCTGGATCGTGAGTGGCGGAAAACGGGCACGGGTTTTTTATTCACCAAACCGGGGAAGAAACTGGGAAGTGTTTGACACACCCATTGTTCAAGGTGGAAGAATGACCGGTATTTACAGTGTGGATTTTTATGATGCAAACACCGGAATTATTTTTGGAGGCGATTGGGAAAATATGCAAAGCAACAAGTCAAACAAGGCAATTACAGAAGATGGCGGAAAAACCTGGACGCTATTAAGTGATGGAGAAGGTCCCGGGTATCGATCTTCTGTGCGTTTTGTTCCCGGTGGGGGAGGTGATGAAATTGTTGCTGCCGGTTCACAAGGAATTTCGTACTCCAATGATCGCGGCCTGAACTGGAAAGAACTCAGCAAGGAAGGAGTGTTTGCTATTGAGTTTGTGAATGATAGCATTGCGTTTGCTTCGGGAAATAATAAAGTGCTGCGGCTTGTTTTTTGGGAATAGTTATTCCCTTTTACCACCCCGGTATTTTTTTAAAAGCTGCATTTTAAAATCGTGTTCCGCTTTTCTGAGCTGAAGAAGTCTTACAGGATTTATTTGCTTGAGTAACTCAGCTTCCATTTGTTGTATAAGCTTTAGCTCTTCCTGATTGAAAGTGTTTTTTTTCTTTAGTAAATCAGTAGCTTGTTGGTCAGTTAAAGATTCAATATTTTGGCTAATCACTTTTGAGACTTCTTCGCGCTCTTTTCTTTTTAGTGCCCAGATTTGCGAATCATATTTGTTATAAACAGGCCAAAACGTTTCTGCTTCAGCAGAAGTGAGATTGAGTTCCTGAGTGATGTAAGCAGTTTTCAAGGCTTTAATTTTTTGACTTTTTTCGCTCTGCGAAAAACCACTCATCGTCATGACTATTAATAAAATTAATGTGGGGATTTTTGTTTTCATCTGTGTGTGTTTATTCGTTTGTTAAATGAATATCGTCAACTTCATAAGATAAATAATCATAAAGATCTTCTTGGTTCATTGTCGAAATAATTGGTGAATCTTCCAGCATTTCATCAGTTAATAAGGTTTCAAAATCGAGATAGGAAATGTCTAAAAAACCATTTTCTACATAGTCTTCAATTTGAGAGATAGCGTTTGTATCAATAACTTTAGTTTGGTGATAGATAAAAATAGAAACAAAAACCATAAGAGATGCTGCAACCCCTGCCGCATATCTAAATGTATTGCTTCTAAAAATAGAAATTATTTTGGGTTGTGTTTGTTTTAGGGAAGGGTGTTTTAGCAAGCGGGCTTCCAATTCTTCAAAATAATTTTCTGGAACTTCAAAGGGATTTTTATTAGAAACGAAAGAATCCAATGCAACTTTATTTACTAGCTGACTTTCCAATGAGTCAAAATAGTTTTTTGGAGTTGTGAAGCCCGGTTCTTTTATATGTAACTTATCTTTATTCATTCTATCTATTAAGACTCAAAAAATGATATAAGGTTTAAAATTGAAGTGACTTATACTTTTTTCAATTGGCTAAAAAAATGTACTTTTTGCCCCATACTTGTCTTTTTATCGTTCCATAGCAATGACTATTCAACTCAAAAAAGCCTTCGTATGGAACAAAAATCATCATTTTTCACATCAATCAAAAAAGTATAAATCACTTCATTCAGTTAGGTATGCGGTGATTTTTTTTACGGCGATGTGATAGGAACTTTTTAAAGCACCAACAGAGGTTTCCAGAATTTCTGAAAGTTCTTCATAAGTGGTTTCGTCAAAATACTTCATATTAAAGACAAGTTGTTGTTTTTCAGGTAAGGTGGCAATGGCCTTTTGAAGTTTCAACTGTATTTCACTTCCTTCAAAATAAACGTCAGTTTCAAGATTTTTGATAGCGAGGTCTTTTTCTTTTTCTAATGAGTTGTTATTAAGTTTCGCTTTTGCTTTTAGAAAGGTAATGGCCTCATTTGTTGCTATGCGATACATCCAGGAGTAGATTTTGCTTTCACCTTTAAAATTTTGAATGTTTTTATATATTTTAATGAACGTATTTTGCAAAACATCATCTGCATCATCGTGATTGAGCACCATTTTTCTTATATGCCAATACAAACGTTCTTTGTAAAGATGGAGCAATTCTCTAAATGCTTCATCTTTATCCTTCTCTGATACAAGTTTTTTTATGAGTGGGTCTTCTTGGGTCAATGCCGGATTTTTTAATTTAGACTAAAAATACTCCAAAAAGTTTGATATACATTTTTAATTAAAAGTTCAATTTATCTGATTTTACAACAAAATGATAGATGAATGACAAAATAATTCGATAAAATGTAAAAAATATTTTTTTGTAAGAAAAATCTTAGTATCTTTAACACATCTTATGCGGTTATGTTTACTATTATATGCCCCAATTGTAATAGTTAACAAGTTTGGGAAAGGCAGGTCTTTAGAGACCTGCCTTTTATTTTACTACCTTTTTTAATTACTCGAATAATTACTGTTTTAAAGTCTGTTAAATTTGTAGGAATAGATTGTAATTTTGTGTATTAAAAATCGATAAAAAGCAAAAAAATACGATAAAAAGTAAATTTTATTTGTTTATTTTAATTTACTAGCTTACATTTACATTGTATTTATATGAGATTTACGCTGTTATGAGCCCCAAATATAGCAGCGTCTAAAAAGGAAAGCGAGCCATTTGGTTCGCTTTTTTTTATCATTGAACTCGTTTAAACTTTTTTGATTGTAGCGAAAATTAGACATTTTGTGACTGATTGAAGGCTTTTTTGAGTTGCATAGCAGCGCTACGGAAGGAAAAAAGACAGGGGCAAGTGTTAAGAAAACAGCCAGTGGCTGTTTTTAGTGAAGCAGCCAGATGGTGAGTTGGAGTGCAAAAGGGCAATTTTTTAGTCAATTAGAAAAAGTTTAAACGAGTTCATTAATTTAATCAAAGGATTGCATTTCGATTAGTCCAAAATAAACTCCTTTGTTTGACAGTAACTCCTGATGAGTTCCCTGTTCAACAATTTGACCTTTGGACAAGACAACAATTTTATCGGCATTTTGAATGGTAGAGAGTCTGTGTGCAATGACGATAGAGGTTCTGTTTTGCATCATTTTTTCAAGCGCATTTTGGACCAGGCGTTCGCTCTCAGTGTCTAGTGCTGAGGTGGCTTCGTCAAGAATCATGATGGGGGGATTTTTCAATACTGCTCGTGCAATACTGAGCCTTTGTTTTTGTCCGCCACTTAATTTATTGCCACTGTCACCTATGTTTGTTTCGAGAAGATTTGGAAGGGTTTCAACAAATTCCCAGGCATTCGCTATTTTTAATGCTTCAATGATTTCATCATCGGTTGCGTTTTCTTTTCCTACCAGGAGGTTTCCTTTTATGGTATCATTGAATAGTATTGAGTCCTGCGTTACCAGTCCCATCAATCCTCGGAGGGAATGAAGTTTCAATTCTCTAATGTCTGTACCGTCAATTTTTATGGTGCCTTCATTTACATCATAAAAGCGGGTGAGGAGATTGGCAATGGTGCTTTTTCCGCTACCGCTTTGGCCTACAAGGGCAATGGTTTGTCCTTTTTTCACTTGAAGCGAAAAGTTTTTCAACACCAGTTCTTCGTCATATTTAAATGACATATTTTCAATGGTCAGGCTATTTTCAAAACTGTTTTTTTCAAGTGCCCCGGCTGTGTCCTGAATGTTATTTTCAGTTTCCAGTATTTCCAGGACGCGTTCTGCAGCGGCATTTCCTCTTTTAACACTGTAAGAAGCTTTTGAAATAGCTTTTGCGGGTGTGAGTATTTGATAAGCCAATCCCATATAGACAATAAAAAGTTCGGGATCTAATGTGCCATCTACTAACACAAGCCTGCCTCCATACCAAAGTAAAATAGCTATGACAGTTATTCCCAAAAATTCACTTGCCGGAGATGCCAGGTTTTGCCTGTTGAGTAGTTTGTTTGAAAAGTGATAAAATTTATCGGTTGAAGCTTGGAATTTTTTTGTAAAATTATTTTCGGCATTAAATCCTTTGATTATTTTGAGTCCGCCGAGGGTTTCTTCCAATATCGAAAGAAAAAAGCCCTGTTCTCTTTGTACCCGGTCTGATTTTCGCTTCAGCGATTTTCCAATCAGCGAGATAATAAATCCGGAAACAGGAATAAAAATAAACACAAAAATGGTGAGTTCAACACTTATGAGAAGCATTGCTACAATTGTGAAAATAATCGTAAGGGGTTCTCTTACAATCAATTCTAAGATAGATAAAAAGGAATGCTGAATTTCCAGAACATCACTGGTAATTCTTGCGATGGTGTCTCCTTTTCGTTTTTCGGAATAGTGGGAGAGGGGCAATTCGACTGTTTTTTTATACATCGCATTACGCAAATCTTTTAAAACACCGTTGCGTAAAAAGGTAATGAAATACATCGCCAGGTAGTTGAAAATATTTTTGAGTAAAAACATAGCAATAACTATCAAAACCACATAAATGAGGACGTCTTCTGTACCTTCACTTTTTTGTTGTGTGATAAAGTAATTTAGGTAGTTTTCTATATAATCTTTTCCTTCAGTAATTCCTGTCCAGGAAGGCTTTGTATAATTTGGCTCTGTGTTGTCAAACAGCACTTTCATCATAGGAAAAAGGGAAAGCATGGAAAGCGTACTGAAAAGCGCGTAAAAAATATTAGCGATGATGTTTAAAACCGCATATTTTTTATAAGGAATCGCAAAGCGAAGGATTTTTTTGAAGTATTTCATTTACCGGTTGAGAATTAAAAACAATTCAAAGGTAGCTTTTTTGTTTAAATGCCTAATGACTTAACAATCCCATTCATTTTTTCATCCAGTTTTTCTGAAACGTGGTCCAAATCTTCCAAGGAGTGTAATGGATAATTAACACTGATATAAAACTTAATTTTGGGTTCGGTGCCACTAGGTCTTGCGGCTACTTTGGTGCCGTCTTCAGTTGTGTAAATCAATACATTTGATAAGGGAATGTCAATTTTTTCTTCCTTTTTGGAAATCATATTTTTAGAGATTCCTGTTTGGTAATCATCTATTTTTATGACTTTTGAGCCGCCAATTTCCTGTAGGGGATTTTCTCTCAGATCAATCATCATTTGTTTTATTTCTGCTGCTCCCTCGATTCCTTTTTTGTAAAGGGAAACCAAATGTTCTTTATAAAAATCGTGCGAGAAATATAGTTGGTTGAGGTAGTCCAGCAGAGTATTTCCTTTTTCTTTTTGTTGAGCAGCCATTTCACAAGCCAATAGCATGGCTGTTACAGCGTCTTTATCTCTCACAAAATCGCTTACCATATAGCCAAAGCTTTCCTCACCGCCACCAATGAATTGTTGCTCAGGGTTGTCTTTAATCATTTTTGCAATCCATTTAAAACCGGTGAGTCCCACCTTGCATTCTGAATTGTATTGTTTCGCAATTTTATCCATCATTGGGGTAGAAACAATGGTAGAAGCAATAAAAGCATTGCCTTGGAGTGAATTGTTTGTTGAATGAAAATTCAATAAAAAGTCGCTCATTAGCACCATAGTCTGGTTTCCATTGAGCAGTGTCATTTCTCCTTGTTTGTTTCTTACAGCAATACCCAGGCGGTCTCCGTCAGGGTCGGTGCCAATGACTATATCAGCGTTTATTCTATTTGCCAAATCGATCGCCATTTTTAAAGCTTCGGGTTCCTCGGGATTGGGGGATTCTACTGTTGGAAAATCGCCGTGAGGTTCTGCCTGTTCTTTAACGATGTGTACATCTGTATATCCTGCTTTTTCAAGTGCCTGCGGATTGAGCATTATGGAAGTTCCGTGAAGAGATGTAAAGACAATTTTCAGGTTTTCCTTGGCTTTTTTGGAAGTGCCAAAAGAGCCGTTTTGAACTGACTTTTCAAGGAATGCTTCATCAACATCTTTGTCGATGTAATGGATGAGGTTTTCTTTCGCTGTAAAGCGAATGTCTTTAAATTCCAACGCACCAATTTCTTTGATTATTTCTGCATCCTGAGGGGGCACGAGTTGGCCACCATCTTTCCAATAGACTTTATATCCATTGTATTCCGGCGGGTTGTGGGAGGCTGTTAGGACGATACCGGCGTGACAATTTAGATGAGTAACCGCAAAGGAAAGCTCGGGTGTGGGTCGCAAATCTGAAAATAAAAAAACCTCAATATTGTTTGCCGAAAAGACATCGGCTACAATTTTTGCAAGTTCTTTGCTGTTGTGGCGGCAGTCATAAGCAATCGCAACTTTGTGTTTCTCTTCCGGAAACTGATTTATGATATAATTGGAAAGACCTTGTGTATTTTTCCCCAGTGTGTATTTGTTTATGCGGTTATCTCCTACGCCAACGATACCTCGCATTCCGCCGGTGCCAAATTCAATATTTTTATAAAAGCTTTCTTCCAATTCCTTGGGATTGTGAGCTATTAATTCTTTGATTTGGAGTTGGGTGGTTTCATCAAAAGTGGGAGTGAGCCATTGATTGACTTTCTTGAGTATTTCGGGTTTTATGTAGATCATTTTTCAGGTACTAAATTTTGAACCGCAAAGGTAGTTAAACTTGGGGAAAACAGGAAGTGAGTTTTAGATTTTGCTTGATGTTGGATGCTGGGTGTTGGGTGATCAATGTCCAAAGTTTTCATACAAAGTTTTTCACATTGAAACTTCGAAATTCAATATTCAGAATTCTATATTCATTATTCAATATTGATTATTCAATATTGATTTCCTCGCTTATTTTGTAAGTTTCTTTGTGTTTGTTGGTTCTTAGGATGATTTCGCCGAGAAAACCGGCAAGAAAAAGTTGCGAACCAATAATCATAGCGACCAGTGCAACATAAAATTGAGGTCTGTCTGTAAGCAAACGCCCATCCGGTTGAAGGAAGAGTTTGTCAATACCCAGATAGACTGTCAAGACAAAACCCACAAAAAGAATGAATGCTCCCCAGGCGCCAAAAAGGTGCATGGGTTGTTTTCCAAAACGGCTTAAAAACCAAATGGTTATTAAATCAAGAAAGCCATTCATAAAGCGGTTGACACCAAATTTTGTAGTGCCATACTTACGAGCCTGGTGTTGAACTACTTTTTCGCCAATATTAGAATACCCTGCATTTTTTGCCAGTACCGGGATGTAGCGATGCATTTCACCGGTGACTTCGATATTTTTTACAACCTCATTTTTATACGCTTTTAGGCCACAATTAAAATCGTGGAGTTTGACGCCGGATGTTTTTCGCGCAGCAAGATTAAAGAGTTTTGAAGGCAAATTTTTGGTTAGTTTACTATCATATCTTTTCTTTTTCCAGCCCGAGACTAAATCGTGATTTTCATTTTTAATCAAGTTGTAAAGGGCAGGGATTTCCTCGGGATTGTCTTGCAAATCGGCATCCATGGTGATGACGACTTCGCCTTCTGCCCTTGCAAAACCGGCGTGTAGTGCTTGCGATTTTCCATAGTTGCGCAAAAACCGAATTCCTTTTACCGTTTCGTTTTCTTTGGCAAGCTTTGAAATTACTTCCCAGGAACCATCTGTACTACCATCATCAATAAAAATCACTTCATAAGAAAAACCATTGGACTGCATCACTTGTGCAATCCAATGGTGTAATTCTTTAAGCGAATCCTTTTCGTTAAGAAGAGGAATGATGATGGATAGGTTCATAAATTACATTTGGTTTGGATCTTCTTTTTTAAGAATAAGCCCCGAAACTAATGAGATAATAAAACCAAAAAAGAGACTCCCGATCAATGAAAAGGTTGACATCATAAAGGGAGTTGTAAATGATTCTGTAAAACCAATTGCTTGTTCCATTTGTTCCTCGGTCATTCCTTGGCTTTGCTCTGCCATTTGATCTTTCGCTTCGCTAATGATGGTATCAATATATTCAGGATATATTAAAGTGTAATGAATATAGGAGTACAAGGCACTCACAATTCCGGCGATTAAGGCAGTTGCAAGACCCACTTTTAAAGCTTCGCCAAGACTTAAAAAGCCGCCATTTCCATTTTTATATGTTTTAATGGCAGCAAACAAAAGGTAAATGGTTATGATAAAGCCTAAAGTACTCAACATCCAGTTTTGAGTGATGTTTGCCACATACATCACGACCAATAATAAAATGGATACAAGTGCTAATAACAGACCATAATTTGTAGCAATTTGTTTTAAAGAAGATTTTTGATTTTCCATAATAAGTTATTTTAGTTTGGAAAGTTAGTACACAAATATAGAAAATCGTTACATATAATTCCCACGAAGGTTGGAATCTCATCATTAAAATTTCCAAAACCATTTTTTCCGAAACTTTTATTGTCAATATCAAAAATATGCTTAAATTTGCAACCTCAAAATAGCGATGATTTTAAAGCAAAATATTATGAAACAAGGAATTCACCCGGAAAACTATAGATTAGTAGCCTTCAAAGACATGTCTAACGAAGATGTATTTTTAACGAAATCTACTGCAGACACCAGAGAAACTATTGAAGTGGATGGTGTTGAGTATCCTTTAGTCAAATTGGAAATCTCAAGAACTTCTCACCCATACTATACCGGTAAATCTAAATTGGTTGACACTGCCGGACGTATTGACAAGTTCAAAAACAAATATTCTAAATTTAAGAAATAAATTATTTCATTTACAGATAAAAAAAACTGCCTTTGATTGAGGCAGTTTTTTTTATGTTTAATTTTAAGGTTCTTTTAATGTAAGAACTTTAAGAAATACAGTCTATTTACGTTTTAATACATCCAGCGTTTTTTGAACTATAGCTGCAGCATTTAACCCATATTTTTCCATCAATTGCGCCGGAGTACCGGATTCACCAAAAGTGTCTTGTGTAGCAACAAACTCCTGAGGTGTTGGGTGGTTTTCAGCCAATGTGCGCGAAACGCTTTCACCAAGACCTCCCAAAAAGTTATGTTCTTCAGCAGTGACAATACAGCCCGTTTTCTTAACGCTTTTTAATATTGCTTCAGCGTCAAGCGGTTTTATGGTGTGAATGTTGATTACTTCTGCGCTGATGCCTTGTTCAAACAAAGTTTCTGCAGCCTGAATGGCCTCCCATACTAAATGTCCGGTGGCAACAATGGTGACATCGGTGCCTTCAATCAAACGGACAGCTTTTCCGATTTCAAAGGTTTGGTCTTCAGGAGTGAAGTTAGCGACGCTGGGTCTTCCAAAACGCAAATATACAGGTCCTTTATGTTCAGCAATGGCTAGAGTGGCGGCTTTGGTTTGGTTGTAATCACAGGTGTTGATTACCGTCATTCCCGGAAGCATTTTCATCAATCCAATATCTTCAAGAATTTGGTGTGTGGCACCATCCTCTCCAAGTGTTACACCGGCGTGAGAAGCGCATATTTTTACATTTTTTCCGCTGTAAGCGATGCTTTGTCTTATTTGGTCATAAACCCTTCCTGTGGAGAAATTTGCAAAAGTTCCGGTAAACGGAATTTTCCCGCCAATGGTCATTCCGGCGGCAATTCCCATCATATTGGCTTCTGCAATTCCTATTTGAAAAAAGCGTTCCGGGTGATTTGCCTGAAATTCATCCATTTTTAATGAACCGGTTAAATCTGCACAAAGGGCGACCACATTGGGGTTTGTTTTACCCAATTGGGTCATTCCTGCTCCAAATCCGCTGCGGGTGTCTTTATTTCCTGTGTTTGTGTATTTCTTCATCTATGCAAAAATTTATTATTCATTGTTTTGGCTTTCTTCATTTCGATTGGTATTAACCAATTTTTTAATGCCCATTATGGGCTTTCATGTCGTGGTTTCGCTTAAAGCGAAAATCTTTAAAGTTTTATACTAATAATCGCCTAAAGTCACCGGGTTTTGAGCCAGTCCTTTTTCCAGTTGCTCGTCATTGGGAGCTTTTCCGTGCCAGGCGTGGGTGTGCATCATAAAGTCAACGCCATTGCCCATCACGGTGTGAAGCAACACACAAATGGGTTTTCCGTTCCCGGTTTTTGATTTGGCTTCTTTCATTGTTTTTATAATAGCTTCCAGATTGTTGCCTTCTTTGATGGTTAAGACTTCCCAGCCAAAGGACTCAAATTTTGCCGTAAGGTTACCCATTGGCAAAACAGTGTCTGTAGCGCCATCAATCTGCTGACCATTGTAGTCGATTGTTACGATGAGGTTGTCCACTTTATTTCCTGCGGCATACATTATGGCTTCCCAGTTTTGACCTTCCTGAAGTTCACCATCACCACAAAGCGTGTAAACGATTTTATTGTCGTTGTTAAGTTTTTTGGCAAGCGCCGCGCCAATGGCAACAGAAATTCCCTGACCCAAAGATCCCGAAGCAACTCTTACGCCCGGTAAACCCTCGTGGGTTGTTGGATGCCCCTGAAGTCTCGAGTTAAGTAATCTAAAGGTATTTAATTCTTCTACAGGAAAATAACCGCTGCGGGCAAGGACACTGTAAAAAACAGGCGAAATGTGACCGTTTGATAGAAAAAAGAGGTCTTCGTTTTTACCGTCCATATTGAAATTGGTATCGTGCTCCATCAATTCATTGTAGAGGGCTACAAAAAATTCAGCACAGCCCAATGAACCACCGGGGTGACCGGAATTCACTTTATGTACTTGTCTTAGAATGTCACGTCTTACTTGAATTACAAGCTTTTCCAGGTGATTGATATCTGTCATAAGAGGGAAGAGATTATTAAGGCTCAAAAATAAGGTTTTAAACGGCGTCTGCAAAGAAAATAAAAATGAGTTTTTAACGAAGTGTTGTTAATTGTTTTTGTTTCATGAATCCACTTCTTGCCCTGCTTTGTTTATTTCAATACATTAGCGTGAGAATCCAAACCGACAAATAAACTTATAACTATGAATAAAACAATTTACCAGGTAGATTCTTTTACAGATGTCCCATTTAAAGGAAACCCCGCCGGTGTGATGCTGCTCGAAACAGAACTGACTGAAATACAGATGCAAAACATTGCGATGGAAATGAACCTTTCTGAAACAGCATTTGTCATAGCAGCTAATGATCATTTTAAAATACGATTTTTCACTCCAACAAGTGAAATAGCCCTTTGCGGCCATGCCACATTGGCAAGTGCGCACATTCTTTATGAAAGCGGAAAGGTAAAACCTCAGGACGCCATTACATTTAAAACCACGGAGACACTCCTGCATATAGAAAAATCAGAAGACTGCATTCAAATGACCTTGCCGGAATACTCCCTGGAAAAAACAACGCTTGACTGTGACTTTCAAAACATGTTGGGCTGGGTACCATTGGAAACTTATTTTAGTAAAGGCTGGACGATTGCCGTGGCCGAAACAGAAGCACTCATACAAAATACCCAACCTGATTTTGCGCTGATGAAAACCCATAACCTGGAAAGCCTTATCATCACAGCAAAGAGTAGTGCAGAAGATGTGGATATCGTAGCGCGTTGTTTTGTTCCTGAAGTGGGTATTAATGAAGATCCTGTTACCGGTTCTGCCCACTGTGCCCTGGCACCATTATGGGCAGGAAAATTAAATAAAAGAGAGCTAAAATCAAGACAACTCTCCACCCGAGGGGGATTGCTTGACTTGAAACTCGGAGAGGGAGTCGTCGAGATTACCGGCAAAGCAGTAACCATATTTAAAGCAACACTTGTTATCTAAAGCTTGTAGTTGAAATCTTTGACTCACAAGAAACCAAAGCCAATTGAAAGTTATGTTTTATGTGAAATTAATGTAATAACTGCCGGGGCTTTTTTTAACTTCTATTAATTACCTTTGCCGCTCATTTGATTTAAGAACTATGAAGTTTGAATTAAAAGCCAAAGATCCCAACAGCCAGGCAAGAGCAGGCGTCCTCACAACCGATCATGGTGTTATTGAAACACCCATTTTTATGCCTGTTGGCACCGTCGGAACGGTTAAAGGCGTACACCAGCGTGAGTTAAAAAATGACATAAATCCGGATATCATTCTGGGCAATACATACCATCTTTACTTGCGACCTCAAACAAAAATTCTTGAACAGGCCGGTGGCTTGCACAAGTTTATGAATTGGGACCGCAATATTTTAACAGACAGCGGAGGGTATCAGGTGTATTCACTTTCGGCCAACCGAAAAATAAAGGAAGAAGGTGTGAAATTTAAGTCTCATATTGATGGTAGTTATCATTTTTTTTCGCCGGAAAATGTGATGGAAATTCAACGCATCATCGGGGCAGATATCATTATGGCTTTTGATGAATGTACACCTTATCCCTGTGATTACCGATATGCAAAACGCTCTATGCACATGACACACCGCTGGCTGGACAGATGTATTTCACATCTTGAAAAGACCCCTTTGAAATATGGCTATGAACAGGCATTTTTTCCTATCGTTCAAGGGAGTACCTATAAAGATTTAAGGCAGCAATCTGCAGAGTATATTGCCTCTGTGGATGCAGTGGGGAATGCAATTGGAGGACTTTCTGTGGGTGAACCCGCTGAGGAAATGTATGCCATGACTGAGGTCGTTACTGCTATTTTACCAGAGGAAAAGCCACGATACCTTATGGGAGTGGGAACTCCTATAAATATTTTGGAGAATATAGCGTTAGGTATAGATATGTTTGATTGTGTGATGCCTACGCGAAATGCAAGAAACGGCACTTTATTTACCGCTCACGGTACCATCAACATCAAAAACAAAAAATGGGAAGACGATTTTTCCCCTCTTGATGAAATGGGAATTACTTTTGTGGATACTGAATACAGCAAGGCTTATTTGAAGCACCTTTTTTCAGTGAATGAATTACTTGGAAAACAAATAGCGACTATTCATAATTTAGGATTTTATCTTTGGTTGGTTCGGGAAGCAAGAAAGCATATATTAGCGGGAGATTTTGCAAGCTGGAAAAGCACCATGGTCAAGCAAATGGATAAACGTTTATAAAGAATTTGAAGAAAACAGGCAGTAACTAAGTATCAAATCTGGGAAAAAAATTTATGTTTACGATACTCGACAGGTATATCTTAAAAAAATACATCGGCACATTTTTAATGTTGCTTTTGTTGTTTATTCCCATTGGTATTACAGTGAATCTCGCTGAAAAGATTGGAAAGATTCTTGAAAATGAAGTTCCACTCATTGAGGTTTTGATTTATTATGGTCACTTTACCATTTATTTTGCAAACTTATTATTTCCTCTGTTTTTATTTCTTTCCGTGATTTGGTTTACCTCAAAAATGGCCAACAATACAGAAGTGGTTGCTATATTAAGCAGCGGAATTTCTTTTTACAGGTTTTTGCTTCCTTATTTTGTGGGAGCCACAATTGTTTGCATTGGGGCACTATTTTTAGGTATGTATCTCGCCCCGGCGGCCAGTAAAGGTTTTAATGAGTTTAAATACGAATATCTTAAAAAAGGAAAAGCAGACCGTGAATCTGCAAATGTATTTAGACAAATTAATGAGAACGATTTTATTTATGTGAGTAATTTTAACCCGGCCAGCAATACAGGTACTTTTTTTACTTTGGAACATTTTGACGGAAATGAATTGAAATACAAAATCTCAGCAAACAGAATCACCTTTAATGAATCAGATTCTACATATACCTTATTCAATTACACAAAACGAAACATTGGTAAAGAAACAGATATTATTTCCTCTCAATCTAAGTTTGATACAATTTTCCCATTTGAGCTAGAGGATCTTACGCCTGTAAATTACATTGCTGAAACATTGAACTATTCTGAATTGAATCAATTTATTGAAAAAGAACGCCTCCGAGGATCATCAAACATAAATAGATATGAGGTAGTAAGGCAAAAAAAATGGAGCCTCCCGGTGAGCGCTTATATTTTGACGTTGATTGCTGTTGCAGTTTCCTCTAAAAAGCGACGAGGTGGTATGGGTGTTAACTTAGCCATTGGTATTTTGATTGGGATGATTTTTGTGTTTTTTGACAAAGTATTTGGTACCATGGCAGAGCAATCAGACTTTTCACCATTTGTAGCAACCTGGTTTCCCAATATGGTTTTTGGTGTTCTTGCAATCTACCTGCTCTATGGCGCAAAACGATAAATTACTCAATTATCTGCATCTTCATTTCATAGTATTTATATGGGGGTTTACCGCCGTTCTCGGTGCACTCATAACTCTTGAAGCCACTCCGCTTGTATGGTATCGCATGCTTATAGCTTGTGTCTTGATTTATATCTATGTTGTTTGGAAAAAAATCAAGCTAAAATTTAAAACACTCACATTATTAGGTTTTTCTTTAGCCGGACTCATAATAGCCTTACACTGGATTACTTTTTTTGCGGCAATAAAGGCTTCAAACGTCTCTGTTACCCTGGCGGTTTTGTCAACCGGAGCTTTTTTTACTTCATTACTTGAACCCCTTTTTTACAATCGAAAAATAATCTGGTATGAAGTGCTCTTTGGTATTTTTGTAATTGTTGGTTTGTATATCATATTTGATGTAGAAACCCACTTTTATCTCGGAATGCTTCTAGCGTTGTGTTCGGCATTTTTAAGTGCCTTGTTTTCTGTAATCAATGGCAAGTTTGCAGTAAAATATCCGGCAACCTCCATCTCTTTCTGGGAATTACTTTTTGGTACACTTTGCATCACTGTTTTTCTTTTTGCTACACAAAGTTTTGAACTGTCATTTTTTAAGGTTTCAAAAACAGACTGGCTATACCTATTCATATTGGCTTCAGCCTGTACCGCCTATGCCTTTATAGCTTCTGTGCACGTAATGAAGTGGATAAAGCCTTATACTGTAATGTTAACCATTAATCTGGAACCCATTTATGGAATTATTCTCGCCCTCATTATTCTGGGCGATACAGAATATATGAGCACTCAATTCTACTATGGAGCACTTATCATTCTCGCAACGGTACTTCTCAACGGAATCATTAAAACACGAAAAAGGAGAAAAACCAAAACTTTAATGGGTCGCTAATCAAACAAAGTTTTTATCTTTGTGTTACTTTACTAAAACCAAAACCAATGGAATATCTTGATTTTGAACTCCCCATTAAAGAACTCAATGAACAATTGGAAAAATGTACTTTAATAGGTCAAGAAAGTGACGTTGACGTAACTGAAACTTGCAAGAAAATTGAAAAAAAACTTATAGCAACCAAAAAGGATATCTATAAAAAACTGACCCCCTGGCAGCGTGTACAGCTATCCAGGCATCCTGACAGACCCTATACTTTAGATTACATCAGAGCCATTTGTGGGGATACTTTTTTAGAACTACATGGAGACCGCGGGGTGAAAGATGACAAAGCCATGATTGGCGGTTTGGGAAAAATTGGAGACCAAAGTTTTATGTTTGTAGGCCAACAAAAAGGATACAACACAAAAACGCGTCAATACCGAAATTTTGGAATGGCAAACCCCGAAGGGTACAGAAAAGCACTTCGGCTTATGAAGTCTGCAGAAAAATTTGGAATTCCTGTAGTTACTATCATTGATACCCCTGGAGCTTATCCGGGCTTGGAAGCTGAAGAACGCGGTCAAGGAGAAGCCATCGCCCGTAATATCCTTGAAATGTCACGATTAAAAGTGCCCATTATTGTTGTGATTGTGGGTGAGGGAGCCAGTGGAGGAGCACTGGGAATTGGCGTGGGTGATACCATATTGATGCTTGAAAACACCTGGTATTCTGTTATCTCGCCAGAAAGTTGTTCGTCTATACTTTGGCGTAGCTGGGAATATAAAGAACAGGCAGCAGACGCTTTGAAACTAACGGCAATCGATATGAAAAAGAACAAACTCATCGATGTGATTGTCAAAGAACCACTGGGAGGAGCTCATAGTGACAGAGAAACGACCTTCAAAACAGTTTCCAAAGAAATTTTAAAGTCATTTGACCAATTAAAAAACTTATCCCCAAAAGATTTAGTCCAAAAAAGAATGAATAAATATTTTGAGATGGGAGAGTACAAAGGCTAAATAGTACTACTTTCAAACTTTTACAAAAATCCGGTTCAAATGAATCGGATTTTTCTTTGTATATTAACAATAATTTTAAGTTATTAACAGTTCAATTGTTGACAACCTGTTAAGAGTTCTGATTTTATTTTCCATCGTTTATCTTAACAATTTATTTACATTCGCAATATGGAAAAAGTACAACCTCACACAGAATATTCTTCAAGAAAATCTCAGGTGATTTCTTTAGAAAAAGGAAAAATACCTCCTCAAGCAGTTGATTTAGAAGAAGTTGTACTTGGGGCGATGATGATTGATAAAAAGGGGGTTGATGAAATTATCGACCTTATTAATCCTGATGTTTTTTACCGTGAAGCTCATCAACATATTTTTGCAGCCATTTTTCAACTCTTCAAAACAGGGCAACCCATTGACTTATTAACCGTAGCTTCTCAATTAAAGAAGGACGGAAACCTCGAAATTGTAGGAGGTGAGTTTTACTTAATCCAACTCACCCAAAAAGTGTCCTCCTCTGCACATATTGAATTTCACGCACGCATTATTTTACAGAAATTTATTCAGCGTAGCTTGATTAAAATTTCAAACGAAATTATTGAAGATTCTTACGACGAATCTACAGATGTATTTGACTTGCTTGATACTGCAGAATCAAAACTCTATGAAATTACGCAAGGAAACATAAAACGCTCTTCAGAAACAGCACAAAATCTCGTCATTCAAGCCAAAAAGAAAATTGAAGAAATTGCCAATAAAAAAGGGCTTTCAGGAATTCCTTCTGGATTTGATAAACTCGATAAGCTCACCTCAGGATGGCAACCCAGTGACCTGGTGATTATTGCAGCGCGCCCGGGTATGGGTAAAACAGCATTGACATTGTCGATGGCGAGAAATATTGCTGTTATGAATCAAATTCCGGTGGCTTTTTTCTCCCTGGAGATGTCTTCGGTACAATTAATCACGCGATTGATATCTTCCGAAACCGGACTGAGTTCAGAAAAATTACGTACCGGTCAATTGGCTAAACACGAGTGGGAACAACTCAACGTAAAAGTTAAAGACCTTGAAAAAGCTCCTCTTTTTATAGATGACACCCCTTCACTGTCTATTTTTGACCTGAGAGCAAAAGCAAGAAGACTTGCTTCACAACACGGTATTAGGATTCTTTTTGTTGATTACCTTCAATTAATGACCGCTGGTGGAAGTCAAAAGGGTGGGGGAAACAGAGAGCAGGAAATTTCAACCATTTCGCGTAACTTAAAAGCACTGGCCAAAGAACTTGATATTCCAGTAGTAGCACTTTCTCAGCTATCACGTGCCGTAGAAACCCGTGGTGGTTCAAAAAGACCATTACTGTCTGACCTCAGGGAATCCGGAGCAATTGAGCAGGATGCCGATATCGTTTCATTTATATACAGACCCGAATATTATAAAATTGAACAATGGGATGATGAAGAACAATCACCCACCGAAGGTCAAGCTGAATTTATAGTTGCAAAACACAGAAATGGAGGTCTTGATGAGATTCGATTAAAATTTGTGGGTCACCTCGGTAAATTTGAAAACCTGGAAACCTTTGATTCGCCTTTTGAGTTTCATTCCAGAATGAACAGTGCTGCAAACGATGATACTTTTAAACCAGACAATCTGCCACCTCCAAATCAAGCTTTTGGACCGGATAGTTTTGACGAACTCCCACCGGAAGATGATGACGGTATGCCGTTTTAGTTAAATTCTACTAAAGGATTATAGCTCCTATCAAAAACTTTTTTACCTTGCTGGTATGAAAAAAATTGCTGTTATTTTTATTTTATTCTTTAGTCTAAATGGCTTTGCTTCATACATTCTTATTCCTATGGATGCCGAAAGTCAACAAGAGCACCTCAAGGCCTATGGAATCACTTATTGGGCTCTTGAAAAGCAACAAAAAGTACAATGGCTGCTCAATTACAGAGGGGGTTCTTTTTTATTACCGGATGTGGAAGAAATAAGAAGGGAGTGTCAAATAAGAGGAGTGAGTTTTGAGGTCCTTTCCACGGCACGCACAGAGCAAATATTGGCAGAGATTGAAAGCCCTTCCAAAAACATGAGTGCCATTATACTCGAAAAAGCCCCACGCATAGCCGTTTATTCACCCAAAGGAAACTTGCCTTGGGATGACGCCGTTACATTGGTGCTCACCTATGCAGAAATCCCTTATGATATTGTTTATGATGAAGAAGTACTTGAAGATCAACTTCTTTTGTATGACTGGCTTCACTTGCATCATGAAGACTTTACAGGTCAATATGGTAAATTTTACAGAGCCTATAGAAATGCCCCCTGGTATATCGAAGAAAAACAAAAAGCGGAAGAACTTGCTGCCAAACTAGGCTATAACAAAGTATCTGAAGCCAAACTCGCAGTGGCTCTCAAAATAAGAGATTATGTAGTGGGCGGAGGCTTTATGTTTGCCATGTGTAGCGCGACAGATTCTTTTGATATTGCTCTCGCTGCAGAAGGCGTTGATATATGCGAACCCATGTTTGACGGAGACCCCAGTGAACCCAATTATCAAAGTAAAATAGATTTCAATAATTCTTTTGCTTTTACAGATTTTATACTTGAACGCGACCCAATGGTTTATGAGTTCAGTTCGATAGATATGACTACAAAACGAAACATTAAAAAAGAAGTGGATTACTTTTCCCTGATGGACTATTCTGCAAAATGGGACCCAATCC
The DNA here is from genome assembly GCA_040880345.1 of Flavobacteriaceae bacterium. Lineage (GTDB taxonomy): Bacteria > Bacteroidota > Bacteroidia > Flavobacteriales > Flavobacteriaceae > Planktosalinus. The sequence goes on from JBBDIQ010000042.1 coordinate 59,994, forward strand.
CCACTATGCTAGTTCAAAATCACACCTCTTTAGTCAAAGGTTTTTTCGGACAAACTACTTCATTTGATCCCACCCAAATTAAATCAAATGTGCTTGTTATGGGTGAAAATAAAACAAACCTGGAAGCAAAATACATTCACGGTATAAAAGGAAAAGGGTTTTTTACATTCTATGGAGGTCATGACCCTGAAGATTATCAACATCGGGTGGGTGATGCTCCAACTGAACTAGCGTTGCACCCTTCCTCACCGGGTTATCGATTGATTTTAAACAATGTGCTGTTTCCCGCTGCTGAAAAGAAAAAGCAAAAAACTTAATCGAAAGATTTGAAAAACAAGCCTCCATTTTTGATTGCAGAGATTGCACAAGCCCACAACGGAAGTATTGAAAAAGCCCACGACTACATTGAGGCTGTGGCAACAACTGGTGTGAACGCTATCAAATTTCAAACGCATATCGCTGATGCTGAAAGCAGTATTCACGAACCTTTCAGAATTAAAATGAACACCAAGGACAAAACCCGCTTTGATTACTGGAAGCGGATGGAATTTAGTCTGCCTCAATGGAAAGAACTCAAAGCACATTGTGATAAAGTCAATCTTGAGTTTATGTCCTCACCCTTCAGCAATGCCGCGGTTGATTTACTAGAGGAAGTGGGAGTGAAGCGTTATAAAGTTGGTTCTGGCGAGGTGACTAATTTTTTGTTGTTGCAAAAAATAGCCTTGACAAAAAAACCAATGATACTCTCCAGTGGAATGAGTTCCTTTGATGAATTAGACAAAACAGTTTCGTTTTTAAGAGCACATAAGGTGTCATTTTCCATTCTTCAATGCACAACGAGTTATCCTACAACTCCCGAAAACTACGGACTCAATGTGATTCAGGAATTGAAAGAGCGCTATAAGGTGCCGGTTGGATATTCAGACCATTCAGCAAAAGTTGAAACAGGAATTGCTGCTGTATCGCTTGGAGCAGAAATTCTGGAATTTCACGTCAAACTCAACAACCAGGAAACCGGTCCGGATGCTTCTTCGTCCTTAACGATTGATGAGGCAACAGTTTTGGTTAAATCCATCGGAAGTGTTTCAACTTTTAATTACCCCAAGGTCGATAAAAATGACAATTCAAAATACCAGGAATTAAAAAACATTTTTGAAAAATCACTGGCAGTCAATAAAAACATCAAAGCAGGAAGCATAGTAACTTTTGATGACCTTGAAGCCAAAAAACCCAAAGGTTATGGAATAAATGCCTCTCAATTTCAGGAAGTTTTAGGGAAACGCTTGAGTCGTGATAAAAACCAATGGGATTTCTTAACTTTGGAAGATATTCTATATTAACCTCTTATGTTATCCAAGTTTCAGTCACACCTCAACAACCGTTTCTCATTTCTAAAGAATGAAAAATTACTGGTGGCGTGTAGCGGCGGATTAGATAGTGTTGTGCTCACTCATTTGTTAGTTAAAAGTGGTTATGATGTTGCTTTGGTACATTGTAATTTTTCGCTTCGCGGAAATGAAAGTGATACTGACTCCCAATTTGTTATTCAACTTGCAAAAAAGCTGAAGCTTCCTGTTTTTACAGAAACTTTTGAAACAGAACAATTTGCCGATGAACACGGTTTAAGCATTCAAATGGCTGCCCGAAGCCTGAGATATCAATGGTTTGAAGAACTCTCCGGCCAACTTAAAATAAAATACATCCTTACTGGCCATCATCTGGATGATGATTTGGAAACCTTTTTAATCAATTTTTCAAGAGGAACCGGTCTTAAAGGACTCACCGGTATTCCAGAATACAATCAAAAAATAATCAGACCGCTGCTTGAGTTTTCAAGAGCCGAAATATTGGCTTTCGCCGAAAGGCACAACCTAAACTGGAGAGAAGACAGCAGTAATTTTTCAAACAAATATTTACGAAATGCCTTGCGACTGGATGTGATTCCAAAATGGAAAGACACCAGGCCTGATTTGCTTCAAAGTTTTAAAACCACACGTGAGCACCTAAAAAACAGTGAGTTGTTGATTGAAGATTACATCGCCTTGATTTTAAGCTATGTTGTTGAGGAGACCAATGAAGGCTATAAATTTTCAGTTGCTAAGTTGGAAAAACTACCCAATGTAAAAGCACTTTTATATGAGCTTTTAGCTTCTTTTGGTTTTACTGCCTGGGATGATATTTACCAATTGCTCAAGGCACAATCAGGGAAGCAGGTCGTTTCAAAAACCCACATCCTTTTAAAGGATCGTGATTATTTAATTTTGGAGTCAATTTCTTCAGACAACTCTCAAATTGATTCTCAAGAGATTCTAATATCTATTGATACTCAGTTCATTGAGGAGCCTGTCAAATTATCTTTTGAACCTGTTAAAAAACTTGAGAAAGTTTCAAATGAGGCTATTTTTGTAGATTTGGATCTTTTAAAATTTCCTTTGAAAGTAAGAAAATGGAAGGAAGCAGATATATTTCACCCTTTTGGTATGACCGGAAAAAAGAAATTAAGCAAGTTTTTTAAAGATGAAAAGTTATCTTTGCTAGCTAAGAAAAAAATCTGGATACTTTTAAGTGGTGAAGAGATTGTTTGGGTAATGGGTTTAAGAGCCGATGACCGATTTAAAGTGACACCAAAAACCAATAGTATTTTAAAAATCAGCTTCAATAATGAGTAGATTCTTTTTAGCCCTTCTTCTTTTGTGTTCATCATACCTGGCACAAAGTCAAATTCTCAACCCCATTGAATGGGAAACAACAATAGAAAAAACCGATTCTGAGAATTACACCCTGATTTTCAAAGCTACTTTAGATGCCGGCTGGTATCTCTATTCTCAAGAGGGATCCGGTGATGAAGGCCCCATTCCCACTGAATTTTCATATCCCGGTTTTGAAACTGGTGATTTTGAATTGGTTGGTACTACACAAGAACCCGATAAAGCTCCCATGTTTGATCCCATTTTTAAAATGGACATCAAAAAATTTGAAGGAGAAGTTCTATTTAGTCAAAAAATAAAAGTCACAAACCCTTCATTGCAACAAATTAGTGCAGAGGTTTATTATATGGTGTGTGATGACGAAAAATGTCTGGCACCGGAGTTATTGGAATTTGTATTTCAATTAGATGAAGAGCCTTTAGAGGAAGCGATAGATTCGGCTCAGGATGTTGCGTTTGAGACCGAAGAATTTATCAATCCCGTAACTTGGAAAGGTCAACTGGTCACCATAAATGAAGATGTTTACACCTTTGTTTTTGATGCCGCTATTGATGAAGGCTGGTCCATTTATTCTCACAAAATGGACCCTGATTTACTGGGGCCACTTCCCACAGAAGTCGTTTTTGATGATGAGTCCGGCTTTGATATTTTTAAAGAAATTAGCGAAAGTGGTTCCAATATCGTTTCCGGTTTTGACAAACTGTTTGAAATGGAAACCATCAAACTTAGAGAAGATGGACGTTTTGAAATTTCAGTAAAAGTGCTTGATAAAAGCAAACCAATTTCGGGCTTTTTGGAATTTATGGCGTGTGATGATGAAAAGTGTTTACCACCCACGGGACTGGATTTTAGTTTCAATCCGGAAACTGGCGAATTTGTTTTTGAAGGCGGGGGTTTAAAATCTTCTTCAGATAAAATTACCGGTGAGGGAACTCCTGTTTATTTTGAATTTGATTATACAGAAGCCAATACAGATTGTTCCGGTATCTCACAGGAAGAAGAAAATACAAGTAATTTTTGGTGGGTATTTATTGCCGGCTTTTTGGGTGGGCTTATTGCATTACTCACCCCTTGTGTGTTTCCAATGATTCCTCTTACGGTGAGTTTCTTTACTAAAAGTAGTACCAGTAAAGCAAAAGGTTTAAGAAATGCCGTAATCTATGGGTTATCCATCATTGTTATTTATGTTATTTTAGGCTTGTTGATTACCGGTTTATTTGGTGCAGATGCCTTGAACCTTCTTTCAACAAACGCCTGGTTTAATATTGGTTTTGCGGTATTGTTTATTGTATTTGCCATTTCCTTTTTTGGTTATTTTGAAATCACACTTCCCAGTAAATGGATTAGTCAAACAGATAAAGCTTCAGACCAGGGCGGTCTTGCAGGTATTTTCTTTATGGCATTTACGCTTTCTTTGGTATCGTTCTCTTGCACCGGTCCCATCATTGGAACCCTTTTAGTTGAAACGGCTGTGGGTGGAGGTCCTACGATTTTAGGAAGAATCCCTGTGGGTCCCCTAGTTGGAATGTTTGGGTTCTCATTGGCATTGGCACTTCCATTTGCACTTTTTGCAGCATTCCCTGGATGGTTGAGTTCACTCCCCAAATCAGGTGGTTGGATGAATAGCATTAAAGTGACCCTTGGGTTTATTGAAATAGCATTGGCTCTTAAGTTTCTTTCAATAGCCGATTTAACAATGGGATGGAAAATCCTGCCGTATGAACTCTTCCTTGGTTTGTGGATCCTGTGTGCATTGGGATTATTGCTCTATTATCTGGGGTATTTGAAGTTTCCGTTGGACTCTCCGTTTAAAAAACTTACGGTCACACGAGCCCTTCTTTCCATATCAATGCTGGGACTTATAATCTATTTTTCTTTAGGATTTAGAGTGAGTGAACAGTCACAAAGTTTTAGTACCCCTAATTTGCTGAGCGGTTTAGCACCACCGGCAGGGCATAGTTATATTTTTCCAAATTCATGTCCACTGAATTTGAATTGTTACAAAGATTTTGAAAAAGGAATGGCGTACGCAAAAAAAGTCAACAAACCGGTTATGATTGATTTTACAGGGCATGGCTGTGTAAACTGCCGAAGAATGGAAGACCAGGTGTGGAGCGACTCTGAAATCTATAATTTGATTAATAATGAGTATGTTTTAATCTCCTTGTATGTGGATGAAAGAGCACCGCTTGATGAGCCTTATACTTCCGCTTTAAGCGGAAGACAAATGCGCAATGTGGGTAACAAATGGGCCGACTTTCAAGCGATTCATTTTAATAAAAACTCACAACCCTATTATGTCTTGGCTTCCCCGGATGGAAAAATACTCAACAGACCGGTTGCTTATATGCCGGATAAAGTAGGTTACAAAGGATTTTTAAACTGTGGATTGGAACGATGGTCTGAAATTAAAAAAGCGCAATAGAATAAATCTATTACGCTTAGTCTAAGCTTAGTAAAAAATCTTAATTTTATGGCTAAACCTTAGATTAAATCATCATCCCCACAATAATTTAACTTTGATTAGCTTAACCTTTTTACTAAATAACAGTGTCAAATATACTTCAATTTAGCTGTCATTTCAATAAGTATTTACACGTATTTTAAATAGAAAAGTATTATAAAAATCAACTATTTTTTGTTACAATTTTTATAATTACCGAGACCTAAGATTGTAATTAATTTAAATTTATTAAATTAGCAAAAAAAATTGTTATTCACTTAATTTTTAAACTATGAGATTTTTTACAAAAAGCATATTATGCTTCTTAGCAGTTGTATTTTCCTTAAATACATTTGCCCAAACGCCCCAAGAGCGTGAACAAATCAAATCAAACTATGATTTGAACTACTTAAACCAGCTTCGTGTTCAAGTCGAGTCAGATTATGAAAATCAGAGACAACGAGCACTAGAACAAGCAACCGTCAATGGATGGTTGGAAACCTATGAGTTTGAAGAAGCCGGTGTTGGATTTCTAATTGATGTAATTGATGGTCAGCCCATATATTATGAAACAATGAACAGAACTGCCGGAATCACAGCGAGAGCAGACAGAGTTTATACCGGCGGGAGTGCTGGTTTAGATTTGAATGGTGAAAATATGCTCGTTGGAGTATGGGACGGTGGTCTTGTAAGAGAAGGTCATCAACTTTTAGAAGGAAGAGCTGATCACATTGACAGTGAAACCCAGTTAAGCTCTCATGCTACTCACGTAACAGGTACAGTAATTGGGTCTGAAGCATTTCAATCAGGAAATGGTAAAGGGATGGCACCAATGGCAGAATCTATAAATTATTCATTTAGAGTAGGAAGTGATGCTGCAGAAGTTCTTGCAGCAATTAGTGATGTTGGCTTATTAGTTTCAAATCACTCTTATGGTGTTCCACCAGACGGTGGATCCGGTGCGGCACTACCGGTTTATCTTTTAGGAAAATATACAGGTTCTTCAAGACTTTGGGATCAAATACAATTTGGTGCTCCTTATTATTTGCCAGTATGGGCCGCCGGTAATGCGAGAAATACAGCTCACAATAACCAGGCAGACGGTGGATATGATATTTTAACCAATCAAACGGTCTCAAAAAACAGTCTTTCCGTAGCTGCAACCTTTCAAGTGTTAAACTATGTGAATTCAACTAGTGTCAATATGTCAAGCTTTAGTAGCTGGGGCCCCTCTGATGATGGAAGAATTAAACCTGATATCTCTGCAAAAGGAGTCAATACTTTTTCATCTACTGCAACAAGTAATGCCAGTTATGCAAATTTTTCAGGTACTTCAATGGCAGCACCAAGCGTGGCCGGCGTACTTCTTTTACTACAACAGCATTACAACGAACTGAATGCTGAATTTATGAGGTCATCAACTTTAAGAGGTCTTGTACTTCATACTGCAGATGAAGCTGGAGTAGCTCCCGGTCCTGATTTTCGTTTTGGTTGGGGACTCATCAATACTGAAAAAGCTGCTGAGATTATTTCTAATGATGGAACAAATGCTCACATTTTAGAATTGACTATACAAAATGGACAAAGTATTGAAATTACAGGAAATGCTGTTTCCGGGGAACGATTGGTTGCTTCAATCACTTGGTTAGATAAACAAGGAAATGTAACTGCCGGTCAGACTGTAGATGATACAACTCCAATGCTTGTAAATGACTTAGATCTAAGAGTCATTGATGAAAATAATGATGTGAATATGCCTTGGATTATTGAGTTTGATCATTCAGTTTCTGCAACTTACAATACCCCTGCCTCAAGAGGTGATAATGTTGTGGATAATATCGAAAAAGTTGAAATAGACAATCCTGCTGGAGACTATTTAATAAGAGTTTCACACAAAGGCACACTGGATGGAGGTGAACAAGCCGTTTCTGTTATTCTATCAGGATATGAAGTGACTGACGTAACCCTTGGCACTCCGTCAAATGATTTTGTGCAAGCATCTATTTTCCCTAACCCTGCAAATAACGAACTCAATGTTCAAGCACTTACTCAAATTTCTAACATTGAAATCATTAACTTGCTAGGACAGACAATGGGAACTTATGAAGTGAATGCTAATTCAACGAAACTTGATATCAGCAATCTAAAAACAGGAACTTACTTCATACGTGTGACCATAAACAACGCGTCAAAAGTTTACAAGTTTATAAAAAGATAAAATCAACTTTTTTTAGTATTTTTAAACCTCCCCATTCATTTGAGGAGGTTTTTTTATGGAGACCTCTTTAATCGTTTAACTTAATTATTAAAATTATTTTTATGCTTGCAAAAGTTTATGGGAGTGCTTTTTTTGGAGTTGAGGCTACTACAATCACCATAGAAGTTAATGTAGCAGGTAAAGGAGTGGGTTACCACCTTGTAGGTCTTCCTGATAACGCTATACGCGAAAGCAATCACAGAATAGCAGCTGCCCTTCAAAACAACGGATACAAAATTCCAGGAAAAAAAATCACCTTGAATATGGCTCCGGCCGATTTAAGAAAAGAAGGTTCTGCCTATGATTTACCGCTCGCAATTGGCATTCTCGCTGCGACAGAACAGATTCAGTTAAAAAATAACCCTGAAGACTATATCATTATGGGTGAACTCTCACTTGATGGGAATTTGCAATCCATAAGAGGAGCATTGCCCATCGCTTTTAAAGCCAGAGAAGAAGGTTTCAAGGGTTTCATACTTCCAAAACAAAATGCCAAAGAAGCTGCTATTGTTGAAGGCCTGGAAGTCTATGGCGTGGATTCAATTTCTGAAGTGATTGATTTTTTTGATAAAGACAGCCCTTTAGAACAAACCATTGTCGATATAAAAGCAGAATTTTATGAACACCTAAATCATCCCGAGTTTGATTTTTCAGATGTCAAAGGGCAAGAGTCCATTAAACGTTGTATGGAAATTGCTGCGGCAGGGGGTCATAACATCATACTAATTGGTCCCCCGGGCTCAGGTAAAACGATGCTCGCAAAGCGTTTGCCGTCAATCTTACCGCCCATGACGCTAGATGAAGCGCTGGAAACCACTAAAATTCACAGCGTGGCAGGTCGCACCAAGGAGCAATCAGGAATCATGACACAACGACCGTTTAGAAGTCCGCACCACACAATTAGTGATGTAGCGCTTGTTGGCGGTGGAGCCTATCCTCAACCTGGTGAAATATCCCTTTCTCACAATGGAGTCCTCTTTCTCGACGAACTCCCTGAGTTTAAAAGAGGCGTTCTCGAAGTGATGAGACAACCTTTGGAAGACAGAGAAGTCACCATTTCGAGAGCAAAATTTACAGTCACCTATCCCAGCAGCTTTATGTTGGTAGCAAGTATGAACCCAAGTCCGGGTGGGTATTTTAATGACCCTGATGCACCTGTTACATCCTCACCTGCTGAAATGCAACGCTACCTGAGTAAAATCTCAGGACCTTTACTCGACCGCATTGATATACATATTGAAGTAAACCCCGTTCCTTTTGAGAAGCTAAGTGAAGAACGAAAAGGTGAAAGTAGTGTTGTGATAAGAGAGCGGGTTGCTGCAGCGAGAGACGTCCAAACAAAACGCTTTCAGGATATAGATAACATTCACTACAATGCACAAATGGGCGTCAAGCAAATCAGGGAGTTTTGTAAACTGGATGAGGCTTCGTTAGCACAATTAAAAGTGGCTATGGAACGCTTAAACCTTTCAGCGAGAGCTTATGACCGAATATTAAAGGTAGCTCGCACCATCGCTGACCTTGAAGGAAGTGAATCTATTGTGGGGAATCACATTTCTGAAGCCATTCAATATCGCAGCCTCGATCGCGATGGCTGGTTTGGATAAGCGTTAAATTGCTATTAAAAAATTTTACAATTCACATTTTAGATTATATTTAGTCTACACTTAAAAATATATATGGAAATTTTAGACCAGTCACCAAAAATAGAATTAAGAAACCTTTTAGTCTCAGACTATATCGAATTGAAAAAATCGATGATTGAGTCCTATAATGCTATGCCCGAAGATTATTGGACAGAAAAGGAAATTAAAACCTTACTTAAAAAATTTCCGCAAGGTCAACTCTGTATCGAAATTGATGACCGCATAGTGGGCTGTGCTTTGAGTATTATCGTCGACTCTTCAAAATATGAAGATGACCATTCTTATACTCAAATTACCGGTAATTTCACCTTCAATACCCACTCTGAAAACGGTGATGTTTTATATGGAATTGATGTGTTTATCCATCCTGAATTTAGAGGACTACGACTGGGAAGAAGATTGTATGAAGCCAGAAAAGAACTCTGTGAGCAACTCAATTTGCGTTCCATTGTTTTTGGGGGAAGAATTCCAAACTACAGCAAGTATGCTAAAGAGCTTACGCCAAAACAATATATAGATAAGGTTAAACGCAAAGAAGTTGAGGACCCGGTTTTACTTTTTCAATTGGCCAATGATTTTCACGTTAGAAAAGTCCTAAAAGGATACCTTGATGGAGATAAAGAATCTATGGACTATGCTGTCTTGATGGAATGGAATAATATCTATTATGTGAAATCAGACAAAATTTTAGATTCTGAAAAGAAAGTGGTGAGACTTGGGCTTGTACAATGGCAAATGCGGTTGTTCAGAGATTTTGATGCCGTGGTAAACCAAATAGAATTTTTTGTAGATGCTATTTCAGACTATCAAAGTGATTTTGTACTGTTTCCCGAGTTTTTCAATGCGCCCTTAATGGCAGATTTCAATAACCTTAAAGAATCTGAAGCCATTAGAAAATTATCAGAATATACAGAGCCTTTACTCGAAAAATTTAGAGAAATGGCCATTTCATATAATATCAATATCATCACCGGCAGTATGCCTTTAAAAGAAGACGGGCATTTATACAATGTGGGCTTTGTATGCCGAAGAGATGGTAGCTATGAACGCTATGAAAAACTCCACATTACGCCCGCTGAAGAATCAGCATGGGGTATTAAAGGAGGTAACAAAATTAAAGCAATTGATACAGACTGTGGTAAAATAGGCGTGCTCATTTGTTATGATGTAGAATTTCCCGAAGTCCCAAGACTACTCGCAGACGAGGGGATGAATATTTTATTTGTACCCTTTATGACAGATACCCAAAATGGGTATGAGCGGGTGCGCAACTGCGCCAAAGCACGCGCTATTGAAAATGAGTGTTATGTCGCCATTGCCGGGAATGTGGGCAATTTACCCAAGGTCAATAATATGGATATTCAGTATGCGCAGAGTGCTGTATTTACACCCTCAGATTTTGCATTTCCGGTAAACGGGATCAAAGCAGAAGCCACCCCAAACACAGAGAGCACGCTCATTGCAGATGTCGATATGGACCTTTTAAAAGAATTACACAACTTTGGAAGTGTGAGAAACTTGAAAGACAGAAGAAAAGATTTGTATTCTTTGGTAAAAAGAAAGGCGGCTAAATAAAATAGTAGTACAATTCTTTAAAGGATTTCAATTTTTTAATTTAATTAACCCCTTGCATTAATTGGTTGGATGTTGGGTGCTGGAAGTCTTCTGTTTTTTAGATATAATAGGTATTTTCAAGTACGTATGAATGAACCATTTTTTTAACTATTTTTTGGTTGTATAAATATGTTAGTAGATTTTTAAAATCTTCCAATTTATAGACACCCAGCACCCAGCACCCCACACCCAGCCACTATTTATCAAATTACATCAGACAGAACCTTTAGTATTCAACTGAGAATTATAGTTGTGAAATAATACTCAAAAAAATCTCTTAAGCCACTTTATTTTCCCCTTATAGGGTGCATACCTCAACGGAATATCCAGCCAGTTGGCTCGTTTTGTGATGGATTTTTTATGTGTAAAGGTATCAAAGGAATGTTTGCCATGATAAGCCCCTAAACCACTGTTTCCAACCCCTCCAAAAGGAAGCTTGTCATTTATAAAATGTACTAGAGTATCGTTAATCGTTCCACCGCCAAAAGAATATTTTTGAATCAATTTTTCAGCAAATTTTTTCCGGGTACTAAAAATATAAACCGATAACGGATTGGGAAACTTTTTCAAAATCAAATCGATGTCCTTTTCAGATTGATACACCAAAACCGGTAAAAGCGGACCAAAAATTTCATCCTGCATAATTTTACTGTTCAAAGAAGGATTAAGAATCACTGTGGGTGAAATATAATTGTCTTCAGGATCCATTTCGCCGCCAATCACCACTTTCTCCTGATCTATCAATGAAAGCAATCTCTTGTACTGCTTTTGATTAATAATGCGGGCAAAGTCTTTTGAGGACTTTGGGTTGTTGCCATAAAAGCGTCTTATTTCAGTTTTTAGAGCGGTGATAAATGTCGTTTTATTTTTTTCGTGCACCAGCACATAATCCGGTGCTATACAGGTTTGCCCTGCATTGATGAATTTGCCAAAAACGATGCGTTTTGCGGCAAGTTTCACTTTTGCAGTTTCATCCACAATGGTAGGGTTTTTACCTCCAAGTTCCAGCGTTGAGGGCGTGAGGTGTTCCGCAATAGCTCTCGCAACAATGCGGCCAACCGGAACACTTCCGGTAAAAAACACATAATCCCATTTGTGATAAAGCAATTCCTGAGAAACGTCCACACCTCCCTGAATGATTGCTACGTGATTCTTTTGAAAAACACTGTTAATAATTTCTTCAAGGATATTTGCAGTATGAGGCGCGTGTTCGCTTGGCTTAACAACAGCTGTGTTTCCGGCAGCAATGGCGCCTATCAAAGGTGAAATTACCAATTGAAAAGGATAATTCCAGGGAGCGATGATCAGAGCGGTACCATAAGGTTGAGAGTAAATATAATCCCTGGAAGGAAAATTTAAGAGGGAAGCCGGCACCCGCTTAGGTTTTGACCAATGTGAGATATTTTTGATGGCCAGTTTAAGCTCTTTGATGATGATGGCCGTCTCTGTGGCAACACTTTCAAAGGTTGGCTTTTTAAAATCTTTATATAGTGCATCACAAATGGTATTCTCTTTCCTTTGAATTGTTTGCAGCAACTTTTTTAACAGCTGTTTTCTGAAGTCAACATCTTTTGTTTTTCCGGATTGGAAAAAGTCGTGTTGGCTTTTTAGAAGTTCAGGAATTTGATACACCTTTTCTGTTTTTAGATTCGCATTCTTTTGCTTAGCTTTAGCTAAAATACGAATAACTCATTTAAACTTTTTTTAATTGGCTAAAAAATGACTCATTTGCACACTTTTTGACTTTTTTTCATTCCATCCGCCTGAGGCGGATGCAACTCAAAAAAGCCTTCAAACGAGCACAAAATAGCTCATTTTCGCTTCAATCAAAAAAGTTTAAATGAGTTAAATTAAAAAATTGAAATCGATGATAAAAAAACAAATGCTGCTTTTTCTGGTCTTTAGCTTTATGGCTTGCGCCGAAAAAGAACAAAAACAAGAAGAAACTACTTCTGAAGTTTCCTCAGAAATAAAGGCAAGCACTGTTCCTGAATTCAACCAGGCAGAAGCTGCAAACCTCCTAAAACTACCTTTAAAATGTTTTGATCAGCAATATCCTTACAAACCCGGTACTGTTTTAGAATCTGAAAACGATCTGAAACCTCCCAAAGAACATTTCCCCGTGTTTTATGGCTGTTTTGATTGGCATAGTGCCGTGCACGGCTACTGGTCGATGATTAACCTGGTCAAAAATTTTCCTGAACTTGAGGAAACACGTCGCGTAAAAGAAATACTAAAAAACACCCTTACAAAAGAAAATATGCTTGCTGAAACTGCGTTTTTTGAACGCAGTGTCAACGCCTCTTTTGAGCGCACTTATGGCTGGAACTGGTTTTTAAAACTCGCAGAAGAACTTTACACCTGGGAGGACCCTCTGGGACAAGAACTCTCTCAAAACGTGCAACCTCTAGCCGATTTGTTTGTAGAACGCTACAAAGAATTTTTACCAAAATTGGTATATCCCATCAGGGTGGGTGAGCATACAAACACGGCTTTTGGACTCACCTTTGCTTATGATTATGCAGTTACTACCGGTGATAACGAACTGCGTGATTTGATCAAATCCCGTGCAAAAGAATTTTATGGCAATGATCAAAATTGCCCCATCAACTGGGAACCCAGCGGTTTTGATTTTCTTTCGCCTTGTTTTGAAGAAATAAATATTATGAGACGCGTTTTAGACAAAGACGAATTTCTTCCCTGGCTGGATGCCTTTATGCCTCAGCTAAAAGATAAAAGCTACACCCTGGAAGTGGGCAAAGTGAGTGATCGCGAGGACGGCAAATTGGTACATCTGGACGGTTTAAACTTCAGTAGAGCCTGGAGTTTGTATGCTTTGGCCAATGAATATGAAGATTATGCACACTTAAAAAACGTGGCACACGATCATATGAATTATTCCCTGCCCAACCTGGTTGATGACAGTTATGAAGGTGGACACTGGCTGGGAAGTTTTGCCATTTACGCACTTTTACAACTATAGGATGAAGTTTTTCAATAAAATAGGTCCGGGACCCCTTGTTGCAGCTGCATTCATTGGGCCGGGAACGGTTACTGTCTGTACTTTAGCGGGTGTGGAATTTGGTTTTACACTCCTATGGGCAATGGGACTCTCTATTATAGCCACATTGGTACTTCAGGAAATGACGGTACGTCTCGGGCTCGTTCACGGAAAAGGTCTGGCCGAAACAGTCAAAAATCAAATTAAAATTCCGGCATTGAAGATAATGGGAATTGTTTTAATCCTCAGTGCCATCGTTATTGGAAACGGTGCTTATGAAGCCGGAAACATCAGTGGGGGAGTGCTGGGTTTGGAAACTTTTATTGAGAAAACATCCTATTCAATTTTAAATCTTGAAGTTAATTATTTGAGTATTCTAATTGGGTTCATCGCTTTTTTGTTGCTTTTTATTGGAAAATATAAAATCATTGAACGTGCTTTGGTGAGTTTGGTAATTTTAATGAGTGTTTCATTTTTGATAGCTGCTATCCTTACCAAACCCGACATACTTTTACTTTTAAAGAGTTTATTTATTCCCAAAATTCCAGATGAGGGATTCCTTACCATTATCGCTTTAGTGGGAACCACTGTGGTTCCTTATAATTTGTTTTTACACGCTGCCCTGGTGAGGGAAAAGTGGAGCAGTGTCAAAGAACTAAAAATCGCTCAAACAGATAGTTTTGTAGCCATCATACTCGGTGGAATTGTATCTATGGGAATTATTATCTGTGGAGCGGCCATACAAGGTTCAGAAGTTGAAAATGCTGCAGATTTGGCAAAAGGCTTGCAGCCGCTATATGGTGAGTTTGCCACATACTTTCTGAGCATAGGTTTGTTTGCCGCCGGAATCAGTTCTGCCATTACAGCACCTTTAGCAGCCGCTTATGTCTCCAAAGAGTGTTTCAACTGGAAGGGCGGAATGAAATCAAAAAAATTCAGGATGGTATGGATGTTTATTCTCCTTTTAGGAATATTTATTTCATCACTGGGATTAAGACCCATTGAAATCATCACTTTTGCTCAAGTAGCAAATGGTGTTTTATTGCCGGTTGTTGCAGGGTTTTTACTCTGGGTGATGAATAAAAAAGAACTACTGGGGAATTATAAAAACTCGGTTTTTCAGAATGTTTTAGGAGTTTTAATCGTTTTGACGACTTTGGTTTTAAGTTTTAGAAGTTTAGACAGGGTGTTTCAATGGAATTTATTTTAGAATGAAGTACATCATAGACATCAATGCAGATTTGGGTGAAGGATTTCCTTATGACGAAGCCATCATGCCTTTCATTTCATCCTGTAGTATTGCTTGTGGTGGTCATTATGGAGATGAAAACACCATAAGAAAGTCCCTTAAACTGGCAAAAAAGAACGGCGTGAAAGTGGGCGCGCATCCTTCTTTTCCGGATACCGAGAACTTTGGAAGAAAAATTATTGAAATACAACCCGAAGATTTGCACAAAAGTCTGGTGAACCAATTGCAAACCTTTTTTGGCATTTGTGACTATGAAGGTGTAAAAGTGAATCACATCAAACTCCACGGTGCCTTATATAATCTTGCTGCAATTGATAAAATTGTGGCCGGCATCGTTATTCAATCGGTTCTTGATGTAAACCCGGAAACCACTGTTTACCTTCCGGAAAATTCTGTTTTTTTCGCTTTAGCGAAAGAAAAAGTAACCACAAAGCCAGAAGCCTTTATTGACCGAAGTTATACTGACGAAGGGTTTTTGGTTTCCAGAGCCCATCCTGATGCTCTTTTAGAAACTCCTGAAAAATGCCTAAAACAACTGGTTGAAATGGTTACATCAAAAAAGGTTAGCACGCTTTCGGGAAAGAAAATACCAATCCACGCTGAAACCTTTTGCATCCACGGTGACAATCCAAATTCAGTACCTATTTTGAAATACTTACATCAGCATTTAAAAAAACATTCTATAGAAATTGAATAATTTTCCTGTCATAAAACCCTTTGGTAAGCAAGCTGTTTTACTGGAATGGCCTGATGATATTTCATTGTCCACTCATAAGAAAGTGATGGGGTATAAGAAAATCATTGACTCTAACTATCAATCGGTACTTGTAGAAACGGTCCCGGCTTATTGTTCTTTAGCAGTTTATTTAAATGATCAAACAACTCCTGATGCATTTATCTCTGAATTAAAATCAGAAATTGTGTTTTCAGATACGATTCCGAAAAAGCAAAAAATAATTCAAATACCGGTGTGTTATGATTTGGAATTTGGATGGGATTTAGCTGAAATGGCTGAAACACTAAAACTTTCTATCGACGATATAATTTTAAAACATTCGGCAAACAAGTACACCGTTTATTTTTTGGGTTTTTTACCCGGTTTTCCTTATTTGGGTGGGCTTGATGCTGAAATTGCGTTTCCGCGAAAAGCAACTCCCAGACAAAAGGTTGTGAATGGCTCTGTGGGTATCGCTGGGTCTCAAACGGGAGTCTACACAATTGATTCTCCCGGCGGGTGGAACATTATAGGTCGCAGTCCGTTGATATTTTTTGATGTTTCACAGTCTAACCCTTGTTTGATAGCGCCCGGAGATGTTGTGCAGTTTGAATCCATTTCGCGTAAGCGGTTTGATGAAATTAGCAAAGAGGTAGCAAATAAAACCTATAAAGGAAGAATGGAGGTGCGGGATGTTTAAGGTTTTACAGCCGGGTTTGCAGACTACTTATCAGGATTTGGGGAGATTTGGGTATAGAGATAGGGGAGTGCCCCTCAGCGGAGCTATGGATCAAAATCTGGCCGGTTTTGCGAACTCACTTTTTGAGAATCAAAGTGATGCTGTTGTTATTGAATTTGCTATCATTGGACCACAATTGGAGGTTTTGGAAGATGTTGAGGTCGCTGTTTGCGGGATGGGTTTACAATCGCTTTTTGACAATCAACCTCTTCCGGCAAATCAAAAAGTACTCCTTCAAAAAGGGCAACAATTAAAAGTGGGTTCTTTGGACGGAAGTATGCGGGGTTATCTGGCCGTTTCAGGTGGGTTTGATGTGGTAAGTGTTTTGGGAAGTTGCAGTTATTATCCTGATTTAAATATTCCAAAAATCGAAAAAGGAAGTCTTTTAAAACTGAAAAGTGAGTTGTCAACAAACAACGAGTTAAACAAACCCACTTTGGGTTTTGACTCTTACAAAAGCAGCATGATAAAAGTTTCAAAAGGCCCTGAATTTAAATTACTGAGTGAAGAATTAAAGCAGGAACTGTTTAAGACAAATTTCAAGATAAAACCTCAAAGCAATCGAATGGCAACGCTATTTGATAGAGGTGTTTCAAAGGGGGTAAAAGAAATCATTACAGCTCCGGTTCAACCCGGGACGGTTCAATTAACCCCTTCGGGCACTTTGGTGGTTTTGATGAGAGATGCACAAGCTACCGGTGGGTATGCAAGAATTTTTCAATTATCACCGGATGCTATCAATCATTTGTCCCAGAAGCAAGCAGGCGAAACAGTGAAATTTAAACTGCTTTAATTTTTTTTAATTCAGTTTTTTCCTGTTTTTAATCAGGATTTTCCCTTTTTTTTAATAAGGGTTGTTATTGGTTTGTTTCAAATGATTAGTTTTGGTTAAAACTAAATAAAATCATTCACTATGTCAAAACCATCAAAATGCATTTCGGTAGATGCTGCAAGAGCATTACAAGACAATTGGGTAGCTACCCGTCAGCCTGAAATAGACAGAACACTTGGATATACAGATGCCCGTGAAGTTTTTTACAGTGTTGAAGAGCTTGAAGAGTTTTTAAATTATGTAAAAGAAGAATCAAAAAAGCAAGGAATTACAAACCCCGGTATTCGAATTTATTTTAGTGCCTATAACGATGCTAAATCTAATAAAGCAACAGTATTTTTAGCACCAACTGTGAGTGATGATAAAAACTCAGATAATAATTACTCTATAGAAGCACTTAATGAGGGAGGACAGGGATGGCCACCAAAAAGCTATTAACACTTGGATTTTTTTTATAAATACATTCTGCCAATTTATATCATTGAATTTATTGCAGCTACAGTAGGAACGTATTTGTTTTTTAAAAACAAAATAAAAATGCCGCATGCCTGGGTAGTTTTCTATTTGTGGTTAGTAATTCTTGTTGAAAGCTATGGTTTAATAGTTGGGTTTTCAAAAGAAACTAAATATGAATACTTTGGGCTTTTAGAAGATACTTTTTTTCAGAATGCTGATTGGGCATACAATATTTCAAAGTTTCTAACAACCATCATATTTATTTTTTATTTTTTAAATTTCATAAAAAATCAAAGAGAAAGATTAGCTATACAGTTTTTTACTTTAGGTTATATAGTTTTTTCTTGTACATTACTTTTTGATATTGATACATTACAAGTTCCTACTATACCAATATTGATTATACCCCAATTGCTTTTACTTTTTATAACCATATTTATATTTTTTCTTAATTTACTTAAAAGTGATAAAATAATAAACTTAAGAACTCACTTTCCTTTTTATGTTGCAATCGGTTATCTGTTTTTTTTAATAAGTACAACTCCCTTAAACATTTACTTTAAATATTACGATATTGATATAAATGAGTCTTTTGTAAATTTAAGGGCTAGCATTTTTCTTTATATTAATCTATTTTTATATTCAACACTAACATTAGGATTTATTTTATGCTTTTGGAAGAAGAAGTCTTATTAATAATTTATTTCATATCGGTTATTTTTATTGTAATCGTTTTTGTATTGGTTTTTTTCTTGGTATTTCAAAAGCGTAAGAATAAAATTTTAAATGAAAAATTGATGATGGAAGTTCGTTACAAAAACGAAATTGCTAAAACAAAAGTCGAAATACAAGAACAAACACTCAAAAATGTAGCCTGGGAATTGCACGATAATATTGGTCAATTATTATCTGTTGTTAACCTGCAATTGAATATGATGAGCGGTAAGAGTGGCGAAAACTTTACAGAACACCTTAAGGAAACTAAATCTCTTGTACAAACCACGGTTCAGGAAGTGCGATCACTTTCAAAAACACTAAACAGTGAGGTCATTAAAAATAATGGGTTAATAAGATCCATAGAAATAGAAATGGAGCGTATTGAACGACTGAAATATGCCAAAACCTCATTTGAAATTTCAGGAAAACCGAAAGAAATAAAACACACTGATGAAATTATCCTTTTTAGAATCATTCAAGAGTTTTTGTCAAACACCATTAAGTATGCAAAAGCAAAAAAAATAGGTGTGTTTCTTAATTATACACAAGATTTTCTTTATCTTTCCATTAGTGATAATGGTAAAGGTTTTGACACCTCACAAAAAACCGAAAGCTCCGGGCTTCAAAATATGAAAAACAGAGCTCAACTCTTAAATGCAGATTTTTCTCATACTTCTGTAATTGGAGAAGGTACCCAATTAATTTTAACCTACAAGCTGTCAAAATGAGTGTTGTTAATGAACATAAAATTGTAATTGTCGATGATCATTTGCTTTTTGCCAGTTCGCTTGAAAAACTCATACACACTTTTGGTGGGTTTAAAGTGCTATACAAAGCCGGTAATGGCGCAGAGCTACAAGAGCATTTTGAATTAAACAAGCCCAAACCCGATGTCATTTTATTAGATGTCAACATGCCTGTAATGAATGGTCTTGAAACTATTTCTTGGCTTTCTGAAACACATCCAGATATCAAAGTGCTGGTGCTCTCTATGGAGGATGATGAAGAGCAGATTTTAAAAATGATCAGATCTGGAGCTAAAGGGTATCTTTTAAAAGATATTGACCCCGAAAATTTAAAATACGCGCTCACGGAAGTGCTTGAAAAAGGTTTTTATTACACTGAAAAAATTAACGAAATTTTACTGGATATCGTTCAAGGTAAAGGCAAACCAGACCAAAAATCACTCTTAAAAGAAAACGAGATCACTTTTTTAAAACTGGCTTGTACAGAAAAGACCTATAAAGAAATAGCAGACATTATGTGTCTCAGCCCCAAAACAATTGATGGCTACAGACAAGAATTATTCTCAAAACTCAATATTAAAAACAGAGTGGGACTTGTGTTGTATGCCATAAAAAATAACTTTGTGGATGTTTAAATAACAGATTCCCAAAGTCGATCTTCCGGAGTGGGTGCGGTAAACTCAAGCTCTTCCTTTTTTACAGGATGAATAAATTCCAGCTTTCTTGCGTGTAGATGTATGCTTCCATCGGGGTTGCTTCTGTCAAAACCATATTTTAAATCTCCTTTAATGGGGCAGCCAATCGCTGCAAGCTGGCTTCTTATTTGATGATGTCTGCCGGTGTGTAATTCTATTTCAAGCAAGTAGTAATTGTCTAGTTTTTGGATCATTTTATATTCTAAAACAGCTTTTTTACTTTCAGGGATTTCCTTGTCATAGGCATAAGATTTGTTTTGTTTTGGATTTCTTTTCAGAAAATGAGTAAGGGTATCCTGTTCTTTGGGAGGTGCGTTTTTGACAAGAGCCCAATAGGTTTTTTGAGTTTCTCTTTCCTTAAACATTTTGTTGAGCCGTTCAAGGGCTTTAGATGTTTTTGCAAAAACAACAACTCCTGTTGTGGGTCTGTCTAACCGGTGAACAACCCCCAGATAGACGGCTCCCGGTTTGTTGTATTTTTCAGCGATGTATTCTTTGACAATTTCACTTAAAGGTTTGTCCCCGGTTTTATCACCCTGAACTAGATCTCCTGCTCGTTTGTTGATGACAATCAAGTGATTGTCTTCATAAATGATTTGGAGGTTGTTTTTATTCGAAATTGTTTTCAAACAGCTAATTTTTAATACTGCTCATTTTCATTGGGAAAATCACCCGATTTTATGTCTTTGGAATACTGCTGCAGTGCTTGCGTCATTTGGGTGTGTAAATCAAGATAGCGTCTTAAAAACCGGGGGCTGAACTCTGTATTCATTCCCAGCATATCGTGAATCACCAGAACCTGACCATCAACACCTCCACCGGCACCAATGCCGATAATGGGTATCGTAACACTTTTAGCTACTTCTTCAGCCAGTTTTGCAGGAACTTTTTCCAGAACAATTGCAAAACATCCCAATTTTTCAAGAAGCAGGGCATCTTCTTTGAGTTGTTGTGCTTCTGCATCCTCTTTGGCTCTCACTGTGTAAGTGCCAAATTTATAAATGGATTGTGGCGTTAGCCCCAAATGTCCCATAACGGGAATTCCGGCATTTAAAATGCGTTTGATGGATTCTTTGATTTCTTTACCGCCCTCCATTTTTACGGCGTGACCGCCACTTTCCTTCATAATTCTTATGGCAGAACGCAAAGCTTCTTTAGCATCACTTTGGTAGCTTCCAAAAGGCAAGTCAACTACCACAAGGCTTCTGTTAATAGCCCTCACCACCGAAGCAGCGTGATAAATCATTTGATCCAGGGTTATGGGGAGTGTGGTTTCGTGGCCCGCCATCACATTTGAGGCAGAATCCCCCACAAGGATCACATCGATTCCGGCACCATCAACAATTTGTGCCATCGTAAAATCATAAGCGGTAAGCATAGATATTTTCTCACCCCGCGATTTCATATCAACCAGCGTCTTTGTGGTAATGCGTTTGTATTCTTTTTTTGCTACTGACATACAGAAAATTTTGAATGGTAAAGGTAGTAAATATGTAATCTACTTTCCAAAAGGGAGGGTATTTTCAGTTTTGATTTTAAACTTAGGGTTCATTACTCTAAATCAAGTGCTTTGTTATCTTAAAATTATTAAAATTGAAATATTGTGAAAATCTTAAAAAATGTTATAAATTTGGGGATATCCCCAAAAAGCACGCCCCCACTAATTTTTTAATTTTTAAAATATGATGCGTAAGTAATGTTTTTATTTACAAAGGGTTTTCTATTTTCTCTCATAGTTTTTCAATCGGCTTTTTTATTTGGACAATCCCAAGTGACAGATGAAGCGAATTTGGACTATTTAACTATGGGGTATGATATAAGAACAATTGATTTGTTAAATATAGATGAACCTAGCATTGTAACTAAGCAATTTCGTCCTATTTATAAAATAAGGTCAAAAAACACTCATAGACTTGACAAGCAAAATCAAGAGATTTATTATGTTTCTTCGGCTTTTGATTTTGAAAAACAAATTTTAAAGACAGATACCACAACAAATTTATTCTTAAGCAGAAACAGCAGCGCTTTTAACCCTCAGATATTAGAGAGCAGTTCAAAACCCATTCAGGTTTATTCTATTCAAAAAAATGAATTATATAATGAATCCATAACAACAGACGCTATTGAGCTTGATTCTTTATTTGTTGAAGCAGTTTCTAAAATATTTGAAGATAAAAGTATTCCGGGGCTTGTTCATCATTTTGGAACACATTTTCCCTTGCAAATTACTTATGGAGGTTATTATATAAACCGGCTTTCAATTGATAAAGATGAATTTCTTTTTTCGCCTTATGATGAAAAAAAATTTAAAGATAAGGTGAGTCAGCTTGTAAAGGCCGTTGAAGAAGGGCTTGATTTTTCAGACCCTTTTTTAAATATAAAAAGTCAACAGGCATTTATTAAGGGCGGAAAAGAAAATGTCTCAACGACTGAGCAATGGCAAAAAACTATTCAATCAAATCCTAAACCCATTGCTATTGAATTCCAACGCTTAAGTAAGTTGCTTACTAAAGAAAACTTTCCAAATGATACATTGATAGATCGAAAAAGAAGAGCACTGGACCTCTATATTAATTTTATTGAATCAAAATTAAAAAGTGAAGTACAAGAACCCGTTTCTTCAGATTTTTTTAAAAAATATGCCATTCCGTTTAAACAGCGATTGGTATCAATTTTAAAAACCAATTCAGGTAAAGAAACAGATAACACATCATCTTACAAAGGGGATCTGTTTTTTGGAGGTTTTGCGGACTCTCAAACCGTAATTGCCTCCACTTACGCTTTGGATCGCCGTGAAATTGAATTGCAAACTTTAATAACTGATGAAAAAATTGAGGTTAATAAATTGCTGGAATATATAGTACCCTATGAAAATTTTGAAGATGGATTTGCAAATGTATGGGATGAATCTAAAAAATTGATAAAGGGAGTGGGGCGAACCGACTTGGTTATTTCAGGAGAAGAAGAAAATAGAATTTATTTCAAAGAAGCCCTCAGAAATAAAGTTAAAAAAAAGATTCAACTAAGTACTATCGATAGTGATGAATTTGAAATTGTTTATTCGCTTGAAAGTGTTAATGTTTCAAACGAAATCCAAAATTTAAAATCAAGACACACCTATGTTATGCCTTCAGAGCTTATTGCTGCAGCATCTATAGGAGACATTGAATTTCTGGAAAACAAACATCATAAAAAAACCAATATTAATGTTGACGGACTCATAAGAGCAGCCGTTCTAACATCCCAACCGGTTGTTTTTTTTAATCGATTATTTGATTTGGGGATACGCCCAAATACCAATGACCTGGATTTGCTGTTTGACACAACAAACTATAATGAAGAGGTGGCAATCGCTTTCCTTGAAAGAGGAGCCATACCCAAAAACAATATGATTTTCAAAGCCGTTGCTTATAGATCTCCCAATGTTATAAAAGCTCTCATCAGGGAAGGTGCTCAACCGGCAAACAATGACCTTGAGTTTGCGATTAAATTAGATGACCTGGCTTTGGTGAGTGCTTTAACAGGGAAGGAAGTTGTTGAAATCAAAAATAATCAACTTGTTTACAGAGAAAACAATCAAATTATTGAACCTGTCAATACAATTGTAACATATGTTGTGAAAAAGGGTGATTATTTAGGTAAAATAGCCAGACAATACAATACCTCTGTAACTGATTTGATAAAATGGAACAACTTAAAAACAAATACCATTTTTGTAAATCAAAAATTAAAAATATTTTTAAATAATGATGCTACTACCTCAGTAGTATCAGAAAATGAGTCTATTGAGGAAGAACTATTTATTGAGCCCGAAACGCCCAAGACTGAAAAAATCTATCAAGTAAAAAGCGGAGATTATTTAGGTAAAATAGCTAACGACCATCAACTTTCAATAGCTGAACTTAAAAAATTAAATAATCTAACTTCAACTACCATTAAAGTAAATCAAAAACTTATTGTGGGTTATGAAAACAAGAGTGTTAATGAAACTATTGAAAGCACTAGTGTTTCGGAAAATACAACTAAAGAGCCAAAGATAAACTCATTAATTAATGAAGAGCAAGATGAAGTTGCGCAATCAAACATAAATGAGGATGAAGCTGTTGAAATTGAAGATTTTGTTACATCTCAAGGACAAACTGAACAAGACGCCATGGATGCGGTTCTTCAAGATAACGAAAATCTGGCTGTAAAAATTATACAAAAGCTACAAATTAAAAATGAAGTACTATTGAGATCAGCTGTGAGAGAGGGACAATTGCAAGTTGTTGAAACTCTATTAAAGAACAACACAAAACCCGAAAGTGGATTAGAAATAGCTATTTTTTACAGACAAATAGAAATATTGAAGATGCTTGTTGAAAATGGAGCAGAAATTGATCCAAATCATTTAATTCTTACAATTAAGACAGATTATCTTGAAGGGTTTAACTATTTGATAGATAAAGGAGTTATTCCAACTGCTCAGGTTAATACCGAGACTCCCATTCACCATTTGGTGATGACATATACAGAAAATAGGTTTAAAATGCTTCAATATTTAAAGACCCAAAGTGTAAACCTGAATGTGAAAAATGATAAGAATGAAACCCTACTTCACAAAGCCGTAATTGTTGGTGAGGAAAATATACCTGTGATTCAATTCCTGCTGGAAAATAAAATCGATTTGAATGCAAAAGACCAATTCGGTAAGCAAGCGATTGAACTCACAAACAATAAAAAAATTAAAAGTTTGATTTCAAATTACAATTAGCAATCACTTAAATTAACCCTTACTGCGAGTCCGCCCTCACTGGTTTCTTTATATTTTGTGCTCATGTCCTGAGCAGTTTCCCACATCGTTTGAATCACTTTATCCAAGGGCACTTTTGCTTTTGAAGCATCTCCGTCAAGTGCCATTTCACAAGCATTGATGGCTTTAATTGCTCCCATGGCATTGCGTTCAATACAAGGAATTTGCACGAGTCCGGCGATGGGGTCACAGGTTAGGCCTAAATGATGTTCCATGGCAATTTCGCTGGCCATCAATACCTGCTCCGGTGTTCCGCCCATCAATTCTGTTAAGGCACCTGCAGCCATAGAAGATGAAACGCCAATTTCTGCCTGGCAACCGCCCATAGCAGCGGAAATGGTCGCACCCTTTTTAAACAGACTGCCAATTTCTCCTGCAACCAATAAAAATTGTTTCACATCGTCAAAATTGGCATCGTGATTTTCAATAACCATATAATACATCATGACCGCCGGAATCACACCGGCACTTCCGTTTGTG
This sequence comes from Flavobacteriaceae bacterium, assembly GCA_040880345.1. Taxonomy (GTDB): domain Bacteria; phylum Bacteroidota; class Bacteroidia; order Flavobacteriales; family Flavobacteriaceae; genus Planktosalinus. Next base: position 85,084 of record JBBDIQ010000042.1, read on the forward strand.
GGTGCAGTTACGACACGTCCCAAAGATGCGTTTACTTCATTCACAGCCAGTGCAAAGCAACTCACCCATTTTAAAATTTGCCTGAATTTTACTTCTGTATTTCTTATGGCTTCGATCCATTCTTCAGGGGTGGAGTAGGAGGCTTCACCAATTAAAGATTTATGAGAATTAAAAGATCGGCGGGTAACATTCAAACCTCCCGGCAGCGTGCCTTCTGTATGGCAACCGGTGTACATAGACTCCAGCATTACATTCCAAATTGCTTTTAGTCCTTTATCAATTTCTTCATCTGAACGCAAAGAGCGTTCATTATCCATTACAATTTCAGATATTTTTTTGTTGTATAAGTTGCAATGTTCAACAAGTTCGGTAGCTTTTGTGACGGGATGCGGAAATTTGTCAAATGCTTCTTTTTTCTTTTTGGCATTTCTGCGCTCTTTTTTTACTACAAAGCCACCGCCAATCGAGTAAAAGGTTGACGAAATCTTTTTTCCATCTTTCAAAATTGCTCTAAATGTGATGCCATTGGGATGAAAATCGAGAAATTTTTTATGAAAAATGACATGCTTGTCTAGTTCAAAATCAAGAATGCGCTCTCCATTAAGTACAATGTGCTTATTATTTTTAACGAGCTCAATTTCAGAATCTATGGTTTCTATGGGAATGGAAACGGGATCATAACCACTTAGTCCCAATATGGAAGCGAGGTCTGTTGCGTGTCCTTTTCCGGTTAAAGAAAGTGAACCATACAAGTCAATGTAAACTTCGTCTATTTGATCAAAATGTTGAGCAGTTTTTAATTCATCAATCCATCGCTGCGCTGCACGCCATGGGCCCAAAGTGTGAGAACTGGATGGTCCCACTCCAATTTTTAACATATCAAAAACGCTTATGCTTTCCATAATTTTAACTTTAAAATCAAAGATACTAAGTATATTTTCATCAAAGATATTTTTACCATTTTTTTAGAACACATTAGAATAAAGTTCTTTTTTATTTATAGTAACTTTGACAAACATAAATTCAAGCCCTTTTTTAGATGTATATCAAGCGAATATTACTCACTATTGTTCTTGCCGGCATCGTGGCGGCCGGCATTTTTTCTTACTTCGTTTATAAAACAGTTTTTTTGCCAAATACTGGTTTTGAAAATGAAACCGCTTTTGTACTTGTAAGTAGCGACATGTCTTATCAAGAAGTGCGAGAACAATTAGAACCTCTTTTAAAAAACATAGAAAGCTTTGACAAAGTGGCTCAAAAAAAGGGCTATGTTGCCAACGTAAAACCCGGCAAGTATGCGATAAAAAAGGGGATGAACAACAACGATATTGTAAATAGTTTACGAAGTAAAAATATTCCTATTCAAATAGCATTCAACAACCAAGAAAGATTAGTTAACCTTGCTAGTCGTATCGCTCAACAAATTGAAACAGATAGCAGTTCTTTGATTCAAAAAATGACCGATGAAGCCTTTTTAATTCAAAATGGATTTACTCAAGAAAATGCGTTAAACATGTACATTCCAAATACCTATGAGTTTTACTGGAATACGTCAGCCGAAACTTTTAGAGACCGAATGTTAACTGAATACAATCGATTCTGGAATGAACAAAGAAGGGACAAAGCCTCCAAGCTTGGGCTAAGCCCGCATCAAGTAATGAATCTAGCAGCGATTGTTCAAAAAGAAACGGCGCGTGTTGATGAACGACCCCGGGTAGCCGGTGTTTATCTCAATAGATTGAGAGTGGGAATGCTACTTCAGGCAGACCCAACAGTGATTTATGCCATAAAAAAGCAAACAGGAGATTTTGATACCGTTATTAAACGTGTTTTGTTCAAAGATTTAGAAATTGATTCTCCATACAATACCTATAAATATTCCGGAATTCCACCCGGACCCATCGCAATGCCGGATATTTCCTCCATTGAAGCCGTGTTAAACCCTGAAAAGCACGATTATTTCTATTTTGTGGCAGATGTTTCAAATCCCGGGTATCATCTTTTTGCAAAAACACTTACTCAACATAATAGAAACCGACAACAATACATAAACTGGATAAATAAACAGGGTGTAAATCGTTAACTTTTTGACTTCTTATTAAAGTAAATTATCCTTTTAGGTTTAAAAATTGAAGGTAAAATCATACTAATTTTCTTAATTTATTCTTAAAATTCCATATAATTTCAATTCTACATCAAGGCTCTAAACCTTTTAAAAACGCTACTTAAGAAAGGTTTAAAAAATCACAATTTTGTTTTTAAAAATCTTTAACAGTTTGATATTCATTTTTTTACAAAATGTCGTATATTTGCCCCCGATTTTTAGAGGTAAGAAAATTACTTCAAAAAAAGCAAATTAAAATGAAAAAAAGACTAATTCTATTAATCGTTTTCCCAATAGCTATACTAAGTATAAGCTGGGGATTTATGTCTAAAAGCAATGTTGACTTTTCACATTACTCTACTTTTGGACTTGACCTTTACTATGATGTTCCAGATGAATCGAACATATTCATAGAAGACGATGAATTTATTGAATATCCTTTGCTTGGCAAATCTTATATGGGCTTTAGAGAAGCACTTGCTTTTAAAGAGTCCCGAGGAGATTATACAATTATTAATGATTTTGGATATATGGGTAAATACCAGTTTGGTCGGGCAACGCTCCGAATGATTGGTATCAATGATTCAGAGTTGTTTTTAAGTGACCCCATTCTTCAAGAATCGGCTTTTAAAGCCTATGCAGCCCGAAACAAATGGGTGTTGCGTCGAGATATAAAACGCTATTCCGGTAAACATGTCAATGGTGTGTTTATTACTGAGTCCGGAATTCTTGCTGCTGCGCACCTTGCTGGTCCGGGAAATGTCAAGAAATTTTTGAGAAGCGGTGGTACTGATGTATTTGAAGATGCCTTTGGAACTTCTGTGAAATACTATTTAAGAAAGTTTTCCGGATATGACACTTCTCATATCGTGCCCAATCAAAATGCAAAAGTAGTACTTAAGGGGTAACTCAAAATTCTTTATGAAATAAAAACAAGGTTGGTCTTTTATGAAGATCAACCTTTATTTTTTTCCATTCCTCCACCGTTTTTGTTTTTATGAATTCTGAGGGTAATGTAAGGTCACAGGCTACACAAACCTTAGTTTGCAGAGACAAAGTGCTCGTTAAATCATTCAAAAATCCATCATTACGATAAGGAGTTTCTATGAATAGTTGTGTTTGGTTTGCTTCAAGCGAAAGTTTTTCCAAACGTTTTAGTTCCTTTTTCCTCAGGCCTTTATCGATTGGGAGGTACCCGTTAAAAGCAAACGATTGTCCATTGAAACCACTTGCCATCATCGCAAGCAGAATAGAGGAGGGTCCCACCAAAGGGACTACTCTTAGGTTTTTTTCATGAGCATATTTTATGACTTCAGCTCCGGGGTCTGCTATACCCGGACAACCGGCTTCAGATAAAATCCCCATATCGTGGCCTTCTAAACAGGGGTCTATTAAATCAGGTATTTCTAGTGGGTCTGTAAATTTGTTTAATAAGGAAATATGAAGCTTAGGTTGTGATTTTCCGGGGCTGATGCTTTTAATAAAAGCTCTGGCAGACTTTTCGTTTTCAACGATGTAAAAATTTACCTGTTCAACAATTTTTTTAACAGAAAGAGGTAACACTTCCAGAGGATTGGTGTCTCCTAAAGTAGTGGGGATTAAATAAATAGTTCCTTTATTTGGGGAATGATTCACTATTTAATGATGATTTTCTTATAGACGAGTCTGTTTTGTTCAGAAGTTATTTTTAAGATATAAATTCCTGTTTGTAAATTAGAAACGTTTAGTTGAATGTTTTTATTATTTTGAAAATCAAGCCTCTCAATAAGATTTCCGGTAAAACCAATGATTTCAATAGTTTTTACATTTTCGGTTTCAGAAAGGAGATTTAAAACATCTTTAGCAGGATTTGGGTGAAGGGTGATAGAATTAGCAAAATCAAATTCCGGATTTGAGATTAAAGAATTATCAATGACTTCATAGATACTTCCTCCGCCAAAAGCGACAACATATAATTTTTGGTTCACATCAACACCAAAACTAGTGATAGTTGTGGCTCCCAGAGGCCCCCATAAAGTCAAATTTCCATCTTGGTCAACGGTGCCAATGTCATTGCTACATAAATCGGCAAAGAAGTAGAGTCCTTCAATTTCCGAGAAGTCTGGTCCTCTATAAACGTAGCCTCCGGTAATGGAACATTTTCCTCCGGATTGACTGTATTCAGCGATTGGAAATATGAGCTCGCTTTGTGGAGGACAACCATTGGTGTTGAAGGGAGCATTGCCCTCATAACACCTCCAGCCAAAGTTCAAACCGGCTGTAGTAGAGGGAACTTTGTTTATTTCTTCCCAAGCGTTTTGTCCCACATCAGCAATCCATAAGTCATCGGTTTCAGAGTCAAATGAAAACTTCCAGGGATTGCGTACTCCATAAGCCCATATTTCTTCTCTTTCCGGTCCTCCTACAAAAGGATTGTCAGCAGGAATGTAGGGTGCAGGAATATCAACATCGAGGCGTAATATTTTCCCTAATAATAGGTTTAAGTTTTGAGCGTTATTTTGTGGATCACCACCACTGCCTCCATCACCACTGGCAATATATAACATACCATCGGGTCCAAAAGCAATATGACCACCATTGTGGTTTGAAAATGGTTGATTGAAAGAAAGCATTTGAAGTTCTGAGGAAGGGTCAGCAACATCAGGATCACCACTCACAGAAAATCTGGATATTTGTGAATTACCGGCCGGGTTTGTATAATACACATAGAAAAAGCCATTGCTGGCATAGTCAGGATGGAATGCCAAACCCAGAAGTCCTCTTTCGCCTCCTGAGGAGATGCTTGAGGAGATATTTAAAAAGGGCGTTGGATTAATTGTACCGTCAGAATTTAATATTTTTATACGACCCCCTTGCTCAACAACAAAGAGTCTGTCATCACCGGCATGTTTTAACTCTAAAGGAGAACTAAACCCATTGGCAACAAGTTGTAGTTCAAGATCTTGAGAAAGCGAAACTGTAGCGATAAGAAGTGAAAAAAGGCAGGTATAAAATGTTTTCATGGCATTTTTTTTAGATCAAGTTACTAAAGTAAGTAATTATCAGGGTAATTAAAATTTTAATTAATTGTTTTAACGATAATTTAGAGAAGAACTTTAGATTAAAGTTTTTTAGAAATCAACTCTGATGCCTCATCAAGCAACTTGAAGACGTGTTCAAAGTCGTTTTCATCACCGTGGTAGGGGTCAGGAACATCCACGTTTTCATTCTCAAAGAGTTCGTTTAAAATAAGGTGTACTTTCTTTTTTGAATTCTCGTCAGTAGCCAATTCAAGAACATTTTTTTTGTTCTCGTTATCCATCACATAAATTAGGTCAAAGTCGTGAAAATCGCTTTCAGAAAATTGTCTGCCTCTTTGATTTGAAATGTCAATTCCATACTTTTTTGCCACTTTGATACTTCTGGGGTCGGGTGAATCACCCACGTGCCAATGACCGGTGCCGGCGGAGTCAACGATAAAACGTTCGGGATTGAGTTTGGATTTAAGAATGCCTTCGGCCAGGGGTGACCTGCAAATATTACCAAGACAGACCATTAAGATGCGTGTCTTCATAACAAAGGAGTTTAAAGGGTCAATTTTTTGTTGAGGTCTTCCACATACTTTCTAAACTGCTTGTCGGTGGAAGTGAGATTGTCAACAGTTTTACAGGCGTGGAGCACTGTCGCGTGGTCGCGTCTGCCAATTTGGGAACCAATGCTTGCCAGAGATGCTTTGGTGAATTTTTTCGCAAAAAACATCGCCAGTTGGCGCGCTTGAACAATGTGCCGCTTTCGGGTTTTTGACTGCAGCGTGTCCACATCCATCTGGAAATAATCTGAAACTACTTTTTGGATGTAATCAATCGATACTTCACGCTTGGTATGTTTCACATAGTTGTCAACTATTTTTCTTGCCAGGTCGATGGTGATGTCTCTTCTGTTGAAAGAGGAGTGTGCAATGAGGGAAATGATGGCACCTTCCAGTTCACGTATGTTTGTTTTGATATTGTTTGCCAAAAACTCAATAATATCTTCGGGCATTTCTACGCCGTCGCGATACAGTTTATTTTTTATGATGGAAACACGGGTTTCAAAATCGGGGTGTTGCAACTCTGCCGAAAGCCCCCATTTGAATCGTGACAACAATCGTTGTTCAATATCAATCATATCAACCGGAGCTTTGTCACTGGTTAAAATAACCTGTTTTCCGTTTTGATGTAAATGATTGAAGATGTGAAAAAATACATCCTGAGTCCCTGATTTACCGGATAAAAATTGAATGTCATCAACAATGAGTACATCCATAATCTGGTAAAAATGAATAAAATCGTTTCGGTTGTTTTTCTTGACAGACTCGATGTATTGTTGGGTAAATTTTTCAGCTGAAATATAGAGAACCGTTTTTTCGGGATATTTATCTTTGATATCAACCCCAATAGCATGCGCTAAATGGGTTTTGCCTAAACCAACCCCACCAAAAACGAGTAGCGGGTTAAAAGAGGTGCCTCCTGGCTTGTTGGAAACCGCCAAACCGGCAGAACGTGCCAATCTGTTTGAATCGCCTTCCAGGAAGTTTTCAAAACTGTAATTGGGATTGAGTTGTGATTCAATCTTTACATTTCTTATTCCGGGAATGACGAAGGGATTTTTTAATTCGGGATTTTTATTTTTTAAGGGAACATCAACCTCTTGTGATTTTACCTGAGACCTGTTTGAACTTGGAATTTTTTCGGTAAAAGGTTGTTTGTTGCCATAAGTATTTTCCATTTTAATGACATAAACCAATTTGGCATTTTCGCCCAATTCTTTGGTTAATGAAACTTTTAACAACTTCACATAATGCTCTTCCAGCCACTCATAAAAAAATTTGCTGGGCACTTGAATACTTAACGCGTTTTCAGTTAGTTTAACAGCCTGTATGGGCTCAAACCAAGTTTTGTAAGCTTGTGGGGAGATGTTATCTGAAATAAACGACAGACAATTTGTCCAAACTGATTGCGCAGTTTTACTCATGCTTAGGTTGAAGTTTTTAAAAATTAGTTAGTTATGAAAAAAAAAGAGAAAATGATTTTCCCTTGGATTTTACTTACGCAAATATGTGAACAAATTATTTAAAAAAAAAACGGAAAGGGTATTGAATTTTCAATTTTTTTTTCTCATACTGCGAGTGTATAAACATACGAAAAAAAAGTACCCTTTCAAAAAAAAATGATTGTGAAAAAAGATTTTTTACAAGTGCGTGTTCGATATGGAGAAACAGACCAAATGGGGGTTGTTTATTATGGAAATTATGCACAGTATTTTGAAATGGGGCGCACGGAATGGCTCAGGAAATTCAGGCTTTCATACAAATGGATGGAAGATAATGGTATATTACTTCCTGTCATAGATTTGAATGTGAAGTTTAAACAATCTGCTCATTATGACGATGTTTTAACGGTGGTTACAACGATTCAGAAACTTCCTACAATTCGTATTGCCTTTGATTATGAAATTTACAACGAAAAAAAGGAGCTTTTAACCACCGGTTCAACCACCTTGGTTTTTGTAGATAAAGAGACAAAAAAACCCATGATGGCTCCTGAATATTTGTTGGAGAAATTGCGAAAGCTCGATTTTGAAACTTAATCAATTTCTTTCACTGAAACTTCATAAATGGAATCAAAAATTTTATAATTTCAGGTTATGATATTTTTCTGAAGTTGCGAATTAATTTATATTTAATATTTTGAAAGAAACAATTAATTACCTTTGAGAACCCGTTGGGTGAAATTGGATAAAACAAAAAAAGATATTGGTTAAGATACTGAA
>JBBDIQ010000043.1:0-89801 GCA_040880345.1 Flavobacteriaceae bacterium
GATGAAGGGTGAAGTTAGATGTACGAGTTTAGAAATAAAATTCTGCGTGTATCTGCGCGATCTGCGGGGAAAAGGTTTCGTGTTCGGGTTTTGCTTTGCACAGTTCGCTGCGCTCGTGTCAGGTTTCGGGTTTCGGGTTTCGGGTTTCGGGTTTCGGGTTTCGGGTTTTTAAAAAAGTACCAAATTTCAAGTACCAAATTCCAAATTCCAAATCTACTAATGGATATATAACTGCTCTACTTAGGAATGAACGAATCATCGATCATCGTTCATCGGTCATAACTCAAAACTCATTAATTTGCAGCTGTGTAGTTATCCCTTTATCTTTGTAGAAAACAGTTAGTATGAAAATATATCACAATCCGCGTTGCAGGAAGTCGCGTGAAGGTTTACAAATTTTGGAGGATTCAAAGAAGGAATTTGAAGTGGTTTTGTATCTTGAAAATCCGCCATCAGAAAAGGAGTTAAAGTCTATTATTTCTAAACTGGGTTTTTCGCCTATTGAACTGGTGCGAAAAACTGAGGCAGACTGGAAAGAAAATTTCAAAGGAAAAGACTTATCTGACGATGAAATCATCAAAGCCATGGTTTCTTACCCTAAACTGATTGAACGTCCCATCGTCATCAAAGGAGACCAAGCCGTTGTGGGTCGCCCTCCGGAGCGAATTAAGGAGTTGTTGTAGTTTAAATATCAGGGTGTCTAAAAGTTAAAAAACATTAAGGCATTAAGTAGCAATAAGTTGTGCTTAATGGCCTTAATTTCTTAATGTTTGAAAAATCAAATCCAACATCTTAAAAACAAAACATTAAGGCATTAAGGAGCATTAAGTTATAAGCTCTTAATTAACCTTAATTTCTTAATGTTTAAAAATCAGTGAAAATTTAAAATAAAACATTAAGGCATTAAGGAGCATTAAGTTACTCCCAACTCAAGACTGAAGAAATCGCAAAATGGTCTGATAATCCTTCGGTGTGCGTTTTAAAGTCATTGATTGTAAAAGCACGATCGGTGAGAATAAAATCGATGCGCAATGGTATTTTTTTAAAGACAAAAGTAGATCCGAGTCCTTTTCCTCTTTCGGCGAAAGCATCTTTTTTGGTGCCTTTTATTTTTCGGTACACATAAGAAAAAGCCGTGTTATTCAAATCGGCCATTATGATGGTTTTGTGTTTTGTGCTTTCTGAGTGCTCTAGAATCGTCTCTGCTTGAGTTTGTTGTTTTTGAAACGAATTTGCCATCCTCCTTATCAAACGCTTTGAAGATTCCTGATCAAAATCGACATCGCTTTCATGGACCTGCATAGATTCCATATGAATGTTATAAATGCGGATGGTGTCTTTGCCCTTTTTAATATCTATAAAAATAGCATTGTTGGAAGTGTCTTTAAAACCAAGGCTGCCTTTATTGAGGATTGGATATTTTGAATAGATAGCCTGACCAAATTCCGGTTTTTGTTTGACCAAATGAATAAAGGAATGAGGATATGCAGTGAGATTTACATTTGTATTTCCGGAATACTCCTGAAAACTAATCACATCGGGGTTTGAATCTGCGATAAGTTGTCCAATTTGTTTTGGAATCGTTTTATCATTAATCCAGTCATAAATATTGAACAAACGCACATTGTAGTTCATCACTTTTAATTGGTTTTCTTTTAAAGACGGTGCTTCGCCAAAATCAAAACGATAAAAAGAATTGAATTGAACGGCACAGACAATCAGCACGATGAGTGATAAAAGGAGCTGTCGTTTGACGCGCAGCAACCAAAAAAGAAAAAACAACACATTGATAAGGAATAAAGGAGCAACTACAAGACTCAATAAAGCCAGTGAAGGGAATTTTTGAGGGGGTATATAAGGAATCAATAGTGAAAGCAGCAAACAAAGTGCAAAAACAGAGTTGATTAAAAAAATGATTTTATCTATGAGCCCCAGTTTTTTCATTTTTAATCTTCATTGCCGGATTTAAATAAAAAATCTTTTTCCTCTTTGGTCAGACTATCATACCCACTCTTGCTTATTTTATCGAGAATGGTGTCAATCTTTTTCTGTTTGTCATTTTTTACTTGACTTTTTGGGGTTGCTTTTCGCGCTTTTGTATTGCGGTGTACTGTTCTGAAAGGTTTTTTCTTTGAAGAAGAAAACAAGCCAACAAACCAGTCTGAAAGTGTTTCCCACCAGGCACCAATATCGTTGCCTCTATCCAGTTGTTTTACATACAGATAACCCAACAAAGCCCCACCCAGATGCGCCAGGTGCCCGCCGGCATTTCCCATTGGCATTCTCACTAAATCCAGCACAATAAATACCGCTGCAATGTGCCAAAGCTTCACGGTTCCAATTAAAATAAGCCGTACTCCCAGATTGGGAACTTTAGTGGCAATTCCCACCAAAATCGCCATTACTGAAGCAGAGGCCCCCAACATATAGGATCGACCCACTCCTGAAAAAACAGGAAAGAAATTATAGCTCATTAAATATACCAGCGCCCCGGCAATTGCACCCAGGAAATAGAAGTTTAGTAAGCGTTTGGGTGTGAAATAAGTTAAAAAATAATTCCCAAAATAATATAGAATCAACATATTAAAGAAAATATGAAAAATCCCTTGATGCAAAAAAGCATACGTAATGATACTCCAGGGCTTGTAAAGCAAGTCTTCAGGGTCTTTTGAAAATACCAGCCAATCTGAAATGGTATTCAAAGGCAATTTAAACAAGAAAAAAATCACCTGAAATAAGTACATTAAAACAAATATCAATACATTGATTGCAATGAGTTTTTCAACCACATTGGCCATTCTAAATTTGTATTTTGCCTGTTCTAATGTGTTCATAAGGGTTTGCGGTTTATTGTTTGAGCCGTAAAATTTTACGGCTGTACTTCAAAGTTTTTTTTAAATTTTTAGTTAGTCCCATCTATTTTTATTAAAGCTGTTTTTCTTCCAGTACCACATCACTACAAACCCTATAATAGCACCTCCCACGTGCGCCCAGTGGGCAACGTTTGTTGGACCAATAATGGTGTTTCCTGAAGCTGCGCTGTACAAATCAAATACAAAATAAGCACCAATCAAATATTTTGCTTTTATGGGAATGGGAATGAAAATTAAGTACAAGGGCATATTGGGATAAAGCACGGCAAAGGCCGCCATCACACCAAAAACAGCTCCTGATGCACCCACCATTTTTGAAGCAAAATTTGATATTAAATTTTCTGATACCTCAGGAGGAACGCTGTTAAATATATAATACCTTCCGCTTTCCAGAAACAAGTTTTGGCTTTCCTGAATTTGTTGTAATGTGACACCGGCAGTTTGCAGGGTTTGAATGGCATCCTGATAGCCCACATATAAAAAAAGCAACTGCAATCCTGCGGCGCCAAAGCCGGCTGAGAAGTATATAAATAAAAACTTTTTCTGTCCTAAGCTAAACTCTAAAATGCTCCCAAACATATACAACATAAACATGTTTAAAAATATATGTGTGGTACCGCCGTGCATAAACATATGTGTAACCAACTGCCAAAACTGAAATTTCTCGTTGGCCGGATAATGCAATGCAAACAAATCATAGGCCTGTTCTCCAAGAGAAATTGTACCTACAAAAAACAAAATGTTTACAATTAATAAAACCTTTACGGTTTCTGAAATTCTTCCCATAACATAAATTTAGTAAAACTTTTTATCAATATCACCAATGGGTATTGTTATAAATACCGGGCGGTTAGCGGGTGAAAAAGAGGGCTCTTTGCACGCAAATAAACTATTTACCAGATGTTCCTGTTGTTCTTTTCCTAAGCTTACTCCCGTTTTTACTGCGAGTGATTTTGCCATTGATTTTGCCAAAACATCATTTTGACTGTAACCGGTATCGGGTACATCTTCATTGAGGTCATCGAGCAACTGATCCAGAATTTTCTTTATTTCTGAATCGTTTACACCTGCCGGAATGCCTTTGATACCTATTGTATCACCCTCAAAATCTTCAAAATCAAAACCGGTAAACTCCAGTTGTTCTTTGAAACCCCTTAAAACATTCAAATCATTCTTTGAAAAAGTAAATTTCAAAGGAAAAAGTAATTGCTGACTAATGGCTTCCTGAACGGTAATATTACGCAATAATTCTTCATATAAAACCCGCTCATGTGCACGTTGTTGGTGAATCACCAAAAAACCACTTTTAACAGAAATAAGCACATATTTATTGTGCAACTGAAAGGTATTTTGTGAATTATGAGTTTCAGATTCTGTAAACAAGGAACCACTAACCTCTTCACTTTCAAACTCGATATCTTCAAGTTTAAACTCCTTTGAAAGTAGTTTGTTTTGATCTTCCAATCCGGCGTAAAGTCCTTCCCACGAAGCCGTTTTTTCCCGTTTAAACGGAAATGAGATATTTTTTTGAGACGCTCCTGTGTTTTCCTTAAAAGGATTAAAGTCTTTATCTACTTCAACCTGAGGGATTCCAACCGGTTTGTTTTTGTATTCATAAGGCGTATCAAGATTTTTATCACGATCAAAATCGAGTACCGGCGCCACATTAAACTGACCCAGACTGTGCTTAACGGCTGCTCTCAGCATGGCATACAGCGTGTGTTCGTCTTCAAATTTAACCTCGGTTTTTGTAGGGTGTATGTTTATATCAATGGATTTTGGATCCACTTGAAGAAATAAAAAATAACCGGGTTGCATCCCTTCTTTGAGCAACCCCTCAAAAGCAGCCAGAACAGCGTGATGCAAATAACCACTTTTTATAAAGCGGTCGTTGACAAAAAAGAACTGGTCTCCCCTGCTTTTTTTGGCAAATTCGGGTTTCACGACAAATCCCTCAATTTTTACAATGGGTGTTTCTTCAGAAACAGGAACGAGTTTTTCATTTGTTTTTGAGCCAAAAATACTCACAATGCGCTGGCGTAAATTTGAAGCCGGCAGTTGAAAAACCTCAGCACCATTGTTGAACATCGAGAAACCCACATTGGGATGTGCCAGTGCCACTCTGTGGAATTCATCAATGATATGACGGGTTTCAACGGGGTTTGATTTGAGAAAATTGCGTCGTGCAGGAATATTGAAAAACAAATTTTTAACAGCAACTGAAGTTCCTTTGGGCGTAACGGTCATTTCCTGTTCCACAACCTCACTGCCTTCGATTTTAAGTATGGAGCCCACTTCATCGTTTTGAGTTTTGGTCTTTAACTCTACGTGAGCCACTGCTGCAATGGAAGCGAGTGCCTCGCCGCGAAACCCCTTGGTGTGCAATTGGAATAAATCTTCAGCCGATTTGATTTTGGAAGTCGCGTGGCGTTCAAAGCTCAAGCGCGAATCGGTGGTGCTCATTCCTTCACCATCATCAATCACTTGAATGAGTGTTTTCCCGGCGTCTTTTATGAGCAATTTAATGTGAGAAGAACCTGCATCTATGGCATTTTCAAGCAATTCCTTCACAACAGAAGCCGGTCGTTGTACAACTTCTCCGGCTGCAATTTGATTGGCTACGTGATCGGGTAATAAATGTATTTTATCTGCCATTTATAGAGGCTTCTTAAAAATAGAAAGGTCAAAATCGATGATAAAAAGGAAAATGAGAACTAAAATTGTTATGATTATAAAAATAGTTTTATTGGTCTTTTTGTCAGAATTATTTCTAAAATCATCCCAGGCGTTTGAAAATTTGCTTTTCAGACCTGTTGAATCTCCGGTTGCTTTTCTAAACTGGTCAAATTTTCGTTCAATCTGAAAGGGACTGCCTTCCTTATCACTTTTGTAATAACGAGGCTCGTATGTGAATTTCTTGTTTTTGCGTGTTTTAAATATTCCCATAATTATCAAATCTCAAAGGTACTTAAAAACAAAAAGAATGCCGAAAAGGAGCGTATAAAAATTGTTAACAAAGGAATCTGTTTTATTGTTGTCATGTAAAGATTTTGAAAACGCTTTGGAACTCAATACAGGTCGTCCGCCTACGGCGGACTTTTAAAACTTGGGTGGGGTTCTTTACTACAAACATAACACCCCTAACGGGGCTTAAAGCTATAATTGTTTGAATTTAAACAATATACAATCAAAACTAAAATCTTTTAAAATATTCGTGCATTAGTGGCACTTTTTATCTGACAATAGTGAATCTGTTTTGTGTTTATGATAATTGTCATTTCCTACCCCTTTCTTTCAAACTATTTTTGCTCTCAAACATCGGGTAGAAAAATGACAAACATTTTAATTCCAACAGATTTTTCTGATAATTCGTGGAATGCCATAAGGTATGCGCTTCAGTTCTTTAAAAACTGTAGTTGTACTTTTTATTTGCTTCATGTTAATGAAACTGCTGAAATTAAAGGAGTTCTTTCATCTCAAAAACAACATCAATCCAAACAAGATTTAGAATACAAAAACAAACTCAACCAACTCATTCAAAAAATTGAGAAGAACAGTTTAAAGTACAATCATCGTTTTTTTACACTTACAGCAAATGGAATTATTGTAGATGCCATAAGAAATGAGGTTCAAAACAAACGTCTCGATTTAATTGTTATGGGTACTCAGGGAGCTAATATGATTCATAAAGCCACTGTGGGTTCAAACACTACAGATGTTCTCAATAAGGTGAAATGCAACTTGCTTGTCGTTCCTGAAAATGCAAGTTTTACAAAAGTTGATCAAGTGGCATTGCCCACAGATTACAGTATTTTTTTTGGGCCAAACTTACTCAACCCGATTGATTCAATATTAAGATTGTTTGATGCCAAATTGCACATAATACACGTGACCAAATCCAACGAGAAAGTTCTTGACGAAATGCAGCAAAACAGAGAATTATTAGCTGATTATTTTTCTGATTCAAAACACGAATTTCATTCTATAACCCATCAAAATATGAATGAAGCCATCCAAAAATGTGTAGAAAAACATCAAATCAAACTCATTGCTATGGTTGCAAAAAACATTCATTTCTTTCAACAACTCTTCTTTAACCCGGAAAAAAGTAAAATTAACTATCAAAAGAAAATACCCTTTTTAGTTCTTCACGAATAAAAAGGGTAGGGTAAATTGATTTTGGGCTGTTTTAAAAACAAACAAAAACAATTTATTATGACAAGAATCTTTTTTAAACCCCTTTTTATTATTGCACTCTCCACATTTGTTCTAGTGTCTTGTAGTAAAGATGATAGTTCAGACTCCTCTGAGGAATCGGCAACAACAGTTCTGGGTGCCAAAGCAACTTTTAATTCCGGCAGAGCTTTCGCCGAAATTGCCATCACCAAATTTTTAGTAAATGTTGAAGATTTTGAACTTGAATTTGACGATGATGACTTTGGTGACGATGACGACGGTGGTATTGGCGGTAATTATTACAGTGATATTGAACTTGAAGGACCCTTTGTATTAGATCTCTCTAATCCCAATTTGGTTTTTCCTATTGCAACCGTTGATATTCCTGTGGGACAATATGAAGATTTGGAATTTGATATTACCCGTAACAGAGAACCTAGTAATGAGCTTTTTCAGCGTTCTATTTTAATTGAAGGAACAATTAATGAAAGACCTTTTATATTCTGGCACGACTTTGAGGAAGATGTGGAAATCGAATTTGAAGACACAAATATTCCAATCATGATTGAAAATGATGGAGAAAACCTAATTATAAACTTTGACCTCACTTTCTTATTCAATACAAACGTGGTAAATTTAACCGGAGCTACAGATGGTAACGGTGATGGTGTTATTGAAATCAGTCCGACAGACCAAGATGGAAATAATGCTTTAGCAAATCAAATTAAGGAAATAATGAAAGATGCTATTGATTTACTAGATGATTAATCCCCAGTTCATTTGGTAATTTTAAATACCTGAAGCTGCCCTGCTTCGGGTATTTTTTTTATTGATAATTGTTGGGTTCTAATTAAAATAAATAATGAATCAGTAGATTTTTAAATAAAATTAAGAGGATTGAACCACTAAGACACGAAGAAGCACTAAGAGGCACTAAGAAATAATAGTCAATGTTTATATACGCCACCAATGCACGAATATTTACAGGTTTTTTTATGATGCATTCGTGTATTCGTGGCTATTTAATTGTTTTTATATCAAAAATAACAAATCTTTGAATTGATAGAATAGTTACTAAAAATGACATAGCGCATTTTTAATTAAAAAAAACATTGTTGTCCGGTAAAACTTTTGACTACGCAATATAACTCAATACAGGTCGTCCGCCAAAGGCGGACTTTTTTAAATTGGGTGGGGTTAAAGTCTACAAACATAACACCCCTAACGGGGTTTAAAGTCATAATTGACTGAATTTAAATAACATAGAATCAAAGCTAAATTCTCTTAAGATTTATTCGTGCTTTAGTGGCACTTTTTGTCGGATAATAGTGAAAAAGAAAATTAAATCTTTTTTAATGCTTCTTCCCAAGTGGGAATTTCAATCTTGAAAACCCTTTTGATTTTTGAGGTGTCAAGCACGCTATAAGCAGGTCGTTTGGCCGCTGTAGGAAATTCTGAAGATGTTACCGGATTTACTTTAACTGAAAGTTTGTGTTTTTTAAAAATGGCTTTTGCAAATCCAAACCAGGTGGTTTCCCCTTGATTGCAATAATGATAGATTCCGGAATTTTCAATACTTAATTTTGAAGCGATTACCAGCAAAGTTTTTGCGAGTTCGTTGGCATTGGTGGGACATCCCCGTTGATCATTCACCACCTTAAGTTCTGTTTTGGTTTCTGCCAGACGTAGCATGGTTTTATAAAAATTGTGTCCGAATTCGCTGTACAACCACGAGGTGCGAATGATGGCAAAACGCTGCAAACCACTTCCCAGAATTGCCAACTCCCCTTCTCTTTTACTTTTTCCATAGACGGTGACCGGGTTTGTAGTGTCTGTTTCTTTGTAGGGGGTTGATTGCTTTCCGTCAAACACATAATCAGTTGAAATGTGAATGAGTGCACAATTGTATTTTACACACAATTCTGAAAGATTTTTAACCGCTTCAACATTGAGTTTATGAGCTTTTTCAATTTCAGTTTCTGCTTGATCTACCTGAGTATAGGCGGCTGTGTTGATAATAACAGCCGGTTTTAATTTTTCAAACACCAAAATCATTTGCTTTTTATCGGTAATATCAAAAGAAGTGGCGTCAGTATAAAAAAAGGAATTTGGAGTTTCGGCATTTTTTTTCAAAGCTTGCCCCAATTGACCATTTGCTCCGGTAACCAAAATGCCTGATTTTGAAAACATAGCTACAATGCATTTAGGAGTTGATGCGCTTTCGCGAAAGCGGGATTGTTTTTGTCTTTTTCAGAAAGTTTCATATCACGTTCAGCAAGTTGCCAGTCTATTTGAAAATGGGGATCGTTGTAAGCCACACCAATTTCAAAATCACGATTGTAAAAATTGTCACATTTATAGATGAAAATCGCCGTCTCGCTCAGTACCGAAAACCCGTGAGCAAAACCTCTGGGAATAAAGAGTTGTGTATGATTTTCTTCAGAGAGTTCGATGGAAAACGACTTGCCAAAAGTGGGCTCCTCCTCGCGCATATCGACAACCACATCCAGCACTTTTCCTTTGATACAACGCACGAGTTTTGCTTGAGCAAAAGTACCTCCCTGCATATGTAGCCCTCTCACTACGCCATACTGAGACAAGGACTGATTGTCCTGTACAAAACGAACAAGAAGACCTGTGTTTTCTTTGAAGTGGGCTTCATTAAAGGTTTCATAAAAATAACCTCTGCTGTCGCCAAGGAGTTTTGGTTTGCAGACAATCAGGTCTTTAAATGGGGTTTTGAGGTATTCCATATCGGGTTGTTGTTTGCAAATATAGGATTTTTTGATTTTGATAAACCTCTCGGGTTTTTAAAACCTCAGGGCAAACGCACACTTTGTTAAAAATCAATTTGTTTGAATGTGTAACCATATTCAGAAAGAAATAGAACGCTGATGACACGGATTGTACTGATAAACGCTGATTTTATTTGTAAAAATCATAAAAATATACGTTTTAATAGTTGCAAAAGCCTCCTTTTTAAAAGTATGCGTTTGTTCTGTTTAAAACCTGACCCGATTGAGAGGAACTCTGTTTTAAAGTCTAAATATCCAAAGTTATTTCTATTTTTGCTCAATGGCTGGTTTTTTAGAATCTCAATACAATATTGCGGACTTCAAAAAGTTTATACAGTAACTTATGATTGCACTTATTCAAAGAGAAATTCATTCCTTTTTCGGCTCGCTGATCGGTTATTTGGTGATTGGTGTTTTTTTAGTCATCAACGGTTTATTTTTATGGCTTTTTGACGGACCCTTCAATATTTTAAATGCGGGGTTTGCAGAGTTGACTTCCTTTTTTCAATTGGCTCCCTGGGTTTTGTTGTTTTTGATACCGGCGGTAACGATGCGCAGTTTTAGTGATGAAAAACGAATGGGAACCTTGGAATTATTACTTACCAAACCTATCTCTATTAGAGAAATTGTTTTGAGTAAATATGTAGGCGCTGTCATTTTGATTCTGTTAGCGTTGCTTCCCACGCTCTTGTATGTTTATACCATTTCAGAACTGGGCAACCCACCAGGAAATTGGGATTTTGGAAGTACTGCAGGTTCATACATAGGTTTGTTTTTTCTGATTTTAGCTTACTCATCCATCGGGGTTTTTGCATCGACACTTTCAGAAAATCAAATTGTCGCCTTTATTGTCGCTGTTTTTTTGTGTTTTTTTATGTATTATGGATTTGAAGGCCTTGCCAATTACAACCTCTTTGGTTCTTATGATTATTTTGTGTCAAATTTGGGTATGCAATCCCATTTTGACAGTGTTGCACGGGGTGTTATAGACACGCGTGATGTCATTTACTTTGTGAGTGTTGCCCTTTTCTTTTTAGGTTTAACCGCTTTGAAACTGGAAAAAGACAATGCTTAAGAAAAATCCCTATACTAAAAAAGTACTTGGATTGCTGCTACTCGTTGTGGCTCTTAACCTAATTGGAAACCAATTCTACAATCGATTTGACCTTACACAGGACAAGCGATACACACTTTCAGAGGCCGCTGTTGAAACGCTTAAGGCTGCAGACAAACCGGTTGTTGTTGAAGTTTTATTGGAAGGAAATTTTCCGGCAGAATTCAGGCGATTGCAGAGTGAAACCCGGCAAATCCTTGAAGAGTTTGCGTCTAAGAACTCTAATGTCAAATTTGATTTTATTGAAGGCAAACAATACATTGAAAGTTTAGATGATAATTTAGCGAGTTTAGAAAGCAATTTCAAGGCGAAAAGAACCCAATTTGAAAACAAAACCCTCTCTGAAGAAGATTGGATTAAAGAAGTTAATTACTACAACTACTTTGGCCGGATGATTACTGAATTGAAGGAATCCCTTATGCCGGCGCAAGTGAGTGTTCAGGATGGAGGCCGTTTTACGCAAGAATTGGTTTATCCCTGGGCCATCATAAGTTATGAGGAACGACTGGTGCAGGTTCCTTTGTTAAAAAACCAACTGGGAGCCACTTCAGAGGAGCGCATCACAAATTCCATTCAAAATCTCGAGTATGCTTTTGCAGACGGTTTCAATAAAATAATCACACCCAAGTCAAAAAAAATAGCTGTTTTAAGTGGTAACGGCCAGTTGCAGGACCGTCATATAGCAGATTTTATCACCACTCTAAAAGAGTCTTATTTTACGGCAAAATTCACTTTAGATTCTGTTACTGACAACCCTCAAAAAACCCTTCAAGGGATAAAGGAGTATGACCTCATCATTTCTGCACAACCCACAGAAGCCTTCACTGACGAGGAAAAATATGTTTTGGATCAGTTTACAATGAATGGCGGAAAAAGCCTTTGGCTGGTAGATAAAGTAACTGTGGAGATGGATAGTTTATTCAGCACAGGTTCGACATTTGCTTTTGGCAGTACTTTAAATTTGACGGATTTTTTCTTTCGCTATGGCGTAAGAATCAACCCGGTTTTGGTCAATGATATGTATGCAGCTCCGCTGGTTTTAGCAACCGGAACAGAATCTGACAGCCAGTATAATACCTATCCCTGGTTTTACAGCCCCTTATCAAGCAGCACAAAAAATCACCCCATTGTAAATAATATTGAAGGCGTTAAATTTGATTTTGCCAGTCCCATTGATCTGCTTGATAACTCTATCAAAAAAACCGTTTTGCTGGCTACCTCTCCCATTACGCGAGTGGTTGGAATGCCTGCTAAAATAAGCCTGGATACTGAAATTATGGGCAATCTTGATGTGGTTCAAAACAAACCGGATATGAAAGTGTTTTCTGCCGGTGAGATGCCTCTCGCTGTGCTGTTAGAAGGAGACTTTACCTCTGTTTACAAAAACCGTATCAAACCCCTTGAAACCAAAAATCACAGAGACGAAGGTGTTGAAACAAAAATGATCGTTGTGAGTGATGGGAATGTGATTAAAAATCAATTTCAGGGCAACAGACCTCTCGAACTTGGCTTTGACAAATGGACCAACACACGCTATGGAAACAAGGATTTTCTTCTCAATTCAGTAAATTACCTGCTCGATGAAAACGGACTTATAAACATAAGAAGCAAGGAAATTGTCATCCCTTTTCTCGACCAGCAAAAAGCAATTCACCAACGCGGTAAATGGCAAGCCCTTAATCTATTGTTGCCACTGATACTATTATCTGTTTTTGGAGGGTTGTTTTGGTGGATTAGAAAGAAAAAATACACTTGATTTTTGTTAATAAGTTTGTTTCGGCTTTAAAGCATATTGCAATATATTTGTGGGTATGTGAAATTTTAACAGCTCAAAAATATTTAATCTATAATGAAATTTATTGTATCCAGTTCTTATTTACTAAAACAGCTTCAGGTTTTAGGTGGAATTATCAACACGAGTAATACCCTTGCCATTCTTGAAAATTTTCTCTTTGAATTGGATAAGGACTCTTTGCGGGTCTCTGCATCAGACCTGGAGACTACCATTTCCGGGGTTCTTGAGGTTGAGAGTGACAGTAAAGGAAGCATTGCCGTTTCTGCCAGATTGTTACTCGATATTTTAAAAACGTTTCCTGAACAACCGCTTACTTTTGTGGTAGAAGAAAACAACACGATTGAAATAAGCTCCAATCACGGTAAATATGCACTTGCTTATGCTGATGGAGCAGAGTTTCCAAAAGCCATTGAAATAAGCAGCCCCAGCAGTACTGTTATACAAGCAGATATACTTGCAACCGCCATTAGTAAAACTATTTTTGCCAGTGGAAACGATGATTTAAGACCGGTGATGAGTGGTGTGTTTTTTCAGTTTTCAACAGAAAGTTTAAATTTTGTGGCAACTGATGCTCACAAACTGGTGAAATATACCCGGGAAGATGTTAAAGCATCAGAAACCGCTGAGTTTATTATGCCTAAAAAGCCTTTGAATTTAATGAAATCAATTTTGGCAGGGAGCGAGGAAGATGTCTTGATTGAATACAATGAATCCAATGCAAAATTTGTTTTTGATAACGTCGAGTTGGTTTGTCGCTTGATTGACGGAAAATACCCAAACTATGAAGCGGTCATTCCAAAAGAAAATCCGAATAAGTTAAGTATTGACAGAAGTCAGTTTTTGAGTTCTGTGAGACGGGTTTCTATATTTTCAAACAAATCAACACATCAAATTCGTTTAAAAATTGCCGGTGCTGAGTTGAATATTTCGGCAGAGGATATTGATTACTCAAACAAAGCCGAAGAACGACTTACGTGTAGTTATCAAGGGGATGATATGCAGATTGGTTTTAACTCGCGTTTTTTAACTGAAATGCTGGCTAATTTAACCAGTGATGAAGTATCATTGGAAATGTCATTGCCCAATCGTGCCGGTATCTTAACGCCAGCTGACGGTCTCGATGAAGGTGAACATATCATTATGCTTGTTATGCCTGTTATGTTAAATAATTAATTTAAATTTATCTTTTAAAAATATTACTAACTGAAAATGTTTGAATTTTAATCGTTAGTATTTTTAACCTCACAATGTCTAAACCGCAATTTTATTAAAATTGCGGTTTTTTTATTGTAAAAAACGAATAGTCAAAGGATATTTTGAAAAAACTCCATTACCGGCATTGATTCCGTTAGCGATGGGAAAGACAAAAGAGATGATTCCCAATACAATCAATCCTATAATTCCCAAACCAAAAGCCAAAATAAGCGGAATACAAATCAAGGCAAATAGAATCATACTCAGTTGAAAGTTGATGATTTCTTTTCCGTGTTGGTCCAGGCCTTTAATTTTATCTTTATTCACTGCCCAGATTATCAATGGGACAATTAAGCCTCCAAAACCGGTTACATAGGTAAGAAGCTGTGATAAATGAGTGATTAAAAGGAGTTGATTGTCTTTTTTGAGAGAGATACTGTTGTTGGGATTGATGACTTCCATAGTTGATTTTTTTGATTAATGTTAACTATGTGTCTGATATTACTGCATTTTGTTACAACAAAACTTTTTCATCAATTAAATTTTTGATTGTATCCTTAAAAATGGGCTTGACCAGATAGCCTGAAATTTCTTTAAAGGACTTTGATTTTTGGATGTCGTGATTTGCTATAGAGGAGCTGGCGATGTAGATGGTCATTTTTTTTGAAAAGATGTTTTTATTGTTGAGGTATTCTTCCATAAACTCCCAACCGTCCATCACGGGCATATTGATATCCAAAAGGATTATATCAGGAAGACTTTCAGAGTTTGAGTTAAGCTCAAAAAGCCCTTTCAGAGCCTCTTCTCCATTAGCAAATGATATTACTTGAGTTTCTGTTTCTAAATTTTTAATTGTCTTTTTCAATAACAATTTATACAAATCATCATCGTCAATGATACAAAGTGTTTTTGATTTCATTTTTTTAATTTTTAGGTTTTTCTTGCTTGATGTAAATTTCAAATGTAGAACCTTGATCCACTTGACTGGAAACTTCAATTTTTCCACCCATAGCCTCTATTTGATTTTTACTCATAAATAATCCAAGTCCCCTTGAGTCGTTGTTGTTATGAAACGTTTTGTACATTCCAAAAAGTTTATCTTTGTGCTTATTCAGATCAATACCTATGCCATTGTCAGAAATACTTAGGATGGTAAAATTGTTTTCGGTTCTGCTTTCTATTTTTATTTTGGGAACCCTATCCGGATGTTTGTATTTTATGGAATTGAGTATCAAGTTGTGAAAAATACTTTCGAGATAACTCCTATTGTATTTAACAGAAAGATTGGTTTTTACCTCAATTTCTATTTGGGCGTTGGATTTTGAAATTTGGCTTTTAAGTACTTTAAGCACTTGGTTTATAAGTGCTTTAATTGGAATCTCCTCAATCTTCATTTCTGTACCCGATTGAATCGAAACCACTTCATTGAGGTTATACATGGTATCGTCAAGAGCATTTGTCACATTTTTTAAATGCTGCATCATTTCCAGTTTTTCTTCTTCATCGTCTGTTTGTTCTAAGTAATTTATCAAATTTTGAATGTTACTGGTGTGAGAACGCAGATTATGGGAAACTATGTATGAAAAGTTTAAGAGCCTGTTGTTTTGATTGGAAAGGAGGTCAACAGTGTTGTGGAGGTCTATTGTTTTTAATTTTCTGAGGGTTATATCACGCATCACCACGATATATTGGTAGGGTTTGTTTCTGTTGTCTAAGAAAGGTACAACTGTCATATTGACCCAGAAAAAAGTGTTGTCTTTGGCTTTTAATTTAAGCTCGCCTTTCCAGATTTGACCTGAAGAAATGGTGTTCCAAATTTTTAAATAAAATAGAATTGAGTGCTCCCCTGAATTAAACAGCCTGTAGTCACTCCCAAGGAGCTCATCGCCCGTAAATTTTGAAATTTTTACCAGTTCTTCGTTAGCATAGACAATTTTACCGCCCAAATTAGCAATTCCAACAATGGAACTTTCATCAAGGGCTATTTTATAATCTGTAAGATCTTTCAGTGTTTTTTCAAGAGCTTTTTTGCTTTTTACGGTTTCAGTGATATCTCTGAAATTTGTCATAAATCCCTGAATACCCGGAATGAGTCTTCCATCACTTATAATGGCTTTAACCCAGATGTAATGGCCGTCTTTGTGAAGCAATCTCTCTTCATCAATAGTAGCATAACTATTAGATGACTGAATGAGTTTTTTAAATTTACTTTCTCTTTTAATTAGATCTTCAGGGTGAATGTGTTTTGTTACATTTGTTCCAATAAATTCTTCTACATTATACCCCAAAACCCTTTTTATGGCAGGGCTTGCATACGTAATTTCACCGGAATCATTATAAGTAATGACAGGGTCAAATGAGTGCTCAATCAACCCTTTAAAACGTTGCGCATCTTCCCATCGTTGCTTTTTTGCTTCCTTGATTTGATGTTTTTCAAAACTTTGTCTTAAGACCTTATAAATTGTTGCCGGCAAAGCCAGTATATTTTCTTTTGTAAGAAAATCTGCAGCACCCAGTTCTAAAAAATGCAAAGCAGATTTATTGCAGCTGTGCGAACTAAATATAATGTATGGAATATCAGGATAAACCATTCTACAATAATTCAGCATTTCTTTACCATCTACCTCATTGAGATGTAATTCTGAAATTATAATACCGGGTTTGAGAGATTTAATCATCCTTTTAAACTCCTCATTGTCAGTAGAGTTATGAAGGGTAAATTGGTAATTTGATAAATCTTTTAAGGCTGTATTTATGTGAGATAAAACGGTGTCTTGATCAAAAACTAAAATGTCAATCTGTTTATTAAAATCCTTCGTATTTAAATCTAAGTTTTCTTTTAAAACGTGATTTTTCAGATGAAACATTGTTTTGATTTTAGGGATAGTTTATAAAAAAGCACAAGATATTTTATTTCTTAATGAGCGAATTAAGGAGTTCTGGGATTTTATCAAACTCATAGGATTTATCCAAAAAATAATCAGCGCCCAGTTGCTTGGCTTTATTTCTATAAATCAATTCATTGTTGTTTGTTAGCATTATGACAACAATATCTGGCAGATGTTCTTTCAAATGAGCCAGCAATCCCAGTCCATTTTCATCTTTTAAAAAGATATCTAAAAAAACGATTTTGGGTTTGACCGTTTCAATCAATTCCAAAGCCTCTGTGATAGTAAATGCATTTCCTGAATAAATAAAACTATCTATTTTATCAATCAACTCACTTAGGTGTGTCGATATCGACTCTGAATCATCAACTGATATTATTTTCATTTAATCTTATAATTAAAACTTTTAAAATTCATTGAAATACTCAACTTAAGAAATAGTAAATAATGTGATTAACTTGTAGTCAAAACAACTACACATTTTGTGTTCTAAAAATTGATACACTTTTTTAGTTCTACATTGATTAGTTGGTCCCAATCAAATAAAGTTTTTTCAACCTCCAATTTCCAATAGAATGTATTTGGATCTATTTTTTGAGTGGGATTAGTAATTCTCTTGATACTGCTTTCTTGTGATGAAGCAATTTCCCTGTTTGGGATATTGATGGGATAGAAAAAAAACAACCCACAAATGTACCCTACATGCCATTTAACATACTGATACTGACGTTTTTTACATAGAAAACGCGCTTCAAAAACAACACTTTCTTCTTTTTCCTGAAGTAATTGCACCAAATGTTCTATTACAGTATAAATATCTTCCTGATGAATAAAGTCCAGAACTGATTTTTCCAATACATTTTTAAATTCACAATCAATGTCTGAAAACGGTGAGCCTACAGAGAGTATTTTTCCTTCATAATCACAAATGAACAACACCCTCTTCCCTCTGGTGTAATACTTTGAGGTAGAAAGATCAATTCCCCGGGACTTATCAAAGGTTTTAACCGCCTTATTAAAGAGCGGTTTGTGTTCAATGATTTCTTTGATTGTTGTTGAAAAATTATTATTATTCATTTTGCACTGGATTTTAGAGCACTCTCTATTAATTGAGCAAATTTCTCTTTTCGTTAAATTCTTTTAATAACAAACAAGAAATGGATTCAAAATCATAAGACTTATCTATGAAGTGAGTAGCCCCTTGTTGTTTGCTTTTTTTAATATAAATTTCATCACTTAAATTACTCAACATATATACTTTTATGTTTGGATAATTTTGTTTCACAAAATGGAGTAATTCAAAACCGCTTTCTTCATTAACCATAATATCCAATAAGATAACATCAGGCATTTGAGATTTAATGATTTTTTTTCCTTCGGCTAAATCAAATGCGTGTCCCACCCATTCAATCTCATCGTGTTTTTTGAAGAGATAGTTTAAGTGTGTAGTTATAGTTGTTGAATCATCAATTGATACTACTTTTAATGTCATTTTTATACTTTCAAATTATGATTCAAATGTAGGAAAGAATGTAAGTCTTTGAAATAGTTGTAAGTAGTATAAAGTTGTAGGTAAGAATACTACAAAAGGTTTAGATAACAAAAAGTATCAGCATTGCATAAGCAAGAACCAATATGAAAACAGTAATTTTTCCGGAAACTTTAGAAGTTTTCATTGTGAAGTTTT
Source organism: Flavobacteriaceae bacterium (assembly GCA_040880345.1). Lineage (GTDB taxonomy): Bacteria > Bacteroidota > Bacteroidia > Flavobacteriales > Flavobacteriaceae > Planktosalinus. The sequence continues at coordinate 18,523 of JBBDIQ010000043.1, forward strand.
TATAAAAAAGCAAGCAGCACAAATATCAATTTTTTCCCTATATCAAAAAAATGTTCAAAAACTACCTTAGTGTTCTCAATTTTTTTAAAAAATCAATACTTTAATGTGCGTGCCTGCCTTTGTTTTATTTAATCTAAAAAAACAGACTCCGTATTGGGCTAAAACTTCAATCAAAAAGAAGTCTGTTTTTTGAAATATATTAACATCAATTATTATGGGTAATTTGATACTGTAAAATTGCGTATATATTTATGAGTATAAAATAGTATAACTTGTGAATCGCTTGTCATTATTTACACTACAAGCTTATTAAGCAGATTAAAATATGGCTTGAAAAAAAAGCAGGATTATATAAAAGCTTAAAAGTTTGAAGGTTCGTTTTTAATATATTAAAAAAGCAAGCAGCACAAGTATCAATTTTTTCCCTATATCAAAAAAAATGTTCAAAAACTACCTTAGTGTTCTCAATTTTTTTTAAAAAATCAATACTCAGTTGTGCTTGCTTGCATTTATTTTATTTATTCTAAAAAAAACAGACTCCCTTAAGACAGTATTGGGGATGAAACTTCAATCAAAAAGAAGCCTGTTTTTTGAAATATATTAAAACCAATTATTATGAATAATTTGATGGTGTAAAATTGCACATATATTGATGAGTATAAAATAGTATAACTTGTGAATAGCCTGTCATTATTTATACTACAAAAGGTTATCGTTGACTATTCTACTCATTCAAAATTGATTGTGGAAACAAGCTGCTTGTAGGAATTTAAGAAGAAAGCAACTGATTAAAGTGCCTATTTAAGAAGAGAGGAATGTTTAAACAAAAGTTAGGTGAGGTAAAAATTGAATTGAAAAATTATACAAGATTATTATCTAATGCATATCTTGTGATTGCTGCATTACTATTAAGCTGAAGTTTTTCAAGGATTCGGGCTCTATAGGTGCTAATTGTATTTACTGTTAACGAAATTTCTTTTGCTATTCCTGATACAGTCTTGCCGGAGGCAATAAGTTGAAGCACTTGCAATTCTCTGTCTGAGAGATTTTCATAGAGAGGCTGATCAAATGGTGTCCCTATAGATTGAGCCAGTTTTTCTGCTATTGCAGCCGAGATATATTTTTTGCCATTCATTACAATTCTCACAGCATTTAGTAATTCTTCGGGTGCACTGTCCTTGTTTAGAAACCCACTCGCTCCTCCTTTTAAAACACGTATGGCATATTGATCTTCAGGTTGAACACTTAAAATCAGAATTTTAGCTGTATTACCATCACTCCGCATTTGTTTTAATGTATCAAGACCATTTCTGCCGGGCATTGAAATATCGAGCAGTATCAAGTCAAAATTATTATTTCTACTCAACTGCAGGGCTTCAAGTCCATTTGAAGCTTCAAAATACTCAAGCGTGGGAAAAGAATCGTTTAGGATTTCTATCAATCCTTTTCTTAAAATTGCGTGATCATCTGCAATTAAAACTCTCATATTATTTATTATTTCAATTTAAAGGTACTAAAAGTTTTACTTTTGTCCCACCATTTTTTTCATTTTGTATCAAAAATTTGCCATTTATCATCAATGCCCGTTCTATCATTCCTGTGATTCCCAGGGAATAACTATTGCTTTTATCTTTTTCTTGGATACCAATTCCATTGTCAATTACTTCCAGAACTAATCCGTTTTCATCTTCATAAAGAAGTGTTTTAACTTCTGATGCATTAGCGTGTCTCATCACGTTTGTGAGTGCTTCCTGATAAATTCTATATACAGCCGTATTGATTTCCTTTTTGTAATTTCCGGTTAGGTTTTTTGTACTCAAATTACATTTTATTGAAGTATGTTCCTGAAAATTTTGGCTTTGCCATTCTATAGCGGCTTCAAGCCCCAGGTCATCAAGCACACCGGGTCTCAAATTTGAAGCCACTCTTCTTACATCGTTAATGGCCTTATTAATACTTTCAATCAAGCGTCCTATTCTTTCAATATCATCTGGAGCTTGTTTAATAATTACATTTTTTAACCAGGAGGCATCCAGTTTTATTCCTGTTAATTGTTGACCAAGTTCATCGTGAATTTCACGGGCTATTGAAATACGCTCTTCTTCACGAGCTTCTTGAAGGTGTGCTGAAAAGTTTCTGAGTTTTGTATTGACTTCTAAAATTTCATCTTCATATTTTTTTTGCTTGGTAATGTCGTTAATGATGATTGTTTCGGCTAGTTTATTTTGATAATCAATGGTAAACCCATGAATTTGAACCAGCATTAATTCACCATTCTTCTTTTTATGGCGTACTGTTCGTGTGGTGTATTTTTTATTTTTATTTTTAAGACTTTCTATTGCTTTGTGAAGTATCTCAACATCTTCATTGGGTCGAATATCCAAAAGCGACATTTTTAAAAACTCTTGTTTTGTATATCCATAATGCACTTCAGTGGCTTTATTCACATCTAAAAACATCAATGAATTGACATCATAAATGAATATGGGCAGGGGGCTTAAACTGAAAAGATCCTTGTATTCACTTTTGGATTTATGTAATTGATGACCAATTTCCTTTCTTTCAATACTGAACAGAATGCTCTTAAAAAGAGAAACCGCATTAATTTCACCTTTTATAAGGTAGTCTGTCACACCAATATTTAGTGCTTTCAATGCAAAAACAAGATTTGAATAACCTGTAAGAATAATTACGGGTATGTCTTTACTAATTGAAAGTGTTTTTGAAATCAAAGGTTCCCCTTGGTCACCCGGTAATGACAAGTCAAGTAAAATCACATCAAAACTAATGGCATCATCATTTAATAAGTCCTTGGCTTCATTAAATGTTTTTGCCTGCTCAATTTGAGGTTTTTTAAAACCTTCATTTAAAAATTCTAAAATTAAAAAAAAGTCACCCGGGTTGTCTTCAACTACAAGTATCTTTATTTCTTTATTATGAGTTAATTTCATTAAATTTTGGTTTTAAAAAATGATAGAAAATCAAACGGGCACAGTAACTTTTACTTTTGTACCACCACTCTTTTGATTTTGAATTAAAAATCTTGCATGTATCATTAATGCCCGTTCTCTCATTCCAGTGATTCCAAGGGAATACATATTATTTTTATCTTTTTCTTTGATACCTATTCCATTGTCTATTACTTCCAGTGTTAATTCATTTTCATCTTCATAGAGAAGTGTATTAACTTCTGTAGCATGGGCGTGTCTCATCACATTTGTGAGCGCTTCCTGATAAATTCTATATACAGCTGTATTGATTTCCTTACTGTAATTTCCGGTTAAGTTTGTGGTTTTCAAGCTGCATTTTATGGATGTTTGTTCTTGAAACTTTTGATTTTGCCATTCTATAGCGGCTTCAAGACCGAGGTCGTCAAGCACCCCGGGTCTTAAATTTGAGGCCACTCTTCTTACATCGTTAATGGCCTTATTAATACTTTGTATCAAACGTTCTGTTCTTTCAATATTATCCGGAGCATAATTAATTATTACATTTTTTAACCAGGAAGCATCCAGTTTTATTCCTGTTAACTGTTGTCCTAGTTCATCGTGAATCTCACGGGCTATTGAAATGCGTTCTTCTTCGCGGGCTTCTTGCAGGTGTGCAGAAAGGTTTCTGAGCTTTTTGTTGATATCCAGTAATTTTTTTTCATACTCTTTTTGTGCGGTGATATCTTGTATAGCTCCAATCATTCTTACGGCTTTTCTTTCCACATTTCTCAAGACAATCCCTCTGTTTTTTACATATAGATAAGATCCGTTGGTATGTTTGAAGCGGTATTCATCTTCCCAATTTAATTGCTCACTACTATTAATTACGTTTAAAATACTTTTCTTGACACGTTCCATATCCTCAGGATGAATTAGTTCAAACCAAAAATTCTCACCGGTCACTTCACTTTTATATCCAAAAATAGTTTTAAACCCTTCACCCCAGTAAATAGTATTTTTAATCAAATCCCAGTCCCAAATCGAATCGAAGGTTGCTTTGGTAACATATTCAAAACGCTCATTACTTAGGGCTAACCTTTGTTCGGCAATAGTTTTTTCTGTGACGTCTAAAACTGAAGAAATCATCAAGTTTTGATCATACAGTGGGATGTTTTTTGCATTTACAATTCTCTTGCTTCCGTCTTTTCTGGTAATCTCAACACCTTCCCAAATCATTCTTGAGGTTTTTTTGCTTTTGAGGTCACTGATTATTTGTGTGGTGATTTCTTTTCTGTATTTTTCATCGGGATATACTTTTTCAAAAAAGCTATCGATATCTGTTAATTCCTTTTGAGGCCAACCATAAATTTGACTGAAGTTTTTGTTCATCAGGGTGGTTTTTCCACTATTCAGCTCATTCACTGCTATACCGATGGGGAGGTTTTCCAGTGCTGTACTAATAAATTGGTTCTGTTCTCTGAGCTCAATTTCTATATTTTTTTGGTCTGTTATATCCTGAACCGTGCCTTTTAAAATCGCCGGATTTCCTGCTTCATCAAACAATATTTCACCTTTGTCCTGAAGCCATTTTACGAGACCATTTTTTAAAACAATTCTGTATTCAATATCGAGTGACTTTTTACCTTTTAAATTCAATTTATGATGTTCATCAAATCGCTCCCGGTCATCAGGGTGGATTAAATTTAAAAAATCTGCTTGTGTGAAATCATTTTCTTTGTCAGCGATTCCTAATATCACACGAGCTTGCTGTGAACGGGTAATTGTATTGCTATTAATAGCATACTCCCAATAACCCAATTTGGCAATTTTTTGGGCGTTTTCTAATTTTAAGTTGTAATCAATTATTGTTTGTTGCTGAATTTTACTTTCTGTAATGTCTCGCATAATTCCTTTGAATAATTTGGAATTATTTCTACCTCCATTAAACGTTTTTCCAAATTGATGAATCCACTTTAGGTTTCCATTTTTTGTTATAATTCGGTATTGAATATCTTGTTTGTAGTTTTCAGGAACCGGTTGGTTTTTAAACATATAAAACTTTTCTCTATCCTCCGGATGAATACTGTCTTGAAAACTTTTTACTGTAGGGGAAAATATACTTGGGTCTTCCTCCCATATCGAGTAGATTTGATCGGTCCAGAAGAGGGTTGAATCAAGGGGATTGTATTCCCAATACCCCAATTGCGCAATTTCCTGCGCTGTTTTTAGCTTTTCATTGTAATCCTTAATCTCTTGCTGGGTTTTAATTCTATCTGAAATGTTTCTTGAGGAGCAAGCCACACCAATGATTTTATTTTTAACTTCAATGGGGTTGAAGTTTGTTTCCATAATGATTTCAGGTTGGTTTTCACTTGCCGGTACTGTATTTTCAACTGTAAACTGTTCTCCTTTAAAAGCTCTTTCATACAGGTTTTGCCAATAAAGTAACTGATTCTCATCGAGGTTTTCTTTTGGCAAAACAGTATCACCTTCAGTTATATCTAATTTTGTATGGGTCTTGAAAGAAGCTTTAAACGGCTCGTTGGCAGCAATCAAAGTCATTGAAACACTCACGCTCCATATCAAATCTGAAGTGGAGTTTATCATGGCCCCTCTTTTTTGATCTTCAAACTCTTTTATTCGCTCTGCTTGTTTCCTGGCTGAGATATCATTTATAAACCCTATAAAATACTCCTTACCCCTTATTTTTACAGTGGTAACACCAAGGGAAATATCAATTTCCCCGTTGGATTTGGTAATGGCCGTGATTTCAATATTGGAATTTATTATTGGCCCTTCACCTGTTTTTTTAAAATGCTTCATTCCTGCTAAATGAGCCTGTTTGTGTTTCTCGGGCATGATGAAGTGATGCATTGTTTTATTTAACACTTCTTCATATTTCCATCCAAACATTTTTTCAGCGGTGGCATTCCAGTTTGTAATGAGTCCGTTTGCATCCATCATTACCACAGCGCTTATGGAGTTGTTAAAAATAGATAATAATTGCTCTTCACTCTTTTCAAGTTCTTCTTCAGCCTGTTTGCGTTTTGATAAATCAATCCCTGTGCCCAACAAGCATACTTCATTATTATACAAAATGGTCCTTCCGGTAAAGTAGTAGTAGATTTTTTTATGCTCTTTGGTGAGCAAATAGGTTTCAGCGGTGGATTCCCCTTTTTCAAAAGTTTCCTGTATCCTGGACTGAAGATATAGAAAGTCTTCTTCTGCAAAAAATTCATTTGGTTTCATCCTGCTGATTTCTTCACCACTGTAACCCGATACTTTTTCAAGGTTCGTATTCCACAACAGATATTTACCCTCTTGGTTAAACAGATAAAAAACACCGGGCAGACTGTCAATGATGGCTTCTGAGAGTTCTTTTTCCTTAATCAACAGATCTTCGGCTTCTTTTCTGTTAGTTATATCCCTGAAGTTGTCAATAATTCCTTTTACATTAGGGTCATCTATCATGTTTGTCAAGGTTGCGTCAACCCAGCGCCAACTTCCATCTTTACGCTTTACTCTTACTATGGGACTATTAATTGGAATACCTGGAGAGTCTAAGACCTCTTCCAGTACAGCCACAACATGATGTAGGTCTTCCGGGTGCACTAAATTGATTAAGTTTAATTTGAGTGCTTCACTTTCTGAATATCCCAAAACAGAAGTGATTGACGGAGAAACATAAATTGGAGTTCCTTTTTCACTCAGAATTGCAACCGCATCATTACTTTTTTCAACCAACGCCCTATATCTCTTTTCTTTACCAAAAATTATTTCTGTTTGTAATTTCACCTGTTTTTCCAGCTCAGCAGGTTTCTGAAGAATAATTCGTGTGAGATGACCTACCAGTAAACTTAAGACCAATCCTAAAACTGCTATAGGAATTACACCCTCCAAATAATGAGTGTCTTTCTCTTTTACATAAATTTGCCATTCACCAAGAGGCACAATTATGGTTGCAACCTGACTTTCAGAAAAATTCTCATCAGAGTCAATAAAATATTCCTTTTGATTTGTATGAGGATTTACTTTTGAAAGCTGATAATCAAAGCGATTACTTTCAAGGTTGATTCCGCTTTTTTCTAGCAACTTTTCAAGACGTATCACAACTGCGGCAAATGCCAGGGAATCGTTTTCAACCTTTAAGGGAACTCTTCCTACCACTCCCAATCCACCTTGTTTCAATTCAAACGGACCCCCAAAATACATTTGCTCCCTTTCAGCAGCAATTAATACTTCTTTACCCCTACCCGGGTCATTGACCACATCATATCCTATCACCATTTCATTTCCCTCCATAGGATACATTTTAGTGATCACTCCATTTTCAAGCAATTGAATTCCATCCAACAATTCATTTGTTTGTAAAAGCCTTTTGCCTATGGTATCAAAATTTTGAGGAATGCCATAATTTTCAACAATAAAAGATAGTGTTTGTGTTGTTGAGAGCGCATAATTTAAATTGAATTGAAGTTGGTCAGTAATTGTATTTAATTCCTCTGTATTTTCCTTTTCAATTTTTGATAAATTCAACAAATACCTTTGGTAAGCTATTGCCTGAGTGATAAGCAATATCACCAAAAAAACAGAAATCCCTATAAAAAAAGGATGTCTAAAAAGCAAATTATTAGGATTTTTTGTGGCCATTGACAACTTATAATTCAATATAAATATAAAAAATAAAACATTGATACATGTTCTTTTTAAAAATAAGCTCAAAATAGTAAGTCTTTGTATCTTTGCAGTCTATGCAAAACCAAGATACCATTGTTGCTTTGGCAACCCCACCTGGAGCAGGTGCGATAGCTGTTATTAGGGTTTCAGGGTCTGATGCACTAACTCACGGCGCAGCCGTTTTTAAGTCCATTCACAACAAAAATTTAAAACATCAACCCACACATACCGTTCATTTAGGTCACATTGTTGATGGCGAAAAAGTGATCGATGAAGTGCTGGCAACAGTTTTTAAAAATCCAAAATCCTACACAGGTGAAGATACCGTTGAGTTTTCCTGTCACGGAAGTTCATACATTCAGCAGGAAATAATACAGTTATTGTTACGAAAAGGTTGCCGAAGTGCGCAAGCAGGAGAATTTACTCTGCGGGCTTTCCTCAACGGAAAAATGGACCTCAGCCAGGCAGAAGCCGTAGCCGATTTGATTGCCAGCGAAAATGAAGCTGCCCATCAAGTGGCTATTCAGCAAATGCGGGGTGGTTTTAGCAGCGAAATCGCAAAACTAAGAGAAGAACTCCTCAATTTTGCCTCGCTTATTGAACTCGAACTCGATTTTGCTGAAGAAGACGTGGAGTTTGCAGACCGAAAACAATTTGAATCACTACTCCTCAAAATTGAAAACGTACTCAAAAAACTCATCGATTCCTTTGCCACCGGAAATGTCATCAAAAACGGAATACCCGTGGCCATTGCCGGTGCACCCAATGCGGGAAAATCTACCCTGCTCAACACACTTCTCAATGAAGAACGCGCCATTGTTTCAGACATCGCGGGAACTACCAGGGATGCCATAGAAGATGAACTTACTATTAAGGGAATTGGATTCCGGTTTATTGATACTGCCGGAATCAGAGACACCATCGATACCATTGAATCTATCGGGATTTCAAAAACCTATGAAAAAATCAATCAGGCGCGACTCGTGTTGTTTTTAGTTGACAGTAATAGCTTTAAAAATAATTTTGATGCACTGGAGGTCGAAATCAATAAAATAAAAAACAAATACCCGCAAAAACAGGTATTACTAATCGCCAATAAAAGCGATTTGCTTTCCGGCGAAAGCCTACAAACACTTCAGAAAAAATTCCCGAATGCGATCTTAATCAGTGCATTAAAGCAAGATGGCATCGAGCAACTTAAAGAAAAACTGCTTTCGCTGGTAAATACCGGAGCTTTAACCTCCGGCGATACCATCGTCACCAACGCGCGCCACTATGACAGCCTCAACAAAGCGCTTGAAGAAATCAAAAAAGTACAACACGGGTTGCAGGACAATTTAAGTGGCGATTTACTCGCTATTGACATCCGGCAAGCTTTGTATTACTTTGGTGAAATAACAGGGCAAGTGACTAATGATGAGTTGCTTGGGAATATTTTTGCCAACTTTTGTATTGGCAAATGATTCAGCTTAAAAAAGCTCAAAATATCTTCTATTAACTTGATTTTTAGTTCTTTTGAAAAATCAATTTTATCAATTTTAAGTAAAAGTTAGTTATTTTTTGCTTATTATTGTACCTCCATTGTACCTCAAAATTTTCAAAATAATTAAAAATTCAATTTGGCGAAATTATGCGACAAATGAATACTTATAAGAACTAAATAACCTTAATGCTACTTAATAACACATAATAAATTGGCGAAATGAGTACAAATATCAGAGTTGAAAAGGTTTGCCAGTATTGTAATAAGCTATTTATTGCAAAAAAACTTAGTACAAAATACTGTTCCCACAAATGCAATAGCAGGGCATATAAAGCAATTAAAAAATATGAAAAGATAAACAGTGTTGACCCGGAAACAGATTCAGATCAAATAGTTTTGCCAACACCAATTGCATCTTATCTTGATCAAATTCAAGAAAAAGAATTTCTTACAGTGAAAGAAACTGCAAAATTATTAGGCGTATCAAAATCTACTTTATACAGGCTGATTAAAAGTGGAGCCTTGAATGCGGGCAGTCTATCAGAGAGAACCACAAGAATTAAAAGAACTGAAATTGATAAATTGTTTAAAAATTAACCTTTATAAAATGGCAAATGTTACTCTAAGGCATAAAAAAATTTCAAAGGGAAGATTGAGTCTATATTTAGACTATTTTCCATCCATTGTAAATCCCAAAACAGGAAAACCAACCCGAAGAGAGTTTTTGCAACTCTACATATTTGATAACCCTAAAAACACTTTAGAAAGGGAACATAACTCAACACAAATAAGCCTTGCCGAACAAATAAGAGCAAAACGATTACTTGATATTAGAAATAGAGAATATGGCCTAAAGGAACACATTGACCTTGATGTAAATTTTTATGACTATTTCAAAGAAAAAGTCGATGACTACTATTCAAACGGTAGTATTGGCAATTATAACACTTGGAAATCATCTTTAGCCCATTGGGAGAAGCTTTTTGGAAAAGAACTTACAAGCAAACAATTATTGCCATATCATGTTGATCAATTTAGAGCTTACTTATTAAAAGCAAAATCCCTGCGGAATAAAAATAAAAAGCTAAGAATAAATTCGAGCTCTTCCTATTACAAAAACTTTATTAATGTTTTAAAAAGAGCATATAAAGATAAATTGTTGAGTGCAAATTTAGCTGAAGATACTGTATACATTAAAGAAGAGGAAACAAATAGGGATTACTTGACCGAAGATGAACTTAATATCTTAGCAAAAACACCTGTTTCAATTCCTTCACTAAAAAACATGGCTTTCTTCTCCGTAATGACTGGTTTTCGATTTTCAGATATTTTAAGTTTAAAATGGGAAGATATTTTTCACGATACAAGCCAGGGGTATTATATCAAACTTAGAGAGAATAAAACCAAAAACGTTCAAAATCACTTTATACCTAAAAGCGCGTATAATATCTTAGTCAAAGAAGGAACTTCTGAAGGTCAAATTTTTAAAGAAGTCAAGTATTCCCTGATTACAAAGCCATTAAAAAAGTGGATTGAAGATGCTAAAATCAATAAAAATATTTCTTTTCATAATTTTAGACACACTTTTGCAACACTGCAACTTTCAAGAGGAACTGATATTTATACCCTTTCAAAAATGCTGGGACATAAGAACATCTCAACAACTCAGATTTATGCAAAAGTGATGGATACACAAAAAATTGCAGCTTCAAAAAAACTTAATATAGAATTTGATGGACTATAAAAATACTTACGACAGCTTTTATTCTAAAACAATATCAGACATTGAGAGAAACCTCATTAATGAACTGAAAGAATCAAAATTGAAAAATAAAAATGGAAACACCCTGCTTAATAAAATTGATCAAAATTTATTTCATCAAAGAGAAGAAAGAGAAATTGAATTAAAAAACAACCACCCAGATTTGTATAAATCTTATGTAGATTCAATCAATGAATATGCTTCTGATCATCTTGAGAATTTCATTAAATTTGATTTACCGGCCTTTTTAAGTGAATATTCTGAATCACAATTAGAAACATTTTTTACTGAACTGGCTGCCTACAGGGCTTTCTCAAAAGCTAAGAATAATTTTTCAAATTCACGGTTATTCCTGGAGTATGCTTATGATTTAAACAAGTACTATACTAAATATACTTTAAACTTTGATGATCAAAACTCAAACCCATTAAAATCTAAAGTATTTGATAAGATGAAAAAGGAAAGGTTTCCCGATTCAAAACCGGAACCAGGAATTTATTTAGAAAGAGAGGAAATTAAACCAGATAAAAAGAAGCATCAGGTAATTTTAACTGAAAAAGAAAAATATTATTTATCATTCATTTTATTTGAATTACTTCAAGCCCATTCACCTATGAATAAAGTTGAGTTTATGAAAATAATTGTTTTAACACAAAATACCTTTGATGAATCTATTCTCAAAACAAAAACACCCGCAAATCTAACATCTTATAAAAACCTCAATGAATTAGATAAAAACTTTTCACACAAAATTGAGTTTTTATCAGAACTAAAAGTAAAAGTTGGTGCTTTCAAACTTAGAGAAGTCCAGGCAGTGATTGGTTCAAAAATTACTAAATTAAAGAATAGCAAGTAATTTTCATTTACAATTAAAATCTTCATTTTCAAATCATCATCCAAAATCAGCTGTAATTTTGGTTGTTTTTTTACATAATTTCAGTATAACATACTGTATATGTGACTTTTAATTTATCCATACATTATCCACAGATTTTCAAAACTTTTTTAATTTCTAAAGAACGGGTATAGGTTTACACCAAAATAAATCAGTAAAACCCAAAAAAATGAAAAAAGTAGTTTACGAATTAACAGAAGAAAACATGATTCACTTTACTAATATAATTTTTAGTAAAGCCAGAAAAGAAAATGATCAAAAAGAAGACAAGTTTATGACTCTGGATGAACTTGCAAGCTATATTGATTATAAGAAAACCTCAATTTATGGTTTAGTACAAAAAAATAAAATCCCATATCACAAAAAAGGAAAGCTTTATTTTCTGAAATCTGAAATTGACGAATGGTTAAAGAATGGAAAAAAAACAACCGCAGATGATATTCAAAAAAAAGCCGATGAATATTTAAGAAAAAACAAACTTATCTAATATGGAGACCATAAAGGATATAGAAGCTAAAATTGAAGAGCATACTTCAAGCCTAACTGAGTTAGCAATTAAAGACCTTAATGAGATAATAGAAAAAATGCCTGACTACATCAAAAAATTAATCGATGAGGCGTTTATCCATAAAAGAGTCCCAAAAGAATATCTTTTGAGTTCAATATTTTTTGCATTCAGTAATGCAGCGGGTTTGTCTTTTGAACTTAATTCTCTGGGATATACAAATTATGCTAATATTTATTTAGCAATCATAGGAAGCCGTGGAGATGTAAAGTCACTTGCAATGGATATTGCTACCACCCCCTTAAATAATCAGGATTCTAAAGAATATAAAGATTATAAGGAATCAATAAGAGAATCGGATTCAGACAAAGAACCTACAAAAAAGCAGTTTCTTATTCAAAACGCTACTATTGAAGCTGCCATTTGGTCTCATTATCAAAACCCCTATTCATTAGGAATTTTTATGGATGAACTTTATCATATTATTGAGAAAATGGGAAATCCAACAAGTAAAGATGGGCCAGCCTGGAGAACATTTTTTTTACAAGGAAACACAAATAAACATATTGACGTATTAAGAAAAACTTCAACAAGTTTTCGATTAGATAAATCATACCCTGTACTATTAGGATCAATACAAAATGAGTTTGTCTCAAAAATATTTGCAGGAGGAAATCTTGAAAGTGGTTTAGTTGACAGATTGTTTTTTACAACAAAACTAACCGGAAACAACAAGATATCAAGACATGGTTTAAGTGATGAATCAATTAAAATCTATTCTGATAACTTAAACAGAATTATTGATATAAGATTAAATGAAGAAAAGGAGGAATCTGTAAAAAAATTAAGCTGTACGCCAGATGCGGAGGAAGAAATTCTAAACTACACGCAAGATTTGGTATACAAACAAGATACAGCCCCAGTCATGGTAAAAGAATATTTATCCAAACTACAAATCAATATTCACAAAATGGTTTTGCTCATTCATTTAATTAAGGAATGCTCATCACCGGGTATTAGCAATAAAATTAACCTTCAAACAGTAAAGGAAGCTATAATTGTGTGTAATTTTTATTTTACAAACTTTAAAATCATAATTAGTCAACTTAACTCTAATGCTAAGTTAGACCAGAAAGAGGTTATTAAATTAGGTTTGAAAAATAATAGAACACAGCAAGAAATAGCAGACTTTCTGGGTATAAATAAGTCAACCGTTTGCAGAACTATTCAACGATGCAACCTGCAACAAGCAACAACTCAAAAAAGATAACCTAAAACACTTACAATTAACCTGTTAATGTGCTTAACCAAGTCAGTTGCGTGTTGCGCGTTGCGTTTAAAAACCATTCAAATGCTTAAAAAGGTCGAACAAAATCTAAAATTCAACAATAAAAGAAACCATAAGCTGGTGACACCCTGTTGCAAAAAGAAGAATAAGAATGGGAAATTTGTAAATTATAAAGGATTTGGTGATACTTATGGATATTGTCATTCCTGTGGAAAGGCCACTTTGCCACCCCAACCTTATACAAATGACAAGGGTGAACTATTTTATTGGAATGAAACTACAAACAGTTGGAACCAAGATCCTAATACAGGCGTAATAAAAGAGTACACGCATAATCCAGTAGACATAAAAAAACAAATCAATTATGTGCCGGAGTCGGTTATATGGAAGTATTTTTCTATCAAACCTGAGAATAATTTACTTCTATATTTAAGAAATAGATTCCCATCACACCAAGTAAATGAGGTAAAAGAAGATTATGCCATTGGCAGCACAAAGGACGGTGGCACCATTTTCTGGATGATCAATCAAAAACAACAAGTCCAAAAAGCAAAAATTTGCTACTTTAATCAAAATGGTAAAAGAACAAATAAATTCAAAGTACCTTATAAAAATGAAGATGGTTATTTCTCTTGTTTGTTTGGAGAACATTTGTTGTATAATTTCACAAAAGGCAAACAAACAATTGTGTTAGTTGAAAGTGAGAAAACTGCCATAGTTGGAAGTATATTACTGGCCCAGTATATTTGGTTAGCCTATGGTGGTATAAATGGCCTTACAGAGAGTAAAATAAAATGCTTACATGGCCATAAGGTGTTACTGGTACCAGATATTAGCGAAAAAGCAGTAGATATAGCATATAAGAAACTTCAAGTATTAGAACCCATCTGCAAAAGTGTTAATGTTTGGGATATGACAGAAGGCAAAACAGATGTTGAGCTCAAAGCCTTAAACATTTATAATAATGATTTAGAAGACTACTTCAGAAAAATATCTGTTCAATAAATTTATTTTTGTTTTTCATTTTACATTGAATAAATAAATCAAACAAAAATATATTATGGAACTAATTGTAGTCTTAAAAGAAGACCTTAAAGTGTTTATCCAAAATACCATAGAAGAATCACTGGATAAGTACTTTGAAATGAAAATTGAGCAGGAAAAAAAGAAAACCTACCTAACAGTTAAGGAAGCTGCCAGTAAATTAAATGTATCAGAATTAACCATTCGCAACTACATTAAACGTGGAGTTTTAAACGCTAAACGAATTGGCAACCGGATTTTGATAAATAGTCTGGATCTGGAAGAAAAACTTCAGGAGGTAAAGTCACTTAAATATAGAAGAGGATAGACAATATGAAACTATAATTCAGTACCCTTTCTTAAGTTTAAGATTTTATTGCAGTCTCATATACTTTAAGGTTACATCGAAGCTTAGGAGCTCAGCAAGTAATCATTAGGGTTTAAACACTTGAATGAGAGCAAACAGCAAAACTTTAAAAATTTTTCAAATGTGTTAAAAGAAAATACTAAATTAGAAAAAAATTGAAATACCTGGAGTGGAATTGAAATATATCAGCTTTAAATACTATTACAAGTCTTTTATGCTAATGTTGTGAAAAATTTAAATAAAACATTCAATAACAATGAAACATATACAACCAGAAGTTTTTAAAAACTCATTTACTTGTCCACATTGTGGTGTATTAGCTAAACAAAATTGGAATCAAGGAGATTTTGATTTTCAGACACGTCGTACTAATATTGGAGAAGTTAAAATTGACAGAAATGCAATACGAACTTCAAAATGCGACCATTGTCAAGATTATTCCTTATGGATTTTAACTAAGATGTTCTATCCTGAAACTGGTAGTGCTCCGTTTCCAAATCCTGAGATGCCCGAATCTGTCAAGAAATTGTATATGGAGGCAGCTTCTATTATGAATAAATCACCAAAAGGGGCTGCTGCACTATTAAGGTTATCAATCCAAATACTTTGCAAGGAACTTGGAGAGGCTGGTAAAAATATTAATACCGATATAAAGGAGTTGGTTAAAAAGGGACTTCCAGAAATTGTTCAAAAATCTTTAGATATTGTAAGAGTTACAGGTAATGATGCAGTTCATCCTGGACAAATTGACACGGACGACATTAAGATTGTAAATAAGCTTTTTGAATTAATAAATGTTATCATCGAATATATGATTGCATTACCAAAAAAAGTAAGTAGTTTATATGATACATTGCCTGAATCTAAAAAAGAAGGAATTACAAAAAGAGACCAATAAAAACTTTGTGACAACGACTTCAATCTATGGTTTCTAAAAGCCTATTCGAAAAATCTTATTGGATTTACCTCAGGGTGGGTTTTATTTGCTAAATTAGTTGTTTAATCCACGCCACAGTTTATACGAGCCAAAAGCGTTGCTAGTTTATGACCGATCAAGAGAAAGCATTAAATGAACTTATATCATATCGTGATAGACTTGAGAAAATTGAGTATGAAGATATTCGTAATTTGATTAAGGAGTCTTTAAGATATATACCAATTACTACAGCGAAACTTCATAAGAATGCAGCGATTGATAGAGTAAGAATTAATCGTGCCACCCCATTTTTTAAAAAGGCTAATGACTTGACTTATATAAAAGATGAGAATATTATAAAAAAAGTCTTGACTGAATTTGGTAGAGCAAATAAACCATTTGAACCTTTATTCTACGGAGCTCTGGAAAGTAGTTTAATTAGACAAAATAGATTAACTGCGATATTGGAAACTTCTGATTTGATACACGATACAGAAGCGTCAAATTTAGAGGGGGAACTCGTTACTTTAAGCAGATGGATTTTGAAAGAAGAATTAATTATTGCAGAAATAGTTTTTAGTGATGAAGCTTTAAAAGTCAACCCTGACACTTTAACTTCCTTTAAAAACCAATTTAATCAAATCAAAGACCATCCGTTACGTGAAATCGGATTAAGACAACTTCAGTTTTTTAGTAATGAATTTGCCAGAAAAACTAATTCACATCACGATTATAAAATTTCTGTTGCATATTCTGACTTGCTAATGAACGATTATGGAATTGCTGGTATAACATATCCAAGTGTAAAATCTGGATATCAAGGACAAAATTTGGTATTGAGAACCGACATTGTTGATGAATATTTAGAATTATTTGCAGTCTCAACTCATAGAATCCATAAAAATAAAATGGAAAGTTCCATTAACAATTATTTTCATACACAAGATTTCGGAAAAGACAATGCTGATTTTAAATGGAATCTTAAGGAATGTGATGAAAAGAAACAAATTGAAGAAGCTATAAAAAGAATAACTACTGGCGACAATGTTTAACCGTTAGGCAAAACTAAAAAAATGACAGTTAAAAAAATTGATTTATTTAATGATTGGATAGATATAATATCGCAAGAATTATTAAGCGATAATTATAACATATTAGGATTAACTGCGGACGAAATATCGATACAATATTTTAGCGATAAAAAGAAAATTATTAAATCAAAAATAAGACAAATTAAGAAATCAGACTCATTTACTTGTCCAGACTATTTAATTGAGGGTTTAAAATTGATTGAAAAAAAAATAATCAACGGAGAAAATTTAAGGCCTCACCAAAGTAGAAGTTTTAAGAGATTAAATTCAAAAGATGGAATGTTATTTGACTGGGGAATTTATCATTTACATCTTGGTACTAAAATCGAAAGGGATGGATTCATAAATCGAACAGGTCCATTATTGTATTTATTAATTGATGATAATTTTGCATATTTAATTGATATACAAGACCACGGGAAATGGAGTAAACAAGAATTTCTCAAAATCATCGACGAAAATTGGCCGGAAATTATAGAATTAAATAAAATTCAAAGTAATAATATAGTAGGTCTTGAAAAGAATTTTAATGATCAAGAAATTGCTGATTTAAGAAAAGCAAATATTAATGTGTTAGTCGAAATTAGTCCAGGGAATATCGTTATAAATCCTGGTGGTGGTATTGCTGCTTCTGGAGATAGTATGGATGCTGTTCGTAAACATATTGATAATAAAAAAGAACTTAAAAAGCTTGAAAAAACTATAATTGATAATCCTGAAAAATTTTTAATTAAAGTTTTTAAAAACGGCTTAGATTTTGTAAAAAACCCTGATTTAGAATTTAAAATGACAAAGCAAATTTCTGTTCATCAAATTGATGAAATCAATAACAATTTTACCGTCTATTTGAATAGATAACTTTGTGAGCTCCCAATTTTTTAGAGGAGCTTACAGCCTGGCCAGCCCGTAAAAAAGAAATTTAAAAAAATGTCGCGCGAGCGACTAAGAAAGACAAAGAACACGACATGGACAGACAAATTAGTACTTCTTAACTGGTTGACACTGTGGATAGAAAAATAAAAGAATGAAAAGCACTCTTTCCTTCACTTTTCATTATCTAAGTAATCTAAATCGAAATTAATAAAAACAACCAATGTGCTTCCACACCTCACAAACCAAAAAAGTAGTAGAGCTACAGAACCGTTTTAAGGCATCCATCCAAAAACCCTTCACAGATTTTTCTCAGGTTCAGGTTTGTTTATTATCTTAGTTAAAAATTTACGCCACAGTTTATTAGAACAGTGAGCGTGGGCAAAAAACGAAAAAATGAGATACTTAGTAATTTTTGCACTAATATTTTACTGTTCCCCTATTATATCACAAACTGTAAGTGATACATTAAGGGTTGATTCTTTTGGATCTGTAAATGCGGGATCAGAATATGGATCTGCAAGCGCGGGGTCACAAAGTATAGGCAGCTCGCATCCTCTTGAAGGCATTCCTCCAGCTGGCGGTACAAGTACAAATTCATGCCATCATAATATTGACGCTTATTACACGTACTATCGAGATGATGGTTCCATTCGCTATTATGGAACATATAATATTCAAGAGGACTTAAAAGAAGTAAACTATTTGTTTTTGTCATTTTGCTTATTTGTGTTATCAATTTATCTAATTCATATTTCTGCAACTTCTTGGTTGAGATACAAACACTACGTTAAGTTGATAGATCTAAGAGAGAAAAGATCGCTTTTTGTTAATGAAAGAGATACTTATATCAAAATTAAAGATGAAGATTTTTCCAAGGAAAAATCAGATATAATTAAGGATCTCAATAAGAAAATAAATTCTCTTGACGAAAATGATACAGATTTCAATTATAATAGTGAAGTTATTATATATTTAAATGCACCTTTCTTTTTGATTGGGACAGGTTTATTTTATTTATATTACACCTTTATAACTACAATTAAAAATATTCCTTCCGAATTTTTTATGCCTGAACTTTATGGATATCCTTTACAATTTGCATTTCCAATTTTATTTTTTGCTCTAATTTTATCAGCAGTTTCAATTATTAGGTTTACTTTAATAAGCAGTGGGAATTTGAATAGCAGACTAAATAAATTATCAATTTTCGGAATCCTTATTTCATTAATAAATTTAACAGCTTGCATTATGACTATAATTCAATTTACAAATATGTAATTTGACTTTTGCTAACAATGACTCCTATTAAAAGTACTCGTCCTTAACTTTTCGTTAATTTAGTCATCATGCGAAAAAGGCTACAACCTGACAATTTATCGGTTGCTTAACCGGTTTCTACCCGTTGCAAAGTTGTTATTTTCTCGCTTGCTCTCGTTGGTATTGCGGTTGCAAAACACGCAACGACTACCGTTGCATCCCCCGTTGCATCCCGTTGAATTGTACCATTAAGTATCTTGATACGCTGATTTACAGAGATTAATAGGGTATTTACAGGTTGCAACCGGATCGCAACACGAGTTGAAGGATTTTATATTTTACACCTTCCTGTTTTCAATTCATTGACATTTAAAATAAATTACTATCTTCACCCAAAGCCGCAAGTGCCATTTTAAATCGGTACACCCCTATCCCCTTTTGTTAATAACAGTTTATAAAGTTGTCTGTTTTGGACAATTCTATACTTGTTAATTTTTTAAATTTACAAGTAGTAAGAAAACCCAAATTCTAAATTTTAATAGCAAACAACCTGATGGCCAAAAAACCAACCAAAAAAAACAATAAATCCATAGAAGAAACCCTTTGGGATTCTGCCAACCGGCTAAGAGGTACCGTTGAATCCTCAGAATACAAACACGTTGTATTGGGATTGATCTTCCTGAAATTTGCCAGTGATAAATTTGAAGATCGCCGCAACGAACTACGCAACGAAGGCAAAGAAAAATACCTCGATATGGTAGCGTTTTACACCATGAAAAACGTGTTTTACTTGCCGGAACAAGCCCGTTGGAGTTACATCATTGCACAATCCAAACAAGACGACATTGCGCTAAAAATCGATACCGCACTCCACACGGTTGAAAAAAACAACCCGGCTTTAAAAGGCGCGTTGCCCGACAATTACTTTTCGCGGTTAAATATGGATGTAAGCAAACTGGCCGCGTTGCTTGATACGATCAACAACATTGACACTCTTAAAGACAAAGAGCAAGACATCGTTGGCCGGGTGTATGAATACTTCCTGAGCAAGTTTGCACTGGCAGAAGGAAAAGGAAAAGGCGAATTTTACACCCCAAAAAGCATCGTGCAACTCATTGCTGAAATGATTGAACCTTACAACGGGGTGATTTATGATCCCGCTTGTGGCTCCGGTGGTATGTTTGTGCAGTCTATGAAGTTTATCGAAAAACACCACGGTAATAAAAAGAATGTGGCCGTTTATGGGCAGGAATATACAAGCACAACTTATAAACTGGCTAAAATGAACCTCGCCATTCGCGGTATTTCTGCCAACCTGGGTGACGTGCCGGCAGATACGTTTGCAAAAGACCAGCATCCAGACCTGAAAGCTGATTTTGTTATGGCCAACCCACCCTTTAATCAAAAAAACTGGCGGGCAGACAACGAGCTTTTGGACGACCCCCGTTGGCAAGGTTATGAAGTACCTCCCAAAAGCAACGCCAACTATGCCTGGATTCTCAATATGGCAAGCAAACTCTCAGAAAACGGGGTAGCCGGTTTTATTTTGGCCAACGGTGCCTTGAGCGGTGGAGGAACCGAATATGAAATACGCAAAAAACTCATTGAAAACAAACTGGTAGAAGCCATTTTGATTTTGCCACAAAACATGTTTTATACCACCAATATCAGTGTTACTATTTGGATTCTCAACAAAAACAAAAAAGAAAGAACTTTAAAGTTGCCTGACCAAACCCGCAACTACCGCAACCGGGAAGATGAAATTTTGTTTATGGATTTACGCGAACAAGGGGAACCCTTTGAAAAAAAGTTTACGCAACTGAGCGCAACCGACATTGACAACATAGCCGGCACATACCACAACTGGCAGCAACGGGACAGCAACTACAGCAACCAACCGGAGTTTTGCTACAGTGCCACCCTGGAAGAAGTGCGCATCAAAGACTATTCGCTGGTTCCCAGTAAGTATATAGAATTTGTCAACCGGGACGAGCAACTGGATTTTGATGAAAATA
This sequence comes from Flavobacteriaceae bacterium, assembly GCA_040880345.1. Lineage (GTDB taxonomy): Bacteria > Bacteroidota > Bacteroidia > Flavobacteriales > Flavobacteriaceae > Planktosalinus. Next base: position 39,605 of record JBBDIQ010000043.1, read on the forward strand.
TGAGCCGGTTGCAACGGGAGTTTACCGGGTTGTTGCAACAGGAAGAAAACTCTAAAAAGGAGTTATTAAACGTTTTTAAAGAGTTGGGGTATGAGATCAAACTATAAGAACATTGGTGATTATATTAGCCCTATAAAAATTAAAAACGTTGATGGTAAAATTTCTAATCTACAAGGTATTAACATAGATAAGTATCATATGCCTTCAGTTGCGAATATTGTTGGGGTTGATTTAAAAAAGTATAAAGTTGTAAAAAAGAATCAATTTGCTTGCAATAGAATGCACGTGGGAAGGGATAAAAGGTTACCGGTTGCACTTTTGAAAACCGAAGAAGAAATTATTGTTTCACCAGCATATGATGTATTTGAAATAGTTGATAAAAACACTTTACTGCCTGAATATTTGATGATGTGGTTTTCCAGAAAAGAATTTGATAGAAACTGCTGGTTTCACACAGATGCTGATGTTAGAGGAGGACTCAGTTGGGATGCATTTTGCAATATAAAACTCCCCGTCCCCTCACCAGAAAAGCAACAAGAAATCGTAAAAGAATACAATACCCTTGTCAACCGGTTGCAACTCAATGAGCAACTCATCCAAAAACTGGAAGCAACGGCACAGGCGATTTATAGGGAGTGGTTTGTGGAGTTTGAATTTCCTAATGAAAATGGGGAGCCTTATAAAACTAATGATGGTGATATGATTTGGTGTGAGGAGTTGGGAAAAGAGATTCCAGCTGGTTGGAAAGTTGGCACACTTGAAGATTTGTATAGATTTCAATATGGTTTAGGAAATACAAATCCAAATAATGACGGTCCTTATCCCGTATATGGTGCCGGTGGTGTAATTGGAGGTTATGACAAATTTAATAGTGAAGATGCTCCAATAATAGGGCATATGGGAGCATACTGCGGAGCAGTAGTTTTTGCTTATGGCAAACACTTTGTTACTTATAACGGAGTGATTTGTTTAGTAAAATCAGAAAACCAAAAGTGGTTTTCCTACATGTCATTATTGTCAAAAGATTTGATGTCCCATACTCGAGGAAGTTCTCAGCCCTTTGTTTCTTATGATATGCTCTATGAAATACAAACAATAATACCTACACCAGAAGAAGCATTAAAGTTTGATGCCATTGCCTGCAAGATGTTTAAAAAGATTCATTTAAGTATTAAAGAAAACCAAAAACTAACAGAGTTGAAGGAGTTGTTGCTTTCAAGATTGGCTTCAGTGGAAAAATAAAATATTATGGAATACAAAGACATAAAGAAAGTAATCGAAAGTTGCCATCTAAATTTCCTAATTGGATCAGGAGCTTCAAAGCCATTTTTAGATACTTTAACTGATATAGAAAAGGCTCTTGATGATTTACATAAAAGAAATGGATTGAATAATGAACAGAGTGATTCTACTGTTTTAAAGCTTATCGAGGTGTCAATCAAGCATTACTATTTTAAAAAGTGCATTGAAAAGAATGTTGAATTGCTATCAATTAGTGATACATCAAATGAAACATTAAACACTTACATTGAACTGCTTCAATCTATTCAAACTATATTGGCGAAGCGCTTTACAAATATCATTTCAAAGCAGGTAAATTTATTTACAACTAATATGGATGTCTTTTTAGATGTAGCTCTCGAGAAATTGGGATATTCTATAAATGATGGATTTTCGGGTAGGATGAACCCAAAATTTGGAACTGAAAATTTTCATAATATTATTAATAAAGTTTCATCTCACTATGAGTATCAATCTACGGTTCCCTTATTCAATTTGTTTAAACTTCACGGAAGTCTTAATTGGGCATTTAAAAAGGCAGAAGAAGAAATATATTTTGATGGTTCACTTAGCGTTACGAAAAAGCTTTCAGAAATAGAGTTTAATGAAGATGATTTGATTACCTGCTTTAATATAGAGGGAAAAGCACTAAAACTGTCTGAAATATATAAAAGTGCGGCAGCTAAGAATATTGACGTTGAATTAAATAAAAAAATGGATTTGTTTATTTCTTCATATCAAGAACTTATAATGGTTAATCCTAATAAAGATAAATTTGAAGAAACAACTTTAAAATATTCTTATTATGAACTCTTAAGGATGTATTCAAACAATCTTGAAAGAGAAAATTCGGTATTAATAGTAAGTGGATTTTCATTTGCTGATGAACATATTTGTAAAATCACAACCAGAGTAGCAAAATCCAATCCCACTTTATTGATTCTGATATTTGCTTACAACGATGAAGCAGAGGAAGAAATTGAACACAGATTAGGTAAAGCTTCTAATATAATCTATTTACCAAGAACAGATGGCAACTTCTTTTTGAGTAAGGTGAACCAGCTTTTTATAGGAAAATTAGCAAATGAATTAATATCTCCAACCAAAAATAAAGAAGAAAAAGAAGCAATAAAAGAGGAAGGTAATGGATAGTAGTTCAGCATTGCATATCGGGAAAGTTGAATCTGTAAGAGGTAGGATTATTGAAATTAAGGTTCATAAATCCAAAAATGCTTCACACCTGTTATATGATGGGCAAATCATAAAAGGGGTTTCTGTTGGTAGTTATATAAAAGTCTGCAAGGGCTTTGAGGAATTAATCGGCAAAATAGATGAAGAGTTTATTACAGAGGACAAACTTGTTAGCAAGAAGGATTACAAGCAAGAAAAAGAAAGAATAAAAAGGGTTTTACGGGTAAGTTTAATAGGGTATTTTGAAGAATCTTTATTCAAACAAGGAATTAAAGAATTGCCGTTGCTTGACAATGAAGTCTTTCTTTTAAGAGCTGACGAGTTTACCAGAGTACATAACTTCATCAAAAACATTAATGGAGAACCAGATGTAGAATTAAAAATTGGTGTATTATCAAATGAAACAGGAACGCCGATTGGCATAGGTGTAAATAGCTTATTCGCAAGTCATATTGGCATTTTTGGAAATACAGGAAGCGGTAAATCATATACACTTGCAAGTTTATATCATAAACTATTTAAAAAATACGCTACAAACCCAGGATTTAAAAAAAATGCAAAGTTTCTTTTGATAGACTTTAATGGCGAATATTATAATGAAAATAATGAAAATATAATAACTGAAATCAGTAATAAAAACTGTTACAATATTAATCTTGAATACAATTCTAAGAAGATAAGATTATTGAGAGATTCAATTCAGAATATTGAAATACTTTCTTTAATGACTGATGCAAAAGATAAAACACAAATACCGTTTCTCAAAAGAGTTTTAAACTATAAACAAATTGATAAAAATGGCTTTGCAAATTATCTAATTATTCTTATTGAAAAAATCATAAATAGTAAAAGTAAGGAATTAGGAACAAAAATTTTTTATGAGATTTTTTCTGATTTATATTTTTTACGACATGAAAATCAAAAGGCTTTTGAGTCAATTGATAAATTACTAAGCTTAATCGATAAATATGCAAATGATTCAACAAGTTATTTCATTATTAAAAAAAATGGTAATAAAGCTCATGCAGGCGATGATGAAGAGTTCAATTCTAAGTTTAAAACTCCTTTAGAAGCGGAAATTCGTAAAATAATATTCCCTCAAGAAAATCAGCTTATTAGGTATATTCAATTAAAAATAATATTTAAATACTACAATGAAATAATTAGTGGTCATTCAAATAGGGAACATATCTCTCCACTAATTAAAAGGGTCAATAGTACTTTCAGTTCTCTTTCTTTGATTTTTGAAATTGTTAATGAAAGAGAAGAAAATGAAAAACCGCTCACAATTATTTCCCTCAAAAATATTTATGATAACTCAATTAAAAAACTAATAACCTTATTGGTTTCAAAGGAAGCATATGAATTTCAAAAATCGAAAGGCAAAGCTTCAAACTATTTAAACATTATTATTGACGAAGCGCACAATGTACTTTCATACAGCTCACAAAGAGAAAGCGAAACTTGGAAGGATTATCGTTTGGAAACATTTGAAGAAATTATAAAAGAGGGTAGAAAATTTGGAGTGTTTTTAACCATTGCAAGTCAAAGACCATCAGATATTTCCGACACCATTATATCTCAATTACATAATTATTTTTTGCATAGACTAATTAACAATAGAGATATTCAGGCTGTCGAAAGAACTATTTCCTATTTAGATAAAGTCTCATTTGATGCTTTACCTATCCTGCCAACAGGCTCTTGTGTATTAGCAGGATTAAGTGCGCAAGTTCCTGTAATTATTAATATTGATGAAATATTACCTAATAAATTTCAGCCTTATAATAAAACCATAAGGCCTACTGAATTTTGGGACGAGAATGTTGATGAGGTTGCTATTGTAGATGTGGAAAATGTAGCTAACGAAAATACTGAAGCAGACACAGATTATGACGACCTCCCATTTTAATAATTTTGTCTATCAATTGAATATCTCTTATCTTTCAAAACGAACAAAAAAATAAAATTTTTTAATAATACTTTTACAAATTAGGACAATGAAACCATTTTATACCATCATACAGCTGGCACCCAACACCGCAACAAATGACGCGGTGGGCATTGGCATGCTGTTATTTGACGGGTTTAAGTTTAGGTATTATTATTCACGCAACAAGTTGAAAGCTGCTAAAAAACTACTTCAAAATAGAGATGTAAACATTAACTTTTTACTATCTCAAATTGGTGAAAAGTTTGAATGTATCAACAATGACCACAAAGAGTTTAAGCTTTTTTTCAATTTTGAAAAACTCTCAGATATTAATTATTTTGAATATTTAAATAAATATTCAAACGGCATTCTTCAGTTTGGAAAACCTGTTGCACTTTATGAAGATTTGGACGATGTGGCTTTTAGCAAACTGGTTCAATTTCTTTTTGGGGAAACTGTTACCCAACAAGCCGTCACCGACTCTTTACCTTAAAAAAGTTGTTACAAACACTTTCTTTTGAACCCCTTTTTTTGATGAGAAATATACAGAAGGAAATTATCAACAACAAATGTCAAGTTTTTTGCGCAATAAACTTGACATTCTAAGAAGGCTATCATCATTTTGTCCAGTTTTTTATAAAATAAACTGGACATTTTCATATCTTTGTCCAATACAACAATCTATGAAAACCTCTGATTATATAGCGACTACCATTGACCGGCTACCCAAAGGCTATGTTTTCACCTATGAGGACTTTACTGATACGGTGAATAAAAAAGAAGCCATTATCAAAGCCCTAAACCGGATGGCTGCTTCAGGCAAAATAACCAAGTTGTCAAAAGGCAAGTATTACAAACCGGAGAAAACGGTCTTTGGGGAGCTAAAGCCCAATCAATCCCAAATTGTAAAAGACCTTTTAGAAGATGACGGAAAAACCATAGGGTACCTTACCGGTTATAGCATCTACAACCAACTGGGATTAACAACTCAAGTAAGCAACACCATACAGATAGGAAAAAATGAAATACGACCCACTTTTAAAAGAGGGATGTACACTATAAAATTTATACGCCAGAAAAACACGATTACCAAAGACAACATTCCCCTGCTGCAATTGTTGGATGCGATGCGATACATCAAAAAAATACCTGATACCACAGTTGCTTCAGCTGCAAAAAGGGTATTGGCCATTCTGGAAAAGCTAACTGAAAAAGACAAAACCACTATGGTGCGACTTGCGATGAAATATCCACCGGCTACCAGGGCTCTTTTGGGTGCGTTATTGGATCAATTAAAAAATGAATTGCTCACTGAACCACTTTTTAACAGCCTAAACCCAATCACCACATACAAACTGCGGGGCATAGATAAAACACTTTCAACCACTGCTAAATGGAATATTGTATGACTTTACACGAAAACGAACAACTTTTCAGGCAGTCTGTAGAATTTACGGCACAACAAATGGGCATTCCGGCCATTTATGTAGAAAAAGATTATTGGGTGACCTATGCGCTGCACATCTTATACCATAGCGAATTGAAATCAAAACTTGTGTTTAAAGGGGGTACTGCCCTATCCAAATGCTTTCAATTGATTGACCGTTTTTCAGAAGATGTTGATTTAGTGGTATTGCGCAACGAAGAGGAATCAGGCAACGAACTTAAAAAAACCATAACCAAAGTAAGTAAACTCCTCCACAAAACACTTCCGGAAGTTCCTGTTGAAAACGTAACCAAAAAAATGGGAATGAACAGGAAAACTGCGCATAGCTATAACAAATCCTTCCAAGGTAAATATGGCCAGATAAGGGACGTGATTATTGTGGAAGCAACCTGGTTTGGTCATTATGAACCTTATATCAAGAAGAAGGTTAACTCCTTTATTTACGATATGCTAAAAGAAAATAATCCAGAAGCTGCAATCAAATATAACCTCCTTCCGTTTGAAGTCCTGGTTTTGGAACCAAGTAGGACTCTTTGCGAAAAAATAATGAGTTTAGTACGCTTTTCTTATGGTGAAAACCCCATAGAAAATTTAGGGATGAAGATAAGGCACACCTATGATTTATACTTTTTACTAAACAATAAGGAAATCAAATTGTTTTTTGAATCTCAACAATTTGAAAAAATGCTTTTTTCGGTAGCAGCAGATGATGTAGTAAGCTTTAAAAACAATCATAAATGGCTCAAATACCATCCGGTTGATGCTTTAATTTTTAAAGACACAGAGACGGTATGGAAAAAACTAAAACCAATTTACAATGATGACTTTAAAAATTTGGTATATGGTCATTTCCCTGATGAAAATGAAATACTAAAAACACTCCAAGTAATTCAAAAACGCATAGAAAAAATGCCCTGGAACTTAAAAGTATAAAGTTCAATTATACTTTCTATTTCATCATAAAATTGTACTTTTAAAAAGCCAAAATTGAAACCAACCAAATGAAATTCACCGAAGCACGACTGGAACAAGTATTTGCCTCACTTATAGCTGAAGAAGGATATCCACATTTTACTGGCAAACAATTAGTAAGAACTGATGATGCAGTGCTTATTCACGAAGATTTAATTTCATTTCTAAAAACACACTACCAAAACGAAAACCTTACAGACAACGAGGCCAAACAAATTGTTTTAAAACTGGAAAGCTTTCCAGCAACTGATTTGTATGAAAGCAACAAAGCCATTATGAAAATGGTTGCAGACGGGTTTATACTAAAACGGGAAGACCGCACAAAAAAAGACCTTTACATTCAGTTGATTGATTATTCCGGTTTAAACCAGCAAAAGCAACCCGATGCAACCGGGTTGACAACCGTGGTTGCTGAAGGTGCAACCGAATATAAAAAAGACAATAACATCTATAAGTTTGTCAACCAACTGGAAATAACCGGGTACCACAAACGCATTCCCGATGGCATTTTATACATCAACGGCTTGCCGCTCGTTGTCTTTGAATTTAAAACCGCTATTCAGGAAAATTGCACCATTCATAACGCTTATGTGCAACTCACGACCAGATACAAAAGGGACATCCCGGATTTGTTTAAATACAATGCCTTTTGCGTGATCAGTGATGGTGTAAATTCCAAGGCCGGTTCCTTTTTTGCGCCTTATGAGTTTTTCTATGCCTGGCGAAAAACAGAAGGTATGGAAAGTGAAGTGGATGGCATTGACAGCATGTACACTTTGATTCAGGGAATGCTGCACAAAGATCGCGTAAGGGATATCATTAGAAACTTTATCTTCTTTCCGGATGCCTCCAAAAAAGATGAAAAGATTGTATGTCGATATCCACAATATTACGCAGCAAATAAACTCTATAAAAGCATCCTATTAAACCAAAAACCAACCGGCAACGGAAAAGGTGGAACCTACTTTGGTGCCACCGGTTGCGGAAAGAGTTTTACCATGCTTTTTTTGACAAGGTTGTTGATGAAAAGTGTGGAGTTTTCAAGCCCGACTATCGTACTAATTACAGACCGAACAGATTTGGACGATCAACTTTCAGGTCAATTTACAGCAGCAAAAAGCTACATTGGCGACAATCACGTGATTAGTGTAGAAAGCCGCGCCGAACTCAAAACTCAGTTGCAAAACCGGCAAAGTGGCGGCGTGTTTTTAACCACTATCCACAAATTCACAGAAGATACAGACTTGTTAACCGAAAGAACCAATGTAATTTGTATTTCAGATGAAGCGCATCGAAGTCAAACCAACCTGGATCAAAAGATAAGGGTTACCGAAAACGGTATTTCCAAAACATACGGCTTTGCAAAATACTTGCACGACTCATTACCCAATGCTACGTATGTAGGTTTCACCGGAACGCCTATTGATGCAACCTTAGATGTTTTTGGCGACATCGTGGATGCCTACACGATGACCGAATCGGTTAAAGATGAAATTACGGTGCGCATTGTTTATGAAGGCCGGGCAGCAAAAGTTTTGGTCAACAACAGCGAGCTGGAAAAAATAGAAGCTTATTACAATCAGTGTGCTGAAGAAGGTACCAACGAATACCAAATTGAAGAAAGCAAAAAAGCATCTACAAATATGCAGGTGATTCTGGGCGACAAAGACCGTTTGCAAGCACTTGCGCAGGATTTTGTAACCCATTATGAAACAAGGGTCTCTGAAGGTGCCACCGTTAACGGAAAAGCCATGTTTGTTTCCAGCAGCAGACCGATTGCTTTTGAGTTTTATAAAAATGTGATCGCCTTACGTCCGGAATGGGCAGAACCACTAATTTGTAAACCCGGAACTACCCTCACCGAAAAAGAACAAAAGGAGATCAAACCTATGGAGCGCATTCAAATGGTGATGACCCGTGGTAAGGACGATCCGGAAGAAATGTATAATTTATTGGGAACCAAAGAGGATCGTAAGGAACTGGACAGGCAGTTTAAAAACTTCAAATCCAATTTTAAAATCGCAATCGTTGTCGATATGTGGTTAACCGGTTTTGATGTTCCCTTTTTAGATACCATGTACATTGACAAACCCATACAACGGCATAATTTAATCCAAACCATTTCCCGTGTCAACCGGAAATACAAAGGCAAAGAAAAAGGTTTAGTAGTGGATTACATCGGGATTAAGAAGCAAATGAATATGGCGTTGGCAATGTATAACAAAGCAGATAGTCAAAATTTTGAAGATATTGACCAATCCATTAGGGTTGTAAAAGACCAACTGGATGTGTTGCAACGGTTGTTTCACAAATTTGATACAAGCAAATACTTTAAAGGAAACCCGGTTGAGCAATTACAAACCCTAAATCGTGCCGCTGAGTTTGTTCAGGTTACAGAAGACATTGAAAAACGATTTATGCATATTGTGAAGCGGTTAAAAGCCGCTTATGATATATGTGTGGGAAGTGAAGAAATCACCTGGCAGGAAAGAGACCAAATTCATTTCTTCCTGGCGGTGCGTTCCATCGTTTTTAAGCTCACCAAAGGAACCGCTCCTGATACTGCCCAAATGAACGCAAAAGTGCGGCAAATGATCGAAGAAGCTATCACAAGCGAGGGTGTGGAGGAAATTTTTAAACTGGGTGACGAAACCGCAAAAGAAGTAGATATTTTTGACGACAATTATCTGGCAAAAATTGACAAGATAAAACTGCCGAATACCAAGATAAAGCTCTTACAACAACTACTAAAAAAGGCCATTGAAGATTATAAAAAAGTAAACCGTATCAAAGGAATAGACTTTTCAAAGAAAATGCAAAGCCTGGTTGAAAAATACAACGAACGAAAAGAAAGTGATGTTTTACGCAGTGAAGTCTTGGAGGATTTTACAGATGAAATCATCGACTTATACCACGCCCTTAAAAAAGAAAAAGAATCCTTCAATGATCTTGGAATTGATTTTGAAGCCAAAGCATTTTATGATATTCTAAGGGAACTGGCCATTAAATATGACTTTGTATATCCGGATGAAAAATTGATCCCACTATCTGAAAAAGTAAAAGCCGTTGTTGATGACAAAACCAAATACACCGATTGGAGCAAAAGAGCCGATATCAAAGCAGAACTCAAAGTAGATTTAATCATTCTACTGGCTGAAAGCGGCTACCCACCGGTTGACCGGGACGAAGTCTATAAAGAGATTTTTGAACAGGCTGAGAATTTTAAGAGGTATAATTAAAGTAATAAATATTCGATTTGATTATAGCATTTTGTAATATAATTCACAAAGCTCTTTTTCATTATCGATTGGATTTCCAATAAAGTTTATCTTGTTTAACATAATTTCATTTTTATCAAATTCATTTACAATATCTTGAAATTCATTTTTTATGCTGATACAAATTAGATGAACAATTCCATAAAATAAATTCTTTTCAGAAATTGTATTTGGTATTAATAAATCAAAGCTTTTAAATTTATTTGAAAAGAAAGAATCATTATTAATCCTATAGTTATGAGCCGCAAAATAATTACGAAATTTCTTTAAATCTTTCCATTTCTTTATTCGAGCTATTCCTGGTTTGTTTTTATTTTTAACTTTTAGAATTTTGTCTTTGTATTTAAAATCTTCAATTGAAGGAATAAAATATTTTTCATATTCATCCATAAACGAATTGAATAATATAATTGCATAAGTTGATAATAATGTATGAGTGGAAGTTTCCAAATCAATTGATGGATCAAAATAGTTCTTCAACTCTATTTTTTTTAATTTTTTATAGTTATTTCCAACTTCATTGAGGGTTTCAACAATTAAACCAATTTGGCCATGAAGATGAAATAATGTTTTAATTGAATGTTGGAGTTGACTCATAATTAATAAAAGAAATCAGGGATTTAAATAGAATTTTACATTTTTTAAATATAGACTTTTTTATATAACATTATAAATCTTCAACCTTCAATTAAACATGAAATCAAAAACCTTTACAAGAGAAGAGCTTTACAACCTGGTATGGCAAAAGCCATTAACTCATATAGCAAAAGAATTAGGATATTCTGATAATGGTGTAAGGAAGGTATGCTTAAAACACAATATTCCATTACCAAAAGCTGGGTATTGGTCAAAACTAAAATATAACAAAAAAGTTACTAAAACACCATTGCCTAAATCTAAAAATGAAACTTCTGAAATCAATTTTGTTATCGGTGATGAAATTAAAAAAGATGGTCAACAAGATGAAATAAATCAATTAAAGATTAATATCGAAGAATCGAAGGAATTATCACTCAAAGTTCCTGAAAAATTATCAAAACCAGACCCTCTTATAGTAAAAACAAAAGAGTATTTCAAAGAGTTAAAAATCAGAAAACAAAAAAACGATTGGCGATTTGTCCATAACAGAAATGGTATAATTAGCATAAACGTATCAGATCCTATTTTACCCAGAGCACTTCGCTTTTTGGATACACTCATAAAGCTTTTAAAGAAAAGAGGTCACCACTTGGTTGTTGACAAACACACAAAAATTGTAATAAATGATGAGGAGTATAAAATTAGACTGACTGAAAAACTCAAACGTATAAAAAATATTTCAGACCCAAGTTGGCCAAGATATGATTTTGTACCTACTGGAAATCTTTGTTTAAAATTTGACGGTAGTTATCCAGTTAAAGAATGGACAAATACATCTACAAAGCCAATAGAGGACAAGTTGGCTGAAATTTTAGCATGGTTTGAAATAAGAGCAAAAAAAGATAAAATAAAAAGAAGGCAGAGAGAAATTCAAAGAATTAAATGGAAAGAAGAAGAGAAAATACAAAAAGAACGACAAAAACTAAAAGACGATGAATTGTCAAATTTCAAAACACTTTTTGAAACGGCAACCAGGTGGCATAAATCCCAGTACTTAAGAAATTACATCAAGGAGTTTGAAAGCTACACAATTAAAACCGATTCTTTAGATGATGAAAAAATCGAATGGATTAAATGGGCAAAAGAAAAAGCAGATTGGTATGACCCATTTATTGAAAAGGAGGTAGAACTTTTGAAAGACATAGATAGAGAAACCTTGGAAAAGAAATATAAAAAGTATTGGTAATTATATTTATAATAACTTGAGGTACAATCAATTTTCACCAATTTTAGTGATTTTGAGAATTGTACCCTGAATATTTCACTTTTTAATTTCGCCTAAAAAAATGAAGTAAATCTATAAGTAGCTTTTTTTTAGTAACTTGCGTTGGCGAAATTATTGGCCAAATTAAAGATCTTTAATTATCTTTAAAAATCTGCTAATTTCCGTGTGACTTTCCGAGACCGTTTGTACCTCAAATCCTACAAAGTACTGTAAATACTGTAAAACAAATTTCTGCATTGGGAAGTAAAAAATCAACAATTTTAAACCATTTTGAATTCTAAACACCAAACTAAAAACATTAAAGATGACCGACAAACAACACCTCATCAACCGCTTTATTTCTTATGTAACAATAGATACTGAAAGTGATCCCAACAGCGACTCAACACCCAGTACAGCTAAACAATGGGATCTGGCAAAAAAATTGGTTGACGAACTCAACTCAATCGGGATGGACGAAGTCACAATTGACGATAAAGCCTATGTGATGGCTACCCTGCCCTCCAATGTCACTCACGAAGTACCGGTTATAGGGTTTGTTTCCCATTTTGACACATCACCCGATTTTACGGGAGCCAATGTAAAACCGAAAATCATTGAGAATTATGATGGAGGCGATATCGTTTTAAACGAAAAGGAAAACATCATCCTCTCCCCTTCTTATTTTGATGATTTACTTCAATACAAAGGGCAAACCCTCATCACTACCGATGGTACAACACTTTTAGGAGCTGATGACAAAGCCGGTATCTGCGAAATCGTTTCGGCAATGGAATACCTCATTCAACATCCTGAAATCAAACACGGGAAAATTCGCATCTGCTTCACCCCCGATGAAGAAATTGGCCGTGGGGCGCATCATTTTGATGTAGATAAGTTTGGAGCACAATGGGCCTATACTATGGATGGCAGCCAGATTGGCGAACTCGAATATGAAAACTTCAATGCCGCCAAAGCTGTTGTTACCATTCAGGGAAAAATAGTACATCCCGGTTATGCCAAAGGCAAAATGATCAACAGTATGTACATTGCTGCAGATTTTATTAATTCGCTTCCCAAAATTGAAACTCCAGAAAATACAGAAGGCAGACAAGGATTTTTTCACTTGACATCAATAAAAGGCGAAGTAGATCAAACTGTTTTGGAATATATTATTAGAGACCATGACAAAACCAAGTTTGAAGCCAGAAAAGAAATGTTTTCAAAGCTTAAATCAGACTTAAATAAACAACTGAATCAAGAATTAATTTCGGTCACAATTTCAGACCAATATTTCAACATGCGTGAAAAAATTGAACCGGTCATGCATATTGTTAATATCGCCGAAGAAGCTATGGTTGCTGTTGGTATAAAACCCATTATCAAACCCATTAGGGGTGGCACAGACGGCTCACAACTCAGTTATATGGGATTGCCTTGCCCCAATATTTTTGCCGGAGGACATAACTTTCACGGTCGCTATGAATATGTCCCTGTGGAAAGTATGTTAAAAGCAGTAGAGGTAATCGTGAAAATTGCTAACCTGACCTCAGAAAATTATCAATCTTAAATCATATTAGTATTAAATCATTTTGCTAACTTATTACACTAATGAAAATTATTGAAATAATTATGCTCTCAACTAGGTTTTCAAATTAAATGATTTATTTTAATTAATTATGTTTAACTTTCTGTGGTCTTAATTTTACCTTTAATCCAAAATTTCTAACAGAACTTGTATGTATTATATACTCTATCAGCCAAAAGAAAAAGAATTTATTGAAGAAAAGATAGAGGTTTTATTAGAAGATATATCATTCAAAAAAGTGCTGTTTGAGGATCGATCTCAACTTAAACTTGACAAAGATGACAAGATTTTAACTTACCTAAATGACAATGATTTAAGACTTTTTTTACCTGAAGCTGCTAAAGGCAAATGGAAATTAGGGATTCTTCCTCATCAAAACATGAATTATGTAACCCAGGGATTGGGAGTTCCTAATAATCTTGAAGAAGTAGTAAAATCAATTATAGAGGCCGAAAGTACACATCAAGTTGATTTGCTGTTTTGCAATGATCAAATTGTTTTTCAATCTGTCAATGTGGGTGAGGTATTTGAACTAGTAAATGACGGTAAACGCAAAGGGGTTTATGGACAGTTGTTTCGATTTTTAAAACAAATTAAAAAGCTTAGATCTCTAAAGCATAAACCTTTTAGTATTTTTATAGAAGATGAAAAATTAATTGACACTTCTGCACTTGGTCTGATTGCTGTTGAGCATTCCGGGGGATCAATTGTCTCAAAAAAAACCATAAAATCAGACATCAGCAATGACGGTTTGCTGCACCTATTGGTGCTTGCCCCACAATACATTTGGGAATTGATTTGGTTCTTCTTTAAAAGCCTAATGCCAGATTTTTTAGTCTCAAAGGAAAGACCAAATTTTATTGGTTTAATTAAATCACCTGAGGTAACCATCAAATCAACCAATACAATTGATTACACTATAGATGGTGAAAAATTTCAATCAGATACGCTTCGTTTGAAAGTTGATTTTCAGTGTTTGACAGTTTTACATCCAATTGAAAACAAACAATTGGACGGTAATACTTCTCAAAAGAAATCGCTCCTTATCAAAACGCTACCACAGGACGAAAAAAGAAATGAACTCATTAAACGAAATCTTCCCTGGTTAAGAAGAGCCACGTTTGAAGAGTTCAAGGAACTATTTACGGTTTTAAATGAAAATGCCCGTTTAACAAATGCATACATAGTAATGATGATTTTATCAACGCTCATCACAGCTTTTGGTTTGTATGCAAACTCAGCTCCTGTAATTATAGGTGCTATGATACTTGCTCCACTAATATCTCCTATAGTTTCATTCTCAATGGGTTTGATACGATATGACACCAATTTGTTGAAAGTTAGTTTTAAAACCATTCTTATCGGAACATTAGCTTCATTACTTTTTGCCTCTTTTGTGAGTGTCATTATTCCTTTAAAAATAGTTACATCAGAAATTAGTGCTCGCCTCACTCCTACGCTTCTTGATTTAGGAATTGCTGTAGCATCTGGCATCGCAGCTGCTTTTGCACACGCAAAAGAGGGCATTGCTAAAAGTCTTGCGGGTGTTGCCATTGCAGTAGCTCTTGTACCACCCCTTGTGGTTGCCGGAGTTGGAATTGGATGGATGGACTGGGATGTTTTTTCAGGAGCCTTTTTACTTTACCTGACGAACCTTGCAGGAATCATCATGTTTGGCGGTCTTACCTTTTTATTGCTTGGGTTTGCACCATTTAAAACAGCTAAAAAAGGGCTTGTGTATTCTTTACTCATTATTCTGCTTGTGTGTGTGCCACTCACATTGTCATTCTACAGAATCAAGCAGGAAGCTGAAATCACAAGAACTCTGGAAGGCATTAAAATTGAAGATATTCGCTTAAGAGATGTAAGAGTGCGTTCCGGTGAGGTACCGGTTGTCTCAATAAAAATTGTTTCGCCAAAATCAATCCCGGATGAAAAACTTAAAGAGATAAAAACCATCATTGAAGAAAAAATAAATCAGAAAATTATTTTAGAAATTATTTCTGCCATAGAATTTTAAATAATGAAGTGATTTTTACACATGTAATGTTTTAGTAAACCCAAGTGGTTTGTTATATTTGCCCTTCTTATTTTACATACTAACGATGAAGATTTCATACAACTGGCTCAAGCAATTTATAAAACTAGACTGGAACTCAGAACAAACCGGTAACCTTTTAACAGATCTCGGTTTGGAAGTGGAAGGCATCACCTCTTTTGAATCCATTAAGGGAGGTCTTAGCGGAATAGTAGTGGGAGAGGTTTTAAGCTGTGTTAAACATCCGGATGCAGATAGATTAAAACTGACAACAGTTACTATTGGGAATGATACCCCACTTCAAATAGTATGTGGAGCTCCTAATGTAGCTGTAGGTCAGAAAGTGCCGGTAGCAACTGTAGGAACTACTTTGTACAATGAGAAAGGAGAACCTTTGGAAATCAAAAAAGGAAAAATAAGAGGCCAGGTGAGCGAAGGAATGATTTGTGCTGAAGACGAAATTGGACTTGGAACAAACCACGACGGCATTCTCGTTCTTGACAAAAAAATTAAAGTGGGCACACCTCTGTCTGAAGTTTATAAAGTAGAGATTGATGAGGTATTTGAAATTGGTCTCACACCCAACCGCGCTGATGCCATGAGCCACTGGGGAACCGCAAGGGACCTAAGAGCCGGCCTACTTCAAAAGGGAATGGCACTGGAATTTATCACACCTTCAAATGTGAATTTTAGAGTCGATAACAGAACTCATAAAATTAATGTAGAGGTACTAAATAAAGAGTTGGCTCCTCGATATTGTGGCGTCACAATTTCAGGTATTAAAGTTGAAGAATCACCTGCCTGGATTCAAAATCGGTTAAAAGCCATTGGGTTAAAACCAAAAAACAATATTGTTGATATCACAAATTATGTATTACACGACCTTGGGCAACCACTCCACGCTTTTGATAGCAGTAAAATTAATGGTGAAAAAATAGTTGTTAAAACCCTCGCTCCTGGAACAAAATTTATAACCCTTGACGAAGTAGAAAGAGAACTTCACGAAGAAGACCTCATGATTTGTGATGCAGAAAAACCACTGTGTATCGCCGGAGTTTTAGGTGGATTAGACAGTGGTGTTACAAAAGAAACAACGAGTATTTTTCTTGAAAGTGCTTATTTTAATCCGGTGAGCATTAGAAAAACCGCAAAAAGACATGGAATAAATACAGATGCCTCCTTTCGATTTGAAAGAGGAATTGATCCAAATGTCACTGAATATGCTCTAATGAGAGCAGCGATTCTCATTAAAGAAATTGCCGGTGGAATGATTACCAGCGATGTGATTGACTTGTACCCAAAAAAGATAGAGGATTTTCAGGTTTTTCTTTCTTTTGAAAAAACTAACAAACTCATTGGGCAGGAAATCCCAAAAGAGACCATTAAAACTATTTTAACTTCACTTGAAATAAAAATCAATAATGTTACAGAAACCGGTTTGGGTCTAACCATTCCTGCCTACCGAAATGACGTTACACGTGAGGCAGACGTGGTAGAAGAAATTCTCCGCGTTTATGGTTACAATAACATCGATTATAAAGAGAAACTAAACGCTTCCATTTCCAAAACATCACAAATTGAAGACTATCAAATTCAAAATAAAATTGCATCACAGTTAAACGGCCAAGGTTTTTATGAAATGATGGCCAATTCATTGACCTCTACAAAATTCAACAAACTCGCTGATGTTGTGGAAGAGGAAACAACCGTTAAAATGTTAAATCCACTAAGTCTCGATCTTTCAGTGATGCGTCAAAATATGCTCATCCCAGCTTTGGAAGCAGTTGCATACAACAGAAACAGAAAAAGAAATGACCTCAAATTGTTTGAATTTGGAAAAACCTATCACCAAGCTGAAAATAAACGAACGGAACAAAAACATTTAACACTAACCCTCAGCGGAAACAGAAATAAGTCCCATTGGAACACCTCAAATAAAAAAAGTGATTTCTTTTTAATGAAAGGAACGGTTGATTCGGTTCTAGAGCGTTTGGGAATTCACTTTAAAACAAACCCCACACTTGATAACCCTATCTTTAGTGAAGGAATTTCTTATGAAAATAACGGAAAAATTATCGTTTCCTTTGGTGTGGTAAAAAAGAACATATTGAATCAGTTTGAAATAGACAACGAGGTCGTATTTGCAGATTTTAACTGGGATGAAATCCTCAAACAAATTCAAAACAAATCCTTAACATTGAAGCCAATTCCTAAATTTCCGGATTCAAACAGAGATTTTGCTTTATTAATTGATGACAATGTCACTTTTCAAAGTATTTATGAGATTGCCACAAATGCCGAAAAGCATCTTTTAAAAGATATTCAATTGTTTGATGTTTATGTTGGAAAAAATTTACCAGAAGGTAAGAAGTCTTATGCGGTAAGTTTTACTCTGAGAGATGATAAAAAAACATTGACTGATAAACAAATTGATAAAGTGATGAACAAATTGCGGCAACAATTTGAATCACAACTGGGAGCTGAATTGAGATAAAAAAAAACGCTTTCCAATCTGGAAAGCGTTTTTTACATAGCAATTTTAACCCGAAATATGCATTAGAACTTCGTTATGAGGATTGAAAATACAATAAAATATATTGTTTTCTTAATTTTAGCATAGCATCGCTACGGTTAAATTAAAAAACAAAGTGAAACGGTATATTTTGAAGTAGTTTCAATCTGGAATAGATTTTCTAATGCATATTACGGGTTTCATTCCCTTTATGACTTTGGTAACACAACAGCGTCAATAACGTGAATCACACCGTTTGACTGGTGTACATCAGCAATTGTAACTAAAGCAGTTCTGCCATTCTCATCAGTGAGTTGTACATTTCCGTCTTTAATATTTGCCATTAATTTTCCACCTGCAACAGTTGTAAATGTTGCTGTTCCATTTCCTTTCTTTATGGCAGCTACTACAGCAGCAGCATCAAATTTACCGGAAAGAACGTGGTATGTCAACACAGTTTGTAAGGCTTCTTTGTTTTCAGGCTTTAAAAGTGTTTCAACGGTGCCTTCAGGAAGTGCTTCAAAGGCTTTGTTAACGGGAGCAAATACTGTAAATGGACCATCAGACTGTAAGGTCTCAACCAGGCCGGCTGCGGTTACAGCAGCAACAAGTGTGGTGTGATCTTTTGAGTTAACAGCGTTTTCAACAATGTTTTTAGTGGGGTACATTGGAGCACCACCCACAGTTTTAACATTAGAATCTTTGCTCATTTTGTTTTGTGCAAATCCCGTAGTTCCTATAATTAAGGAAAGTGCAAGCACAACTGTACTAAATAAATTTTTCTTTTTCATAACAATTTTGTTTAAATGATTAATTAATGATTTCTAACATTATCTACGAAAACAAATCTCTTTTGGATTTCAAAAAAAATAAATCTTCTAAATAATGTTTAAAGTTATTTAAAATTACTTAAACAAAAATAGTGTTGGCAATCAATTAGTATTTATTTAACTTGACGTTAACTTGTTGTAGTGAAGTAGAATAGATGATTATTTTTGTGGAATTGCAAAACCGTCTGTAAGATGAAAAAAACCTTTGTTGTGGCGAAAGTTTGTTTCCATTAATTTACTTTTTGAACCATTATCTGTGTACAAATAGATTTGATAATCTTCTAATAAAAATCGTATGGTTTTTCCATTCAAGGTTCTAAAACTAGCTGATCCATTTCCATCAGAAATAGCTTTTCTTATGGAGTGCTCATCTACCCTGCCCGGGATGATATAATAAGACACAATTTCCTTTAATTGTTCTTTATTTGATGCGGAAAGTAACCCTTTGCGTTCCTTTTCAGAAAGATGAGCAAACGCATTATTATCTGAAATAAAAACGGTCACCATTTCTTCATTTTTAATCAACTCCTCAAAGTTTATGATTTTGTAAAGAGATGCAGTATGTGAAAACTTGGGAATATCAAAAAGATTTTCAGACAAAGATGACTTTGAGCTTGTGGTGTATTCACCCAATTTTTTTGTAATCTCTCGAGAGTCTGTAGTTTTGTACTTACTTTGTGAAAAAGTTGTGCTTACAGTTAAAATAAATAGTAATACTATGAATCGATTTAAATTGCTAAGTTGATACATTACTTAAAGTTTAGACGGTAAATATACAAAGTTCACTTTAGGTAACATAACGTCAAATGAAGTGAAATGGTATAATTATTAAAGTGTTAAAAATTTGTATGTTTATTGTTTTGAAATTAATTTTAAACAAAAAATGCTATGACACCTTCAACGAATCTTGAAACATCTTTAAATAAGATAAGAAAGCGAAGAATTTCTTCTCAGAAAGAGACTAAACCCACATTGGATGAAATTAAAAACGAGTTAAAAACAGTAAACCGTTTTAATCTTGAAAAACTTGATTCAAATCGTATTTATTACATAGAGGATATCAAATCCTTATGTATTGATTACAGACTTCGCTTTTTGGATTTTGCGCTTTTTAAGGGAAGCATTCCTTCGGAAGCAATTGACAAAATTCAAAATTTAGAAAAAGACCATCAAACAGACATTCAAAATTTAAAAATTGTCGCACCTTCTAAAATGTTTCGGTTAAAAAATGCCGATGACCCCTTGCTTTTTGCTCCTCTGGGTAATGACTTTTTTTACTTAATCCACAAGTGGGGTGCTGATTTACATCCACTGAGAAAGTATTTAATGTGGCCCTATAAAAATTTTGAAAATTTGATTTTTACCATTTTTTTACTCAGCCTTTTCCTTACTTTATTAATTCCGGATGGTTTATTTTCAAAAGAACAATCTTTAAACCAAACATTTATTGTATTTTTATTTATGTTTAAGTGGGTGGCGGCTATTGTTTTGTTTTATGGAGTGGCACTTGGCAAAAATTTTAATAATCAGATGTGGAACAGTAAATATTTTAACGGCTAGTGATATGGAAGAAGAAAATGACGATTATAAGAGAATTTATACAGGTTCAACTGTCTTTATAAAAATGCTTCAAAGCAGACTTGAGGAAATTGATGTATTTCCTATCGTAAAAGACAATTTATCAAGTGGTACCTGGGGAGGTTTTGGTGGCACTCCCGGTATGATTCAACTTTTTGTTCATCGAGACGAATATGACAAAGCAAAAGTTGTAGTTGACAGTGCACTTGAAGAATTGGATAAAGAGTAATCCATCTCTTATTAAAATGAATCTATATATTTCTAACTTGAAAAGGAAGTTTTTTCCTCAAATTTTGTATTTTTACGGATAGTATTTACTGGAAATCAATAAGGTATGAATAAAAAAACCTTACTAGTTATAGTAATTGTCTCTGTGACTGTAGCCATTTTGACTTTTTTACTCTTGAGGTTGATCAATATGAGTGATAATAATGCAATAATTGGCGGAGTTTCAGGTGGAGTTGTTGGTGCAATACTTGGCAGCAGAATGAAACCCAGTTAACTCTTTTCATACATTTTATTGCGTAACTCTTTAATTTTAGAATCGTCCATATATTCATCAAAAGTGATGTAGCGATCAATAATCCCATTTGGAGTTAATTCTACCACCCTGTTTCCAACAGATTGAGCAAACTCGTGATCGTGAGTGGTTAAAAGCACCGTTCCCTTAAAGTTTTTCAACGAATTGTTAAACGCTGTAATGGATTCCAGGTCAAGGTGATTTGTGGGTTCATCAAGCATCAAAACATTCGCACGCATCATCATCATTCGGCTTAACATACATCGCACTTTCTCACCTCCAGATAACACATTTGACGTTTTTAAAGCTTCTTCCCCACTAAAAATCATTTTACCTAAAAATCCTCTTAGATACACTTCTTCGCGTTCTTCTTCAGTTTTAGCCCATTGGCGTAACCAATCTACAAGGGAGAGTTTGTTCTCAAAAAAACTTGAATTATCGAGAGGTAAATAACTCTGTGTTGTTGTGATACCCCAATTGAATTTACCGGAATCGGGCTTCAGGTTGTTGTTTAAAATCTCATAAAATGCGGTTGTTGCTCTTGAATCTTTTGAGTAAACCACAACTTTATCACCTTTTGAAAGATTTAGGTTTACGTTTTTAAATAAAATCTCACCATCCAAAGAGGCACTTAGATTTTCAATATTTAAAATTTGATCGCCTGCTTCCCGCTCGCGTTCAAAAATAATTGCCGGATAGCGTCTGCTTGAAGGTTTAATTTCCTCTATATTGAGTTTTTCAATCATTTTTTTTCGGGAAGTTGCTTGTTTTGACTTCGCAACGTTTGCACTAAATCGCATAATAAACTCCTGCAATTCTTTTTTCTTTTCTTCTGCTTTTTTGTTTTGTTGTGAGCGCTGTCTCGCTGCAAGCTGGCTTGACTCATACCAAAAGGTATAATTTCCGCTGTAATGGTTTATTTTACCAAAGTCAATATCGCTAATGTGCGTACAAACTGAATCAAGAAAATGGCGGTCGTGAGAAACTACAATAACGCAATTATCATAATTTGCGATAAAATTTTCCAGCCAGGTTATGGTTTCATAATCCAAATCGTTTGTGGGTTCATCCATAATCAAGACATCCGGACTTCCAAAAAGAGCTTGAGCTAGCAATACCCTCACTTTTTGCTTTCCGTCAAGGTCTTTCATCATGGAATAATGTACACTTTCAGGTATTCCAAGATTGGACAATAAAGCTGCAGCTTCACTATCTGCATTCCATCCATTCATTTCCTCAAACTTTACTTGAAGTTCGCCGATTCTATCTGCATTTTCGTCAGAATAATCTTCGTAAAGTTTATCAATTTCCTTTTTGATTTCAAACAATTCTTTATTACCCATCACCACAGTCTCCAACACCTGAAAATCATCATAGGCGTTGTGATTTTGTTCAAGAACAGACATTCTTTTTCCGGGCTCTAGGTGAACCTTTCCTGATGTGGGGTCTTCCTTACCGGAAATAATCCTCAAAAACGTTGATTTACCGGAACCGTTTGCCCCAATAATTCCATAACAATTTCCTTGAGTAAATGTAGTATTTACCTCATCAAACAAGACTCTTTTACCAAATTGAACAGATAGATTTGAAACTGATAACATATACTTTATTTTTAATAGGGCGCAAAATTAACTATTTACTAGCTCAAAGCGAAAGATTAACGTTTTATTTATCGATTTAACTCACAATTAACATCCAGATACAAGCCCAAATTATACATTTGTTTGTTAAGTATATTATCCCTAAACTGCATATGATTAGATTTTTATTTTTAAGCCTTATCATTTTAATCTTTAACTCATGTGATTTTGATAAGTCTCACACTGAAAAAGGCGCTTGGTTAGGTGGAGAAATTATCAACCCCAATTCAAATCAAATCATCCTCTCCAAGAATGAAAAAATAATTGACACCATAAGTCTGGATCAAAACAACCGCTTTCTATATTACATAGAAAACGTTGAAAAAGGTTTGTATAATTTTATTCACCTTGAATACCAAATGGTGTATTTGGAGCCCGGTGACAGCCTTATGCTGCGTTTAAACACCATCGAGTTTGATGAATCCCTTGCTTTTACCGGAAGAGGTGCAGAACGCAACAACTTTCTCATTAATATGTTTATCCATAACGAACTGGAAAATCAAAGGATGAGGCCCTTTTATCAACTTCCGGTTGAGGAGTTTCTCACAAAACTGGACTCTATGAGAAACTTTAGGCTTGAAAATTTTGACAGATTTATACAGAGAGTGAAGCCTTGTGATGCATTTCAAAATATCGCTTTGGCTAATATAACTTATGATTATTTTGACAAGAAGGAAATTTACCCTTATGCCCACTTTGGCAGAAATGAGGTTTCTAATGCTCAACTTCCTGAAGATTATTATGATTTTAGAAAAAATTTAGATTACAACAGTGAAGATCTTCAGTCATACTACACTTACTATCGTTTTATGCAACGTCATTTTGACTTTTTATCTTATGAAACTTATAAAAATGAATTCCCATACAACAGTGATTCATTCATACACGTCTCTAATAAACTCAACGCAATTGATTCTCTTGTAAGTTTAAGTGATTTGAAAAACAGTCTTTTAAAAACTTCCATGAGGCGATATATCATAAATTCAAAAAATCCTGATGAAGAAAAAGCAGCACTTCAACTATATTTTAGTTTAAGCTCAGACCAAAGTCATAAAGATGAAATAAAGCACATTTCTGAAGCCTCTTTAAAGTTAATGCCCGGTAACGAGTTGCCTCAAGTCAGTTTTTTAGACTACAATGATAAAAGGCATACCTTTTCATCCCTTATTAAAAAACCTTCAATTATATTTTTCTGGTCCATTCACTCTTTGAACCATCTTAAAGAAGTCCATTCAAAAGTAGATGAATTAAAACTCAAATATCCTGAGTTTGATTTTATTGGCTTTAATACAAATGATGATATCAAAACCTGGAAAAAAATAATGAACAGGTACGGTTTTGATAAGAATTTTGAGTTTAGATTTGAGGATGCTGAAACAGCAATGGAACATCTGGTAATTAATAGCATAAACAAAGTAATGATTATTGACGCAGATGCAAAAATCATTGACAACTATACAAATCTATTCAGTGTGAAGTTTGAAGAGCAATTATTGGGCATTTTAAACCAATAAAATATTCAAATTCCAAAAACAACAAATTCCAAATTCCAAAAAAAGATACTTTGCTTTGAAATTTGGAATTTTTGCAGGTAAGTAGCATTTTTAAGCGTTAAGATTTCCAAATAACCACCTCACCTAAAAACTCTTTTTGTTAATTCCCTTTTTTATAATCAGCAAGAAACTGTGCTAAACCAATGTCTGTTAAGGGATGTTTCAACAATCCCAAAATTGACGAAAGAGGTCCGGTCATGACATCTGCTCCCAGTTTTGCACAATCAATAACGTGCATTGTATGTCTCACAGATGCGGCGAGAATTTCTGTGTCAAAACCATAATTGTCATAAATCATTCTGATTTCGGCAATGAGGTTCAAGCCATCTGTTGAAATATCATCAAGACGACCAATAAAAGGTGACACATAGGTGGCTCCTGCTTTGGCAGCAAGAAGTGCTTGACCTGAAGAAAAAACAAGTGTACAGTTGGTTCTTATACCATGGTCTGTAAAATATTTTATAGCCTTGATTCCTTCTTTTATCATAGGCACTTTTACGACAATTTGCTCGTGCAATCCCGCCAGTTCCTCACCTTCTCTTACCATACCTTCAAAATCGGTTGCAATAACCTCTGCAGACACATCTCCATCAACAATATTGCAAATAGCAACATAATGTTTTAAAATATTATCCCTGCCAGTAATTCCCTCTTTGGCCATTAGTGAAGGATTTGTGGTGACACCGTCAAGAATACCAAGATCTTGAGCTTCTTTTATTTGGTCCAGGTTTGCCGTATCGATAAAAAATTTCATAGTTTGATTTAAATTTAGAATGTGATGTAAAAATAAATAAGAATATTGGCGAATGCAGGCTTTTAAAAAATAATTATCAAACTATTTTGTTGATAACTACTTTGACCTCAATAAATGAATCTAATGTCTGATGTGCTGAATCTAGAAGAATAAGATTCTTTTAGTTGATTTTGTAATGTTTCATCAACATTTTTTCATAGGTTTTTCCGGGAAG
This sequence comes from Flavobacteriaceae bacterium, assembly GCA_040880345.1. Classification (GTDB taxonomy): domain Bacteria; phylum Bacteroidota; class Bacteroidia; order Flavobacteriales; family Flavobacteriaceae; genus Planktosalinus. The sequence continues at coordinate 64,777 of JBBDIQ010000043.1, forward strand.
AATATTTTTTAAAAATACCGAAAACTTTTGCATAAAATCACCCACTTTATAACGTACTCCGGGATGTTTTGATTCTATAATTTTATGTACTGCTTTTGCCATTTCCAGTGGGTCTTTACCGGTGTCAACGTGAGAATTCATTAAATTAAGAGTATTGCTGTAATCTTTTTTATAGGGAGATTGATCAATCAGGGGTGCGTGATAGCGACCCGATGCAATATTTGTAGCAAAATCACCCGGTGCAACATTGGTAAATACAATACCAAATTGTTTGGTTTCCATACGCAAAGCTTCTGTTGTAATCTCAAGAGCCGACTTACTGGCAGAATAGAACCCTCTGTAAGGCAACCCCATATATGCTGCTATGGAAGTGATGTTAATTATCAAACCGCTTTTTTGTTTTCGCATAAGCGGAAGCACTGCCTTTATGAGTCTTATGGGACCATAAAAATTTGTTTCAAAAGCAGCTTTTATTTCCACCTCCGGAGTTTCCTCAATGGGACCGGTGATTCCCACACCGGCATTGTTTATCAAGACATCTATTTGTCCGGCTTCATGGGTAACCATTTCGATAAACTGAACTACAGAATTAGCATCTCTGACATCCAGTTGAAACAAAGGAAAATTTGTCTTTGGATACTTTTCCGGGTTACGGCTGGAACCAAAAACACGATAACCCTTTTTTACAAGAAATTCACCAATTGATTTTCCAATACCTGATGACGCCCCTGTAATACAAACTACTTTTGACATAAAAATCGATTTATGCAAATATCTGATAATTTTTAGATAATACGAGAGTGATTGTAACTGTAAGTTTATCGAAGGGGAAGTTTCTTCTTGAATGAGCCAGTTAAAAAGTTTCTGGAGATTCCCAAAATAGCGGAAATAAAAAATGGCAAGCTACCTACATCACACCGCTACGACCATTTACCTTTGCTGCGTTCCCGCCCTGGAGGATTCAACAGGAGCTGGTTGTGTAGGACTTGCCGATGCAAAGATACTATCTTTTTACCCTTTTACAAGATTTTTTTTAAGAATTAAAACACTAAATTTTAACTGCAAATACTACCTTTGTAAGCACTTTAAAAACAAACATCTAAAAGCAGAAGAAATGAAGTCAATGCCATTTGTTATTTCCATTTTAACACTCTTGTTTATTTCCTGTAACGACAATTCAAAAGATGAAACTACTTTTAAAATAAACATAAAAGAGCCAAAAAAATCTTACAAAAGCAATGAAACCTTGACAGTAAGCCTTGAAAACACGCAAAATAAAAAAACCGATTCTGTTGTTTTTTACATTGATGAAAACCGTTTAGGCAAAACTGCCGTTGACAAACCCTTTAGTTTTTCATTAGAAAATCAAAAACTGGGAAACAGAATTTTGCATGCTAAAGTGTATCTTGACAAAAAAACGGAAACGCCTTCAAAAGACCTCTATATACTTGCCTCTGAACGTCCAAAACTCTATGGCTATAAAATCATCAATACCTATCCGCATGATATTGAAGCATATACCCAGGGACTTGAGTTTCACGGCGATTATCTGTATGAAGGCACAGGCCAATATGGAAAATCTTCGCTGCGCAAAACAAACTATAAGACAGGAGAAGTCCTCAAACAAATTGACCTTGATAAAGCTTATTTTGGTGAAGGCATTACCATACTTAACAACAAAATTTATCAGCTAACCTGGAGAGAAAACACCGGATTCATTTACAACCTTGAAACCCTAGAAAAAACAGGCAGCTTTGTCTATTCAAAAAGCAATGAAGGCTGGGGATTGTGCAATGATGGTGAAACCATCTATAAAAGCGATGGTACTGAAAAAATTTGGACCCTTAACAAAGATAATCTTACCGAAGAGAGCTACATTGAAATTTACACCAACACCAGCCGAATTAAAAGTGTCAACGAGCTTGAATGGGTGGAAGGAAGAATTTATGCAAACATCTTTCAAAAAAATGCAATTGCGATTATCAATCCAAAAAATGGTGCCGTTGAGGGTGTTATTGATTTAAGTGATTTACAATCCAAGGTAAAACAACATCAGTTTTTGGATGTACTAAATGGCGTCGCATATAAAGGAGATAAAAACAGATTGATTGTGACAGGGAAAAACTGGGATTCCCTTTTTGAAATTGAAATCTTTGAAAAATAGTTGAAGTCTTGGTTATAATTTACCAAGTTATTAAAAAAATTTCATCTCAATTCCTCAAATTATTGCCTCTACCCACTCAATCGCTCAACGAGCACAGGTATAGAAACCCGGTAAAGAATCAAAGCCACAAAAAACAGCGGAATACAACACGCCATTACAATCAAAAAATAAGTGAGATACTCAGGTGAAGTGCCAACGGCAAGATCTCTTCCCGTAAGGATTATTGGTGTTAAGGGATTCCATTCCATAAGTGTTTTCATCAAGCCTTCTTTTGGAATTGCATAAACCACCGGTGTTGCATACATTAAAAACTGCATCCCAAAAGAAATAATTTTTCCTATGTCTTTGTACAGCATTCCCAAGGGTGTAATAAATAACCCTATCGTGGTACCAATGAGAAGACCTCCTAAAATTGCAAAAGGAAACAACAATAAACTCCAGTGAATTCCCACTCCAAAAACAAATACAAAAATCAGTAACAAAATAACCTTTATTGAGGTATTAAACAGCAATTTATAAATCCCTGATATAATCAAAGCTTCCTTAGGAAAATTAATCTTTGAGAGAATACCCCGGGCACTATTTGTACTGGCCATTGGTGAGTTAATTGCCTCAGTAATTATAGACCACAAAAGCGTTCCGCAAAACACATACAAAGGATAAGGAATACCGGTATCTGAAAGGCGCACAGTCCCGGTACCGTTCAAAACAATCCAAACCATTGCAGTCGCCAAAGGTGTGATAAAAGCCCATAAAATACCAAAATAAGACTGTCTGTATTGTGCTTTGATATCACGCACTGCAAGTTGGCGCGCTAAAAATCGGGAGCTATATATATCTTTTATGCTTTCGCGAAAAAGCTTTCCAATATGCAGGTTATTTTCTTTTTGGTAAATGCGTGTTTCCAAGGTGACATTTGGGTTTTAATGACGTTGCTAATATAGGGAAATGTTTCGTGTTTAAGTTTTGTAAATTGTAAATTACCTCATACCCTTAGTTTACTTAAAGTTTGAAAATTGACATTTTCTTCCTCCCCCATTCTGCCAAAAAAACCTTATTTTTGTGAAAAATATAGGACTATGCTTAAAGCCGGAGTTATAGGTGCTGGACACCTGGGAAAAATACATTTAAAACTTTTACAACAATCTGAAAAATATGACTTGCTGGGATTTTATGATACAGATGCTTTAGTTAGAAAAAACATCTCTGAAGAATTTGGATACAAAGTTTTTGAAACAGCAGAGGCACTCATAGAAGCTTGTGATGTGGTAGATGTGGTCACTCCCACGCTATATCACTTTGAAACTGCAAAAAAAGTAATAACATCCGGTAAACACTTATTTATTGAAAAACCCATAACGACAACAGTAGCTGAAGCTGAAGAGTTAATTCGATTAGCAATTGAACATGGCGTTAAAGGACAGGTTGGTCACGTTGAGCGATTCAATCCTGCTTTTACCGCAGTAAACCATATGATTGAAAATCCTATGTTTATTGAAACGCATCGTTTGGCAGAATTCAATCCGCGTGGAACAGATGTGTCTGTTGTATTGGATTTAATGATACACGACATAGATGCCATTTTAAGTGTGGTGCGTTCCAAAGTAAAAAGTATTCACGCCAGCGGGGTCTCTGTAATTAGTGAAACTCCGGATATCGCTAACGCCCGAATTGAATTTGAGAATGGTTGTGTGGCAAATCTTACGGCAAGCCGTATTTCGTTGAAAAACATGAGAAAATCGCGCTTCTTTCAGCGTGATGCTTATATTTCTGTCGATTTTCTCGAAAAGAAATGTGAGGTAGTAAAAATGAAAGATGCTCCACAAACTCCCGGAGACTTTGACATGATCCTGCAAAATGCCGAAGGAATCAAAAAGCAAATCTACTTTGACAACCCCAAAGTAGCTCCCAACAATGCCATTCTTGATGAACTCAATACCTTTGCAGATTCTATCAACAACAACACAACACCAATAGTCCCTCTAGAACAAGGCACAGATGCTTTGAGAGTAGCTATGATGATTTTGGATAATTTTAAAAAAAATATAATTGAAGTATAATTTTAAAAGACACCCTTTAAATAGGGAAATAGTATGAAAAACGTAGCAGTCATTGGAGCCGGGACTATGGGAAACGGCATAGCACACACGTTCGCGCAAAGCGGATACAAAGTACAACTCATTGATATCTCTGAAGAATCACTCAAACGCGGCATGGCAACCATCACCAAAAACCTTGACCGCATGCTCGCGAAAGAAAAAATCACTGAAGCACAAAAAGCTGAAACTTTAGCAAATATCACTACATTCATTAATATGGAAGAGGGCGTGGAATATGCAAGCCTTGTTGTAGAAGCCGCCACCGAAAATGTAGATTTAAAACTTAAGATTTTCAAAGACCTGGATACTTTTTGTCCCGAAGACACCATTCTGGCAACCAATACCTCTTCGATATCCATCACAAAAATTGCAGCAGCCACCAGCAGACCTCAGCAAGTCATCGGGATGCACTTTATGAATCCTGTACCCATCATGAAACTTATTGAAATCATCAAAGGATATAACACCTCTGCAGATGTTTATAACACAGTAGCTGAATTGTCAAAAAAACTGGGAAAAGTTCCGGTAGAAGTGAATGATTACCCGGGCTTTGTTGCAAACCGCATTTTAATGCCTATGATCAATGAAGCTATTGAAACACTTTACAATGGCGTTGCCGGTGTGGAGGAAATTGACACAGTGATGAAACTGGGAATGGCACATCCAATGGGCCCCTTACAACTTGCAGATTTCATTGGGCTTGATGTATGTTTATCCATACTCAACGTGATGTATGACGGATTTAAAAACCCCAAATATGCTCCTTGCCCATTACTAGTGAATATGGTAATGGCCGGAAAATTGGGTATAAAAAGCAAGGAAGGTTTCTATGACTATTCTGAAACCTCAAAAGCAGAAAAAGTAGCAGCAATGTTTTCCTAATTTTTACCCTTACATACAATTACAAACGGCTTTTACTAAAGAGCCGTTTTTTTGTACCCTAAAACTTCAAAATTCTATTTAATTACACTGATGAAAGAATTGCTTTTTTGTACTTTTGTGTTGCTAATTATTTTGCATCAAAACTATGGAATACAGAATCGAAAAAGACACAATGGGCGAGGTAAAAGTTCCTGCTGAAAAGCTTTGGGGAGCTCAAACTGAACGATCAAAAAACAATTTTAAGATTGGTCCCCAAGCATCAATGCCTCTGGAAATCATTTATGGATTTGCCTATTTAAAAAAGGCTGCTGCTTATACTAATAGAGAATTAGGTGATTTAACATCAGAAAAACGTGATTTAATAGCACAAGTATGTGATGAAATTCTGGAAGGAATGCACAATGAGCAGTTTCCGCTGGTTATCTGGCAAACAGGAAGTGGTACTCAAAGTAACATGAACGTCAATGAAGTGATAGCAAACCGCGCCCACCAACTTGCCGGAAAAACAATAGGCGAAGGAGAAAAAACACTTCAACCCAATGATGATGTAAATAAATCACAATCTTCAAACGACACCTTCCCAACGGCTATGCATATTGCCGCTTATAAAAAAATTACTGAGGTCGCCATTCCCGGTGTAACAAAACTCAGAAATACGCTTAAAGCGAAATCTGAAGAGTTTAAAGATGTAGTAAAAATTGGACGCACCCATTTAATGGACGCAACACCTCTTACTTTGGGCCAGGAATTTAGTGGTTATGTTTCCCAACTCGATCACGGGTTAAAAGCTTTGAACAACACACTTGACCATCTTTCAGAAATTGCCCTTGGCGGAACTGCTGTAGGCACCGGTATCAACACTCCAAAGGGTTACTCAAAACGGGTTGCGGAATATATTGCAAAATTTACCGGTTTGCCGTTCAGAACTGCTGAAAATAAATTTGAAGCACTCGCAGCACACGATGCAATAGTTGAAACTCACGGGGCTTTAAAGCAATTGGCCGTTTCTTTAAATAAAATTGCCAATGATATAAGAATGCTTGCCAGTGGTCCACGCAGCGGAATTGGAGAAATTATCATTCCCGCAAACGAACCCGGTTCTTCAATTATGCCCGGTAAAGTAAACCCAACACAATCTGAAGCGCTTACTATGGTTTGCGCACAAGTAATTGGAAATGATATGGCCATATCTGTTGGTGGTATGCAGGGTCATTATGAACTTAATGTATTCAAACCTGTCATGGCTGCAAATATTTTGCAATCTGCACAATTACTGGGTGAAGCTTGTATTTCATTTGATGAGCACTGTGCAAAAGGTATAGAAGCCAATCACAAAGTGATTGAAAAGCAGTTAAACAACTCATTGATGTTGGTAACAGCATTAAATCCAAAAATTGGCTACTACAAAGCAGCAGAAATCGCTAATACAGCTCATAAAAATGGAACAACTCTTAAACAAGAAGCTGTCAATTTAGGCTATCTTACTGAAGAAGAGTTTGATGAGTGGGTTAAACCCGAAAACATGATTCATTAAATTGTTAATTTTTTTAACGTTTATATCAAGAAATTTCATATTGTAAACAATCAAATTATTTTAAAGTAAAGTACTGTTATACAGTATTTTATAAATTCACCCCTTCCATTTCTTCATTTGTAATTTGAAAACATTAAACAGATTTTCAAATGTGTTAATTTTAATTTTTTATCGATTAAGTGTTATTTTTTTAGGTTAAAGTGAAATTTTATCTATATTAGTAATCCCAAATCGTATTAAAATTTAACCTATGAGAACTATTTACCTTAGTGTTTTACTGCTTTTTTGCGCCAATTTATTTGCTCAAAATTCGGTTCAATTTTTAAAGGAAACACAACATGAATTGCAAATTGAGGATGTTAAAGACGCTGATTTTAAGCTTTTTATTAAAAATAATTTTGGTTTAAAAAATGGTGCATATTGGTTTAAAATTACCAATAAAGCAAACTCAGGAAGTGTACTACATGTGCCAACTGCACATATCAACAACTTAAAGTTGTTTTCCGCGTCCAAAAAGGAAATTGAAGAAATTTCCTACACAAGATACCCCTCTTTTCGTTTGGATGAATTTGAGGAATATCCAATTTACTTATATGTAAATTTTGAAAAGGAAGCTTACTTTCCATTACAAATTACATCAGAAGATAATTTTGCAAAAGCAAATCAGCAATCATTGTTTAAGTTAGGCTCCTACTATGGGTTTGCTATTATGGTTATTATCATAAATCTAATGTGCTTTTTCCTGTTTGATGAAAAGGTGTTTTTGTATTACAGTGCAGTTTTAACAACAATCACATTATCTTTCTTTTACAGTGACGGGCTTTTCAGACTAATGGGATATGACTCCGTATTTACAATCAAATACCTGGAACCTTTACTCCATCTCTCTGTAGCTTTATTTGCCTCATATTTTGCAACCAAGTTCCTAAAGCTCGATGATTTGATGCCAAAACTAAAATGGTTGACTGCTACTTTTATTGGTGCTTCACTCATTTCGTTTGTAAGTTACTGGTTTACTAATGACTGGATATTTGCAGCAATTGGTAACGCCTTTATATGGGCAGTATTGCTCAATTACTTGATTGCAGGAGCTTTCTTGTTTAAAGAAAAAGTATATGCCAGATTTTATGTAATTGCATACAGTTTACTCTTTGTTTTAATGGTTGATTATTATGTTTTGACTGGATTTGGAATCACCTTTTTAGGTGTTACACCGGTGCATATAAAAACTGCTGGAATTATTGAAATGCTTGTTTTAACATATGCTATTATGTACAGAATGAGAGCCTTGAAAGAAGAAAATGAAATGATGCAAATTGAAATGAGGCTTTATTTAAAACGCATTGAACTTTTAAGAAGTCCGGATAACATTCAAATGGTTGATGATTTATATTTAGAAAATTTGGTCAACCTTTACGATTTAAATAATCTGGAAACTAAAATCCTAACTTATATTTCCAAAGGAAAAGACAATGCAAAAATTGCAATTAAACTTAACATAAGTGAAAAAGAAGTTGAGAAAATCACCAAAAAACTTTATAAAAAACTTGACATAAGTGAGCAAATTCAGGAAGATCAAAGAATGATTGATGAACAACCTGACTATGTTTATAATTAAAGATTATTAAGCTATTTTAAGGGTTTCTTGTTTTGTCTATATTTACAAACTTGAAACCCTTTTTTTATTCTTCTAAAACAAGAAAAGCACTCAAAGACCCTAAGGTTGAAGTGCTTCTTGTGCGTGTAAACAGAAAAAAAGGAAATCGTTAGTCCTTTCTATTTCTTGCTAAAATATTTTTTGTGTTTAAAATAAGACCAGGTCGATAAAATAGCCACAAAAAGGAGTGTGTAATAAATAAAACTTGGTGTTATGGGCTTATCTCCACTCGCATAGGAATGCAGCCCTACCAGATAAAAGTTTACGCCAAAATAAGTCATCATAATCGATGCAAAAGCAAGAATGGCCATTACATTATAAAACCACCGACTTCGTAAACCGGGAATCAATCGCATATGAATCACAAAGGCATAAACCATAATACTTATCAACGCCCAGGTTTCTTTAGGGTCCCAGCCCCAATAGCGTCCCCAACTCTCATTGGCCCACATTCCACCTAAAAAGTTACCGATAGTTAACAATCCAATCCCAAGGATCAATGCCAGTTCACTAATGATGGTTATCTCCTTGATATTAAGATCCATTTTATGTTTGTTCTTCTCATTGGTGAGAATCATTAAAAACAATGCAACCATCCCCAATATCATTCCTAAGGTAAAAGGACCATAACTTCCCACAATCACAGAAACGTGAATCATCAGCCAATAGGAATCCAAAACCGGCACAAGTGGCGTAATGGCAGGGTCCATCCAGTTTTGATGAGCTACCCACAAAACAATTGAAGCAACAAAGGCTGTTGACGCAATGGTGAGATTTGACTTTCGGCCAAAAGCAAGTCCAAAAAACACCGTTGCCCACGCCACATAGATTACAGACTCATAGGCATCACTCCAAGGGGCGTGACCACTTATATACCACCTGAGTATTAAACCAAGGGTCATTAAAACAAAGAAAAACCAAATGATATATTTACATATGTTAACCAGTCGGTCAAGTGTTTTATTATTTTCTTTAAAAATCTGGATGATCAGAAAGGTAAACATCACCACCCCTATCAAAAGAAAATATTTATACAATCTGTTGAATATATCAACTTTATTGTAGAGAATTTCAGCTTCTACTCTATTTTCACTGGGCATTATGTCACTTCCATAGCGCTTTTGATAGCTGGTTATGTTCTCTATATACTCATTGGGTTTTGAATAATCACCAGACACTCTTGCTTCTCTTAACGATTGAAAGTAGAGCGGCAGGATATTTCTTGTAAAAAGTGAATCGGCACCCTGAATTCCGGCAAACTCAAGCTCCGGAAAAGACACCCAGGTTTTGTTTTCATCTCCCGGAATCGGAAAAATCCTCAAAATACTACCACTCAAACCTTGATTGAGCAAATAAAGGCTTTCATAAGTTTTTAGAAGGTCTTTCTCATATTGATTGGGTGTTGATTTGCTGGAGGCTTCTTCCAGATAAGGACCAATTTTACTATTCCCCTGCTCGTCAAACATCTTAATTAAAGATACCTTCTTTGTGTCAACAGGCACATCAATAATTTTGCGAAGGCTGTCATTTCCTCTTTTTAAATTGATTATAGGAATTTCAACCCAAATTCTGGGAAATTCACTCATAGATAAAAACGCCTGATTGGCATCAAGTCCTTTGTAGTGGTCGCTTTTACTTACTTTTCTTAAAAGTTCTGAAGCAAAGGTATTGACAGGCTTCATTCTTCCACCTTCATCTTGGATGAGGAGTTTTCCAAATTTTGCCGCGTGCTCTTTATCCACCTGATTGGCAAAAATAATAGAGTCTAATTGCTCATAATTCACATCTTGGTGTTGATGTGCATCCTGAGCCATCGCGATACTTCCCATCAAAAGAAATGCAATACTTGCTAGTTTTGCCTTTTTGGTTTTGACTTTATCAAGCATTTTTTTCAAAGCACCAAAGCGGGAATTTGGGACAAACCAAATCGCCATCAAACTAATGTAAAGCAGTATATAACCTATATAAGTAATCCAGGTTCCCCAAAAGTCGTGGTTCACAGAAAGAATCGTACCGCCTTCATCAGGGTCAAAACTCGCTTGAAAAAAACGATAGCCTTTGTGATCCAGAACGTGGTTCATAAAAATCTCATAATCAAAAGAAGTTTCATCAGGATTGTTGACAGTAACTTTACTCATAAAGGATGAATATGCTTTTTCAGTTCCTGGATATTTCTCTGCGATAAAGTCGTTGAGTGTGATGCTGAATGGGAGTTCAATTTCTTTGGATCCATACGTAAAGTGAAAATCAAGACCACCCACATCAACAGTTGTAGGTTTTGGAACAAAGCCTTGACCTCCAAGCATTTTAACAATTTTGGCTTCATTATTTGTTGTCACTTTAAGAACCAATGCATTCATTTCTGAAGGTTGATCTTCAGTGGCTTTAACCAAATCAAATGTGCCTTTGGTTAAGGGTCGAGGAATTACAAATGACAATCCGGCCAATTGGTAAAGTGACCTCAATTGCAGCGCTTGTAAACTGTCCTGAACAACTTCTCCTTGAAATTGGTCTGCCATTCTCATAAAGTCACCCATGAAAGGTGAATTTATTTGATATCCATTTTCTTCATCAATCAAAATATTTATGGCTCCTTCAGTAAAGTTGTTGACTGCAAACAACACTCCGTGAATGCTTGAAACCTGCCCCTCTTTTAACCAATGTGAATGCCGGTTGCCGCCTTCTGCCTCAACGAGCTCTAAATATGGCTCTCCTGTATCATCAGGAATAAGGGTCTCTCTTGCATTGTTAATGTAATCAACAAACTCAATGGTAACAGGCTGTTTGTTGTAATCGGTTTTTATTTTAAAATTTGTTTTCAGGCGTTCAGACAGCATCAATCGTTCTTCCAAAACCCGTCGTTGCGGCACGCCATTTACTTCAAAATCGCCATCAATCATCGTGGTTAAATACACTTTTTCAGAAAGCATCACATTTTCTGTCTCACCCTCTCTAATGGGCATCACACCTTCAAAACCAATGTAACGGGTTATAAAAGCACCAAATAGTATAAAAATAAATGAAAGGTGAATCAACAGGGTCGCCCATTTTTCCTTTCTAAAAAGACGGTATCTAAAAATATTTCCGATAAAATTGATGACAAATAACCCCATAATGGCTTCAAACCACCAGGCATTGTAAACCATTGCCCTGGAATAAGGTGTGGGAGATGTTGTTTGTTGTGCATCGAGAAAAGTCCCCACGCCCATCGCAATGGCAAACACAATAAAAAGAATTCCGGTAAGTCTGGTCGAGAATAAAATAGAAGCAATTTTTTTTTGCATAGCACTGCCCTTAAGAGGAAAATAAATTGAATGCAAATTTACAGATTTTTGTCCATTTTATAAGTCTATTAAGAACCTCAAAATCGTTAAATATTAATTAAATCTTAAAGTTTTGAGTTGATACGATGAAAAAAAGATGATTTAAAAATGAAGAAGAAGTGTTTTCTTTTAAATCAGAATTCTTCCTTATTTTAGCCAAATGATTCGCATTGTTATTTTAGGCACCGGAAATATAGGTTCGCACCTCTTAGCTGCATTTGAAAATGTTTCGGCTCTTGAAGTCGTTCAGGTTTATAATCGAAGTTTTGAAGGTTTAAACTCTATTCGCTTTCGCGGAAGCAAAACAACCCATCTCAATGAACTTGTGGATGCAGATTGCTATATAATTGCCGTTCCCGATGATGCCGTTGCCAAAATTTCGGACGCTTTGCCTTTTGAAAATCGATTGGTGGTTCACACCTCGGGAAGTGTGGCTTTAAGCGAACTCAACCCGAAAAACAGACGAGGTGTTTTTTATCCTTTACAAACCTTCTCAAAAAACCGAAAGGTGTATTTTAATGAAATCCCCTTTTGCCTCGAAGCTTCTGATCAAAAAGATTTAGAGATTTTAAAAACAATGGCCCGTACAATCTCAAGCAGTGTCCATGAAATTGATTCAGAAAAAAGGAAACAGTTGCACCTGGCCGCTGTTTTTGTATGTAATTTTGTAAATCACCTCTATCAAATTGGATATGAAATTACTGAAAACAACCAGATTCCGTTTTCAATTTTAAAACCTTTGATAAAAGAAACTGCCTCAAAAATTGAACGAGATTCACCAATGGACATGCAAACGGGACCCGCAAAGAGAAATGACACATCTACTATGAATAAGCACATAGATTTACTGGATATTCCCATTCAAAAAGATTTGTACAAACTTTTATCACAAGCAATCACAGAAACCTATGGAAGAGAAAAGCTATAAAGAATTTTTGCAACACATCACAACATTTGTTTTTGATGTGGATGGCGTTTTAACAGATGGCACTGTGAGTGTTACAACAAGCGGTGAACTGCTTCGAAAAATGAACATAAAAGACGGGTATGCTTTAAAAACAGCGGTTGAAAAAGGATACAATGTGTGTATCATTTCAGGAGGCAGTAATGAAGGTGTGCGCAAACGCCTTCGAGGACTTGGAATCACAGACATTCATCTGGGTGTTCAACACAAAACAGAAACTCTTGATGAATATTTTGATGTGTACCAAATAAAGCCTGAAAACGCACTGTACATGGGAGACGACATCCCGGATTTGTATGTGATGCAACAAGTGGGACTTCCCACCTGCCCTCAAGACGCTGCTCCGGAAATCAAAGCCATTTCAAAATACATTTCACATAGAAAAGGTGGTAAAGGTTGCGTGCGTGATGTAATTGAGCAAGTACTTCGGGTTCAGGGAAAATGGAATAATAATCTCGATGCCAGAGTGGATTAAAACCGCATGGGTTTAGTTAATAGTAATCTTGCTAGATGTAAAATGAATTTTTATAAATTAAAAGTCTTTTGGCTGGGTGCTGGATGCTGGGTTTTTCTTGCTGGATACTGGGTGTTGGGCTTGAAATTTTAAGGAATCTTTTAAACCAACTTCAAAAACATGAAACTCCTTAAACTAATCAGATACAAGAACTTAGTGTTTATTGTTCTCCTTCAGTCTCTTATAAAATATGTACTTTTTGAGGCCTATCAATTAGAGACTACACTTTCAGATATACGTTTTGGTTTGCTGGTGGTTGCAACGCTCTGCATAGCTGCCGGAGGGTATATTATCAATGATATTTTTGATGTGCGCATTGATGCTATTAATAAAGCCGATAAACAAATTGTGAGTAAGCATATTTCTGAAAAAATGGCTTACAACTATTACCTCCTTTTTACGGCAACAGGTGTTTTCATAGGGTTTTACCTTTCAAATTTTGTTGGATACCCGGGGTTTTCAGCTTTATTTATATTGTTAGCTGCTTTGTTGTATATCTATGCTACTTTTTTAAAATCGGTCATGATTGTTGGGAATGGAGTCATATCCTTTCTGGTGGCTTCATCAATACTCATTGTGGGCTTGTTTGAACTTTTTCCAAACATTAACTCACAGAATATTATTCAACACAAAGAAGTGTTTTCAATTCTTTTAAAATACGCCCTTTTTGCTTTTTTGTTGACGCTGTTGCGTGAAATTATTAAAGACATAGAAGACATCAATGGCGATCAAAATGGAGGTCTCAAAACCTTACCCATACTTATTGGCCGAAAAAGAACCGCCATGATTGTCTTTGTATTAGCTGCTTTCACAACAGTACTAATTTTAATCTATATGTATAACACGCTTTACAGGCAAACCATTGCGATGCTTTATTTTCTCATTTTGATTATAGGCCCCTTACTCTATTTTTGTGTCACCCTTTTTTCAGCTGAAAAAAAGGAAACGTTCAGAAAACTGTCATCACTTCTCAAGCTTATTATGTTGTTTGGAATACTCTCCTTGTTTCTTTACAAATTTGATTTCGTTTAAAACGAAAAATCACTTTCAATGATAGTAAAATAAGCCATTTCTATTTATCACTTATTGGGTTTTATTTAACAAGAATTTAGGCATTCAGCCTTAAACCAAGTGGTATTTTCGCAGTCATATTTTGGTAATACAATACACCAATCATAACAAGAATTCAACTCAATGAAAAAAACTATATTTCTTTTAACCGCTTTATTTTCTTTTACATTTTTATTTTCTCAATCAGAAACCATAACCATTTCAGGAAAAGTTATTGACAAGTCTTCCGGTTCTCCATTGGAGTTTGCGACCGTTTCATTATCAGATTCTGAAACTGATCAATTAGTGAATGGCGGAATCACAGATTTGGAGGGAAATTATGAACTTAAAGTACCCTCCGGGACCTATGACATTACGTTTGAGTTCATTTCTTTTAAATCAGTAACACTCAAGAATAGAGCCCTGTCGAGCGACACTCAACTGCCCCCGGTTTTACTTGAGATAGATGCTGCAAGCCTTGACGAAGTAGTCATTAGAGCAGAAACAACAGAGGTTCAGGTAAGACTAGATAAAAAGATATACAATATTGGTAAAGATTTAACCACGCGGGGTGCTACTGTGGGGGACGCTTTGAGCAATGTTCCTTCTGTTTCGGTAGATGTTGAGGGTGCCATTAGCTTAAGAGGAAATGAAAATGTAAGAATCTTAATCAATGGAAAACCTTCTGCAATTGCCGGGTTTGGTGATACAGATGCCTTGACACAATTGCCGGCAGATGCCATTGATCGCGTGGAGGTCATCACAAGTCCTTCTGCCCGTTATGATGCTGAAGGTACCGCTGGTATTTTAAATATCATTCTTAGAAAAGAGAAAACACTGGGCTTTAATGGTTCTGTGACCCTTGATGGAGGAATCCCCGCAAACAACGGAATCAATGCGAATCTCAATTTGAGAACCAATAAATTTAATATTTTCAACACCACCGGATACAATTACAGAAAATTCCCCGGAAACGCCAACTTTGATAATACCTTTGAAAACGGAGACTTCACCAGAACTACTGAAAAAAGAGAATTTGACCGCAAACGAACCGGCTTTAACACCAACCTGGGTGTGGAGTATTTCCTAACCGAACAATCATCAATCACAGCAACCGGTTTTTTAAGAATTAGCGATGGCGATGATGAAACCCGCACCGATACAAGAAAATTTATAGAAAGTGAACTCGCTGAGCAATCACTCAGAAAAGAACGTGAAACAGAAGAAGATACGCGCTACCAATTCTCCTTAAATTACATCAATAAGTTCAATGATGAAGGACACCAATTAACTGCAGATCTTCAATATGAAAACAGTTCTGAAACTGAAAATTCCTTTATTACTGAACGAAATACATTCCCAAATAACTTAGCATTTCCCTCAGAGGATATTATCACCAAAGAAGACCAAAATGAATATTTAGTTCAAGTTGATTATGTTTTGCCTATTGGGGAAAACGCCCAGTTTGAAGCCGGATATCGCGGTGATTTTGAAAATGAAGTGACAGATTATTCTCTTTTTGAAGAAAATATAGAAACCGGAAATTTTGTATTGAACGAACTACTGACCAATATTTTCGACTATTCAGAAAATGTAAATGCTCTTTATACACAGTATGGTAATAAATTTGGAAAGTTTTCATTCCTTTTAGGTTTGCGAATGGAAAACACCCAATTGAAAGGAAAACTTTTATCTGAACTCACTGAAGAAGAATTATCTGAAGCTTTTGGCGTTAACATTGATACAAATTTTGATAAAAACTATTTAGGTCTCTTTCCCACAGTAAATTTAATTTATGAATTAGCTGAAAATGAAAGTATTACCTTAGGTTACAACCGAAGAATTAACCGCCCCAGAGGTTGGTTTATCAACCCATTTCCTTCCCGCTCAAGTGTAACCAATGTCTTTCAGGGAAATCCGGATTTGGATCCGGCTTATGCCAGTGCGTTTGATTTGGGATATTTAAAGCGTTTTGGAAAATTTACCTTAACCTCTTCCATTTATTACCAATATGAAACAGATGCTTTTGAACGCGTTCAAATAAGAACCGGTCAAACTATTAACGGAATTGAAGTCGTAAGAACCATACCCATTAACCTCTCAACAAATCAACGTGTTGGTGCTGAAGCAGGATTTCTTTACAATCCAACCAAATGGTTGAGAATGAATGGAAGTTTTAATTTCTTCCGTTTTGAAACTGATGGAACTTTTGAAGGAATTGACTATGGAGCAACAAATACCAGCTGGTTTACCAGATTTAGCTCTAAGGTGAGTTTACCTGCAAAAATCGACTTCCAAACCAACATGTTTTACAGCGGCCCATCTGAAAACTCACAAACCAAATCAGAAGGTATATTTTCAATCAACCTGGCATTGAGCAAAGAGCTCTTTAATGACAATGCAACAATATCTCTAAATGTGAGTGATTTATTAAATTCAAGAAAACGAAAATCATTCACTCAAGGTGTTGGCTTTACCTCAGACAGTGAATTTCAATGGAGAGAGCGACAAATTACCGCTTCGTTCACCTATCGATTTAACCAGCAAAAAAATGAAAGAGATCGCAGACAACGTAATGGTGGAGATGATGATTTTGAAGGTGGTGATTTTTAGAAATTAAAACTAAATAAAACAATAAAAAAAGGGAACTCAGCTGAGTTCCCTTTTTTTATATGTGATATAATTTAAAGTAAATTATTAGTTGTCTTTATTCTTTGCAGCACGCTTTTCTTTAAGCATTTCCATTATGGCACCACCAATCCAATAAGGCACAAACAGCATTAAGAAAATCATTAACCAAAATCCAATGGTTACTATGGTCATAAAGGCTAAAAAACCGAGGTATTGATCAAATTCAAACATAGTTTCAGAGATAAAATATAACAGATACAAATATACAAGTAAAAAATGAATTAGAACAAGCAAAAAAACCGGAAATACTCAAAAAGTTTTACACCTTAAATCAACAATTATTGCAAACTCTTAAAGCTTCGATTCCTTCCGTAATTGTGCCATTTTTATAGCAGCAACTGCGGCTTCGGTGCCTTTATTGCCGTGTTTGCCTCCACTTCTGTCAATAGACTGCTGCAAGGTGTTATCTGTTAAAACACAAAAAATCACAGGGATATCGCCCTGAAGATTCAAGTCTTTAATTCCTTGAGTAACACCCTCACACACAAAATCAAAATGCTTTGTCTCACCTTGTATCACAACACCAATGGCTATAATGGCGTCCAGCATATCATAATATTTTGACATGCGCTTGCAGCCATACACAAGCTCAAAACTTCCCGGAACATTCCAGCGCACAATATTGTCATTGATAGCTCCGTGTTCTTTTAAGGTGTCAAATGTTCCTTGAAACAAGTTTTCTGTGATTTCAGGATTCCACTCAGAAACAACAATCCCAAACCGAAAGTCTTTCACGTTTGGGATTGTTTGCTTATTGTAATCTGATAAATTTTTATGTGCTGTTGCCATTCATTGAATATTGAAATGACAAAATCAAACTCACTTTTAGTTCATAGCCTGTGCCTGACCAATGTAAACATCCACTTGGTTGGCTTCAGGTGATTCAGGAAAATCTGTTTTGATTTTGTTCAAATGTGTTAAAGCTTCCTTAGCATTTTTAAGGTCTAAAGCTACCAAAGCTGCTTTTAACAAATACTTTGGCGAAGTAAATTCATTTTCGTTTAAGGAAGCAGCTTGCTTGTAATATTTTAAAGCATCTTCATTTTGTCCCAATTGAACAAATGCATCTCCAATGTTTCCTTTTGAGATGGGACCCAACATTTCATCTTTGGGCTTAAACTTATCCAATTGATTTATGGCTTCTTTGTAGTTTTTAGTATTCATATAGGCGATTCCTGCATAATATCTGGAGACATTGGCTGCATCTGTACCGCTGTAGTTATCAATAATGTCAAGAAAACCATATTTTCCTTGTCCGCCGTTTAAGGCAAGATTAAATAAAGAGTCTTTTTGTTGAGAATTCAAAGCTTGTTCCCAGTAAACCTGAGCCTGGTACATCTCGTTTGAAGCCTCCATTTCTTTTGGCTTAACGATGTATTGATTGTAAGCAAGATATCCTAAAACAACAACAGCAACAACGCCAATGAGTACAAAAATATACTTTTGGTTTTTTGAAACCCATTCCTCCGTTTTAGACGCTCTTTCATCCAGCGTGTTAAAAACATCGGCGGTGGTACTTTCCTGTTCAATAGCTGCTTGTTTTTCTTCCTTAGATTGGGGCTTGTACCCTCTCTTTTTATATGTTGCCATAATAATTCTTTAGTGAAGGGCAAAAATAAAATTTTTATTATAATTTAAAAGCTAAAATATTTGTTATTTTTCAATAATTTGCAGATTCTTTTAAAGAGCTCAAAGCCTCTGTTATAAAAACTCAAAAATCACGTTTTCAATTACTTATGCATTTAAAAACGCTTTCACTTCTCAATTATAAAAGCTTTGAAGCCATAAATTTTGATCTAGACCACAAAATAAACTGTTTTGTGGGCAACAATGGCGTTGGAAAAACCAATGTGCTCGATGCAATTTATCACCTTTCTTTCGGAAAAAGTTATTTCAATCCCATCACAACTCAAAACATCAACCACAATGCTGATTTTTTTGTAGTTGACGGTACCTACCAAAAAAACTCCAAAGTGGAACGCATCATTGTAAGTGCCAAGCGCGGACAAAAAAAAATCATCAAGCGAAACGGTAAGGAATATGAAAAATTTGCAGACCATGTGGGTTTTCTTCCTTTGGTCATCATTTCGCCGGCAGACCGTGATTTAATAACAGAAGGCAGCGATACCCGTAGAAAATTCATAGACGGCGTGATTTCGCAAGGCGACTCAAAATACCTCAACACCTTGATTTCCTACAATAAAGTGCTTGCTCAACGCAATGCCTTGTTGAAGTATTTTGCCGCAAACAACACCCGAAGCAATGACACAATCGAGATTTACAACGCTCAGTTAGACGAACTGGGAACCGTAATTTACCAAAAAAGAAAAGCCTTTATTGATACATTTATTCCCATATTTAACCAAAGACATCAATCCATCACCCAAGATAAAGAATCGGTGAATCTTGTTTACAGCAGTCAGCTTGAGGCCGAAAATTTACTGACTCTTTTAGAGCAAAACTACACCAAAGACAGAGCGTTGCAATACACATCTGTAGGGATTCATAAAGACGATTTGAGTTTTGAAATTGACGGTCATCCCATCAAAAAATTTGGTTCGCAGGGACAGCAAAAATCCTATCTCATTGCTTTAAAGCTGGCACAGTTTGACTTTTTAAAAGCCCAGAGCAATGTCAATCCCATCCTGCTGCTTGACGACATTTTTGACAAGCTGGATGAAAGCCGGGTAGAGCAAATCATCACTTTGGTGGAACGGGAAAACTTCGGACAGTTATTCATCAGTGACACCCACCCCGAGCGCACAGAAACCATTGTAAAAAAAGTGCATCAAACCTATAAAATGTTTCGGTTAGAGTAGCCATTTTAAGTGGGCATTTATCCTGACTTACAATAATTCATTTTTGTAAATTTGTTTTAACACGTAAATAAAAATGACAAAGAAAAGAACACTAAACGTCAGCAAATCAAGTATAAGTGTTATTCATCAAAATGATACTGACTATATAAGTTTAACCGACATGACGACTTCTTTTAGAGAAGGAAGTGGCCTTATTGGTAAATGGATTACAAATAAAAGTACCCTAGAATATCTTGGGGTTTGGGAGAAAATCAATAACAAGAATTTTAATTACCCCGAATTCGGGGTAATTGAACAAGAAGCAGGTACAAACAGGTTTATAATGTCAGTTGGACAATGGATTGAACAAACTCATACAGCAAGGTTTATCTCAAAAAAAACGATTAATCCAACTCAATAAGTTCGATAAAAATTTTCAAAAACGTTTTGGAACTCAATACAGGTCGTCCCTACGGGACTTTTTAACTTGGGTGGGGTTCTTTACTACAAACATAACACCCCTAACGGGGCTTGAATATATTATTAATTGAATTTAAGTAACATACAATAAAGTCTGAAATCTTTTAAGATATATTCGTGCATAAGTGGCACTTTTTACCGGACACTTATGAAAATTAATAATTATCTTTGATGTGAAATTTTAAGATGATGCTTACGCAAAATAAAAAATACATTCCTTTAATTTTCAGCTGTTTATTTCTGTTTCTTCTTTCGTGCAAACAAGAAAATACAGAGCAACAAATTGAATACCTCAACGGCTATTGGGAAATTGAAGAAGTCACTTTGCCTGGCGGCGAAACCAAATCCTATTCCATAAATATGCTCGTTGATTTTATCGAATTAAGAGACGGAAAAGGTTTTAGAAAAAAAGTAGCTCCACAGCTCGACGGCAGTTTTCAAATCACAGAAGACGCTGAAAATATAGAAATTAAAGTAGAAAACAATCAAGTGGTTTTGTACTACTCCACCCCTTTTCACAACTGGAAAGAAACCGTTGTAAAAGCCAATGAAAATGAACTCATTCTCAAAAATGAAGAGGAACTGGTTTACACATACAAACGATTTGAGTCTTTAAATTTAGAATAAATGAAAAAACGTAACGCAGAAGAACTTTCAATAGGAGATGTGCTCAAAGAATTTGTCCAATCAAACAAACTCGACAAAGGGCTCAAGCAAGTTCAGGTGGTAGATGCATGGAATGAATTGATGGGTCCTGCTATTGTAAAATATACCACTCAGGTAAAACTCGACCGTGAAAAACTCTATGTACAGCTCAGCTCAAGTGTGTTAAGAGAAGAACTGTCTTATGGCAAACAAAAAATCATCAAATTGATGAATGAAGAACTGGGTGATGAAATCATTAAAGAAATTATTTTGAGATAATTATGAAAAAACTACTTGTTTTATTTATTTTAACACTACTCATTTCATCTTGTCAAAATAAACAAGATACCACCATAACCGGTATATGGAATAATGTAGTTAAAAGTACTCAAGGTTATGAATATATGGAAGCACATATCAATGACACTTCATACTTGGTTATCTCCAATTATGGGTTGAAATATTTAGCATTGTATGAAGTTCAGAAAGATACCCTTTATCATTATATCTATGATTCCACAGCTGAATCAAACACAATTATTGACACGGTTAAATTCAATTTTCAGGTCAAAAACAATTCATTAAAACTTATAAACTCCCTAAATCCCGAAGCAAAATCTGAATGGTTTCTAATAGAAGGAGAAGATCCTTCTGTTATCTATGAACTGGAAAATAAACCGGAGCTTTGGAAAAGCTTTGCAGTTGATTTTAAACAACGATTTAAAGAAAATTATTTGGATACTATGAGGGATAAGCTGGAGGCACAAATTAATTTAATGCAATTTGATATGACATGGGATATAAACCCTAATTAACTTTCAATTAAAAAAAGGGGTTGGCTATTTCGTTGAAAAACGAGAAAATGCCACAAAGTCACCAAGGCTCTAAGAATACACTAAGATTTTATATGCTTAAAAGTTTATTGATTACTAATAAAAAAACGCCGCAATTTGCGGCGTTTTCAGTATATATAAACATGCAAAGATTAAAACATCTCTCTTCCTGAAAAGTGAAAAGCACCTTCAATCGCTGCATTTTCATCGCTGTCACTTCCGTGTACAGCATTTTCACCAATTGAAGCAGCATATAATTTTCTGATGGTTCCTTCAGCAGCCTCAGCAGGGTTTGTCGCTCCAATCAATGTTCTGAAATCTTCAACAGCATTTTCTTTTTCAAGAATTGCGGCAACAATAGGTCCTCGTGTCATATATTCCACTAATTCTCCATAAAAAGGACGTTCGCTGTGCACAGCATAAAACGCTTTTGCATCTGCAGTAGTCATCTGGGTCATTTTCATTGCCACGATGCGAAATCCTGCCTTGTTAATCATTTGAAGTATTGCACCGATGTGTCCTTTTTCAACACTATCAGGCTTAAGCATAGTAAATGTTCTGTTTGTTGCCATTTTTCTTTTTTTAAATTTCGTGCAAAAATAGGGAAATCAAACTGATTCTAACAAGGAAAATGAATTAAGAATTTGTGACTAATTTTAAGAGGTTCAACTGGCTGGGTTTTGAATGCATTGTTTGTAACAAACTTTCACTATCAGTGTTGTTTTTACCAGCCGCCGCCACCGCCGCCACCGCCGCCGCCGCCGGAGAACCCTCCTCCTCCACTACCCGATGAACTTCCGGGAGGTGTGGATGCCGAGGAGATGGCAGAGGAAAAGCTTCTTCCCATATCACTGCTAAATTTTGACGGTGAAAATGCCATTCCTGCAGCAGCACCTGTGTACCAGGATGGGTTATAATTTTTTGTTTCCTGTAGTGATTTAGTTAGCGAGTTTTCAAATTTCTTTCCCCATTGGTTTTCAACTCCCAGTGCAATGGCATACGGCAACAATGCTTCAAACCGCTCAACGGTCATCTCCGGCTCATGCAGGCTATCCAATTGTTTTTGTTCTGCGACAGAAAGATACATTTTAAAGCCTTCAATGTCATCCATTATCTTTCTTCCTAAAACAGTGGGTGCTTTGATTAAATAAGTAAAAATGGCGACCAAAAAAACCAAAAGTATCATCAACAAAATGGGAATTGCCGGTGAAGGTGACAATATAAAAGCAAGCACCACCAATAGTACTGATGCTAAAATTCCTTTGCCCAAATGATTGTGATTAAAACTAAAATAAGTGGGCTTTAATTTTTTCTTAATGCTTTTATAGGTGTTTGTTCGTCCTTTTGAAAATTTACTGTGGTTTTTATTATCCAAATCAACTATTTTATGACTTGCAAACAAAGCTTTAGACAGTTCGTGTTCCTCATCAGAAAGCATGGAATAATCCTCACTTATTCTTTTGAGTGTATATTTTTTCTTATCGTACGTAATTTTGATGTGCCCCTTGACAGCCATATTTACAATCGCTGATGAGACCGCTCTTTGCGAAAATTTAAGGTTTTGCAATACAGCACAATCAGCCGGGCTAAATCCCTCCGGCGGATCAAATTGTGGAAAAACAGTACCTTTTGGTGGATCGACTCCCACTTTTTTCCACGCTCGATAATAAATAAATGTGACGAGTGCCAATGCCAGCAGAGAAAATAAAACATGAAAATTACTTTTAAAGAAATACATCCATTTTTCTGCTGTGGTGGGTTCTTTTACAAAACCTTTGGGCCAGGCAAAAGCAAAGGTGAGTTGCTCTTTGGGATTTAAAGCCCGCGTGGTTTCAATTTTTACGCGGTTGTCTCCGGAAACGAGTTCACAGTCACAAGTTGTGGTTCCCTGGAAGCCAGTAAACGCATCGAGTTGTATCACTTCTGCACCTTCCGGCAATTCAACTAAAACGGTTGCTTTTTCAATGGTAAATGCCCAATCACCACCAATGGCGTTAAAATACAATTCGTCATAGTCATCAAAAAAACCAATCTGTCTCGTTGTTCTGTATATTAAAGAATAGGTGTAAGTGCCCGGTGACAAAAAAGTCATTTTATCACCCATATAAACGACTATTCCGTTGTTTTGTTTTTCGGTAAAAAAGGGTTCTTTGTTTCCGTCTTTCAACACACCAACTACTTCAAAATCAACGTTGAATCGCGTTCCCATTTTATCTTTGTATTTGGTGGGAAAAGTGCGGAATATCCCGCGTTTGATTTGGTTGCCTTCTGCATAGACTGTAATGTCTTCCCTCACCAACAAATCACCCGACTCTTCCACTTTGATATGAGAATCGTAAGATATAATCCGCTCCTGCGAAAAGCTTGAGGTTATTAAGAAAACACTAAACAAAAAAGAAATAAATAATCTCATAAGACCAGGTTTTAGAAATTAACGTCGGGGACAGATCGTTCTGTTTCGTTTTTAATATCAAAAAAGTCTCGTTGTGTGTGATTTGCCGCTTTTGCAACAAACATAGACGGAAACTGCTCGATGAGAATGTTGTAATTTCTCACGCTTCCGTTGTAATATCTTCTGGCGCGCTGAAGGTCATTCTCTACTGCCGAAAGATCCCGCTGCAACTCGAGAAAATTCTGATTGGCTTTCAGTTCGGGATAATTTTCAACAACCACAAAAAGATTTCCCAATGCTTTTGAAAGGCCCACTTCTGCCGCTTCCTGGTCTTTTACATTGTCTGCGTTGATACCGCGGGTTCTTAATTCTGTGATGCTTTCAAAGAGGTTTTTTTCGTGAGTTGCATAGCCTTGCACCACTTTTACGATATTGGGAATCAAGTCGTGCCGCTTTTGCAATTGCACATCAATACCGCTCCAGGCTTCGTTGACCATATTGCACAACCTGATAAGCGTGTTATAGATATACACAAAATAAACAATGGTGAGGATGACTAAGGAAATGATAACAAGGGTCATAAAGTTGTGTCTATTAAATTACAGTTTAAAGGTATCAATTTTTTGCATATTGTTACACCTCTGAAGTTTAAAACCTCCAATTTACGGCTCTTGTGGAAATTAAAAAAATAATGTATGTTTGGGTATAGCGTCATTTGAGTTTGAAAAACCATCAAAACTAGAGAAGATAAACAAATTAAAACTTGGGCCTAGCTTGCCGAAATAGCATGATAGACTGATAAAAGTTCCGTATATAAACAAGTTGTAACACATAAGAAAAATATACCGATCATATAAATAAAGAAAATGAAGAATTCAACTATAGTTCTCTTGACGATCATTATCGGAAGCCTAGTAGCGTGTAATGAAACTCAGAACTCAATAGAAAAAATTGAATCTGATAAAACCAAAACTAAAATGTATAGAGATATTGAGTTCG
>JBBDIQ010000044.1:0-17430 GCA_040880345.1 Flavobacteriaceae bacterium
CAGATACACGCAGAATTTTATTTCTAAACTCGTACATCTAACTTCACCCTTCATCTGAAACCCTGAACACGAAACCCGAAACCCGAAACCAGAAACCAGAAACCCCCTCCCCCCGCAATTTACTAACTCTGTTCATAAGATTCAAACAAATAATGGGTAAACTCTACTATTTTAAATAAATTTGCATCACATTAAAAATATGAACAAATAGATGAAAAATACCGCTTTATCTCACATACATGAGGCCCTTGGAGCAAAAATGGTTCCTTTTGCCGGTTACAACATGCCGGTTCAATATGAAGGCGTAAACGCAGAACACGAAACCGTAAGAAAAGCCGTAGGCGTTTTTGATGTGTCTCATATGGGTGAATTTCTGGTTTCCGGGCCTAAGGCGCTGGACCTCATTCAAAAAGTGTGCTCAAACGATGCTTCAAAACTGCTGGACGGAAAAGCGCAATACAGTTGCTTTCCCAATGAAACCGGAGGCATTGTTGATGATTTGATTGTCTATCGGTTCAATGAAGAAAAATATATGATGGTTGTCAATGCCTCAAATATTGAAAAAGACTGGGCGTGGGTCAACAAACACAATACCATGGGAGCTGAATTGCGCAATCTTTCTGAGGACTATTCGCTACTCGCCATTCAAGGTCCTAAAGCCGTGGAAGCGATGCAGTCATTGACGTCTGTTGATTTAAGCAGCATTCCTTTTTACAGTTTTGTAGTGGCCGATTTTGCCGGAATTGACTATGTGATCATCTCTGCAACCGGTTACACCGGAAGTGGCGGATTTGAAATTTACTGCAAAAACAGTGAAGCCGAACAAGTTTGGAACAAAGTCATGGAAGCCGGTGAGGCTTTTGGGATTAAACCCATTGGTTTGGCGGCTCGTGATACCTTGCGATTGGAAATGGGCTATTGCCTTTACGGAAATGATATCAATGACACCACTTCTCCTCTGGAAGCCGGTCTGGGATGGATAACTAAATTCACCAAAGATTTTATCAATGCTGAGGCCCTCAAAAAACAAAAAGAGGAAGGGGTGAGCAAAAAATTGGTTGCTTTTGAACTGGACGAACGAGGGATTCCCAGACACGATTATGAAATCGTGAATGAAAACGACAACAAAATTGGTGTCGTCACCAGTGGTACCATGGCGCCGTCTTTAAACAAAGGCATCGGATTGGGTTATGTGCCGCTTGCTTTTTCTGAGGTGGGAAGTCGCATTTACATTCAAATAAGAAAAAACAAAATCCCTGCAACTGTCGTTAAACTCCCATTCTATAAAGGATGATGGGAAAACGAATTTTAATACTGGGTGCGAGTGGTTTTGTGGGCAATGTGCTTTACAAAGAACTCCTGTCCTATTTTGACGTTTATGGCACCTATTGTAGTCCGAATGACTTTTATGACCAAAATGAAGTGTTTTTCAGATTTGATGCCGCAACTGATGATGTCGAAACGCTCTTAAACAAGGTCAAACCCAATGTCATTATTTCCTGCCTCAAAGGAAACTTTAAAGACCTGATTGAGGTTCATAAACAGTTGATGGCCCATACCATGGTCACACCCCATTGCCGGTTGATCTTTATATCCACCGCTCAGGTTTTTGATGGCGCCATGCATTTTCCGGCGAAAGAGACAGACAAACCACTCTCCATTTCTCAGGAAGGAAAATATGCCATAGCGGTTGAAAAGATAATCAAAGAATTGCCTGAAAAAAAATATGCCATCCTGCGTTCGCCAATGATTTTGGGCGTAAATGCACCCATCATTACACAGTTAAAAGAAGCCATCAAAAATAAAACGACCTTTGAAGTCTGTTCAGATTTGGTTGTGAATGTCGCTTCAGATTCAAGCTTTTCGCAACAAGTGCATTATATTGTAAATCAAAAAAAAACAGGTACATTTCACATTGGCAGTACAGATTTGATTCATCACAGCGATTTGTTTGAAGAGATTACTGAAAAATTAGGAACTAAAAAACCGATTTTTAAGCAGGTTTTTGAATCCAATAAAGACCGGTTTTTAACTGTTTTACCTGAAAAGCAAACAGAATTAAAAGAACATCAATTTACAGTAAATGATGTGATTGATGAAATAACCTTAAACGAAGGAATACTAACATTAAAAACCACATTGATATGAGCAAGTTAACAGAAGCGCAAATTGAAAAACAGATGCAAAACCTTGAAGGCTGGGATTATGGTGATGATGCGATTCATACCACTATTGAGTTTTCAGATTTTAAAGATTGCTTTGCCGTAATGACCCGCATTGCCTTTGAAGCCGAAAAACTAAACCACCACCCTGACTGGAGCAATGTGTACAACAAATTAAGCATATCACTCAGTACTCATGATGCCGGCGGATTAACCGAAAAAGATTTTCAGTTAGCGCAAATAATCGACAGCATCGTTAGTTGATATTTTTTGAGAATTTGTATTTTTGGTGTCTAAAAATTAATCTATTTTCAGCGTATGGGAAGAGCCTTTGAATTCAGGAAAGCACGTAAAATGAAGCGTTGGTCTGCCATGTCCAAAGCGTTTACACGCATTGGTAAGGACATTGTGATGGCTGTTAAAGAAGGCGGTCCTGACCCCGATGCAAACTCGAGACTGCGTGCGGTTATTCAAAATGCAAAGTCTGTCAATATGCCCAAAGACAATATTGAACGTGCCATCAAACGCGCTTCAGATAAAAGTTTGGGCGATTATAAAGAGGTTCTTTTTGAGGGCTATGCACCCCACGGAATTGCCATTTTGGTTGAAACCGCCACAGACAACAATACCCGAACTGTTGCAAACATACGATCTTATTTCAACAAATGCGACGGAAGTCTGGGCACCAGTGGCTCTGTGGTGTTTATGTTTGACCATACCTGTAATTTCAGGATTCCGAATTCTGACCTCGACCTGGAAGAACTGGAACTGGAGTTGATCGACTTTGGTGTGGAGGAAGTATTTGAAGATGAGGACGGTATTTTGATTTATGCTCCTTTTGAAAGTTTTGGTGCGATTCAGAAGTACTTGGAAGAGAATAAACTTGAGATTCTATCTTCCGATTTTGAGCGCATTCCGCAAGTGACAAAAAAACTCACTGATGAGCAGGCAGCCGATGTTGAAAAACTACTGGAGAAAATTGAAGAAGATGACGATGTACAAAACGTCTATCACACGATGGAGGAATCTTAATTTACACGAGGTAAATTTTTAATAGAAAAGAGGCTGTATAAAAAAGCGTGTTTTGCCACAAATCGAAGATTCATCGAATACCGATAAAACGATATTTTATAAGATTAAGTCACCGGGACACTAGGTTTCACCAAGAAATATAGTTTTGTTAATCACTATTTTGTGCTTCTTTGAGCCTTCGTGCCTTCGTGGCAGCTTTTCATTCCGGTAACTTTTTAGACAGCCTCTTTTTTTAATAGTCCTCAGTTTTGATATTTAAAAATTGAATAACTTTTTAAAGAAGCCTTTTTTCTCAACTCCATAAGCATATCCATACTTATTACCGTAGCCAAAGTTTGCCATTCTTACGTTGTTAAGTATAAATGAAACCGCTTTTAATTTTTCATCCTCTACACAATCAACAGGGAACTCCAGCAGGCGTCTTTCTGTATAATCTGCCCTGATGACATAGAGTGTTACATCTGCAAATTTGTTGATTAAAAGTGTATCTGTAACAAGCATCGAAGGAGCGGTGTCAACAATTATGTAATCATAATGCTGTTTTAAATTTTCGAATAGAACCGCGACCCGGTCATTCAAAAGAAGCTCTGCGGGGTTTGGAGGAATATTTCCGGAGAACAAGATATCCAAATGGGTATTGAAGTGAGACTTGTGAATTAATTCGTCGAGGGTCAATTCCGGTTGAACCAAAAAGTCTGTCACTCCTCGCATCGTGTTGGTGTCCTGAATAAAACGATGCAATTGTGGGTTTCTGATGTCAGCTCCCACAAGTATGACTTTCTTGCCTACATTGGATAAAGTCAAAGCCAGGTTAACAGATATAAAGGTTTTTCCTTCCCCTTTGACAGTTGAAGTAACAAAAATCGTTTTTGATTTTTCAGCCAAGTCTTTATTGGCAAATAAATACTGCAGGTTTGTTCTTAAAATTCGGAAGGATTCTGCCAGTACAGAGGTATCATTTTTTTGAATGAGTTCTTCTTCGCCCCTGGCCAATTTTGGAATTTCACCAATAAGTGAAATGTTTGGCGCCACTCTTTCAACATCTTTTCGATTGCTCACTTTGTTATAGAGCAATTGATTGAGATAAATAATCAAAAATGGAATCAATAGCCCTAGTAGGAGTGCCGCAAGCAGAATGATATTGGGTTTGGGTGAAACCGGACTTGATGAACTGTGGGCATGGTCAACAATTTTTGCTTTTGGTGCAGTGACAGCGAGCGACAAGGATGTTTCTTCCCTTTTCTGTAGTAAAAACAAATAAAGGGCTTCTTTAATGTTTTGTTGCCTTACGATGTTTCTAAATTCTTTTTCAGTATCAGGAACTTGTGTGATTTTTGAATCAAAAACCCCCTCCTGTCTTCTCAAGTCACGCAGTGATGTGTCCAGAGAGGACTTCACATTGTTAAGACTTCTTAGAACATTTCCTTTTAATTGGTCAATTTGATTTGCCAGATTGACCACCACCGGGTTTTGCTCAGTAGAACTTCTTAAAAGCTTGTTGCGTTCCAGAACCAATTGATTGTAATTCTGAATCAAACCCTGTAAACCTTCTTCAGAAATTCCCATATTTGAAGGTAGTAAAGCTGTAAGGTCATCTTCAGTAAGGTAACTTATAATATTTTCAACCAGCGTTTTCTGTGTTGTAAGCTCTAACTGACGCTTGTTCAATTCGCTGGCACTTTCAAGAAAAAGCTGGGCTTCAGACTCAATATCGGTGAGATTGTTTTCCTGCTTAAAGATGACTTTATCTGTTTCAACAGAATCCAGTTCTTTTGTAATAATTTGAAGCCGTTCCTCAATAAACTGAGCGGTGTTGGTCGCGACCATATTTCGATCCTCAATAGCATCTTTATTGTATTGAACCACCAACTCATTAAGGATTGCTTCTGCTTTATCCTTAACGGGGTCATTGAGTGTTAACTGAATCACACTGCTGTTTTTTACCACCGGATTTACCTGTATTGCCTGCCGGTAATAACTCACGATATTTTCGGGATTGGATACTTGTACCTGTATGCTGTAGCTATCATCTTTTTTCAAAGATTGAAGGGCTTCAGGATTGGGTATAACAGTAATAGCACCATAAGGCAATTCAATTTTATCTCCAAAGCCCGCATTGATACTTAGGTTGTTACCTTCATCCACAAACTGAAAAGTATCCGGGGAAAGAATTTTAAACTGCAATTGATAATTAGGAAATGTAGCTTCATTGCTCTCTTCCAGAATTTTTACTTTAAACGGTAAATTAAGAAAGAGTTCGCTGGTTTTAATTTTCCCTTCTCTGAAGTATCTGATATTGAGATTGAGTTCATCTACAACATTTCTAAGCAAGCGTCTTGACCTTAGAATTTCAATTTCATTTTCAATACTGTTGGTATTCATACCGCTAATCAAACCAATATCTTCAAATGCAGCAAGCTCAGAAGCTGCCCCCCTGCCTTTGCTGTCTTTTATAATAATGCTGGTTGTCGATTGATAAAAAGGGGTGCTGTATCTCAAATAAAGATAAGCAACCGTGAGTGTGATCAATACCGTTATGATAAACCAAGGCCAGTGTCTAAGGTAAATTTCAATTTGTTCCCTTAGCGTAGGTTCGTTTTGAGAATGGGTACTATTACTATTTTGGGGATTGTCCATAATTTTTTTATCTGGAGATTAAAACAATAAGCGAAATCAAAACAGATGCTATTGAAATATAAACTGATGAGTTTCGGTTGTATGCCGCCGAATTCACTTGTGCATTGTTGGGCTGCACATAGATAACGTCATTTTGTTTTAAAAAGTAATAAGGCGAATTTAAAAAATCTGATTTGGTGATATCGATGACAGTATGGGTTTTCACACCATTCTGTTCCCTGAGAAGAATAATATCTTTGCGTTTTCCATAAATTGTTAAATCACCGGCTTTACCAAGTGCCTCGAGCAAAGTGATTCGCTCTTCCGGAATGTTATAGGTTCCCGGACGCATCACTTCTCCCAGTACGGTTACTTTGTAATTTGAAATCGAAACATTCACAATGGGGTCTTTGATATAGACACGTATTTCCTTTTTCAGTTTTTCAATCAATTCCTGGCGGCTCAAGCCTCCCACTTTGATTGTTCCCAAAACAGGGAATTCAATGGTTCCTTCGGTACTGACCAGATAACCTTGAAGCTCCCTTGTGGCCGGGCTTGTCAATTCCTGAACAGTCCTTGCCGGCATGATGAGATTAAAAGGTGCTGCAGCCTCCATATCAAAAGCTGTTACATTAATGGATAAAATATCATTGGGTTGTATGACAGGCTTGCTGAACATAGCTTCCCCATTAGCTGCCATTTTTTCAATATCCTGAAGGTACAAAATCTCTTTTTTTGAAACACAGGAAGCCAGAGTTGATAGAATAATGATAGATAACAGAAACTTTCTGAATGCTGTTTTTGTGACTGAATTTTTTATAAACATTTTTAAATATTGGTTTTGCAAAGGTAATTCGTTTTGATGAAGTAGTAAATGATTTATGATTCTTTGTTAAAATACAGGGTTTTAAGAATCCAAAGATTCAAAAACTGAATTTTCACTTTTAAACTCAGGTACAATTTCTTTCAATAGTTTAACAACCTTTTCTTCTTCACCCCGCAAGGATGTTTTTACTAAACGTTCATATTTTAATTTCACATCTTTAAACGGCCTGGGTGCATCTTTAGCAACCATAATTTTTTCATGATGCGTGGGTAAATTAATCGAAGTATCTGCAAGCAGTTCCTCAAATAGCTTTTCTCCGGGTCTCAATCCGGTGACTTTAATTTTAATATCCTCCTCCGGTTTTAATCCGGAAAGCCGAATCATTCGTATTGCCAAATCCATAATGCGAACAGGTTTTCCCATATCGAAAACAAAAACTTCTCCACCTTTGCCCATGGAACCCGCTTGTAATACCAGTTGACAGGCTTCAGTTATTGTCATAAAATACCTGATGATATCAGGATGTGTTACTGTTACGGGGCCACCCTTTGCAATTTGCCTTTTAAAATGAGGAATTACAGAACCATTCGAACCAAGAACATTTCCAAAACGGGTTGTGATGAATTTTGTTGGAACGCCGTTTTCATCCTGAATGGATTGCACATACATTTCTGCAGCTCGTTTTGAAGCCCCCATCACATTTGTGGGATTCACGGCTTTGTCTGTAGATATCATAACAAATCGCTTCACACTACTTGAAATTGCAAGTTTCACAAGATTCATGGTGCCAAGTATATTTACATAAATCGCTTCATGCGGATTTCTTTCGATGATGGGAACGTGTTTGTATGCAGCAGCGTGGTAAATAAGATCAAAATCATATTGATCAAAAACCAATGCAAGCCGGTACATATTGGTAATATTGGCCAACTCGGTAACCAGATTAACATCCGGATAACATTCCCTTAAATGAAGTTCCAACTCATACAGCGGCGTTTCTGCCTGATCGAGTATCACAATTTGCTTTGGTTTGTATTTGATGACTTGTCTAACAATTTCACTTCCTATTGAGCCCGCACCACCGGTTACCAATATGGTTTGTCCCTCAATAGTACTCCGAATGTTTTCATTATCCAGATTGATCACTTCCCTGTTTAATAAATCTTCAATCTCAATTGCGCGAATCTGAGAATTGATATTTTTCTTTTGCTGCAATTTTTCAATACGGGGAACATTGTAAATCTGCACATTGACCTTTAGACACAGGTCAACCAGTTCATTTTTCTCCTTTATTGATAAGGTATCCTCAATAATCATCAAGCCACTGATGGAATAATTTTCCAGTTTTTCTGTGAGATTATCCTTTAAAGGAATCACCGGTTTATCAAGAATTCGCAGTCTCTTATACGATTTTTCATGTGCTAAAAACCCTACGATTTCAAAGGGATTGATGGTTTCAGTTTGCATGGCTTCTGCTATGGAAATTGCCTGATCGTCTGTTCCATAAATAAAAATCCGCTTTTTAAAACTTCCCTCCTGACTTTTTCCTTTATAGGCGCGATAGACTTGCTTTACCAAAAGCCTGAAAAGTAGCAGAAAAGAAAAAGAAAAGAAAGCATAAAAAACCAAAAAGGGCATTAAAAACAACTTTTTTCCGGCTAAATAGAAAAACGAATAATTTAAAATTGTAACTAACAATAAAGTTGAAAAAGAGGCCAATACCAATTTTGCAATATCTGTGAATGTAGAATGCCTGACAAGCCCCGAGTATGTCTTGAAAACAAAAAAGAAAACTGTATTGGTAATAAGGATGATTAAAGACTGTTGCAGAAGACTCAAAGTGTCATAATACCGGATATTTAAATTTTCCAGTATAAGGTGTGTCATCAACAACGAAAACCCAATAATAACTACATCAATTCCAATGACAATCCATCGGGGTAAATATCTAATATTGGTTATACTAATTTGATTATCCCCTGTGTAGATTGACTTCAATAATTTATTTTTTATTCCCTTTATCATAAATATAAGCATGTTTAAAAACAACTAAAAACTCTAAAAATATGTCGTGGGGAGATTATAATGATTAACTAAATACAGAATGAATGACATCCTGAATTCTGTTCAAGTCCTCTGAAGTGAGGTTTGATGCAGATGGCAAACACAATCCATTTTCAAAAAGGGTTTCTGCTACTTCACCACCATAAAAAGGCGAATTGACAAATACCGGTTGCAGGTGCATAGGTTTCCACAAAGGTCTCGATTCTATATTTTCTTTTTCAAGTGCCAATCGCAAATCCTCTCTGCTAATTCCA
This sequence comes from Flavobacteriaceae bacterium, assembly GCA_040880345.1. Taxonomy (GTDB): domain Bacteria; phylum Bacteroidota; class Bacteroidia; order Flavobacteriales; family Flavobacteriaceae; genus Planktosalinus. The sequence continues at coordinate 8,955 of JBBDIQ010000044.1, forward strand.
TTTGCTTTTTTTGGATCAATTGTCAGACAACTTAGCCAGTGATTGGAATAAAAATGCTCACTTGATTCACTAAAGATACACACTCCATTAATTTTATCAAACAATTGTTTGTAAAAAAAGTGATTTTCCCGTCTTCTTTGAACGTGGGCGTCAAGTACTTGCATTTGTCCGCGACCTATACCGGCACAAACATTGCTCATTCTGTAATTGTAGCCAATTTCGCTGTGTTGATAATGAGGCGCCTGCTCTCTGGCCTGTGTTGCCAAAAAAACAGCTTTTTCTGTAAGAATTTTATTCTTTGAGACCAATGCCCCACCGCCGGAAGTCGTAATGATTTTATTTCCGTTGAAAGACAAAATCGAAATATCGCCAAAAGTACCGCACTTTTTCCCTTTATAAGAACTTCCCAGGGCCTCTGCACTGTCTTCAATAAGAGGGATTTCATACCGGTTTGCGATGCGAGTCACTTCGTCAACCTGATAAGGCATACCATACAAATGAACAGCAATAATTGCCTTTGGTTTTTTTCCTCTCTCAATTCTGTCTTTTATAGCTGTTTCCAGTGCATTTGGACACAAATTCCAGGTATCGGGCTCACTATCGATAAAAACAGGAAGGGCTCCCTGATAAACTATGGGGTTCGCTGAAGCTGAAAATGTCATACTCTGGCAAATCACTTCGTCACCATGTTTAACCCCTGAAAGAATCAATGCCAGGTGTAAGGCAGCCGTGCCCGAACTCAAAGCCGCTACATGATAACTTTCATCCGGAGTGTTTAAGTATGTTGCTAAATCGCTTTCAAAGCCGGAAACATTGGGGCCAAGAGGGGCTATCCAGTTTGTTTCAAAAGCTTCGTTGACAAATGAAATCTCGTTCCCGCCCATATGTGGGGAGGACAAATAGATTTTCGATTTTTCCATCTTTCAGTATTCTTTAAATTTGAGGCGTGGCAAAATTACAAAATCAAAATTAAGATTGGGGCTCATTATTGGTTTTTGTAGTTTATAAATGATGGAATTATCAGAATATCAACTGAATAATAAATACTTTTCATTAAAAGAAGGCACTATTTAAATTACTGAAACAAATAAGTCGTTTTAAAGCATCTGTAATCAAAATAGTATGTCACGCAAAGTCCACAAAGAAAAAATCGCAAAGAGGCGCAAAGTAGTACTTATCATTAATTTAAAAATTTGTTTCCGTTGCATGAAAAATTATACAAAACACAAATAATAAATTATTTATATTCAAGATCTAAAGGGTTTATTGATACTCATTAGCTACAAAATACTTTTAAGTGTACTCTTTAATTTTTCCTTCAACACCCTTGTAAAAAGATTTTAAAACAGCCATATCATCAGAAAAATCCCCGGTGGGGTAAAAAGGGGCGTGAATTTTAACCGTTTTTATCCCGTAGTCAAAAGCAACACAAATGATGGGTACCTTCGCTTCCATCGCCATATAATAAAAACCCGATTTCCAGGTGTCCACTTTTTTTCGGGTGCCTTCCGGGGCGATTGCCAGTCTGAATTCCTCCCGCTCCTTAAATAACGCAACAACCTGTTGAACTGTGTTTTGATTTGATTTTCGGTCAACTGCAGCTCCGCCCATCCATTTAAAATACCATCCAAAAGGAAATTGAAACAACTCCTTTTTTGCGATAAAATTAATTTGAAGGTTTAAAATTTTTCGTGCAAACGCGCCAATGTAGAAGTCGTGCCAACTTGTATGCGGAACCACGATAACAATTGCTTTTTTGATTTGTGGAGACATATCGCCTTCAAGCTTCCATCCCATGAGTTTTGTAAAAATGAAAGCGGCTAAAAAACGCATGATGCTACAGTTTTTTATAAAGTGTTTTAAGCTTTTGGTGGGTGACAACCTTTTTCCAGTCGGTTCCCAAAGCGTTTTCCCAAAGAGGCTCCAGGCTCATTGCAACGCCAATCATTGTATCAAATTGAGCGTCTGTCAGGTGGTCACAAATACCGGTTGGAATATCAATTTGATGTTTTTTGACCATTTCTTTAAAAAGGGCTACCCCTTCCGGGTAAAATTCATCCAGATGATTGAACACAATACAGTTGCCAATACCGTGTTTGGTGCCCAAAACAAAGGAAAGTCCATAGCTCATTGCGTGGGCTACTCCCACTTGGGAATAAGCAATACTCATACCGCCGTGCCAGGATGCCATCATCAATTTTGCTCTTGAATCTTCTTCGGCAATGGAGTCACTCAAAAAGATTTCCTTACACAAATCAAGGGCTTTCTCGCCGTAACTTTGGCTGAAAGCATTTAAAAATGTTCCGGTTAAGGATTCAATACAGTGAATGTAACAATCCATCCCCGTATAAAACCATTGATTATTTGGAACTCCTTTGGTCAATTCTGGATCGAGAACCACCTGATCAAACGGAGTGAAATCACTGTTGATGCCCAGTTTTCGCTCAGGACCACTCAACACACAGGTTCTGGAAACTTCTGCACCGGTTCCTGATATGGTGGGGATTCCCACGTGATAGACTGCCTTGTTTTCAACGAGATCCCAACCCTGGTAATCGGAAGCACTCCCCGGATTGGAGAGCATGATAGAAACCGCCTTTGCTAAATCCATGACACTTCCCCCTCCTATTCCAATAATTCCGGAGGGCAATTCAACATAGGCTTTTTTGAGTTCTTTTACAATCGCATCTACTTGTGACGTTTTTGGTTCCTCTTTTGTTGAGATAAAAACAATTTTATCCTTTTGTAACAGTGGAATGCGTTTTGTCAAATCACCATTTGCCTCAAACACATCATCTACCAAAAAAATAAAAGGTGCCTCGTCCTGTCTTTTTTCTTCAAGTATGTTTGATAGCTGATCAAAACAACCGCTCCCAAAAACAACTTTGGGAACCATAGGGAAATTGCGGTGTTTGTTATTGACGCTTTGCTTGTTTTTCTGAATGAGCAAATTGGCGCGTTTTAAATCCTCAGGGGTGTCAATTTCAACACTACGCGAATTTGAAATCGCCATTTTTATGTTTTTACCATATTCTAAAAAGCGGATACATTCAATTTTTTCTGTTGCTTCCAGCTCGCCCATTGGCAATCTGTAAAAATCAAGTATGGCTTGTTTTCTAAATGCATAAATTCCTTTGTGCTTGAAATAGTTTATGCTGGTGTTTTTATCGCGTGGATATGGGATTGGCGACCGTGAAAAATAAAGCGCATAATTATTTTTATCAACAACGACCTTGACGGTGTTGGGGTCATTGATTTCCTTCCAGTCTGATATTTCACTCATCAGCGAAGCCAGATCTATTTTTTCTGCATCTTCTCCTTCAAAAACTTTTAAAACTTTAGAAAGGCCTTCTTTGTTTGTAAAGGGCTCATCTCCCTGAACATTGACCACAATGTCCACATCCAGATTTTCAACAGCTTCGGCAATGCGGTCTGTGCCGCAGTCGTGTTCTTTGACACTTTTTATGACTTTCCCTCCATTTGAAATGATTTCGTCAAAAATAATATCACTGTCTGTCACAACATAAACCTCGTCAAAAAGCTTTGTTGCCACTGTTGCCTGATAAGTGGTTAAGATGACACTCTTCCCTCCTAAATCCTGCATTAATTTTCCCGGAAAACGCGATGCTGCATAACGAGCAGGAATCATCGCAATAATTTTTAAAGATGTATTTTTCAAATGAAGCCTGTTTAATATTAAAAATCAAAATTAAGATATTATTGTGGAATGTCCTATCCAAATTCTAAAGATGTTTTAGTGTCAACTTCAACATATTAGTGTCCATAAGACGACATTAACCAGAATTCGATTGATTATGTATTTTAAACTCCAGTTTGTAAAAATGTTTTGACTCAGGCTTTCAGTAACTAATAGCATTTCAAGTTAAAGCTCTGCGTTCTTCGCGCCTCTGCGGTGAATACTAGTTAACCGCAAAGGCGCAGTGAACGCAAAGGAACTATGCATACAAAAATTTTAAATGATTAATAAATTGATAGATATACATTGACAAATTCTATTTAAATGCCTAAGTCAATTAGTGTTAGTTTTTTACTTTGAACCATTCAAAAGTGAAGCAAATTAAGGGTTTCATGAAGCATTTCTTAATGACCCTTAACTTCTTAATGTTTTTTTTTAAATTGTTAATCAACGCTTAAAGCATCAAGTCAATAATCAGACTTTGGTTCTTATATCAAAATAGTGATCGATGGGCTTTGATTGGTTCACACCAATTTTAACAACTGTTAACAAATTTCATTTTTTATCGAATTAAATAATTGTATTTTTATCCCTTAAATTTTTGATTACTTTAATGGGAAAAATCATCGCAATTGCAAACCAAAAAGGAGGCGTTGGAAAAACAACAACTTCAGTGAATCTGGCTGCCTGTTTGGGGGTATTAGAAAAAAAAGTGTTACTCATAGATGCAGACCCACAGGCAAACGCCACCTCGGGTCTGGGGCTGGATGTTGAACAAGTGGAAGTGGGTACTTATCAGTTACTTGAGCACAGTGCAACTGCAAAAGAAGCCATTGTCAAAACAGACTCTCCAAATCTCGACATCATTCCTGCGCACATAGACCTGGTCGCTATTGAGATTGAATTGGTCGATATGGAAAACCGGGAATCTATGCTTAAAAAAGCGATAGAGGGTTTAAAAGATGACTATGATTTTATTTTAATCGATTGTGCACCCTCATTGGGTCTATTGACTTTAAACGCTCTTACCGCCGCAGACTCGGTTTTAATTCCCATTCAATGTGAATATTTTGCGCTTGAAGGATTGGGAAAACTCTTAAACACTGTGAAAAGTGTCCAAAAAATACACAACGACAAACTGGATATTGAAGGCTTGTTACTCACGATGTATGATTCGCGTTTACGACTTTCCAATCAGGTGGTCGAAGAAGTAAAAAAGCATTTTAACGAAATGGTCTTTAAAACAATCATTCAGCGTAATGTGCGTTTAAGTGAAGCACCCAGTTATGGAGAAAGCATCATCACCTATGATGCAGGAAGCAAAGGAGCCAACAATTATTTAAGTTTGGCTGAAGAAATCATACTAAAAAACAACTAAAATGGCTAAAGCAACAAAAAAACAAGCTTTAGGTAGAGGACTTTCGGCTTTGTTAAAAGACCCGGATAATGACATCAAATCTGCCAATGACAAAGGAGCAGACAAAGTAGTGGGCAATATTGTAGAGCTGGAACTGGAAGCTATTGAAGTCAATCCAAATCAGCCCCGCAGCAGTTTTAATGAAGACACTCTTCAGGAACTGGCTTCATCCATCAAGGAGTTGGGCGTCATTCAACCCATCACCGTAAGAAAAATTGAATTCAATAAATTTCAACTGGTCTCGGGTGAACGCCGTTTTCGGGCTTCAAAACTGGTGGGTCTTAAAACGATTCCGGCATACATTCGCATCGCCAATGACCAGGAATCACTGGAAATGGCGCTCGTTGAAAACATACAACGGCAAGACCTTGACCCCATTGAAATTGCACTCTCTTACAGACGTTTGATAGAAGAAATACAGCTTACGCAGGAAGAAATGAGCAACCGCGTGGGAAAAAATCGTTCCACCATTGCCAATTACCTGCGTCTCTTAAAACTCGACCCCATTATCCAAACCGGAATGCGTGACGGATTTATAACAATGGGACACGGAAGAGCATTAATCACACTGGAAGATACTTCAGACCAACTGGATATTTATGAAAAAATAATTTCCGATTCCCTTTCCGTCAGAGATACCGAAGCTTTGGTTAGAAAACTACAAAACCCCGGGCAAGCAACTACCACTGTAAAACAGCAAACGCCGGCTTTCGCCAAAAAGGCAAGTAAAGAACTGTCTGATTACTTTGAAGTAAAAACCGAAGTCAAAGCCAATACCACCGGAAAAGGAAAATTGATTATCCCATTTAAAAACAAAGCCGAATTTGAACGTATTTCTAAATTAATTCGTGGTGAAAGTTAACACACTCATCTTGTTTTTCCTTTTTTTTGTGACACACATTCATTCACAAGAACAAGACACACTTTCACTTGTGACTCAGGATGGAAGCCTTCTCACCTCACAGATAGTCAAAGAAGCTTATGACCCGCTTGCGCCCTCAAGAGCTGCTTTTTACTCGGCTGTAATTCCCGGTTTGGGCCAGGCTTACAATGAAAAATACTGGAAAATACCCATTGTTTATGCCGGCATTGGAACGAGTATTTATGTTTATTCAGTAAACAGAAAGGATTACAACCGTTTTAGAGACGCTTATAAAAGAAGGCTTGCCGGTTTTGAAGATGACGAATTTCAGGGAATTGCCAATGAAACCCTCATCAGGGCACAGCGCACCTCCAGACGCAATATGGATGTGAGCATTGCTGTTGCCGTGGGATTCTATTTGCTCAATATTGTAGATGCCAATGTGGATGCCCATTTAAAACAATACAACATTTCTGATGATTTGTCTTTGGCACCAAACTTAGATTTTAATCAACATCAGGAATCGACAAAGTATGGGTTTTCCCTAACTTATAAAATTAAGTAATATGAACATTGCTCTTTTGGGATACGGAAAAATGGGCAAAACCATTGAAAAATTAGCTCTTGACAAAGGAGATACAATTGTGGCGAAAGTGACTTCTTCAAAAGACTTGAGACAACTGCAGGGAGCAGATGTGGCTATTGATTTTAGTGTTCCTGAAGCAGCAGTGCAAAATATTTCGGCTTGTTTTGAACAGGGAATCCCGGTAGTGAGCGGTACAACAGGATGGCTTGATGATTATGACAAAGTGTTAAACTTATGTCAATCGCGTAACGGAAGCTTTCTTTATGCCTCTAACTTTAGCATTGGCGTCAATCTTTTTTTTGAGCTCAATAAAAAGCTGGCAGAAATGATGGCAAAACTAAAAAATTATACCGTTGGTATTGAAGAGATTCACCACATCCAAAAACTGGATGCCCCCAGCGGCACTGCCATTTCGCTAGCAAAAGATATTATTGAACAAACCCATTATACAAACTGGAAACTCGACTCGGCATCAGAAAATGAAATCCCCATTAAAGCAGTTCGTGAGGAAGAGGTCAAAGGTACCCACACGGTTTCATACACCTCCCCCATTGACACCATTAGCATCAAACACCAGGCACACAGCCGAGAAGGATTTGCAATGGGAGCATTGCTAGCTGCAGCCTGGCTGAAAGACAAAAAAGGAGTTTACAGTATGAAAGATGTTTTGGATTTATAAGATGATCATTTGTATTTTTAAACCGGCTTTCGCCGAAAAGGAATATTGAATAACGAATACTGAATATCGAATATCGAATAGCGAATATTGAATATCGAATATCGAATATCGAAATTATAATATTGAATTTTGAATTAATACTATTAATCTAAATCGCTCAAAAGTCCCCCTCTTTAGTATAGGGATTTAGGAGTATAACCAATAACTATTAACTATTAACCATTAACCAAACACCATCATGACACTAACCCAATGGTTTTTATTTTTCATAGCAGTTCAAGTTGTTCATTTTTTGGGCACCTGGAAATTGTATCAAAAAGCAGGTAGAAATGCCTGGGAAGCGGCAGTGCCCGTTTACAACGCCATCGTTCTGATGAAAATCATCAACAGACCCTGGTGGTACACCATTTTGCTTTTTATTCCCATCATCAACCTGATTATGTTTCCGGTCGTATGGGTGGAAACGCTGCGCAGTTTCGGAAAAAACAAAACAGCAGATACCGTTTTGGGGGTGATTACTTTAGGTTTCTATATCTATTATGTAAATTATACTCAGGATGTAAAATACATCGCAGATCGTGATTTAAAAACCAAAAGCGCTTCCGGTGAATGGGTGAGTTCGATTTTATTTGCCGTGGTGGTCGCCACGATCGTTCATACTTATTTTATTCAACCCTTTACCATTCCCACTTCTTCGTTGGAACGCACTTTGCTTGTGGGTGATTTTCTGTTTGTGAGTAAAATGCATTACGGCGCCAGGACACCTATGACAGCGGTTTCCTTTCCGATGGTTCACGATACCATTCCCCTTGCAAAAGTAAAATCATACACAAACAAACCCCAGATTCCTTATTTTAGATTTCCGGCGTTTCAGGAGATTAAACGCAATGATATCGTGGTATTTAACTGGCCTGTCGATACGGTGCCCTATTTCAGGTATCAAGGCCCGAAAACGTATATTAAACCTATCGATAAAAAATCAAATTATGTAAAACGCGCTGTGGGTGTGCCGGGAGATTCTCTGGAAGTAAAAGACGGCAGGGTTTACATCAACGGAGCCTTAAATGAGCTTCCCGACAGGGGAAAACTGCAATTTTTATATCGAATCCAAACCCAAGACCCTGTTAGAAACATTCAGTTTTTAAGAGACCGTTATGGTATCAATGAAATTTTTCCGGCGACCAATGATTACAGACAGTTTCAGGCATTTTTGACTGATGAGGCTGTTGAAAAAC
>JBBDIQ010000045.1:0-82696 GCA_040880345.1 Flavobacteriaceae bacterium
TTGCTAAATAAGGTGTTTAAATCACGCCACTAATCATACACACAAACGTTGCCCACAATATAAAAAATCAAGACAAAATTGAAATTCATTCTTTTTATTATAATTTGTTTTCTGTTTGTTAATTGTAAAACGGACAAAAAATCAGAACCATATAAATCGGATTTGAAATTGACTGAAAATCTATCGGATTTCACTTCCAAAATGACTGAAAAAGATACAATCAAAATACTCGCAGAACTGAATATGGAATGGTGGATAAGAAATGACGAGATAACTATTACCAAAAAAAATAATGAAATTCAACTTCAGGTAACCATAAAAGAAGATAGTACTTTTGAAATGAAATACAAATGGCGGATAAACAAACTAAAAACTATCGAACTGAAAAACGTAAATAACGAATTTGAAAATCATTTTGCTCAAAAATTAATGCGGACTAAAGGAAGTACTGACCGAGGACGGATTTACAAAATAATCACGTCAAATGATACGTTAACTTTTTATACCAATGGTTTGGGCGATAAAGGTGGCGAAGTTCGAGATTATTATAAATTAATGCGCAATTATTATCCAAATGAAAAAGACTTTATTCCGTTTGACGAAAGAAATCTAGATGAATAAAACACTATGCACAACATCGGCTCATAAACTATGGCTTCAACCGGCTCACTCGGAAAATCCTATCGGATTTTCCTCAGGTCTAGGTTTTGTTTGCTAAATTAGTTGTTTAATCCACGCCACAGTTTATAGCCACGGGACGTTGTGCTTCATTATCAGAAACCGCTAACCAATGATAAAATTCTTTAGAAAAATACGATACGGCCTAATGGAAAAAAATAAAACTGGAAAGTATTTAAAGTATGCCATAGGAGAAATACTATTGGTTATTATCGGAATCTTAATTGCACTTCAGATTAATAATTGGAATTCTGAAAGAATTGAAAAGATAACTTTCAAAAGTAACCTGCAATTTACAGTTGAGGATTTAGAACAAGACAAAACTGACCTAATCACGCTTACAAATGAACGAAAACGAGTTTTAGGTAAGGCTGATTTTATCTTAATAGCTATAAAAGAACAAAAAAACTTATCGGCTTATGAGATTTTTGAAAATTCTGAAATGATGATTTGGAAATCTTTTGAAATGAATACCAATGGATTCGAAAGGATATTATCATCTAACATATATGAATCTATTGAATTTCAACCCATAAGAGAAAAAATAAGAAAATACCAATCCAACTATCAGCGAATTAAAGGCCTTGAAAAAAAACTTAATGAATCTATTGAGGAAATGGAAATACAAATGTCTAAAGACGGCTCCATTTTGGAATTATATGAATATTCCGATTTGGTGTATAGTTTATCTTATAATGGAAAAGAAATTGATGATGAAACAGATAAAAAAATTGCAAACTATTTAATTGATTTTAATAAATCATACATAAATAATCCGCCTATGGTATCCTTATTTGAGCGTGGCAAACTTATTACAAGAGCTATAATTCAGCAATACAATCATCATATTGATTTAGGAGAAGATGTGAAAAAAGATATCAAAAAGTATTTAAACGAACAATAACAAAAGCACAACAATAGCTATAAGTAATTGCTTGTTCTCGCCTACTTCTGAAAATCCTCGCGGATTTTCCTCAGGTTTGGGTTTTGTTTGCTAAATTAGTTGATGAATTCACGCCACAGTTTATAGCCGTCAGCGTTGTAAAACATTTAGAAAAAAATTGTGAATGAATAAGTTTTTGAAAATAAACAATAAAATATTTTATGCTTTATTGATTATTTCAATACTATTGGCAATTGCAATATTTATATTTAAAATCGCAGAAAAGTCAATTTCATTAGCTTATGCAATTGGATATTCCATTGTGTTTTTCTTATTACCATTGATGGCGATATCACTAATAATTTTTATTATAACTAATTTCAAAAGGTTTGGTTTCATTAACGGACTAAAGGAATCTAGCATTAAAATTTTTACTCTATTAATTTCGTGTCTCTTAATTTGGAGTCTAGCAGATTATGCTTTTGAAAAAAGTAATCGAATTAATGTAAAAGTTATTAACAAAACTGAATTAGGAATTTCAAACATTACGCTAATTGGGCGGAATGCCCTGACGAAAATAGACACTTTAGCACCTGAAGAAAATGAGACTATAATTTTTAAAGGAAAACGGATCAACTATAAAACTGAAAACGATTATGAAAATGAAATTCGTTTACTTTACTATTTCGACAATAAATGGAGAGAAAATAAAATTTTAAGCGGATTTAGTAGATGGCGTGTGATTGATAAAGATTGGGAAATCAAAATTCATAGTGCTGATTCGATTGAATTAAAACAAATATAAAAACGTTTTACAACAATGGCTATAAGTAATTGCTTGTTCTCGCCTACTTCTGAAAATCCTTGCGGATTTTCAGTTTGGTGTGTACTTGCAAAGTTAAGTGCTAAACCACGCAACTACTCATAGCCGAGACGTTGTGGTAAGCTCCGACAACATCCTTAAATTCAGAAAGTCAACGCAACAAATTTTAAACAAATTAACATCCAGAAAACAAAAAATAAAAATATAAATGACTAACTTTAGGAATTATTTAAAATTAAAATAAGATGTTCAAAAAATTCACTTTAACAGACAAGCTACTATTTTTAGCCGCAGTCCTTTCTCTCATATATTCTGAAGTCTTGTTTTTTAATGGAAACATAGATCAGGCAATTTTTATTGGCCTTTGGGTCCCTACAATATTATGTTTTGGAATATACCTAAATCTTATAAACAAGAAAAAATGATTGATTTTATACCATATTTTACAGGGATAATAACCATAATATTTGGGTTAGCTTTTAGTTACTCCAAAACTGCTGATGCTTGGAATTTTAAAGGCGACAAAAAGAAAAAAAAACGTTAATTATACTTTTTAAAAAATGACAAATTTTATAATCGTAGCACAAATTATTGTAGCAATATCAGTTGCCTATGTTTGGATTTTTCGAATTCACAACGTCATCAAGGAGTTTAACCAGTTTGGTTTGAACGATGTTACCAGAAGTTTTGTAGGTTTTTCCAAAACTGCTTTAGCCACATTATTAATAGTAGGTATATGGTATGAGTCGCTAGTGCCGGTCTCGGCAATTCTTATGGGCTTGTTTATGTTGGCTGCTCAATATTTTCATTTTAAAGCTGGTAGCCCATTTAAACAGCGTTTACCATCTTTAGTACTATTTTTATTATGTGCTTATATCGCAGTAACTACAGCGAACCTCATCTAAATATGACCTTATACTCTTTTTGTGTTTACCTTTCAAGCGTTTCGTTTTTGGGTTATGGAGTTTTGTATTTTACAGGAACCCATATGAAACAGGAATTTGTACGCTTTCAATTGAAAAAATTGGGCTTGGTGGTGGTCGTTTCAGAAATTTTGGGTGCTGTTGGATTATTGGTAGGCTTTTGGTTCTATAAACCTCTTCTCATTGTGGCTTCTGGTGGTTTAACAGTTTTAATGTTGCTGGGGTTAATTGTGCGACTGAGACTAAAAGACAGTCTTTGGGTATCGCTACCTGCTTTGTTTTATATGATTTTAAACGCTTATATATTTTACATAGGAAGTAATCAATAAAAGTCTCAGACTATTGAAAATATTAACCCGTCCGCACAACAACAACTAAAGGAGATTTTCGGTTCATTGGTTAAATCAAGCTTTGTGTCCGTCTCAGGTGCATTACTGCTTGGATAAAATTGAAGCGCTTTGAAATCGCCACCTTCGGGTCGCTGCAAAACGTTAGCAATAATTATGATTTTTTTACCTAATGAAGTTTACTCCTGTTCTTGCCTAAAGTCCAGTATAAAATTTGGTTTTGAAAATTCAGATTTGATATTTATTGGGAAAGTTGTGGAAATAAATAAAGGAAAAGAAAAAACAGAATTCATAACTATCATAAATTCTGGTGGCGGAGCAAATTGCAGAAATTATTTTGAACTGAACTCTGAACATTTGATTTACTCATACCAAACAGAATTAAAAATAAACACATTTTACTAGAACAATAAAGTTAAACCTTATTTTTCGACTGATGCTTGTACTCGTACAAAAGAATTAGACCAAACAAAAAAGACTGAATTAAACTGACTGAGACGTTTGAGTAAACGTAATAAAAAATAACAATTGCCAACATCTGCTCCTAAAACAAGGCTTCTACCGGCTCACCCTGAAAAATTGCCTACGGCCCGTTTACTGTGCTCATTCTACTCGATAAAATCAGGTGGAAGAAGCGGTAGCGCTCAGAGAATTATTTATTGAAAAGTTCCTTTAAAGTTTTTTTGGTACTCGTTCCAGGCCTCGGTGGTTGTTAATCGTTTATAATCATCTGTCGCCATCATTTTTAGAAAAATCTCCAATTGCTGAGGCGTTTTGTATCCGGCAACCGCTTGAATAAAAGTACCCTTTTCATCAAAATAAGCAAGGCTGGGATATCCGGTTACTCTTAAAAAAGATGTAAATTGATGAGTGCCATTTCTTCCCTTTCGTCCTTCCTGGTATCGCGGATTTGTATAAGTAAAGCCTCTGTAAGTTACTTCTTCTGTACCTTCAGCATTAAACTTTACAGCATAAAAGTTTTTGTTTAAATAATTGATGACGTCTTTATTAGTAAAGGTGTTTCTGTCAAGCAATTTACAGGGTCCACACCAGACGGTATAAACATCCATAAATATTTTTTTTGGGTTTTTCTTTTGTGCTTCAAGTGCTTCATTCATCGTCATCCATTTGATTTCCTGAGCTTGTGAAAGCTGTGGTGCCAAAACAAATGCAAGCAGTAAAATAATATACTTCATAATAAACGTTTTAATTTATGTCGGTTTTCGCTGATAAGCTTACCATAATAAGACAAAAAGCGTTCCAAAGATATGAAACGCTTTTTGTATAAAAAAGTTGTCATTTTTAACGAATGCCGTGCATCAACCTTTTAAGAAGTGGGTTCAACAAATAAATTAATATTCCGGCTGCTGCAGGAATTATTGTGAACATCAAGAAAAAAGCAGAAAGTGAATATTTTTCTGTGATATTTTCAATTTCACCACCTAGTGTTGCTGCTAATTTATTACCTATTGCAATGGCTAAATACCACATTCCAAACATGAGTGCTATCATTCTCCCCGGCACAAGTTTTGAAACATAGGAAAGACCTATGGGAGAAAGACAAAGCTCGCCCAAAGTATGGAAAAGATATGCTAAAATAAGCCAAACCATCGTTACTTTCACACCTTCCTCTAGACCGTGGGAGCCATAAGCTAAAAGCCCAAACCCAATGGCCATGATAATAAACCCTAAAGCATATTTTGTTGCCGCTGAGGGGTTGTACTTGCTGTCCCACCATCGAGAGAAAAAGGACGCAAAAGCTATTATAAAAAATGAATTTAATATGCTAAACCAGGATACAGTTATTTCAACCCAATCACCTTTTACCTCTTTGACGGTTGCTTCAATAATACCATTTGAATTGGCTTTACCTTGCTGTATCATCAATTCACCGTGTTCTACTACTTTGTCATATCTGTCTTTACCTAAATAACCAAAAGCAGAATTATCTTTGTCTTTTGTGATGATGGGTATTTTATCGCCAATATTAAATTGCGTAAAAGGTTCGCCTATGGTCGTTGTTACTTCAACAATTTCATTTTCAATAAGACTCGTATCTGTCGATGTATAAATGGGGACAAATGTATTTTCATCTACTTTTTCAGCTTGATAACTCACCTCATAAGCACTTGAATTAAAATCTCTGTTAAGCATCCAAATAGCAAGAGACCAAACCAAGGCAAAGCATACCACGAGGGTGATATTAGAAAAAGAAATGATTTTGTATGTTTTTTTCCAAAGCAAATATAAGACCCACGAGACAATTAAAAGCGGAATGATGGTCAGAAGCATATTGACGATTTTAAAGGCAAAAGCCCCGCCGTCAAATAGTTCTCTTTGTACACTATCACGTGCAAAAATAATCAAGGATGAGGCACCCTGTTCAAAACTCATCCAAAAGAACACAGTAAAAATAGCAAAAATTACAAATGCAATCATTCGGTCTCTTATGACCTTCTCATATCTGAGAATGCGAGAAATCGACAAATAGAAAAATGCAATTAAGGCTCCAATAACTACCACATATTGTCCTTCCATACCACTCATTTCAAAATTGAATAAATTGATATTTCCAATTTTAGAAAGGGGGTCATTAAAAGCATAAAGTAAGCCAGCAAGAGAACAAAAAACGATTAAAACTTTATCAAGGTTTGTGAAAGGATTTCTTTTGATATTCTCTTTAAGGTCGTTTTGGGCCTGTTCTTCACGATTGATTTTTTTGGGTTTTTCGCCAATGGTGCCAAAAAGTGGTTTTGCAAACCAAAATTGCAAAGTTCCTAAGAACATAAAAATCCCGGCAAGACCAAAGCCCCAGGACCAACCAACTCGTTCTGCTAGATAACCACAAAGCATCATTCCAAAAAATGCCCCTGCATTAACCCCCATATAAAATAAGGTATAAGCACCGTCTTTTTTTTGAGGTAAATCTTTGTACATTTCAGATATAATCGAAGTAATTGTCGGTTTGAAAAACCCTGTACCCACCACAATTAATCCCAAACCAAAATAAAGTGAAAACTCTGTTTCAAGTGCCATAAAGCCATGTCCTAAAGTCATGATGACACAACCAATTACAACTGCCCATCGATAGCCGGTAAATCTATCTGCAATAATTCCTCCAAGTATGGGGGTGATGTACAACAGCATAACATAGGTTCCAAAAAGTGCTCCTGCATTTTCAGCCGTCCATTCCCAGCCGGGATTGTAGCCAATAAGTGCCATCGTTAAAAAATTCACTAATAGTACACGCATTCCATAGAAGGAAAAGCGTTCCCACATTTCTGTAAAGAATAAAACATACATCCCTGCAGGATGCCCAAGGACTTGATTTTCAAAAAAAGTATCTGAGTTTGACTTGCTCATAATAATAAATTAACTTGGTTTATTAATATCGGGATCTGCTATTTCATAAGGCTCCTGTTCTAGCATTTCATGCTCATTGTCTTCGGCACCGTGGGTTAATCTTTTTAAAGGTTTAAGTAACAAGATTACAAGTAGTCCAAAAATCAATGTAAAAATAACGATACCCAAAAAAGTTCTTTTTTCTAAATTGGTCTGAAAAGCTTCAAGAGTGGCCGTGCCTGAAAATGCTCCATCTTTATAATCAAAATTTAGAGTGATTTCTTTTGAGTCGTTTACATTAGCATTATAATCGCTAAGTCTCTCTTTTAAGAGTTGTTCATCTTCAGGCTTAGAAAAACTAAAAACACTACCCATAACTTGACCGGACTTGACTATACTAACCGATTCGTTTTCAATAAAACCCTGAGCACTTATTTTAAATGCTTCATTTTTAACAAAAATACTATCAGCAGACTCATTTTCAGTTAAATAGTTTTGTAACGAGTTAGCATCTGCAGTAAGTTCTATGTTTATTGGTTTTGCCTGAGAAGATTCACCGATAATTCCAGCTACTTTATTTCCTAAACCAGTGGCCGCAAAATATACACCCATCATCAAAGCACCATACTTAACTGGAGCTAGCTTTGTTATAAACGAAAGTGCTACAGGTGAGGCAGAAAGTTCTCCAATAGTATGAAGCAAATAAGCCAACACTAGCCAAACCAAAGCAGATTCACCCACTGTGGCATATTGTTGTGTAGCAAAAACCATAAATAAAAATCCAAGTCCCATAATAATTAACCCAACAGCCATTTTAAAAATTGAACTTGCCTCATAACTTTTCTTGCGCATCCAAGCCCAGAACAAGGCTACTGGTAAACCAAATAAAATAATATAGATGGGATTAAAAGATTGTATAACGGCAGCAGGCATTTCCCAACCTAAGACCATACGATTAGTTTTTTGCTCTGCATAAATGTTTAACAATCCTCCGGCTTGCTCAAAAGCACCCCAAAACACGATTACTATTAAGAAGGATAATAATAAAACCAAGAAACGGTCTTTTTCAATTTTATTTTTTAAGTCGTCAAAAACTGTCATCATAAAACCTACAACTACAGTTAAGAAGATAAAAAATATTATATAAGCTAGAACTTCAGAAGTCATGAACATTATAGGTAAAGCGACTGATGCTAAACCCAAAATCACAAGAGCTATAAGTGATTTTTTGGTACTAATCATTCTTTTAAAGATTTCACCAATACTTACATTATCACTTGCATTATCTTTTGTTGGGGCATTTCCAACCTCTCTTAAATATTTTTGACCAAAAACATATACTAATTGACCTAAAATCATTCCAATAGCTGCTAAACCAAAGCCAGAATGCCAACCATAAGTTTTAGCTACAATTCCAACTATAATTGCGGCAGCAGCTGCACCAATGTTAATTCCAATGTAAAAAATAGAAAACCCTTTATCTCTTCTTATATCTCCGGCATTATACAAACCACCTACCATCGTGGAAATATTTGGTTTAAGAAGTCCAACACCTAAAATAATTAGCATTAAACCAGTAAAAAAAGCCCAATCTTTTTCTATAGATAAAACACCGTGACCAGCAACTAAAAGCCATCCACCAATCATTACAGCTTTCTTTTGTCCAAAAATTTTATCTGCTAAAATACCTCCTGGAATTGAAGCTACATAAACCAACATGGTGTACCAGCCATAAATAGCCAAAGCTTTTCCTTCTTCCCAGCCCAATCCAGGATTATCAGAACTTACTTTTGCTAACATATAAAGTGTAAGTATTGCACGCATTCCATAATAAGAAAAACGTTCCCACATTTCGGTAAAAAATAAAATGAACAAGCCTACCGGATGTCCAAAGAGTTCCTTTCGAGGTATTACTGCTGTGTTTGCCATAAGTATAATAAAGTTAGTTTATAAATTCTCTTTAATAAATTTTGTCATTTTATTGTATAAGTGAAGTCGTGTGTTGCCACCGTAAATGCCGTGATTTTTATCGGGATAAATTCGCCATTCGAAATCTTTGTTGGCTTGAACCAATTCTTCAACAAGTCGGGTCGTGTTTTGAACGTGCACGTTGTCATCTGCACTTCCGTGAACCAATAGATAACTTCCTTTCAACTTGTCAACATGAGTGATTGGGGAGTTTTGGTCATAGCCTTCGGGGTTTTCTTGTGGCGTTAACATATAGCGTTCTGTATAAATCGTATCATAAAAACGCCAGCTCGTCACCGGTGCCACTGCAATGGCCAATGAAAAAACATCGGCTCCCTGAAACAAAGCATTTGAAGACATAAACCCGCCATAACTCCAGCCCCAAATCCCAATGCGGTTTTCATCAATGTATGGAAGTTCTGCCAGTTTTTTTGCAGCATCTATCTGGTCAATGGTTTCATATTTTCCCAATTCTTTTTGAGTCATTTTTTTGAAATCGCGTCCTTTGAGTCCGGTACCTCTGCCGTCCACACTCACGATGATGTAGCCTTCCTGCGCCAGCATTTGGTGCCAATAGTCATTGCTTCCATGCCAGCTGTTTGATACCGTTTGTGAGCCCGGTCCTGAATATTGATACATAAACAAAGGATATTTCTTGTTGGGGTCAAAATCTTTGGGCTTAATCATATACATATTGAGTTCTTCACCATTGATTGAAATGGTTGAAAACTCCTTGGGTGAAATCACATAGGATTCCAGCTTTTTCTGAAGTTCACTATTTTCCTGAATCACTCTCACTAATTTTCCATCGTTAGCTTTTCGCAACGAATAAACAGGAGGGATTGTTGTGCTGGAATAGGTGTGAATAAACAGACTAAAGTCTGCACTAAAAGAGGCTTCATTTCTTCCCGGAGCAGCAGCAAGGGGTTTTTGGTTTTTTCCGTTGATTTGAACAGCGTAAACACCCCGATTGATACTTCCATTTTCGGTACTTTGATAAAAAACACGATTGGTCTTCTCATCATAACCATAGTAGCGGGTTACTTCCCAGTTTCCATTGGTTAATTGGTTGAGCAGTTTTCCGGTTTTGTCATAATGATAAATGTGGTTCCAGCCACTTTTTTCACTGGTCCAAATAAAACTATTGTCTTCCAGAAATGTCAAATCAAAGGTGACATCTACATAAGCCGCATCTGTTTCCTGAAGTATACGTTTTGAGGTATTTGAGGAAGCATCATAAAAAACAAGGTCAAGCTCATTTTGTTTTCTTCCCATTAACTGGAAGCTTAAAATATCTTTATCAGGTGTCCATTCAAGCCTGGGGATGTAATAACTTTCATAAGCACTCAAATCAATTTCTGAAGTAGTTTTTGAATTTAAGTCATAAAGGTGGAGGGAAACTTCAGCATTGGTTTCGCCTGCTTTGGGATATTTAAAAACTTCTTGTTTGGGGTAGAGATCCTCTCCATAAACGTCCATAGAGAATTCAGGCACGTTGGTTTCATCAAACCGAATAAATGCAATTTTATCTCCTGTTGCATTCCAGTCAAAAGCTCTTACAAAAGCAAATTCTTCTTCATAAACCCAATCTGTAATGCCATTGATGATGTGGTTTTTTTTACCATCTTGGGTTATTTGAGTGGTTAGATTGGCATTTAAATCTTTAACAAACAAATTGTTTTCAAATCCATAAGCTATTTTTGAGCCGTCTGGCGAAAAGGTGGGCTCCTGTATCTTATTTTCAGATACCAATGTCAGCTTTTCAGATTCCATATCATACACATAATAATTACCGAGGGTGGATCTTCTGTAAATGGATTTTATGGAAGCAGCAATCAACATCATTTTTTCGTCTTTGCTGAAGCTGTAAGAAACAATTTGATCAATCTCTGAAAGGTTTGCAGAGTTTGCCAATGTAGCTACTTTGTCTGAAGTACTGTAGTCATAAACATCCACAGTGGACGTTCTTGTATTTCTATCATAATTTAAAACGGTGTATTGATTTCCATTTTTGAGCGAATGAAGCCGCTCAAGTGAAGCAGTTCTAAATTCACCACCCCAAATTTCTTCAAGTGTGATGCTTTTTGATTGTGAAAATAAACTTACAGTAAAAAATAAGAAAAAGGGAATGATTGCTATCTTGAGACGCATAATTTCTTTGTTAAAAAAATGTACCGTCAAGTTTACTAAAAAATCTTCAAAAAAAGGCACTTTTTAATATAAAATACATCAAGTGATTCACCGGCTAATTTAAAGAATCCATCAAATCAAGTTGCAAATTGACAAGGATTCATTTGAAGTGTTATCTTTACACTCTCAATTCAGGAGATTATGTCAAGAACGGTTTCAGGATTTTCAAAGCTCAATAAATTACAAAAAATAGATTGGCTTATAGCAAATTATTTTCAGGGTGATACTTCATTTAAAACTATACTTCTTTCATACTGGAACAGCGACAGCAAACTGCAACAACTTCACGATGAGTTTATAGAAAACACTATTAGCAACTTTTACCTTCCATTTGCTATTGCGCCCAATTTCCTCATCAACGAGAAGCTCTTTACAATCCCTATGGTTATTGAAGAGAGTTCTGTGGTTGCAGCTGCAAGTAATGCTGCAAAATTTTGGCTCGACCGGGGTGGTTTTAAAGCTGAAGTTCTTTCCACAACCAAAAACGGTCAGGTGCACTTTAATTATTTTGGTAATAAAGAAAAACTTACTGCCTTTTTTAAAATTATAAAACCCAAGCTTATTGAAAGCGTGGCGGAGTTTTCAAAAAATATGAAAAAAAGAGGCGGTGGTGTTATAGATATTTCTCTGGTTGACAAAACAGCGACTCTTGAAGGATATTATCACCTCCATTGCACTTTTGAAACAGCAGATGCCATGGGTGCTAATTTTATTAACAGTTGCCTCGAGCAATTTGCCAAAACTTTTAAAGAGAAAGCTCTAAAATTTGATGGTTTCTCGTCAAGCGAAAAAGAAATAGAAGTAGTGATGAGCATCCTCTCAAATTATGTTCCGGAGTGCCTTGTGAGAGCCGAAGTATCCTGTAAAGTTGATGAGCTCACCACACCCGAGTTTGATGGCCACCATTTTGCCGAAAAATTTGTGAGAGCTATCCAGATTGCCAACACAGAACCCAGACGTGCAGTCACCCACAATAAAGGCATTATGAACGGTCTCGATGCAGTTGTTCTTGCCACAGGAAATGACTTTAGAGCCGTGGAAGCCGGTGTTCACGCCTTTGCATCAAGAACGGGTCACTATTCCAGTTTAACAAATGCTGAAATTCACGGTGATACCTTTCGTTTTTGGATTGAAATCCCACTCGCTATTGGCACTGTGGGCGGTCTTACCTCATTACACCCTCTGGTAAAAGTTGCTTCAGCCATTCTTCAAAAACCATCAGCAAAAGAGCTTATGCAAATAATGGCTGTGACAGGTTTAGCTCAAAATTTTGGGGCGGTTAAATCACTTATAACCACAGGTATTCAAGAAGGACATATGAAAATGCACTTGATGAATATTCTCAATCAATTGAATGCCACAACTCAAGAAAAAGAAAAAGCATTGGCACATTTTCAAAACACAACAGTTTCACATAGTGCAGCCATTGCATTTGTAGATTCTTTGAGAAATTAAAAAGTATAAACTAACAAGCACGCATCCTTCACCGCTTTTGACGGTTTCGGATGGCAAAGCAAATTCCAAAATAAAAAAATAAATATTTAATAAAGTACAGCCGTAATATATTACGGCTCAAACAAAAAACCAGACACGAGCAAAGTGACCTGTGCAAATCAAAACCTGAAACCTTGAATAAATACTTTTACAGCAACGGAAAACTTTTAATCACTTCAGAGTATTTGGTACTTGATGGTGCAAATGCGCTGGCAATTCCCACGACTTATGGTCAGAATTTAATAGTGAGCACATCAGAAAAAGAAGGTATATTCTGGACAAGTAAAAATGAAAAAGGAGTTGTTTGGTTTGAGGCAACATTTCAAATTGATCCAAAATTAACAATCAAATCAACCACAGATCAAAAAGTTGCTGAAACACTTTTAGACATACTTCTATCAGCCAAAAAATTAAATGGGAAATTTCTGTCTGAATCTTCAGGTTTTGAGGTTGCCACAACTATGAATTTCCCGCGTGAATGGGGTTTGGGTACGTCTTCAACATTGATAAACAATATTGCACAATGGGCTGAAGTAAACGCTTTTGAACTCCTTGAAACAAGCTTTCGCGGAAGCGGTTATGACATAGCCTGTGCACAATCTGATGTACCGCTTGTTTACTCAAATTCCCAACAGCCCCCAACATCTCAAAAAATAAAACTAAACTGGACTTTTACTGAGGAACTGTATTTTGTTTATCTCAATAAAAAACAAGACAGTAAAAAAGCCATCGCTCATTACAATGCACTTTCTGAAAACAAGGAGACGCTAATACAAAAGGCAAACAAACTCACTGAAGCGTTTATCAATTGCACTACTTTATCTCAATTTGAATCCCTAATTGAAACTCACGAAGACCTGCTTTCAAGTTTATTAAAAATTCCAAAAATCAAGGATAGCTTGTTTTCTGATTACAACGGGAGTATAAAAAGTCTGGGAGCCTGGGGCGGGGATTTTATTTTGGCAACAGGTAAACAAGCTCCCAAATATTTTGAGGAAAAAGGGTATAACATTGTTATCCCATTCGACAAAATGTTGAAATAAAAAAAGCCTCTCAAACAGTGAAAGGCTTTTATTAAAATATTGTGGTGAGTTCTTAATATAAATTCGCTCTACGGTCTTCTATCTTGGCTTTCTTTTTAAGCGCATTGAAAACTGTAGCATTGATATTAGATGCTCGTCTGTTGTTAATTTGTGTAATATACATTGTAAAATCTTCTCTTTGTGGTGCTTCAGTAGTAGAAAGCACTCTTACCATATAGATTCCATTTTTACCTTCAATAAGCCCTGAGGATTCCCCTTCACTAAGACCAAATGCAGTCCCCACAACTTTTGGTTCTGTACCGGCATCAGGAATGAGTGGTGATTTTCTGTTAAGTGCGTTTGCACGCTTTACCTGAACATTATTTGCAGAAGCCAGTTCCTCCAGTGTGGTCGCTTTATTGTTATCTAAAATGCGTTTTGCTTTTTTCTCATTTCTCACCAAAGGAGTGACCTGAGCCGATGCTTCTGATACAGGCATCAACCCTTTTGGATTTTTATTTGTGAGTTGTACAATGGCATACCCATTATTGACATTAAACCTTTTGATATCACCCACTTTTGTTTCTTTTTCAAAAGCCCAATTCACAATTTCGCGATTTGTACCAATGCCCGGGATGTTTTCTTCCAGTTCACCCACACGATTTACAGGTCTCACATCACTAATATCATCTTCTTTAGCCGCTGAAATAAAATCTGTACTTAATGCTTTGGATTCAAATCGTGTTGCTTCAGTGAAGGTTTGGTTAAGGGTTTTTTCTGAGGGTTGGATGGTTTTGATTACATAAGCTACTTTGATAGCTTTTTGAATGTTTTTCTGTTCCTCAATTTTAATGATAAAGTAACCCAAGTCAGTTTCAACGATTTCCATAGCTCCTTTGTTATTGTTAAAGGCAAAATCGTTAAATTCTTTAATGGAAACTGAACCGGGAGTTAAATACCCAAGGTCTCCTTTATTTTCTTCTACACCGGGATCATCAGAGAATTCAATAGCAAGGTCTTCAAATTTTGATGCATCTCTTTTGATTACATTCAAAAGGCTGTCTGCAAGAGATTTTGCACCTTCTTTTGTTCTGCTGGTTGAACCTGCTGTTTCAAGACCATCCCAGGAAATCATAATATGCTTTGTTTTGACAGAATCTGCCATTTGGCGGATGTCTATTACCTTTGCTAAGTTAAATCTTCCTTGAGTCTTGAAGGGGCCATATACTTCGCCTATGTTAAGGCTATAAAGCGTATCTGCAACATCCGGGTTAAGCTGGTGTTTAAAGACCCATCTGTCAACAAATTGTCCTTCTGAGTGCTGAGAAACAAATGCTGCAACATCTGTTGCTTCCTGAAAGCTGGGAAGTGTGTCGTTTAACCGGGAAATCGAATTGAATTTGATTTGAGGTTGTAAAAGTTCTTTTATTTCGTTCTCAATAGTTGCCTCATCTTCTTCTGAAGGATTTTCAGCGAAAAGGACATACTGGAAATCAACTGCTGCTTCTACCTCATATTTTTGGGCATTTCGCTTTATGTATTCTTCGATGTCTTTTTCAGTCACTTCAATTTCTTCATCAGGAATACTTGAGTAGGGAATTTGTACAAATTCAATATCTACTTTATCGTTTTCTAATTTGTATTCTTGCTTTCCTTCAAAAGTAGTCGCCGTTAAACCGGCTCTTATTAAGTTATAATAGGTTTGTTCAATGGCATTTTGACTCAGGCTTTTTTCAAACTCCACAAATTGAGCAAATTGCTGTGGTGCATTCTCCTTTACATCTGCAAGATACTCCTGAACTTTAAAGGGGTCATAAACACCGGCTTCATTAGTAAATGTGGGGTTTCCGCTGAGATTTTGCGCCAATGCATTTTGCAACTGCTCATCACTTATTTGTAAACCTAATTTTTCAAATTGCTCTCTAAACAGGTTTGCACGCACCTCATTGTTCCAAACAGCATTCGCCGCCTGTAAGTTTGTGGCATTTGCTCCCATATTTCGCAACGCATTTTCAACTTTATTTAGAAAATCATTTCGGGAAATATCGGTTCCATTAATAGTTCCAACTGTATTTTGCTCTTTATTGGATGAAAAACCTCCATTTTGAAATACATCTGCCAATACAAATGCAAAGAGAGCCATTGCAATGATGATAATCAAAAATACCGAGCGTTGTCTAATTTTATTTAATACTGCCATTTTTTATGAAATTTTATAGGGGGCGAAAATACCATTTTTGAACAACTTATGAAAAACTTATTGCCCAAAAATTCACTTATTATTAAAAATAATTTTGTTACTGGTTTTATTCTGCTGAAATCACCTTGTTTTTTTGAAGAAGAGCTTTCTAAATACTCAGAATAAGCTACTTATAAAGTATGTAAAGAAAATTTAGTTTTCGTTTTGTTGACGCTTTTCCAGCTTTTTCCTAAAGTTGCGTTTGAAGAAGAACATAAATAACGCTACAACGCCGAAGAATATAAATAAATTAGCCCGATCGGGATTGCTGTTCCAATTGCTTATGACTGCAAATAAAGAAAGAATAAACATAATCAAATATGCATATTCAAAAATTTTGTAAACTGTTTTATTCATCGTCTATGGTTTTATCAACATATTGTACCCCGACATTTTTTCTGGACATAAAGGTATTGAAATCTTCACTTGAATCAAAACGACTTCCGTCATTGAAAGAACCGTCCTTAAATATTATTTTATAAGGTTGATCTGTGAAAACCCATTTGTTGTTTTGGTCCCAGTAAAGTTGATTGGCAATTAATTTTAAGCTATCACTTGTAATTAATACCACGTTCCCTCTTAAGTCAACCAGGTTGGCCTCTTCAAAATGAATTCCATAGTCTGATGTGACTGTGCTTTTATCACCTTTTTCGTTCCAAAACTGCACTTCGAGACCATCCGGAAATTCTGAAAATGAATACTTGTAATTTGAAAAGTCTAGTAAGGTGGGTGTTATAAGGTTTGCGACCAGTTTGCCGGAGTCTGTATATTTTAAATCAACACCGTTACCCTCAGCAATGGGCCCCAGGTCTGCAATGGACAATTGCTGTTTTTCCCTGTAATTTCCTTCACAAGCAAAAAGCGTTATGACTGTAATTACAGTCATAACGCTTTTTAAGCTATGTGAAATAAGTTTCATTTTAAAGGTTTGGTACTCTAACACTACCACCTACCCAGCACTTAAAGCTAATAGTCTTTCCTGCCATTCCTTCTTGAAATATATCTGCATTTTGAGGAGCACGCTCCATATAACTTTTTGCTGCTGCATTGGCATTTCCTGCTACTGAAGGATCAACACGTGCTGCTTTTCTGGCTTCTTCGGCAGCAAGCCAGTTGATGGCTCTTTTTTCAAATATGGTTTCACCACAATTATTTGAACTGGCAGCATACATCCTTGCTATTTGAAGGTAAGCTCTTCCATAAGAAGGTTTAATTTCTAAAACTTTTCTATAAAAGCTTCTTGCATTGCTCAAACTTCCTGATTTTCTGTAATTTTCTGCAAGCTTGTAATAAACATCTGCTTTTGCATTAGTATCTGTTTCTAATTCAGCAGATTGAATGTAATAATCCAGAGCTAATTTAGAGTTTCCATCAGCATCTGCGAGTTGACCGAGATATTTAGCAGATTTTGCAGAAGGGTTTAAATTGTGCAATTCTTGTACTAATTTAAAGAACAAGGGGTCTTCACATTCTTTTGCAGAAAGTCTTCCTGCTGCTCCTTGCAACCAGTTGACGTCTCCTTTTTTCTGCTCAAAATCTTTTTCATACATTGGAATCAGGTTTTCACAGTCTGCAAGTATTCCTAACTTTCCATTAACACTTCCTTTAACTTGTGAATAAGCTTTGAGATTGGTTTCTCCGGCACTCAAAAGTTTTGATTGAGATTGACTGAGCGTTTCCCCGGCGTCTTGCTTTTCGATTAAGGGAGTGATTTTGGACGCAAGCATATTTTCTTCATGTTCAATTTTTCCAATCAACTCATCATAAAGTTCAAATACTTCAAGAATATCTTTCTCACCTGAGTCGTGCAAATCAACAGCAAGTGAAAAATAAGTGTATAAAGCTTTGGGACTTGTGAAGTTTTCTTTGTCTTTTTTGTATGCAGCATCAAAGGCATCAAATTGTTCTTGAGTTGTGCCAATTTTATTGTCAAACATCACTTGGGCAAAGTCTGCTAGAATCCCTCCTTCAGTAGTTTTGTTTGGGAAATGTTGTAAACGCTCTCTAAGTAACTTCTTGTACTCGTTATAGTGAGTCATTTTTTGATCTTGAGGTGCATTTTCAATATTGTTTTTATAGAGTCTTTCCCCATATTGGTATATGGTCAAATGGAAAGAAGCACAATTTTTGCGCAACTCCTCAAGGTGAGGAAGAGCTGCTTTGTAATTTTCAATTTTTGCTTGTTCAACAAATAAATTTAATGTTATTGTACAATCTTCATTGTTTGAGGCATAGCTAGTGTTAGCTGCAAAAAGCAATGTCAAAAATAAGAATGTGATTTTAGTTTTCATTGGTAATAATTTTTTATAAAATATTAATCGTATAGTGTTTTTATAAACCATCTGTCATTTAAAGATAAGCTTATAGTTGTATTGAAAAAGGTTTCTTTTACCAATCCATTGTTTGTAGTGCCTCTGTTTCCATACTCAAAACCAATGTTTACATTTGAAAACAATCTTCCTACTGGCATTCCTACTCCAAAAGATATGCCAAACTCATTTATCTTCTCATCGTTAATCACCAAACCCGTATTTTCATACCTTATACCTGCACGATAGGTCATCTTTTTAAAATACCCTGAAAGTGTATTGTGCCTGGGAACAAAAAACCCGCCCAGCTTGATTCTTGATGAGTTTGTGAAGCTTACATTATCAAGTGAAAATGCTCTGTTTGTAAAATTACTTGTTTCTTGCAATGAATACTCACCACCCACAAACCATCTTCTGGGCTCTCCAATACCAAAACCAAGGGAATATTGAGAGGGAAGTGTTAGTTTTGAATCTTCAACATCCACTTCACGCTCATCGACAATAATTTGAAAATCTGGATTTGGCACAAAAACACTTGCGAAGCGTCTGGAATTTTCAGAATCTAAATTTGTTTCAGGTGTGTATGTAAAACTTGAAAACATTTCCAATTTTTCAGTTAACATTCTTTTGTAAGTAGCTCCCAAATTGAGGCTAAAACCAGATAAATCTGACCTATTAATCTCTCGGGTTGCAAACTCAACATCTGGGTTGAGAAGTAACGAATTATTTTGGATATTACCAAAGTTATAGTTAGCGTCTATACCCACGCTAAAGTTATCAGTTAAAAGATAGCCCAAAGATAAAAAAACTTTATTCATACCTCCTTGACCGGTGTTTTGAACAATACTTTCACCAAATTGGTTTTCCAAATTATAGCCCACAGAAGTTAACGGTAAAATTCCAAAACCGGCTCCAAATTTTTCTCCAAGTGGCACTCCAAGTGCCAAATAATTGATAGAAGTTGAAGAAGCTATTCCATTTTCTTGAGTGCTTTCCTGAGTGACATATTTGTGAGTACCCCCCACTGAAAAAGCGACTAGTTTTAAATGTGCATATCCGGAAGGGTTTTGTAAATTAAGGTGAATACTATCTGAATACATACTAATACCCCCCATACTTCTATTTTCAACAGTACCTCTGAAATTTGTCGATCCCACTCCAAAAAATGAATAAGGAGACGTGGTTGCTTCTTGTGCAGAAGTTACCGTAGTAATACATACCAGAATTATTACTAAAAGTCTTTGTATCATGTATTAATGATTATATTCTAATAAATAGTTTAAACCTTCAAGAAGAAAATTTGAATTGGCAAATATGCCATTTTTTAATCTATCTCGCAAAAAATGTGCATTACCGCCTGTTAAAATAACTGTTAAATCTTTAAAATCTTGTTTATAATGACTTATAACTCCGTCAATCTCTAATGTCACGCCAAAAATCACACCAGAATGAATGGAAGTTTGTGTTGAATTACCCAAAATAGTATTTGGAGTGTTTGCATCAAGCAAAGGTAGTTTTTCTGTGAAAGCGTTTAAAGCTTTATACCTCATATTAATTCCCGGAGAAATAGCTCCACCCTTGTAATGGCCATCAGAATTTAAAAAATCATAGGTGATGCACGTACCCACATCAATGATTAACGTATTTTTACCCGGATATTGATTGCTTGCAGCACTTACCAGTGCAATCCTGTCAACACCAAGACTCAACGGCGTTGCATAGTCATTAATAAAAGGAGTTTTAATTTTTGATGTAATTTCAAAAACCTGAAAATGCTTGCTCAATTTTAGTTTTGATTTTTCAGAAAACCCACCCACAATACTCAATGCCACTCGCTTGATTGAAGGAAATTCTACTAAAAGAAACTCAATATTCTTATCAAATTCAGATTTTACATCAATTTTTTTGTAAACCAAAACCTTAGTATCAAAAATTGCCATTTTGATTAAGGTATTTCCAACATCTACTACTAAGTTCATTTATAATCAAATAAGCGACAAAAATACAATTTGAAATTTTATTATGTACAAACCACTGGAAGAAATTAAAACTTTTTTTATTTTTATGCTTTGCGCAAAATAAAATAAATTTATATTTGCACCCTCCTAAGCAATTATTACTTTTGCTTTGACGGGCGCAGCCCAAAAATACATACTGGTACCTTAGCTCAGTTGGTAGAGCAACGGACTGAAAATCCGTGTGTCCCTGGTTCGATTCCTGGAGGTACCACTTAAAATCCCCACAACAGTTAATGTTTGGGGATTTTTTTGTTTTGGGGATTTTTAAAGGGTGTGTCCCTCGTTCCCCCCGAAGTCTAGGGGCTGAAAACTATTCCTTGACACATCTTACTGAAAACCCATTCCTTTTGTCATTGTAAAACTCAACGACATACGTGTTACTGTAACTCAAATGTCTTATCCAAGCTTGTAGTTCGTCATAATTTGTTTTGGTCCAATAAATTCCCAGATTATCAACCATGGTAAAATCACCTTTACTGCTCCTACCCCCACCGGGCAATGCAGAAAAACCACTGGTATTTACTGCTCCCACATTTGGAGACATCCAGTGGGAAGATCCTATTTCTTTTAATTTACCTCCGGCAACATTCTCACCTCCAAGACAATCTGAAATCTGCTTCCAGTCCTCTTTTGTGGCAACACGCCAACCTTCCGGCGCAATTCCCCTTGGATCATTAATCGCATACCAGTTATATAATTTGCCAAAAACAGCTCCGTAAGAACTGTCTTTTAAGTAATAACACCACGCGCCTGTTTTAAGATTAGCCCACTCAACAGGGTCTTGAACCTGTGGAATTTCATCTCCGTTTCTATACTTTGAAACATTGAGATTTTCAATCATCCACTCTTTTCCGTCACACATTTCTAAAAATCTGTACACATTACCGTCAACATCAGAGACAGTACCCGATTTTTGAACAGGTGTCTTTACTTCCTCTGTAGTAGTTTGAATATTTTGTGACGGTTTTTTAGTTTCTTTACAACCAACAAAAAATACCAACATCAAACCAATACAGAATACTCTTCTTGAAAAAAAATACATTTCGTTAACATTTTATTAACAAATATACGCATTTACATACACTATTATTTATTTTTCATTTTTTTTATAAAACTTTGTTAGGAATTAGATGTCGATTTCGACAGAACGATTATATTTATGATAATGAAAAAGAAAACAGCTATTTTAATTTTTGCGCAATCTGCTTCTTTGGAGTGCAAAAACAAATACTTCCCTAAGGGATTGGAGTTGTTTTCTGAACTCAACAACCAGGCTCTTAAAATAGTTGAAAAAACAGGCCTTCCATATTTTATCTTTTCAGAAAACAATCAAAAGGGCGATACTTTTGGCGAACGCTACACAAACGCAATTGAAGCTATTTTCAATAAAGGCTTTTTAAATGTCATCACCATCGGAAACGACTGTCCTGAGTTAAATACAAGCCAGCTCCTTCAAGCAGCTCAAAATCTTAATGAATCAAAAACAACCCTTGGCCCCACTCTTGACGGCGGTTTCTATCTTTTGGCTTTTCATAAAAATATTTTTGACAAGAAGGCCTTTCTAAAACTTCCCTGGCAGAAAAAATCCTTACGTAAAGAGCTTATAAAGGTATTAGAGTCAAAAAAAGCTGTCATTTCAGGCTTTTGTTACTACAATGATTTAGACAACCAAAATGACATCAGATACTATCTCGCTTTCAAAAATAAAGTGTCCGGTAAAATTTTAAACCTCATTCAAACTTTTACATCATCAATTCCAAATGATAAAATTTGGTTTTTCATAGAAAAAAACTTCATTTCGATTCTTCACAATAAGGGTTCCCCAATAGTTAGTTAAGTCAGTTTTTTCCAAAGAATTCTTACGATTACAAAACCAAAGCAGTAATGCTTTCGTATGTTTTAATAACTAACACATTGAAAAAATGAACAACAATTATTACGACCCAAAAGACCTTAAAAAATTTGGTGACATCACCCAATGGAGCGAAGAACTCGGAACAAAATTTTTTGATTATTACGGAAAAGTCTTCGAAGAAGGTGCCCTCACTGCTCGTGAAAAAGCACTCATCGCTCTTGCCGTAGCTCATACAGAGCAGTGCCCTTACTGTATTGATGCTTACACCAAAGACACCCTGCAACGCGGCGTTACCAAAGAAGAAATGATGGAAGCCATCCACGTGGGTGCTGCCATAAAAAGCGGAGCCACACTCGTTCACGGCGTGATGATGATGAACAAAGTAAACAAATTAGATGGATAAGAAGTTTCTGAAACTAGATTTCAAGTTTCAAATATTTGCTGAGCGGTGGCTGAGCGAAGTCGAAGCCTAAGCGGCTCAAGTTTAAAAAAAATACTATGACAAAACTCAAATTACAATCCCTACATAAACGAGATAGCGAGCTCGCGCAAACCAACCGCCAATTGCAAATTTTATCAAATGGAATTTTCAAAAGTGGTGAGTTGCCCAAGTTCAAAGATAAAATCGCAGAAACGGGCCACTTCCCTTTACGGCCAAAGAAGCTGGAAATATTGCAAATCAATCTCGGCTATATGTGCAATCAGGTTTGTGACCATTGCCACGTGGATGCGGGACCTGATAGAAAGGAAATCATGACCCGCGAAACGATGATGCAATGCCTGGAAGTTATAAAAAATACCGGAGCTCACACATTGGACCTAACCGGCGGAGCCCCTGAAATGAACCCCGATTTTCGGTGGTTTGTCGAAGAAGCTTCCAAAGCCGGTATAGCAGATTTTATCGTGCGTTCTAATCTGACAATCATTCGCGCAAACAAGAAATACTATGACCTGCCTGATTTTTTCAAAAAACACAATGTGCACGTGATTTCCTCGATGCCGCATTACACCCGTGGAAAAACTGACAAACAACGTGGGGACGGTGTTTTTGACAAATCCATCAAAGCATTGCAGGAACTCAATGCCGTGGGATATGGAATACCAGGAAGTTCGCTGCGATTAGACTTGGTCTACAATCCTTCAGGAGCATTCTTGCCGGGGGATCAAAGTGCTATGGAAAAGGATTTTAAAAAAGCATTAAAAGAAGATTTTGAAATTCAGTTCCACAGCCTGTTTGCGATTACCAACCTTCCCATTGCACGTTTTCTGGACTACCTCATCGCTTCTGAAAACTACGAAGATTATATGACTTCTTTGGTGGATGCCTACAACCCCGCCGCCGTTGAAAATGTGATGTGCACCAATACCATTTCTATAAGCTGGGACGGCTGGTTGTATGACTGCGATTTCAATCAGATGTTGGAGTTGAAGGTCGATAGCAAAGTCAAACACATTAAAGATTACAATGAAGACCTGCTCAATGATAGAAATATAATAATTTCGCAACACTGCTATGGATGTACCGCAGGTGCCGGAAGTAGTTGTCAGGGGAATGTAACTTAATAAAATGATGAGAGCATTACAAATATTGTTACTTTTTATAGGGTTGGGGGTCTCCGCTCAGGATTCCCTACACACGGTTTTATCCAAATTTAACGATGGAAGTATTCCCTATCTTTCTGTAGAAGAATTAAAAATGTTGCAGGATACATCCGATTTTCTTTTACTGGATACCCGCGAAAGAAAAGAGTTTGAAGTAAGCAAAATTGAAGATGCCGTCTATGCAGGTTACAATCAATTTTCCATAAGTCAATTCTCAAATTTTGTTGCAGATAAAAATCAACCTATTGTGGTTTATTGTTCACTCGGAGTTCGTTCAGAAGCTATTGGCGAAAAACTTAAAAAAGCCGGTTATACCAATGTGAAAAACCTTTACGGAGGCATTTTTGAATGGAAAAATAAAGGCTTTCCTGTGTTTGATTTAAAAGGTAATAAAACCGAAAAAGTACACGCCTTTTCGAAACAATGGGGAAAATGGCTCCTTAAAGGCGAAAAAATATACTAACTCACAAAAAGAATAAAGCTTGAAAAACGAAAAGAACCTACTCCTCATTTTCACAAGAAATCCGGAACTTGGAAAATGCAAAACCAGACTGGCAAAAACCATCGGCGATGAGGCTGCTTTGGAAATCTATAAGTTCCTCTTGCAACATACCGTTTCCATCACTGAAAATATTCCATTTGATATGGAAGTACATTATTCAGGTAAAATGAACCGCAACGATATTTGGGATAATGACATCTATATAAAGAAACAACAAATTGAAGGGGATTTAGGCGAAAAGATGCAACACGCCTTTCTTTCCGCATTCAAAAACGGATATAGAAATGTCATTATAATAGGAAGTGACCTCTATGATATCACTCAAGAAGATTTAGAAGAAGCATTTAAATCATTAGAAACATTTGAATTTGTACTGGGTCCTTCAGAAGATGGGGGATATTACCTTTTAGGAATGAACCTCTTCAAACCCGAACTCTTCAAAAACAAATCCTGGGGTACAGATACAGTGTTACGCGACACGCTTGTAGACCTAAAAGACGATCACTTACAATTACTCGAAGAACGCAACGACATAGACATCTATGAAGACATCAAAGACGAACCCGTTTTTCAACAATTTTTAAAAAAAACTAACTAAATATAACTCAAAAAATATTACATCCCCGGCCACTGAGCGGAGTCGAAGTGCGGGGCAGACTGAACGACTATGAAAGAACATCTAAACAAAACCGTACAATTTTTAAAAGACCGAGGTTTCGGCACTCCTGAAGTTGGGATTATTCTGGGCACCGGTCTGGGCCAGCTCATCAACGCCATCGAGGTTGAAGAAGAAGTAAGCTACAACCACATTCCCTATTTTCCAACAGCTACTGTGGAGTTCCATCAGGGTAAATTTATATTTGGCGAACTGTCAGGCAAGAAAGTCGTTGTGATGCAAGGTCGCTTTCATATATATGAAGGCTACAGCCTGCAAGATGTGACATATCCTGTGCGCATTATGGAGCAACTGGGCATCAAAACCCTTTTGGTTTCGAATGCATCGGGAGCCATTAATCTCGATTTTAAAAAAGGCGAACTGATGCTCATTGACGACCACATCAACTTGCAGGGAAGCTCGCCTCTTGCTTTCAAAGGCGTTTCTCAACTGGGCGAACGTTTTGCAGATATGAGCGCTCCTTATGATCTTGCTATCAATAAAAAAATCAAAGAAATTGCAAAAAACCAAAGTATAAAGCTCCACGAAGGCGTTTATGCTTCCGTGGTGGGACCACAACTGGAAACCCGTGCAGAATATAGAATGCTCAAAATCATAGGTGCAGATGCCGTTGGGATGAGTACCGTACCCGAAGTCATTGTTGCAAATCATCTCAAATTACCGGTAGTAGCAGTCTCCGTTCTTACAGATGAATGCGACCCGGATAATCTGGCACCGGTAAACATCCAGGAAATTTTTGCCATGGCCGCAAAAGCAGAACCGGAATTGGTTAAACTTTTCAGCCATTTGATTAAAGATTTATAGCTTTTTAGGAGCTGTTTCCCGCTATCCGCTTTATCCCCCAAGTTGACTTGGGGGGATGCCGCTGCTATCGGGGCTAAAACTTGAGATCAAATTTTTTCGTATATAAAGTAAGATTAATAAAAAACCTTAGACTAACAGAAAATTGATTTAAGTACAGCCGTAAAATTTTACGGCTCAATTCAAATAAACAATTAAAAAAGAAAATTTACTAAAGTACAGCTGTAATACATTACAGCTCATAAAAAAAATTATCAAAGTACAGCCGTAATATATTACGGCTCACAAATAACAAAAAAATATCAAACAAATGAGCTACCTAGACGCCACTTACGACGTGTACAAAGAAGCAGCCCTCACTCCGGATGTAGGATTGTGCTGTACCACCAACCCAATATGGGAATTACCCGGGCTTAAAATCCCAAAAATCATGCAGGAAATGAACTACGGCTGCGGAAGCACCGTTCACGCACGCGATCTGTCCAACAACCCTAAAATGCTTTATGTAGGCGTTGGCGGTGGTATGGAGCTCCTGCAATTTGCTTATTTCAACCGTCAAAAAGGAGGCGTTGTGGGTGTTGATATGGTAGATGAAATGCTGGAAGCCTCCCGCAAAAATTGTATCGAAGCCGAAGCACAAAACCCTTGGTTTAAAAGTGACTTTGTGAAACTTAAAAAAGGAGATGCTATGAACCTTCCGGTGGAAGACAACTCCATTGATGTGGCCGCTCAAAACTGCCTCTTCAACATCTTTAAAGCCGAAGATTTAAAAAAGGCCATAGAAGAAATGTACCGCGTTTTAAAACCCCACGGAAAACTCGTGATGAGCGATCCCACCTGTGAG
Organism: Flavobacteriaceae bacterium; assembly: GCA_040880345.1. Lineage (GTDB taxonomy): Bacteria > Bacteroidota > Bacteroidia > Flavobacteriales > Flavobacteriaceae > Planktosalinus. The sequence goes on from JBBDIQ010000045.1 coordinate 26,517, forward strand.
CAGCCCATGAACGATACCCTGCGCAATGACGATCGTCTACGTGCATTATGTCTTAGCGGAAGCCTGCCCATTTCAGACTATGTAAAAGCCCTCACCGATGCCGGTTTTGGTACCATTGAAATACGCGCCAGAAAACCCTACCGCATTCTCGACCCAAAACATTATCCAACAGACGAGTTGATTTACATCGAGTCTATCGAAGTAGCTGCCATCAAAAACCCGATGCCTGCAGACGGCCCGTGTATTTTTACCGGAAAAGCAGCTATTTATTTTGGCGATGAACCATTTCTGGACGATAAAAAAGGACATATTTTATTAAAAAATCAGCCGCTGGCTATTTGTGATAAAACTGCCGGAGCTATAGCAGATTTGGGTCGTGAGGATATTTTCATTAGCGAATCCACATTCCACTATGATGGTGGCGGTTGTTGTTAAAACATAAATTATGATCTTGATCCTGCTTTTTATTGCAGCCTGCTTTTTGGCCTATACAAATGGTACCAATGATAACTTCAAAGGGGTGGCAACGCTGTTTGGGAGTAACACCACCAATTATAAAAAGGCGATTACCTGGGCGACAATAACCACATTTGCAGGATCTGTCGCAGCTATTTTTTTAGCAAGTGCACTGATCAAGAATTTTTCCGGATATGGACTGGTGCCTAATGCATTGACCCAAATGCCTGTTTTTGCAATTTCGGTTGCTTTGGGAACTGCACTGACCGTTTTTTTTGCTACCAAAATTGGGATGCCCATCTCAACAACCCACGGTTTGGTGGGCGCGCTTTTTGGTACCGGATTGATGGCTGTGGGTATGGACTTTAATTTTTTAAAACTCAGTTCTACATTCATAATTCCCTTGCTTATTAGTCCTTTTTTGGCTGCAGCATTGAGCTCTATTGCCTATTTGGTTTTTCGGTATATAAAAGAAAAAACAGGAATTTCTAAAAGCAGTTGTCTCTGTGTAAATGAGGTGGAGGGAAGTTCAGTAATCCTACAATCCAATTCTTTTGTAGCCACTAAAACCTCCCAAATAGAACTGGCAAGTTGTAAAAAAGAGTTGTACACAGAAAAATATGACGGTGAGCTCTTTGGCATTACGATTCAAAAAATAATGGATGGATTGCATTTTTTAAGTGCCGGTGTGGTCAGTTTTGCACGTGGATTGAACGACACACCAAAAATTATTGGACTCCTTTTAGTCATCAATGCGTTCAATATACAATGGGGCATGCTCGCCATTGGTATTGCTATGGCTTTGGGTGGGATACTCAATGCTAAAAAAGTAGGATTGACAATGAGCAAAAAAATCACACCGATGAGTTCCGGACAGGGTTTGAGCGCAAACCTCATTACCGGTGTGTTAGTCACAACTGCAAGTATTCACGGATTGCCTGTTTCCACCACCCACGTTTCTGTAGGTTCTATTTTCGGAATTGGGACGGTTACTAAAAAAGCAGATACTCGCGTGGTTTCAAAAATTGTATTGTCCTGGGTTTTGACTTTACCCATAGCAGCATTTTTTGGTGCGCTTGTGTATTTTATATTACAATTATTAAATTTTTAAATGATGAAAAAAACAATTTTTATAAGCTTGCTTGTAATAGGCATCGTAGCATTAATAGTCAACAGTTGTGGTCTTTTATCTGCCGCAGGACTTGCTAATAAAGGACTTCCGACTACAAAAGTGCCTGAAAACCTTAGTTCAACTACAGCAAATTCTGAAGTTAATTTAGACCACAGCCAATGGGATGCGTTACTCAAAAAACACGTTGACACACAAGGAAATGTAGATTACAAAGGCTTTCAAAAAGATCGTGAAGCCTTGACAAAATACCTCAACTATCTATCTGAAAATAAGCCTACAAAAAAGTGGTCTGTACAAGAACAACTGGCTTATTACATCAACGCATATAACGCTTTTACCGTTGAGCTAATCCTTGAGAATTATCCTTTAGAAAGTATCAAAGACATAAACAGCCCCTGGTTTAAACCCTTTGTGCCCATTGGTGATGTGATGATTTCCCTTGGTGGCATTGAGAACAGTATTCTAAGAAAAATGAACGAACCCCGCATACATTTTGCCATTAATTGTGCCTCGATTTCCTGTCCAAAATTACATAATGAAGCTTTTACAGCATCAAAAATCAATGAGCAATTGGATCTTGTTACCAAAAATTTCATCAACTCTTCAGAAAATCAAATAAGTGAAAATGAACTCAAACTTTCAAAAATATTTGAATGGTATGAAAAAGATTATTTGGTAAATGACATCAGTTCATTAGCCGAATATGTCAATCAATATACAGATGTGAAAGTAAATCCCAATGCTAAAATTTCATTTTTAGATTATGACTGGAGTCTTAATGAAAAAAAATAGTCATTTTTGTAATTGATTATGAAGCTAAGCATTATCATACCGGTCTTAAATGAAGAAGCTAATTTAGAAATCCTTTTGCCGCTTCTTTTTGGCAACTCCTCTCCCCTAAACATTGCAGAAATCATTGTAGTTGATGGAGGAAGTCAAGACAACACCAAAGAAGTAGCCCTACAAAATGGCACCAAAGTAGTGTCCTCTGCCAAAGGCAGAGCCAAACAAATGAATACCGGTGTAAGATATGCAACCGGAGACATCCTTTACTTTCTTCACGCCGATTCAACACCACCAAAAAACTTCGATCAATTCATTATTGACGAAGTCCAAAAAGGCAACCTAGCCGGGTGTTTTCAGATGAAATTTAATCACAATCACTGGTGGTTGCGACTGGCGAGTTGGTTGACTAAATTCAGCTGGCGTGCATGTCGCGGTGGTGATCAAAGCCAGTTTATCACAAAATTACTTTTTGAAGAAATTGGAGGTTATGATGAGTCTTACACTATCTATGAAGACAATATACTCATCAACGAATTGTATAGGCGAAAGCAGTTTGTAGTGATTCCGCATTGGATAACAACTTCTGCTCGTCGGTATGAAGAGGCCGGTATCTGGAGGTTGCAGTACCACTTCTGGACGATTTATGTGAAAAAATGGTTTGGAGCTTCGGCTGATGAAATTTATGAATACTATTTAAATAACATAAGGCCCTTGCAAAAACATAATAATTAAAGAACTACACTCCATCCTTTAAGTTTTACTAGTCAAATAAGCCTCAAAATCTTTCTCAAATTAATTTAATACTTCTTAAACATAGTTTCTTCAGGCAGAGTTGTAATTTGTCAAAAAATAAAAAAACAACTCCTATGAATATATTTGAAGCATTAAGAGCAGACCATGACATCCAGAGAGATCTCTGCGAGAGATTAGTCAACACCGAAGGAAAATCACCGGACAGAAAGCAACTTTTCAAAGCACTGAAACACGAACTGGAAATTCACGCAGAAGCTGAAGAACGTCATTTTTACATCCCGTTGATTGAAGACGATATGGCACAATCACATGCCCGTCACGGCATTGCAGAACATCATGAAATGGATGAACTGATAGAAAAACTGGAAGAAACAGAAATGGACTCCCCAGCCTGGCTGGTATTTGCAAAACAATTATGCCATAAAGTGGAACACCATTTAGAAGATGAAGAACATACCATCTTTCAACTTGCCGGAAAAGTTTTTTCTGAAACCCAGAAAAAATCCCTTGCTAAAGACTACAATGAACACATACAAGAGAACAGGCAATAGCAAACAAATAACTTGTTTAAAACCCGGTTTCTTAGCAAAAAGAAATCGGGTTTTTATTGGTGGATTTCATAAAACTGCCGCAGGATTTCTTCAGTAGGCTTGTTTTGCACCGTAAATTTGTTGTTTTCGAGTCCCCCGGCGCGCTCGTGGTTGTGAAACCATTTCCAGTGAAAGCCACCGGCAAACCAAGGCTCGTTCCAGAATTCTTCAAATAAGGCTTTGGTTAAATTTTCTTGAGCAAGGTGATTGACTTCCCCTTCTATTCTTTCGGATTCCCAAGGTGTTTTACCAGCAAAATCCCTGCTTCTGTAGCCGTATTCTGTGAATAGTATAGGCAAATTGTACTGTTTGTGCAATTCCATGATTTCCATTTTATGCTTTTGCCAGCCCAAGCGTGCTTTTTCCACCGTGGGGGTTTTACTTTCAGAAACAGGATAGTAAGCATCGACACCTATGTAATCAAGTTGGTCCCAAAAAGAAACTCGTTTTTTGGCGTCCCAATTTTCCGCATAGGTGAGTTTGCCTTTGTAAACGGTTTTTATTTCGGTGATGAGTTGTTTCCAAAATTGGGGTCGAGCTAAAACAAATGTGTTTAATTCGGTTCCAATACAGAGCATTTCAGCTCCTACTTCTTGAGCAAGTTTGGCATAAAGCAGTATAAAGTTTTTGTAGTTTTCTTCAAACAAACGCCAGTCTTCATCCGTTTCTAGTGTAATATGTCCCGTAAATTCGCCGCGACGTATCCATATCTGGGGTTTGACCATCACCTTAATCCCTCTTTCCTGCATTAACAGGATAGTCTTTCTGGCACCTTCTTCCCGCTCGCCCCACCATTGTCTTTCGATATTAAAAATAAGATCAGTTGCATCAAGAGTTTGCATAAAGGCAAACGGCATGACCGCAGCCCAATTGGCGTTTACCTCAACAACCGGCTGAATATGAGTGCTGTCAATAACTTCTCTGGAGCCCACAAAGCTTACGCCGTTGATTTTTGAAATCTTTTTGGTTTCCTGTGAAATACAGGAAGTAAAAGAAATGATAAGAGAAAGAAAAAATAAATTTCGGAAAAGCATTTCAATTATATTTCTACAATAGTAACAAAAAATGGAATGACTTTGTTATTTTGAATTCAATCTCCAGTCATATTCATAAAATCCTTCTTTACAATCTTCAGAAATTTTCTCCTTGCGGAATTTGTTGGTGTATTGAATTAAAGTCTGTCCGTTTTTGGTAAAATCTTCATTGTACCAGTCCATAATTTTGGAAAAAAGGACTTCCTTTTCTTTTAATTGAACAAAATCAGGATTGTTTAAGGCCTTCACCGTTTGATCCTGCAATTGCTTTTCCAAAGTTTCCGGGTGGTAGGCTTTATCAATTATAGGAGGACAACTCAAGGCAGCACAAACTAGCACAAAGTGAAAACGGGGTTCGTGAAATTCTGCCCGCAGCATTTTGTTTTCGATATCATTTAAGGTGATGGATTTTCCGCCGATGTCATATGTTGTTTTGTCAAAAAAACCATTCACATCCAACGGCGATTTTAAAGGATAGTTATTCACCACACCCATAATCGTTGCGATATTATACGCATTAATCCAAAACGCCTGATAAGTTTTAGCATTGCTTTTATCCACCCGAATGTCTTTCGCTTTAGCTAACAAACCATTTAATTGATCCGGATTTTTTTTAATGGCGGCATAATCTATTTTGCCATTGGTCACATACTTTACGAAAAGCGCATCTGCTTCATCAAAAAACGCTGCAGTTTTATCTTGTGAATAATGGACTGTATTCAGAAAAAGGAATGTAAATAGAAGTGTTATCGTTTTCATTTTTATGGTTTTTGAGTGTTGAGTCGAATGAAGTATTCATAAGCTTACAATTTATATACGCAAAACAACCACAATTGGTTTAATGTCGTATATAAAGATAGGGAACTCTAAAATTCTTTAGAAAAGTATTAAGTTTATAGAAACTTTTGCGACCTAAAGCGTGTTGTAGTCATTATCCGAATAAATTTAGCCTTATGGAACACATTGTGATTATTGGAAACGGCATTTCAGGAGTTACTGCTGCCAGGCACATCAGAAAGCTTTCAGATAAAAAAATTACGATAATTTCAGCGGAAACTGAGCATTTTTTCTCGCGCACGGCCTTGATGTATATCTATATGGGTCACATGAACTATGAGCATACAAAACCCTATGAAGACTGGTTTTGGGAGAAAAACCGTATTGATTTAAAAAATGCATGGGTATCCAAAGTGTCCCCTAAAGAAAACAAATTGATTTTCGCTGACGGCGAAACGATGCACTATGACAAACTCATCATTGCTACAGGTTCAAAATCAAATAAATTTGGCTGGCCCGGTCAAGATTTAAAGGGTGTTCAAGGTTTGTATTCCAAACAAGATTTAGACTTGCTTGAAGAAAACGCCCCAAACAACGAGGTCTGCAAACGTGCTGTTATTGTAGGCGGCGGATTAATTGGCATCGAACTCGCTGAAATGCTTGCTACAAGAAAAATCCCTGTTACTTTTTTAGTGCGTGAAAAAGATTTTTGGGACAACGTGCTCCCCGAAAGCAATGCCAAATTGATTAACGACCACATTAGAGAACACCATATCGATTTGCGCTTAGAAGTAAATTTAAAGGAAATTCTTGCTGATGAAAACGGGCGAGCAAGAGCAGTCATTGTTGATGAAACCGGTGAAGAAATTCCTTGTGACATAGTAGGTCTTACCCCTGGTGTTTCTCCCAATATTGATTTTTTAAAGGAAAGTGGTATTGAACTTGGCAGAGGTGTAAAAGTAAATCGCTATTTGCAAACCAATTTTGAAAACATCTATGCGCTGGGCGACTGCGCTGAACAACAAGAACCCACCGGCGAACGCAGACCCATTGAAGCCGTTTGGTACACAGGAAGAATGATGGGAGAGGTCGTGGCACAAACCATCTGCGGTAATAAAACGGCCTACAAACCCGGACACTGGTTTAACAGTGCCAAGTTTTTTGATATCGAATACCAGACTTATGGCTGGGTATTTCACGACCCACGTGAGGGAGAAGCCCATTTTCACTGGCAACACGAGGACGGCAAAAAATGTATAACAATCAATTACCAAACCGAATCCCGAAAATTTGTGGGTATCAACACCTTTGGCATCAGAATGCGTCATGAGGTCTTTGACCGCTGGCTCACCGAAGAACGCACCGTAGATGAAGTCATACAAAACTTAGAACAAGCTCATTTTGACCCCGAGTTTTACAAACGGTATGAAAAACAAATCAAGCAACAATTCAACACAGAACAAAAAATTAACGCTTAATTATGGCACATAACATTTCAATAACCGGCGACACTTCAGCAAATTTATCAATGCCTCAAAAATTATCAAGCTTTTTGGGCTTGGTAGGTTTGTTTATATTACTGCTTGCTGTCTTCAATACCAATTTTCCCAACAAAGGTCTCTGGCTCACCCTTGCTTTAACAAGCATTTGTGTTGGAATTGTTTGGTATGCAGTAGCCACTTATTCCCACAAAACCGCCGGAATTAAAAACGACCACATTTGGCAAAATCCTTTCACTTCTAAAGGTTTTTCAGCCTGGGCTTTGGCCATATTCTTAATGGGTTTTTATGTTGTTCTTTATTTTTATCCACAATTATTAGGGCTAACGCCTTCCGGCGAAAACAATACCGGCCTGGTTGCTTTGTTTGACCCATTGAGTAAATTATTAAGCGGAAACCCCGCCAGTCAATGGTTTGTTTATGGAACATTTTATACTATTGCTGTGGTGTTTTTTGGAGTGAAATTTATTTACAAATACCGTCACAACCACTATCAGCGACTACGCACCTTTTCGGTCATGTTTTTCCAATTGGGTTTTGCTTTTTTGATTCCCGAGTTTATGTCCCGCTTAAACAGCGAAACATTTTCACTGCCTTATTATGACCTAAAAAATATCTGGCCACTCAACTATTACAATTTTGAACAATATCGTGTGGATGAATTCATCAGTGCCGGAAGTATTGGCATTGCGATGCTAATTTTTGGTGTGGCCTCCATTTTTATCATCACACCCATTCTCACTTACAAATATGGCAAACGTTGGTACTGCTCCTGGGTATGCGGATGTGGCGGACTCGCAGAAACTGCCGGGGATTCCTTCCGCCATTTGAGCGACAAAAGACTGGTCGCCTGGAAAGTAGAACGCTGGGTCGTGCACAGTGTGGTGGTTTTTGTGGTGCTGATGACTACCGCTGTCATTTATTCTTATTTGGGTGATGATGCCAAAAACTATTGGCTTACAAAAGACACCTTTTTGATTGGCGTCGCCGTTTTACTCACGCTTGTTTTTGTCGGGGTGATGTTCTTTAAACGCAACGAATTTAAAAAAGATGCCAAGTTTGGTGCCATTGGGTATTTGGCCATTATTCTTGTGTTGATTGGATTGCATTATTTTCAAGGCTCCCAATTGTTTTTATTTGAAACCGAAACCTTGAGAAGTACTTATGGATTCCTTATCGGAAGTATTTTTGCCGGGGTCATCGGTACAGGGTTTTATCCCATTTTTGGCAACCGCGTTTGGTGCAGAATGGGTTGCCCGATGGCGGCAATTCTCGGCTTTCAGCAACGCCTTTTTTCAAAATTCAGAATAACAACCAATGGCGGGCAGTGTATCTCCTGCGGCAACTGTTCTACCTATTGCGAAATGGGAATCGACGTGCGCGCATACGCCCAAAAAGGTGAAAATATCATACGTTCCAGCTGTGTTGGCTGTGGTATCTGTGCGGCTGTATGCCCGCGTGGGGTTTTAAAACTGGAAAACGACAGCATGAAAGGACGCATCAACTCCAATGATGTTCTTTTAGGAAACGATGTGGATTTGATGAAGTTGGTGAATGAGAAGTAATTATATTTGATTAAAAACAAATTAGGGTTTTGGATTTTAGCTTATGATGAAAGTGAAAAATATGCTGAAGAAGTAGGCGGCTGTACAGAAAATCCGGTAACTTACTTTGAAAATAAATTGATTGAGTGGAGTTGATTGTAATTCAAAAGATTTTAACAAATTTAATCTTTGGCAACAGCCTCTTTTCGTTTAAATTAGCTGCAAAATAAGTTTTTAATATGCGTTTAATATTTATAAGTTTGATTGTCTTATTTTTTGTAGGCAATTTATACTCCCAAAGTGAACAATTTGAATTGATTTACAATCCCGAATTAGGTAAAACGTACTCTTTAAGCATTAGTACTTCTAAATTAATAAACTTAAAATCAGTCGATATTTTAGTTAATGAAGGTCGAGTTTTATATGGGGATTCAGTGAAGGTTAAAGTTGATGATTTAAAGATTTTAAATGATTTTTCAATAAATTTTAAAAATATAAAAAACGAAAATGACACATTAACTTTTGAGGCCTCCATTTCAAATCTAAAATATTCAATTTATAATCATGAAAACAATCCATTAGTAACTGAAGATTTAAAAAAAATAGAAAAGAACAATGAAATATTTTCGAGGATATTAAATGTACCTTTTGAATTTATGATTACAAGCAAAGGAAAGTTTGTTTATTCAGATTATATCAAAAAATTAGTCCTAAATAATGAAGATATTAAGAATTCCTTATCTGAAGAAGACATTAACAGTTTAAAGTCTGAATTAAATAATAAAATTAATTATTCAGAAGCAGATACCCCATTTATATATGATTTACCTATCCAACAAATAGCTCTCAATGATGAGTGGCAAACAACGCAAATTATTAGAATTGAATTCGGAAAACCTTACGAAGTAACTACCACTTATAGATTTAAAGATTTTAATGAGTCTAATTATGAAATAAATTCCATTTCTAGTATTGATTATTCAGTCAATAATTCATTGAATAGTTCAACTAACATTGAAACTAAAATTGTTGCTAATGCTTCTACAGTTTATGAAATTGATAGACAAAGTGGGTGGATTATTTATAGTAAAAGTAAATCAGACACAAAATCTTACATGGACACGCTTTACGATTTAGAAAAAAATCAAAAATATGGATTTAGAAATGAGACAACAGAACTCACAGAAATTACTATAGAAGGAAAAATTAATCATTAAAAGCCTTTACCTGTATTAAATATATTTGATGTGCTCATTATGAACAGACGCACTAAAATCATCCTTACACTATTGCTCATAGCTCAAATGATAGGGCTTCGGGTTCTTTCCTATTTTCCTGAGTTTGTCGAAAAGTATTACAGCCTGGGAGTGTTTCCTGTGATTTCTAAAATTTCCAGACACCTCTTTGGGTGGATTCCGTTTTCCGTGGGTGATGTGTTTTACAGTGGGTTGATTATTTTGGCTGTGCGCTGGATTTATCTCAATCTCAAGCGCATTAAGACAAAGCCACTTGGTTTTTTTCTCGACATCACAGCGACTTTATCTATCGCATACTTTTTATTTAATATGCTTTGGGGTTTTAATTACTACAGGGTTCCGTTGTATCAAACACTGGGAGTAGAACGTGATTACACTACTGAACAACTCACTTCATTTACTCAAGATTTAATTCAAAAAGCCAATCATCTTCACAGAGAACTGGGTTATCAGGATTCGGTTAAAATTGAAGCACCCTACAATCACAAAGAAATTTTTAAACGCTCCACAAATGGTTATGACAATCTAAGTGAAACGTTTCCCACCTTTTCCTATCATCCCAAAAGCATAAAACCCTCTGCCTGGAGTTTGGGACTAAGCTATATGGGATACAGTGGCTATTACAACCCTTTTACTGCAGAAGCCCAGGTTAATGATATGATTTTAGGGCATCGTTTCACAGTTGTTACCTGTCACGAGGAAGCTCACCAATTGGGTTATGCCGCTGAAAATGAGGCCAACTTTCTGGCATACCTTGCAACCACTCACAATGACGATTTGTATTTTCAGTATGCAGGAACCATCTTTGCTTTGAGATATTGCGTCAATGAACTCGCCAGAAGAGATATGGATTTGTATGAAGATATCATAGATACCGTTAATTTTGGAATTCTTGAAAGCTACCGAGAAGTAAGAGAATTTTGGCAAAGCTATGAAGGTCCGCTTGAATTTATTTCCAAAACCTTTTTTGATAGTTTCCTAAAAGCCAACAATCAGGAAAAAGGAATTAAAAGCTACAGTTATATGGTAGCGCTTCTTGTAAACTACCATAAAGAAAAACCGCTTTAAAAAATCATACTCTCTTAAATTCCTGTTAAAAGGTCTTATGATTCTCTTAATATGAGAAGTGTTTTTTATTTTTAGAGATTCAATCTATTTAATTTAAAACACCAATGAAAAAAAAGTTACTCCTTTTCCCCCTATTCTTTTTTATTCTTTACGCCTCGGCACAAGACTATTTTCCAAAGAATGATGGCGTAAGCCACAGCAACCAAAACTTTACTGCTTTCACAAACGCAACTTTGTATGTGACTCCCACTCAAAAAATTGAAGGCGGAACACTACTCATTCAAAACGGAGTTGTTGTTGAAGCAGGTAAAAATGTAAACATCCCTGCAAACACCACCACAATCAATCTTGAAGGCAAACACATTTATCCTTCATTTGTAGATCCATACAGCGATTTTGGTATAGAAAAACCCAAACGCTCCGGAGGCGGTCGCTCTGCACAATATGAAGCTTCACGCAGTGGCTATTACTGGAATGACCACATAAGAACAGAAATCAATGCTTTTGAAAAATTTAAGTTTGATGACAAACAAGCCAAAGAACTTGTTGATGCAGGTTTTGGTGCAGTGAGCACACATCATCAAGATGGAGTGGCCCGCGGTACCGGAATGGTGGTTGCTCTTAATACTAAAGGAAACAACAACGAACGCATTCTCCAACAGAAAGCAACCCAACATTTCTCCTTTTCGCGCAGTCTTGAAATGGGACAAGCGTATCCCAGTTCTGTAATGGGCTCTATGGCATTGTTACGTCAGATGTATTATGACGCCCAATGGTATGAAGGTGGAAACTCCACCACAAAAGATCTGGCTTTGGAAGCACTTTTAGCTCATAAAAACCTGCCTGCCATTTTTGAATCCAAAGACAAACTCAACAACCTGAGAGCTGACAAAGTGGGTGATCTCTTTAACATTCAATACACCATTGTAGGAAGTGGCTATGAATATGAAAACATTAATGAAGTGAAGGCTACCAATGCCACTTACATTATTCCGCTTAATTTTCCAGATGCTTATGATGTTTCTAACCCTTATCAGGCGTCTTATGTTTCTCTTTCAGATATGAGAAAATGGAACCAGGCACCTCAAAACCCAAAGATTCTGGCAGACAATAGTATCCCTTTTGCTTTTACAACACACGACTTAAAGTCCGCTAAAGAGCTAATGGCTAAAATCCAAAAAGCCATGGAATATGGTCTTTCATTTGAAAAAGCGCTGGAAGCTTTAACAACAGTACCTGCTCAAATTTTAAAAAACAACCGCCTGGGCAATCTCAATAAAAATGCTTTCGCAAACTTTATCATCACCTCCGGTCCTCTTTTCGAAAAGGAAACAACTCTTTATGAAAATTGGATTCAAGGAGAGCGTCACGAGATCAATGATATGAGTCAAAAGGACATTCGCGGTGAGTACAATCTCATCGTTGCCGGTTCTTCTTACGACTTATCAATCAAAGGTGAACCTGCTAAACCTAAGGTCGAAATTAAACAAGACACCATCAAACACAAGTCAACACTGAGCTATTCCAAAAACTGGATTGAACTCTCTATGACAAAAGATGATGAGACCTACAGAATGACAGGGATTGTTCTCAATGATTCAGATAACCTTAGCGGAAGACTCGTTTTACCTAATGGGAATGAATCTACTTTTAGAGCAAACAAAACAGCTCCAATGGGAGAAAACGATGAAAAAGAGGATGAAAAAGATAAAGAAGAAAAAAGTACTCCCAAAGTACTACCTCTCACCTATCCCAATATGGCTTATGGAAACACCAGTCTTCCAAAACCTCAGGATATTTTATTTAGAAATGCCACCGTTTGGACGGGAGAAGACGCCGGTATTCTCGAAGCAACCGATGTTTTAATCAAAAATGGAAAAATATCTAAGATTGGTAAAAACCTTTCAGCAGGTGGAGCCCGCGTGGTGGATGCTACCGGAAAGCATTTAACTGCAGGCATCATCGATGAACACTCTCACCTGGCACTTTCATCAGTCAATGAAGGGGGGCACAACTCCTCTGCCGAAGTGAAGATGGAAGATGTGGTTGACCCAGATGATATCGGAGTTTACAGAGCATTGGCAGGTGGTGTTACCTCAGCACAGTTACTCCACGGCTCGGCAAATCCCATTGGGGGTCGTTCGGCCATTGTGAAATTCAAATGGGGTGAAACGGCAGATAATATGATTTATGAGAATTCGCCCAAGTTCATCAAATTTGCCCTCGGCGAAAATGTAAAACAATCAAACTGGGGTTCAAACAGCAGATTCCCACAAACCAGAATGGGTGTGGAACAAGTCTATATGGACTTCTTTAATCGCGCCAAGGAATATGAAACTAAAAAGAAAAGTGGCGCTGCTTTTCGCTATGACGAAGAGATGGAAACCCTAGTTGAAATTCTTAACGGTGACCGTTTTATAAGTTGTCACTCTTATGTGCAAAGCGAAATCAATATGTTGATGAAAGTCGCAGAAAAGTTTAATTTCAATGTCAATACATTCACACACATTCTGGAAGGCTACAAAGTTGCAGAAATCATGGAAAAACACGGCGTTGTGGGTGCCTCTACCTTCAGCGACTGGTGGGGTTATAAATTTGAAGTGAATGATGCCATACCTTACAATGCAGCCATTATGTACAATGCCGGTTTAAACGTAAGCATTAATAGTGACGATGGCGAAATGATTAGAAGGTTGAATCAGGAAGCTGCTAAAGCTGTAAAGTATGGCGATGTTCCGGAATATGAAGCCTGGAAAATGGTGACCATCAATCCCGCAAAAATGCTTCATTTAGATGACCGTGTAGGCAGTATAAAGGAAGGTAAGGATGCCGATGTAGTTTTATGGAATGACAACCCATTATCGATGTATGCAAAACCCGAAAAAACGCTTATTGAAGGTGCCGTTTACTTTGATATGGAAGATGATCTTCTGAAACGTAACGCCATTAAAAAAGAACGTAACGATTTGATTAAAATGATGCTTGATGAGAAAAATGGAGGCGGTAAAACACAAGCTCCCAAAAAAATGCCTCAACGTGATTTTCACTGTGAAACAGATCATTTGGCAGAAGGATTTCACGACCATCATTAATCTATTCATTGCATAATCTTAAAAAACATTTTTATGAAAAATATATATAAAATAACCTGCCTATTTCTGCTATCCTTTTTTAGCATCTCATTAATGGCACAACAAACTCCGGTGCCTGCTCAATCTCAAGCCATTTCAATTACAGGAGTGACCGCCCACATTGGCAACGGAACCGTCATTGAAAATGCCACCCTTGTTTTTGAAAACGGAAAAATTACTGCACTGGGAAATGGTGTAACCACCAAAGGAAAAGTTATTAACGCCCAAGGTAAACACGTTTACCCGGGTTTTATAACCATTAACAATACCCTTGGTTTGGGAGAAATTGATGCGGTAAGAGCCAGTATGGATGTAAATGAAATTGGAACCATTACACCAAACGTAAGAAGCTTAATTGCTTACAATGCAGAAAGCAAACTTGTTGAAAGTATGCGACCCAATGGAGTTCTTCTTGGACAAATTGTGCCCCGTGGCGGAAGAATTACAGGAACCTCATCGGTTGTTCAATTTGATGCCTGGAACTGGGAAGATGCCGCCGTTAAAGTAGATGACGCAATCCATATGAACTGGCCCGATAGTTTTAGAAGAGGACGCTGGTGGATGGGTGAATCAAGAGCCTATCAGCCTAACAAAGACTACAACGACAACATTCAGGAAGCCCGTGACTTTTTTGTTGAAGCCATAGCCTATCACAAAACCACTCCCAAAGAAAAAAACCTGGCTTATGAGTCAGTTAAAGGATTGTTTGATGGCAGTAAAAAGTTTTATGTGAATGCTTCAAGCGAAAAAGAAATTATTGATGCTGTAACATTTGCCAAAGAATTAGGCATTCAAAAAACGGTTTTGGTGGGAGGATATCACGCCTACAAAATCACCGAATTTCTCAAACAAAACAACATCGCTGTGGTTGTAAACAGAACGCAAAGTACTCCCAACTTTGAAGATGACGATTATGACCTGCCTTATAAAGCTCCCAAATTGCTGCACGATGCCGGACTTTTGGTCTCCATAGACCCGGGAGGACGAATGGAGCGAATGAACACGAGAAACCTGCCTTTCTATGCAGGTCAAGTTGTAGGTCACGGAATGAGTAAGGAAGATGCCCTTCAGTTAATTACATTAAATGCTGCAAAAATTTTAGGCATTGATGCAGATTACGGTACACTGGAAGTGGGAAAAAGTGCTACCTTATTTATCTCAGAAGGTGACGCTTTGGATGTGAGAGGAAATAAGTTAACCCACGCTTTTATTGATGGAAGGGAAGTTTCATTGCAAAGCCATCATACCACCTTATACAACAGATATTCAGATAAATTAACAACAGATTAAAAATTGTTATTTAAAATCTATTCACCTGCTTTTTCATCCATGGAAAAGCAGGTTTTTTTATTCATAAACAGCGTTAGATGGTGCTATAAATAAACTATCAACCGGAGGAGTTTCAGAAACCTCTACTTCTGAAAATGACATTGTTTGAGAAGGCTTCACCGGTTTGTCATTTTTAACATCATACCAGATTAATTTTTCAGGAAGTAACAAGCCGTTTTCCTCAAGCCATTGATCATATTTGATTAAATGCCAATCTGTGCTTCTATCTCCTTCAAAATATGTGACGGTGTAGCCCAGCCATTCCATTTTATTGGTTTCTTTATCATAATAAATGATGTATTCATCCTCTGGCGACTCCCCCACACTTCTGCCAAACCCAATGTGAATTGCCCCCAGTTTTTTTCTTTCAAAAATCACATCTTTACGCTCTGTGTAAAAGGCACCCGGGTCTGAAATGATAAAAGGCATCGCGTGAAAATAAAAAATGAGATTGTAATAAAAGTTTGCATCTCCCTTAAAAGTTGCGTCAGGATCTACTTTCCATACATTTCTTCCATCAAAACCTATGGTGAAATTCTCACCTTCAATTCGGGTTTTTCGGGATTTTAAATTTGTCGTATGAACTTCAGCACCGTCCTTTTTTTGAACTTTAAAACTGAAACTGTTCATTTTGTTCCAGTTTTCAAGACCGCCATGAGCTTCAAATACTTTATTTAGAATCAAAGGAAACTTCTTACTATCTTCAGCTTTAGGGGTTACCTGTTGTCTTGGTTCTTGTTCTTTATTTTGGTTACAAGAATAAAGTAGAACGACACTTAAAATCAATACAAAAAAACGTTTCATAAAATCAATTTAATCTAAGTATAAAGATATTTATAATTAAGGTCTTAAACCAAACCTTTGCTGCTAAAGTTTCCAAAAAAGAAATACCTTTGTTGTATGCAAAAACACATAAGCAGCTTACAAAACCCATTGATAAAACAACTGTTATTGCTTCAGGAAAAATCCCGTGAGCGAAAAAAAACCGGGCTGTTTGTCGTGGAAGGTGAACGCGAAATTTCGCTTGCCGTGAAGGCGGGCTATGAACTCCTTTCGCTATTTTATTGTAATGAAATTTACTCAGAGCACATATTTATGCACTTGACCGGGCAACCCATTGACCGCATTGAAGTGCCCATTGAAGTCTATCGTAAAATCGCTTACCGCGAAAGCACAGAGGGAATAATAGCCATTGCAAAATCTAAAGAACACAATCTGGAATCGCTTATTTTTAAATCAAAAAATCCCCTAATTCTTATAGCCGAAACTCCTGAAAAACCCGGAAACATTGGTGCTCTTTTACGCACAGCAGATGCGGCAAACCTTGATGCAGTTATTATTGCCAACCCTAAAACTGACCTTTACAATCCCAATGTGATACGAAGTAGTGTGGGTTGCTTGTTTACCAATCAAGTAGCTACAGGAAGCACAAGTGAAATAATTTCCTTTTTAAAAGAAAAAAACATTGCTATGTATGGCGCAGCTTTGCAAGCTTCCACAAATTATACAACAATTGATTACAAGCAAGCCTGTGCAATTGTTGTAGGAACTGAATCTTCCGGTTTGAGTGATGAATGGATCAATAACACCACACAAAACATCATCATCCCAATGGATGGTGAAATTGACTCCATGAACGTCTCAGTTGCAGCTGCAATTCTTATCTTTGAAGCAAAAAGACAGAGGAGAAGTTTGAAGGTAGAAGGTAGAGGTTAGTCAAAACCTAGAACTTTGAACTATAAACTTTGAACCTCCCTTCGCTAAGGCTCCGGAAGGCAAGCCTCAAAAATTGAACCTGAAACTTTGAACCTGAAACTTGAAACCCGAAAATGACTCCACAAACACTTTTTTATATTTTAATCGCCATCATCGTCATTAGTTTTTTGGCTGAAAAATGGCTTCATTTCTTAAATTTTAAACGATTTAATGACCCTATCCCCAATGAATTGAGTGATGTATATGACAAAACGGAATATGAAAAATCACAAGAATACAAAAAAGTAAATTTTAAATTTTCACTTTTGACATCGTCAATTTCAATTGTTGCTACATTATTGTTCTTCTTTTTGGATGGATTTGCTTTTGTAGATGAAATCGCAAGAAGTTATTCAGATAACTCAATTGTGATTGCCCTCATTTTCTTCGGAATCATTTTTATAGCGAGTGACTTGTTGTCCACACCTTTCTCTTATTATGATACGTTTGTGATTGAAGAAAAATTTGGGTTTAACAAAAGCACAAAAAAATTATTTTTTTTTGACAAACTTAAGGGGTGGCTTTTAGGTGCAGTCCTGGGCGGAGGAATCTTAGCACTCATTATTTGGTTTTATGAAACAGCGGGTAGCTATTTTTGGCTTTACGCCTGGGGTTTTATGACTGTTTTTACGCTGTTTATGAATCTGTTTTATGCCAAATTGATTGTTCCACTTTTTAACAAACAAACACCTCTGGAAGCCGGAAGTTTAAGAAATAGCATTGAAGCCTATGCCTCAAAAGTGGGATTCAAACTCGATAATATATTTGTGATTGACGGATCAAAGAGAAGTACAAAAGCCAATGCCTATTTTTCGGGCTTTGGAAAAGAAAAACGCATTACGCTTTATGACACACTAATCAACGATCTTGATGAAGAAGAAATCGTTGCCGTTTTAGCTCACGAAGTGGGACATTACAGACGAAATCACATTATTTTTAATTTAATTTCAAGTGTGCTTTTAACAGGACTGACCTTATGGTTACTTTCTTTGTTTGTTGGCAGTCCGCTACTATCTGAAGCATTGGGCGTGTCCATTCCTTCCTTTCACATTGGCTTGATTGCTTTTGTTATATTATATAGCCCTTTGTCAACCATAACAGGTCTCATAATGAATTATGTATCACGAGTATTTGAGTATCAGGCAGATAATTTTGCAAAGGAAACATACAAGGGGGAGCCTCTGATTTCGTCACTTAAAAAACTATCAAAAAACAATTTGAGCAATCTCACACCCCATCCACTTTATGTTTTTGCACACTATTCTCACCCCACATTATTGCAACGGTATAAGAATTTAAAGGCATAAATTTTGTTGTATCTTAAAAAAGTTAATTGTACTTTTAGGTTATGACCCAGGATGTTTTAGAAAAAGAAAACAAAGAAATTGCCAAGCAATACAAAGAGCTTCTTAAAATCAGTTACCGAACACTTTCCCTAGAGGATAAAAAACTGATAAGGAAGGCTTTTGACATTGCTGTGGATGCACACAAAGAACAGCGGCGAAAATCTGGTGAAGCATACATTTTTCACCCCATCGCCGTTGCTAAAATTGTGGCATCAGAAATTGGCCTGGACGCTACATCAATTGCTGCTGCCCTGCTTCATGATGTTGTTGAAGATACAAGTTATACTCTCAATGACATAGAACAACTCTTTGGTGCAACAGTAGCTCGCACCGTTGATGGTCTCACAAAAATTTCAGCTATTGAACAAGAAAGGGACGTATCGCTTCAAGCAGAAAACTTTAGAAAAATGTTGCTCACACTCAATGAAGATGTGCGTGTGATCATTATCAAAATTGCAGACCGCTTGCACAATATGCAAACGATGGAGTCCATGAGAGCTGACAAACAAATTAAAATTGCTTCAGAAACACTCTACATCTATGCCCCGCTGGCTCACAGGATAGGTCTGTACAACATCAAAACCGAATTAGAAAATTTAGGACTCAAATACACAGAACCCGAAGTATATAATGACATTTTCCATAAAATCAAAGAAAGTAAAGAGGAACAGGATAAATACATTCAAGAATTCAATACTATTATTAAATCATCACTGGATAAAGAACAACTCAATTATGAAATAAAGGGACGACCAAAATCCATTTTTTCAATTCGCAGAAAAATGCTCATGCAAAATGTTTCTTATGAGGAAGTTTTTGACAAATTTGCCGTAAGAATCATTTACAAATGTGATTTAGAGCAGGAAAAATTCATCGCCTGGAAGATATATTCTATAGTTACAGATCATTTCAGACCCAATCCAACGCGCCTCAGAGACTGGATTTCCTCTCCAAAGTCAACCGGTTATGAAGCACTTCATATCACAGTTATGGGCCCTAAGGGTCGTTGGGTTGAAGTTCAGATTCGAAGCGAGCGCATGAATGAAATTGCCGAAAAAGGCTTTGCTGCTCATTACAAATACAAAAACAACAACGAAGAAGAAGATCAGAACCTGGAATTATGGCTCAACCGTCTTCAGGAAGCCTTAGAAGATTCTGAAACAAATGCCGTTGATTTTGTTGAACAATTTAAACTCAACCTGTATGCCAAAGAAATATTTGTTTTCACACCCAATGGTGATTTAATTTCACTTCCCAAAGGCGCCACAGCACTGGATTTTGCTTTTAGCATCCATACCGAGGTGGGTACAAAAACCCGTGGCACAAAAGTCAATGGAAAACTAATGCCGCTCAGCACACAGTTAAAAAGTGGTGACCAGGTAGAAATTATAACTTCAGAAAATGCAAAACCAAACGCAAACTGGTTAAATTATACCACTACTGCTAAAGCGAAATCTAAAATAAAATCATCGTTAAAAGAAGAAAAGAAAAAAATTGCAGAAGATGGTAAAGAAATTTTAACGCGAAAGTTGAAATCCCTGAAAATAAATCTGGACGAAAAAACCATCAATCAAATGGTGGTCTTTTTTAAAGTAAAAACCAGTCTTGATTTATTTTACAGAGTGGGCAATGGCATTATAGACAACCAGCAACTAAGAGACTTTGCCGGCTCCAGAAGCAATGCTTTTATCGGATTTTTCAAAAACAAAATACGCAAACAGGCAGACCCGGTTGAGGTTGAAAAAGATGAACTATCAGTCAAGTATGACCAACTGGTTTTTGGAAAGGAAGAAGAAAAACTCGATTATACCATCGCAAACTGTTGTAATCCAATACCCGGTGATCCTGTTTTTGGATTTATTACGGTGAGTGACGGCATTAAAATTCATAAAAACAATTGTCCCAATGCGCTTCAACTCCAGAGTAATTTTACCTATAGAATTATTCAGGCAAAATGGATAGACTCTTCCCAACAAGATTTCAAAGCTCAGTTAAAAATTACAGGTATTGACAACCTGGGACTGGTAAACTCTGTTACAAAAGTGATTTCAAACCATATGAATATTGATATTAAAAGTCTGAGTTTTGACAGTGATGACGGCGTTTTTACCGGAAACATCATCGTGATCGTAAAAAATAAAAACATATTAAATGAAGTCATTACCAAGATCAAAAAAATTAATGGGATTGATAAAGTGACAAGAGTGTAAAAAAAACGTAAATTTGCAGTTGAAAAATGACAGATACAAAAACAAATATAAGCAACAATCAAGCAATCGTTAAAAATGTATTTACTAGCTTTTTAGAAGAAAAAGGGCACCGTAAAACACCCGAACGCTTTGCAATTCTTCAGGAAATATACAACAGCACTGAACATTTTGATATTGAATCACTCTACATCAAAATGAAAAACAAAAAATACCGTGTGAGCAGAGCAACACTTTACAACACCATTGAGTTACTTCTTGATTGTGGGTTGGTACGTAAACACCAGTTTGGTAAAAATCAGGCGCATTATGAGAAGTCCTATTTTGACCGGCAACACGATCATGTCATTTTAACAGATACCGGTGAGGTTATCGAGTTTTGTGACCCGCGCATACAGTCAATAAAAAAAACAATTGAAGAGGTTTTTAATATCGAAATTACAAACCACTCACTTTACTTTTACGGAAACAAAAAAACAACCGAATAATACATAAAAAATGGCAGTAGATTTACTACTTGGTCTGCAATGGGGCGACGAGGGAAAAGGAAAAATAGTGGACGTTTTAACCCAAAACTATGACATTGTAGCACGATTTCAAGGCGGACCCAACGCCGGACACACTCTTGAATTTGACGGCATAAAACACGTTTTGAGAACCATTCCTTCAGGTATATTTCACCCAAAAACCATCAACCTCATCGGCAACGGTGTTGTCATCGACCCGGTGGTATTTGTCAAAGAACTGGAAGGTCTCGACAAATTCAATCTCGATTATAAAAGCAAACTATTTATTTCGCGTAAAGCACACGTGATACTTCCCACCCACCGCTTACTCGATGCCGCTTCTGAAGCTTCCAAAGGCAAAGCAAAAATTGGCTCAACGCTCAAAGGAATCGGACCCACATATATGGACAAAACCGGAAGAAACGGTTTGCGCATTGGTGATTTGGAAATGCCAAATTGGAAAAGTAAATACCGAGCGCTCGCTGAAAAGCATTTAGGCCTCATCGACTTTTATGATGTGGATGTTCAGTTTGACCTCGATGAAATGGAAGAAGAATTTTTTGCAGCCGTTGAAATTCTAAAAACACTCACGTTTATCGACAGTGAAGAATACCTTCATCAAGCTCAAAAGGAAGGTAAATCCATTCTTGCAGAAGGTGCTCAAGGCTCGTTACTCGATATCGATTTTGGGACGTATCCTTTCGTAACTTCCTCAAACACCACAGCAGCAGGCGCTTGTACCGGTTTGGGAATTGCACCCAATAAAGTAAAAGAAGTGTATGGCATCTTCAAAGCATATACCACGCGTGTTGGAAGTGGCCCATTCCCTACTGAACTCTTTGATCAAGTGGGAGAAAAAATGGCAAAAATTGGCAATGAATTTGGCGCAGTAACCGGAAGACCCAGACGCTGTGGTTGGCTGGATCTCGTCGCACTAAAATATGCCGTTGCCGTAAACGGAGTCACGCAACTCATGATGATGAAAGGTGATGTTTTAAGCGGGTTTAAAACGCTCAAAGTCTGTATTGCATATAAATACAAAGGAGAAACCATACATCACCTTCCCTTCAACATTGAGCCTGAAAATGTTACACCGGTGTATATTGAAATGAAAGGCTGGAAAGAAGATTTGACAAAAATCAAAGAAACCGACAAGTTTCCTCTAGAGCTTAACGAATATATCGACTTTCTGGAAAAAGAACTTGAAGTCCCCATTAAATTAGTCTCTGTGGGACCAGACAGAACGCAGACTATCCATCGATAGAAATTAAAACATTTTTGTGCTGATGAATGCTAAAAACCGAAACTTCATAACGGTATTAATTATTTTTCAATTAGTAATTTTCAGCTCCCTTTTACAGGCTCAGGAACCTCAAAGAGTAGAAGTTCAATCAGGTTTTCTGGATATAAGACCTGATGTACCCAATGCTGTGATATGGACACGAGAAGCAAATGAACAGGTTTACATCGTCCATGAAGGAATTGAAATGTGGTGTGACCTTGCATTTATGTACAATAAAGATAATTTTGTGAAAGCTTTTGGAAATGTGCGCATAACGCAAGGAGACACCATGACTTTGAACAGTAAGTATGCAGAATACAATGGCAATACAAAATTTGCATTTGCCAGTGGTGATGTGATTTTAAAGGAACCCAATTCCACTTTGACAACAGACACCCTCTATTTTGACAGAAACAAACAACAAGGGTTTTACCGCAGTGGCGGAAAAGTTGTAGATACCGCCAGCACACTCACCAGCCGTATTGGACGTTATTTTGCTGAAACAAAACGCTATCAGTTTTTATCAAATGTGGTTTTAGTCAATCCTGATTACACCATCAACACAAATCAGCTCGACTTTTATACAGAAACAGGTCACGCTTATTTATATGGCCCTTCAACAATAACAGGCGAAACCAGTGATGTCTATTGTGAACGCGGCTTTTATGACACTCGTAATGACAAAGGACATTTTTCCAAAAATGCAAAAATTGATTACGAAAATAGAACAGTCTTTGGCGACAGCCTCTACTTTGACCGAAATAAAAATTTTGCCTCTGCAACAAACAATATAAAAATACTGGACACCCTCAACAATAGCATTGTAAGAGGCCATTATGCCGAAGTTTTCAGAGATAAAGACTCCGTTTTTATCACCAAACGTGCTGTTGCCGTTACCGTGAGAGATAACGACTCCATTTACATGCACGCAGACACCCTCAGAATCACAGGAAAACCAGACCACCGCATCCTGAAAGGATTTTATGATGCACGCATATACAAAAGTGATATGAGTGGAAAATCTGATTCTATTTACAGCGATGAAAAAACCGGAATCACTAAAATGATCCGCAACCCTGTGATGTGGAGCGGAGAAAGTCAAATGACGGGAGACACCATCCACCTGCTATCAAACACCCTTACTGACAAGCTCGACACACTCAAAGTGTTCAACAACGCTTTCCTTATTCAAAAAGACAGTGCCGGTTACAATCAGGTTAAAGGTGATATTCTCATTGGTTTGTTTACAAACAACGAACTAGACACCATTAACATCAACCGAAATGCAGAAGTCATTTTTTATACACGAAATGATAACGATGAACTTGTGGGCATCAATCACTCCCGTTCCAGCTCGTTGCAAATCACTTTAAAGGAACAGGAAATAGAAACCATCAGATTCATTAGACAGGCAGATGGAAAACTACATCCGGAATCTCAGTTTCCAGAAAATGCCAGAATACTAAGAGGCTTTCAATGGCGAGGGGAAGAACGATTGCTTTCCAAAGAAGATTTATTCAAAGGAAAACCCATCCCCATTTTACCAAAAATCACCGGAATACCCTTACCAAAACTGGAAGAAGCCTTTTTTGACGACACGTCCGAGGATGACATTAACATCCCGGAAGCCTCGCGTTTACTCCCTAAAGATTTACAGAACCTCCCCGATGATTTCAAACCCCTCAGTGAGGAGGATGAACCGGAAGATTCTGAAAATACCGAAACAAAGAAAAAACAAAAGATTGACGATTAAACTCTAAAATCCGAAATTTATCTATCGAGGTTTTTAACTCAAAAAAGATGTCAAACAAAGAAGATTTCTTTACATATCAAGCGCAGACCACTCCACATCCACTTGCGATGGAAGTCTCCCATGCAAAAGGGTCTTACATTTATGACACAACTGGTAAAGCCCATCTTGACTTTGTGGCAGGTGTTTCAGCCTGTACTTTAGGTCACTGCCATCCCAAGGTTGTTGACGCAATCAAAGAACAAACAGAAACCTATTTACACGTGATGGTTTATGGTGAATACATTCAAAAACCTGTCGTTGCACTCACAAAACTTTTGGCATCCCATTTACCAAAAAACCTATCCACAACCTATTTAACAAACAGCGGTACCGAAGCCATTGAAGGCGCCATCAAACTCGCCAAGCGCATCACCGGAAGGTCGCAAATTATAAGTGCACACAATGCCTATCACGGTAACACGATGGGATCGTTAAGTATTATGGGGTATGAAGAACGTAAAAGTGTATTCAGGCCTTTAATGCCCGATGTTTCATTTATTTCGTTCAACGACGAAAGTGACTTACAAAAAATCACAAACAAAACTGCCGGAGTGGTTCTGGAAACCATACAAGGCGGCGCCGGATTTTTGATGCCTAAAAATGAGTATCTAAAAAAAGTAAGGCAACGCTGTGATGAAACAGGAGCTCAATTGATCCTCGACGAAATTCAGCCGGGTTTTGGTCGCACAGGTACGCTTTTTGGATTTCAAAATTTTGATTGCATACCGGATATTTTAGTCGTTGGAAAAGGTATGGCAGGCGGCATGCCGGTGGGTGGGTTTATTTCGTCAAACGAAAAAATGAAATTGTTACAAGACAACCCAAAACTTGGACACATCACCACCTTTGGCGGACATCCCGTTATTGCAGCAGCAGCATTGGCGACTCTCAAAGAATTGACAACATCAAACCTCATTGCTGAAACACTTGAAAAAGAAAAACACTTTAGAGCCTTATTAAAACACCCGTTAATTGAAGAAGTAAGAGGAATGGGGTTAATGCTTGCCCTTATCGTAAAGGATGAAGAAATTGCCACTCAAGTGATTCTTAAATGTAAAGAAAAAGGATTGATCCTTTTTTGGCTGCTTTTTGAAGGAAAAGCCATACGTATCACCCCTCCTTTGACCATTTCAAAAGAGGAAATTGAGGAAGGCTGCCATATTTTGTTGGAAGTTCTTGATACAATTTAAATCTAATTTATCATTTATCTATCTGATTTTATGAAGTTTAACTCTGTTTTGATGTTGATTAATTTGTTAACAAGATATTAGGCATAAACTTTGAATAAAGAGATACATTAGTAAATTTAGAAGAAGTGATTTTAAGTTTTTTGATTGAAGTGAAAAATGATGATTTTTGTTCTATATGAAGGCTTTTTTTAGTTGCATAGCCTTAGCTATGGAACTCAAAAAAGACAAGCATAGGGCAAAAAGAGCATTTTTTTAACCAATTAAAAAAACTTAAAATCACTTCTAAGAGCAGAAATCCCATAAATCCACGTCTATGCATTTAAGCCATAACGAAGACAAAAATTTCTCACTTTCCCGTTTTGAATCCATGTTAAAAACCAATAACGTCCTTTTCTTTGACTCAGAAGAATTTGAGGATATTATTAATTATTATATGGAAAACGGAAAAATCGCTTTGGCTAAAAAAGCTACTAAACTTGGCTTGGAACAACATCCCACATCAACCAATTTAAAATTGTTTCAGGTGGAGATGTATATTTTTGAGGATAAACTTGACATTGCTGAAGAACTGCTCAACGAATTACAACTTCTCGACAGCACAAACGAAGAAATTTATATACAGCGAGCAAACATCTATTCCAGAAAAGACAATCACAAAAAGGCAATTCGTTTGCTTGAAAAAGCGCTTGATTTAACTGAAGACGAGGCAGACGTTTTGAATCTTATCGGGATGGAATATCTCTTCCTTGAGGATTATGAAAACGCTCGATATTATTTTATGAAATGTGTCGAGATTGACACTTATGATTACTCTTCGCTTTACAATGTGATTTACTGTTATGAATTTATGGAACTTCACAATGAGGCCATAGATTATTTAAACATCTATCTCAATTCAAACCCATATTGCGAAGTGGCCTGGCACCAAGTGGGAAAACAGTATTTTATGATGAAGAACTTCAAAAAGGCACTTGCTGCTTTTGACTTTGCCATAATTTCAGATGATACTTTTGTTGGAGCTTATCTTGAGAAAGGAAAAGTTCTTGAAAAAATGAAACGCTTTAATGAAGCCATAGAAAACTACACCATTACCTTAAACCTTGAAGACCCCACTTCGTTTGCTTTGCTGCGCATAGGTAAGTGTCATGAAAAGTTGGGCAACAAAGATCTGGCTCTTGAATACTATCAAAAATGTGTTGAAGAGGACGCTCTTTTAGACAAAGGCTGGATTGCCATTACCGATTTTTACATCAAAAAAAGAAATTTTCAAAAAGCGCTCTACTACATTGATAAAGCCATAAATATTGACAGTGAGAATGTACACTATTGGAAACGATATGGCAATATAAACTTCAAATTGGGTCTCTTTGAGGAGGCTGAAATTGGCTACAGGCGTGCAATTGAGCTTGGAAATTATGAACTGCAAACCTGGTTGAGCAGAACAGACCTTTTGATGCAACTCGGGGAGTTTGAAGCGGCTATTAACAGCTTGTTTCAAGCCACAGAGTTTTATCCTGAAAATGCAGAGCTGGAATACCGTTTGAGTGGATTGTTTTATTTTTTAAATGACACAATCAAAGGAAAATTTCACCTTGAAAATGGTTTAAAAATAGATTCAGATTACAGCATGGTATTAGAAATACTCTTCCCCAGTGTTTTTGAATTGGAAGAGGTTCAAAATTTAATCAATCCCTTCAGAAAAAGTTCCCGATAAATTTCTTTATTTTTGGGCTTCAATAACCCCATTAATGAAAGAAAAAAACACCCTGCAACACTTTATTTTATTTCTAAAAGGAATCGCTATGGGAGCAGCAGATGTTGTTCCCGGAGTCTCCGGTGGAACCATCGCTTTTATCTCGGGTATTTATGAAGAGCTCGTCTCTACCATTCACAATTTAAATCTTAAGTTTTTCACTGTATGGAAAGAAAGAGGTTTTCTTGCTGCCTGGAAAGTCTATAACCTTCAGTTTTTATTTTTTATTTTTGGTGGGATTGCAATTAGTGTTTTTTCGCTAGCCAAACTCATTGGTTGGTTATTAGCCAATCACCCCATTTTAGTTTGGTCCTTCTTTTTTGGGCTTATCGTTGCAAGCATTTTGTATATCGGAAAACAAATTAAGCCTTGGAATATAAAAATTATACTCGCTATATTGATTGCGGGTTTTGGCTCTTATATCATCACATTGGCCGAGCCTATGACCTCACCTGATAACAATTGGTTCATCTTTTTTTCAGGATTTATTGCAATTATTGCTATGATATTACCGGGAATTTCAGGCTCTTTTATTTTACTTTTATTAGGGTCTTATGAAGTGATTATTAAAACACTAAATAATTTTACCGGCTCAATTATTCAAGGCAATTGGCAATTATTTACCGATTCATTTTTAAAAATCATAAGTTTTATTTTAGGAGCGATCATTGGTTTAAAACTTTTTTCGGGAGTGCTCACATGGTTGTTTAAAAATTATAAGAATATCACTTTAGCAGTATTGACGGGCTTTATGATTGGCGCATTGAATAAAGTGTGGCCTTGGAAAGATGTGCTTAGTTGGAGAATTGATAGTGAAGGTGAAAAAATTCCTTTAATGGAAGAAAGCATTTTACCTTCAGATTATATTGGAGATCCCCAACTTATCAGTGCAATAATTTGTATGATTATCGGGTTTCTAAGTATATTCATTCTGGAACGTATTGCAATTAAAAAGTCAGAAAAAATATGACAGAACCCCGCACATTCTCAGATAAAGTTTGGCTTTTATTAAAAGGGCTTGCTATGGGTGCCGCTAATAAAGTGCCCGGCGTGTCTGGAGGCGTGGTTGCATTTGTCGCCGGATTTTATGAGGAATTTATTTACTCCCTCCAAAAAATAAATAGAAAAGCTTTCAAACTCATCATTGACGGGAGATTTGGTAGTTTTTATCGCTACATAAACGGGCAGTTTTTATGGTTATTAATTTTGGGAATGCTCATAAGCTACTTTAGTGTTTCACAATTGCTCGATTATTTGATTGTCCATTATGAACTCTTTGTATGGAGCGCCTTTTTTGGAATGATCATTGGCTCAATTTATTATATAGCCAAAGATTTTGACGAATGGACAAAAAGAAATATCGGTATCCTGATTTGTGGAATTATTGCCGGTATAAGCTTTAGCTTTCTGGAACCTGCAACAGAAAATGACAATCTCATTTTTGTTTTCTTTTGTGGTATCATAAGTGTTTCCGGAATGACTTTACCCGGGCTTTCAGGTTCTTTTATTCTGATTTTACTTGGAAACTATGTGCTTTTACTTGTTGACTCAGTAAATGCGCTTTATGATACAATAGCAGAATTGATCATTTTTGATTTTAGTTTTGTAGATAATAGTGAAAGACTTAGGCTCTTGAAAGTTTTAATTTCATTTTCATTGGGTTCTCTCGCCGGTTTGGTTACACTTTCACATCTATTAGGATATTTATTAAAACATTTTAAAAGTGCAACTTATGCTCTTATCATTGGATTTATTGCCGGTTCTTTGGGTGTGGTTTGGCCCTGGAAAGAAAAAATAGTTGCAAAAGACCCTTTAGGAAATACCCTCTATGATGCCCAAGGAGATGAAATACTAACCAATTATAAAAGATTTATCCCAAATTCAATAGATATTGAAACAATCATCGCAATCTTTTTTATATTTGTGGGTATTCTTATCGTTTTGGCTTTAGGCTGGTATGGTGATAAGACAAAAAAAACAAATTAAGTATTTTTCATCCCCAATGAAACTAATAATTAATCCAAATATTTATTATGGCTACTTATGGTCTTTTGGGGAAAAACATTTCTTACTCCTTTTCAAAAAAGTATTTTGAATCCTTTTTTGAATCAAAGCGATTAAATCATCGCTATATTAATTTTGATATTGAATCCATTGAGGAGTTTCAACAAATTCTCTCTGAAGAAAAGAACCTAAAAGGATTAAATGTAACGATTCCTTACAAAGAGCAAATAATCCCTTACCTCTATAAAATGGACAAGGAAGCAAAAGAAATTGGCGCCGTAAACACCTTAAAAATCACAAAAAAAGGAAACTTGATAGGTTACAATTCAGACCATTATGGATTTGCAAAATCGCTCGCAGAACACTTTCCCATTGAAGGAAAACAAGCACTGATTCTAGGCACAGGAGGAGCCTCTAAAGCTATTGCCTATGTATTAAAAAACTTAAATTTTGAATACAAATTTGTATCCAGGGAAAAAAAAGAAAACGTTTTTAGTTATAGCGAACTTACAACAGAAATAATTGAAAATCACAAACTAATCATCAACTGCACTCCTTTGGGCACGAGTCCAAACATAAATTCCTTTCCAAAAATTCCATTTGAAGGCGTGGGAACCAAACACCTTCTTTTTGATTTAATCTATAATCCAAGGCTTACTTTATTTTTAAAATTAGGCAAAGACCAAGGAGCCCGAATTGTAAATGGAGAGGCCATGCTCCACTATCAAGCTAAAAAATCCTGGAAAATATGGAATTCTTGACCTAAATGTCTATCAAAATCGATGTTAAACTTTGCAATTCCAAGAGTTGTCACTATCTTTCCGCCTGAACAAATTTTGAACCTTAACATTGAAATAAATGTCTGAACAGGAAAATAAACCCGAAAACAACCAAGTGCTTCAATCTGAAAACGATCTAAACAAGCCGCTTGATTCAAGTGAGGAATCAACTTCCCAAGAACCCGAAGTAAAAATTGATTCTGAAAAAACAGAAACATCACCCTCAAATTCTGAAAATGAGGCCTCCCATGAAAAGACTGATACAGTTGAGATTGAAAGTCAAACAGCAGAAACATCTGAAGAAAAGCACTCTGAGAGTTCTCCTGAACAAGAAGTAGATTCAGAAAACAATACTTCCATATCAAATGAAACTGAAGATGAAGAAGAAGTTTCCTCTTCTGATGAGGACGATGAAAATGATGAAACTGAAGATTCTGATGATAAAAAATCCATAGACTACCACAGTATGACTCAAAAAGAGCTTGTGGAAGCCTTAAAAAATAGTCTCAAGACAGGTAAAATTCAGGATATTAAAAAAGAAGTTGAAGAAATTAGAAATGAGTTCAACAGTCAATTTGATGAAGAATTAAATGAGAAAAAAGAAGAATTTCTAGCCCAAGGCGGAAATATTATTGATTTTCATTACACCTCTCCCATAAAAAACGAATTCAATTCATTGCACTTTGAATATCGTGAAAAACGAAACAATTACTACAAAACCCTTAAAAAAGACCTTCAAGCCAATTTACAAAAACGGCTTGCACTCATTGAAGAGTTAAAAGGTCTCATAAGCATTGAAGAAAATATAAACACCACATACAAACACTTCAAAGACATTCAGGAACGCTGGCGAGAGGCAGGGCCTATCCCACGTGACGGTTACAATACCGTTTGGAACAATTACCATCACCACGTTGAGAATTTCTATGATTTCCTTCACCTCAACAGAGAGTTTCGTGATTTAGATTTTAAGCACAACTTAGAACAAAAACTAAAAATCATTAACAGAGCTGAGGAACTCGCTGATGAAACAAACATCAACAAAGCTTTTAGAGAATTGCAAATGCTCCACAAAATGTGGAAAGAAGACACAGGACCTGTAGCCAAAGAGTACCGTGACGAAGTTTGGGATCGTTTTAGTGCTGCAACCAAAGTAATTCACGACAAACGCGCAGAACACCAAAAAGAAATTGAAAAGGATTTTGAAAAAAATCTTGAAGTCAAAACTGAAATAATCAATAAAATCAATCTCTTAACCCAAAATACCAAAGACAGTCATCAAGCCTGGCAAAACGGAATCAAAACGTTGGAAGAATTGAGAAATCAATTTTTCAATGCAGGCAAGGTGCCCTCTCAAAACAATGAGGAAACCTGGACTGCTTTCAAAACATCTGTTCGAAATTTTAATAAAAAGAAAAACCAATTTTATAAAAATCAAAAAAAAGAACAATTTTCCAATCTTGCCAAAAAACAGGAACTCATCAAAATTGCTGAAGAAAATAAAGACAGTGACGATTTTAATGTCGTAACTCCTTTAATGAAAAAAATCCAGAATGACTGGAAGCAAATTGGTCACGTTCCCAGAAAAGACAGTGATAAAATCTGGAAAAAATTCAAAGCAGCCTGTAACCACTATTTTGACAGACTTCACGCAGACCGCAATAAGGAAAATGAAGAAGAGGTGAAAGCACTGGAGTTAAAAAATGCCCTGCTTGAAGAATTAAAATCTTTTGAACTCACAGAAAAACCAAAAGAAGATTTAAAGTTTGTAAAAGAGAAAATCGCAAACTGGAAAGAAATAGGTCGCGTTCCCTTTAACAAAAAAAATATTGAAGGAAAGTTTAATAAAGTAATTGATGGCCTTTTCAAAAAACTCGATATGAGTAAAAAAGAAATTGAGCTTCTCAAGTATGACAATAAATTAAACAACATCACCTCTCACGATGATGAAAGAAAAATTCAAAATGAACGCTTTTTCATCACAAAAAAGATTGACGAGGTAAAGCAAGAAATCAACCAACTGGAAAACAATCTTGGGTTTTTCCAACATGTTGATGATAAAAACCCGTTGGTAAAAGAAGTTCATAAAAACATACAGCGTCATAAAGACGAGCTTGAGCTCTGGAAAGAAAAATTAAAAAAATTAAAGGAGGTTATGTAATCTCCTGTATTTGTTTAATTTATTATAACCCAATTCTTATTTCTTAATAAATGAACTGCATTCTCTGTAAATCCAAATTATCAGAGCCCATTTACATTGAAAATCCGCATCGCTTTTATGATTGTAATTGTTGTGGTTCTATTGTGAGAAGTTCGGATACTTTTCCCAATGATTCTATAGAAATTGAACGTTATGAAAGTCACAACAACGATGTTAACGACCCCAGATATCAAAAATTTGTTTCCCCCATCACCAATGCCGTTCAAGCAGACTTTGAGCCTCAAAACAGTTTAGGACTTGATTTTGGTGCCGGCACAGGGCCTGTCATAACAAAAGTACTTAATGACAACGGCTATCATTTGAACCTGTATGATCCTTTTTTTCATCCTGACACCTCTGTACTTGAACAGCACTATGATTATATAGTGTGCTGCGAAGTTATAGAACATTTTCACCAACCCCTCAAGGAATTTCAGCGTCTAAAAAACCTCCTCAAACCTCAAGGCAAACTCTACTGTATGACCGATATTTTTAGAAATCAATCTGCTTTTGGAAATTGGTACTACAAAAATGACCCCACGCATGTGATATTTTACACAGAAAAATCATTGCAATGGATTCAAAAAGAAGTTGGATTTGAGAACTTAACTATTGATAATCGATTGATTGTTTACAGTTAATCTTCAGCAGAAAGCAAATCTTCCAGTAAAGCCCTCATTTTTTTACTGTTCCAATCGGCTACTCCGGTTTTTTTGATAAGAATGGTTCCTTTTTTATCAATCACATAAGTGGTAGGCAGTGCATTTGATTGAAGCCCGGCAGGTGGCGATTCCAAAGATTGATAAACCGGAAAAGTGTAGTTGTTTTTCTGAAGAAATTTAGCAATGATTTCACTTTTTTCGTTTGAAACGAAATAAAAATCTACACGGTCACCATAATCATCATAAAGTGCCTGCAAGGAGGGCATTTCAGCAACACAAGGTGGGCACCAGGTTGCCCAAAGATTAATCAAAATCACCTTTTCTTTGGATGCGTTCAAGTTTGCATTCGCTCCATTTATCTCCCTTAAATTCCAGGAAAAGTCGGTAAGAGAAACTCTTTTTTCTTCAGAAAGGGTTGAAGGGCTAAAAGCAATGATGCGTTGAACAAAAACCTGAATGGGCATTCGCGTTTGCGGAATAATCAACAAAAGAATAAATACGCCAAAAATGAGATTGGACTTGTACTTTTTTAGAAATTTAAAAAACACTTGATAAGATATATTTTGAGTTTATTTATTAAACTTTTGAAACAACACTTCGTCCTTAAACGCTCCGGCATAAAAATTCCAATCTTTTTTTAAACCAGATTTTTTGAAACCTGCTTTTTCAAACAGTGCCATACTTTTTGTGTTGTCTTCACCTATGTTTGCATATACCTGGTGAACAGCCAGTTGAGAAAAGGCATAGTCACATAGTAAATTGATGGCTTCCAATGCAAAACCCTTTCCTCTGTTTTTTTCTTCGGCAATGATAATGGCTACACCCACTCTTTTGTTTTTTGGATCAAAATCATACAGGTCAATAAGTCCAAGCATAACATCCTCCAGGTTTGTGATTACAAGCCGCAGTTGCTTGACTTCATAAATATCCCGTAGGGCATTGTCGAGGTATTTTTTAAGAACAAATCGGGAAAGGGGCGTTTGGGTCGTTCCATATTCCCAAAATGAAGTATTGTTTTCTATTTCATACAGAAAGTCCAAATCTTTGGGCTCCAACGCTCTTAGTTTTATTTTTTTTCCTGTAATCATTTCCATTCTCCTTTAAAAACCTGCACGGCAGGCCCAATTAAATAAATATTTGTGTAATGACTTCCCTCCTTTTGAAACTGCACTTTTAAGTCACCTCCCGGGGTCTTTAAGTTGATTTCGTTTAAAGAAGAGTTTCCATTCGCGTGCATTGCTATAGCTACAGCTGTGACACCGGTGCCACAAGATAGCGTTTCTGCTTCAACACCGCGTTCATAGGTACGCACTCTAAAGGTATTTTCATCAACTTGTTTTACAAAGTTAATGTTGGCCCCTTCTTTTCCATACAAATTGTTGCGCAGTCTTGCTCCTTCGGTTTGAATATCAAGTTGATCTAGGGACTCACAAATTGTCACATGATGTGGCGAACCTGTATCCAGAAACGTATAATCCTTTTCTAGTTGTACTAACGGTACATCATTCATTTTTAAAGAAACAATATCGTCATCAATTTGTGCGGTGTGAATGCCATCAATAGCTTCAAAAACTGCTTTGTTTTCTATAATGTTCAGGAAGTTTGCAAAATGAACCAAACATCGACCGCCATTGCCACACATAGAGCTTTGATGCCCGTCTGCATTGTAATAAACCATATTAAAATCGAGTGTAGGGTGGTTTTCAAGAAGTATCAAACCGTCAGCTCCTATGCCAAATTTTCGGTCACATACTTGTGCTATGAGTTTGGTATTATTTTTGGAAAAAAATAATTGACGATTGTCTATTATGACAAAATCGTTCCCTGTGCCCTGATATTTATAAAACGAAAACTTCATAAATACAAAGGTAAGGGAATTGAAGTGATTTAAATTTTTCCCATTTGCTAAAAAATTGCGCTTTTTTGCCCCTTTTTCATCTTTTTTTCGTTCCGTCCGCCAAAGGCGGATGCAACTCAAAAAAGCTTTCAAATGAACAAAAAATAGCTAATTTTCGCTTAAACGCAAAAAGTTCAAATTACTTCATTAACAATTTTTTTGCTGTTAATTACTCGTTAAAAGCATTTTTAGAATAAATACAACTTTTAATTTTACGTTATTAAAGTCAAACAAATAAAAATAGAACTATGAAAAAAATTGCAAATTTATTTATCATCGCGCTATTTTCGGGAGTGATTACATTGGGTGGCTATAAATATTTTATAGAAGAAAACCCTTCTACTTCATACCTGCCGACAGAAACTTCTTCAATTATTCCCACAAGTTTCAACAGCCCAAGTTTTGTTGAAGGAACAAATCTGGATTTCACATTCGCTGCAGAAAAAACCGTTCATGCAGTTGTACACATTAAAAACAGAACGATTGCTACTGCGCCTACAAATATTTTTGAATATCTGTATGGAAGAGGTCAACAACACGAAATTGTAGGCTCCGGAAGTGGTGTCATCATCAGTCCCGATGGTTATATCGTGACAAACAATCACGTGATTGACAATGCTTCAGAAATTGAAGTCGTTCTCAACAATAACCAATCGTATGACGCTGAGCTTGTTGGTACGGACCCCAAAACAGATATTGCGCTGTTAAAAATAAAATCTGAAAACGATTTGCCCTATATTCCTTTTGCAGATTCAAATGCAATAAAAGTTGGAGAATGGGTGTTGGCAGTGGGAAACCCCTTTAATCTCACTTCAACGGTCACCGCCGGAATTGTAAGTGCCAAAGCACGAAACCTCAACGAATTTGATGGGAATCCGCAATCGTTTATTCAAACCGATGCCGCTGTAAACCGCGGAAATAGCGGAGGCGCTTTGGTGAACGTCAACGGCGAACTTGTGGGTATCAATACAGCTATCAGTTCTCAAACCGGAGCTTTTATTGGGTACTCTTTTGCAGTTCCCTCAAACATTACCCGAAAAGTGGTTGAAGACATTCTGGAATTTGGCAATGTGCAACGTGCCATTTTAGGAATTCAAGTATTAAACACAAATTCAAACCAAGCCAAAGAAATGGGCATCGACAAAATTCAGGGTGTCTATATTGCCGAAGTTGAAAAAGGAAGCGGTGCCGATCTTGGCGGGATTAAAAAGGGAGATATCATTAAAAAGCTAGATCAAATCAAAATCACTAAATTTTCTGATTTATCGGGCTATTTAAGCACAAAAAGACCCAACGATATAGTGAGTGTTCTTATTGAGCGCAACGGAAAAGAAAAAATCATACCCGTAACGCTTGTCAAACTGGAAACCTATGAAATAGAAAGTCTGGGTCTGGAAGTCAAAAATATCAATAAAGAAGAACTCAAAACCATTGGTGCAAAAAATGGTGTGATTGTAACCCGCCCGCTCTCAAGAGATATGGCACAGTACAATCTTTCCGGCATTGTTATTACAAAAATCAACGATGAAAACATTCAGGATATTGATGATGTAAAAACAATTATGAATAGCAGAAACCCAAACACTCCCATCAAAATTACTTTTATCGATCAAAAGGGAGAAACAAACACCTTTATTTTCAGATAATTTCCCATTCTGAAATAATTGAAGCTACCTCATTGAAAATCAAAGTTTAATGAGGTAGTTATTTTTTGAAATATACTTTACTAAAACGTTTGAAATAACTAATTTTGCACCAAATTTTAATTCACACCTAACCCTTTAACAACACTGCTATGAGTTATCAAGAAGTTTATGAAAAAGAACTTTCTTTTCAGGCCGATAGAAGACGTGCTTCAGTCGAATTTATTAAAATCATCAGCGACCTTTGGTATGATAAATCCATCGAGCTCGTCTTATTCAAAAATCAACTGATTGACAAAAATGTGAGCGAAATTTTAAACCTGCATGAGTATGCCGGTGAATTTGTTCAAAAACCCATTTCTATTTTTGATTCGGTTGAAATTGCTCAAGCCATCAAAATGCTTGACCTTCCACCTGCAAAATTAGATATTGGCAAACTCACTTATGAATTTCACCTTGAAGATGACAAATACAGTGATGCACTGGCTTTTGTTTCAGATAAACTAAAAAATGCTTCTCAAGAAAAAAGTAAAAAGCCAAAAGATGTAGTACTCTATGGTTTTGGACGCATTGGCAGGCTACTTGCCCGTGAGTTAATGGCACGAACCGGAAAAGGGAGTCAGTTGCGACTCAGAGCTATTGTAACCAGAGGCACAGTTGATCAAAGTGTTCTTGAAAAAAGAGCTTCCTTGCTACAGTATGATTCTGTTCACGGCGATTTTATGGGCACGGTTCAAACTGATTTAGAAAACAAAGCACTCCTAATAAACGGCACGACCGTTCATATGATTTCAGCAAACGCCCCTGAAGAAATTGATTATACAAAATATGGGATAAACGATGCATTGGTGATTGATAATACCGGTGCTTTCAGAGATGATAAAGAGTTAGGTCGCCACCTTCAGTCAAAAGGTGCTTCTAAGGTATTGCTAACTGCTCCCGGAAAAGGAGTGCCCAATATTGTTCACGGTGTGAATCAAAATGATTACAACCCTGATGAAGTTTCCATCTTTTCGGCAGCATCCTGTACGACCAATGCCATTACACCGGTATTGAAAGCCATAGAAGATACTTTCGGGATTGTTCAAGGCCATTTGGAAACCATTCACGCATACACAAACGACCAAAACCTGGTTGACAATATGCACAAAAAATACCGTAGGGGTCGTGCAGCAGCATTAAATATGGTGATTACCGAAACCGGTGCCGGTAGCGCTGTCGCGAAAGCCCTTCCTGAATTGGCCGGAAAACTTACCTCAAATGCCATCAGAGTTCCAGTTCCAAACGGCTCTTTAGTT
This sequence comes from Flavobacteriaceae bacterium, assembly GCA_040880345.1. GTDB lineage: Bacteria > Bacteroidota > Bacteroidia > Flavobacteriales > Flavobacteriaceae > Planktosalinus. Next base: position 64,186 of record JBBDIQ010000045.1, read on the forward strand.
GTTTTGAATTTAGAGCTTAAAACCGAAACTTCAAAAGAAGGCATCAACTCCGCGATTAAAAAATATGCATTGGAAGGTGACCTCGTTGAACAAATAAAATATTCGTTGAACAACGAGTTGGTTTCCAGTGATATTGTGGGAACTTCAGCTCCTGCAATTTTTGACAGCAATGCAACCATCGTCAACGAAGCCGGAAAAAATGCCGTGCTTTATGTTTGGTATGACAACGAGTATGGATACAGCCACCAAGTCATTCGTTTGGCAAAATACATTGCTAAGGTAAGACGTTATACGTATTATTAGTGGTGAGTTTTTTAGAGGTGAGTTTTGGAGTTTGTGAGTCTATGAGTATTTTTTTAACCTTGAATTTTAAATTTTGAAATGAACCCACATTCGATAAATCTACGGTGGGCGGGGCCCGAAATAGAATAATGAATATCGAAGTTTAAAGTCTTAAAACCTAAACCCTGTAAATGTCCCCCTCTTTTGGAGGGGGATTTAGGGGGAGGATAACCCGAAACCCATGAGAATCGACATCATCACCGTTTTACCTGAATTACTTTCAAGTCCTTTTGAGGCTTCCATTTTAAAAAGAGCCATCGAAAAAGGACTGGTTGAAATTCACCTTCACAACCTGAGAGATTATGTCACAGATAATTACAAGCAGGTGGATGACTATCAGTTTGGTGGCGGTGCCGGAATGGTTATGATGATTGAACCTATTGACAAATGCATCAGTCAATTAAAAAGTGAGCGCAGTTATGATGAGGTGATTTATATGACTCCGGATGGTGAAACCTTGAAACAACGAATGGCAAATCAGCTTTCATTAAAGGAAAATCTCATCATACTCTGTGGACATTACAAGGGAGTAGACCAGCGTGTGAGAGATCATTTTATCACCAAAGAAATTTCAATTGGCGATTATGTAATGAGTGGCGGCGAGCTGGGAGCTGCCGTTTTATGTGATACCATCATTCGGTTAATTCCCGGTGTATTGGGGAATGAGTCAAGCGCTTTGACAGATTCGTTTCAGGATGATTTGCTGGCTCCGCCCATTTATACGAGACCTTCCGAATACAAGGGATGGAAAGTCCCTGAAATTTTATTGAGCGGCAACACACCAAAAATTGAAGAATGGCGGGAAGAAGAAGCTTACAAAAGAACCCAACAAAAAAGACCTGATTTATTGAACGAATAATTGTTCAGTAAGACTGAAATATTAAATTTAAATATTTATATTTGCACCCGCATTGAAAAATGCAATCACTTCAACCTCTGGCGAAAATCGTGCATGTTGTTTTGATTTTAATTCCAACACAAGTAACAATGGAAGATTTAGTAAAATTTGTACAGGACGAATTCGTTACCAAAAAAGAATTCCCAAAATTTAGTGCCGGTGATACCATCACTGTATATTATGAAATTAGAGAAGGTGAAAAAACAAGAACACAGTTCTTTAGAGGAGTTGTGATTCAGTTAAGAGGAACCGGTTCTTCTCAAACCTTTACCATTAGAAAAATGTCTGGAGACGTGGGTGTAGAACGTATATTCCCAATCAACCTCCCTGCATTGCAAAAAATTGAAATCAACAAAAAAGGTAGTGTTCGCAGAAAACGTATTTTCTACTTCAGAGAACTTACCGGTAAAAAAGCAAAAATCAGAGAAAAAAGAAGTTAATTTTTTCTTTACCATCAGTAAAAATAAGGCCTCGTTCAACGAGGCTTTTTTTATGAACTATTGTTGATAACCCCGGTGAATAAGTTGTTGACTTGTAATCCCCTAAAAAATTTGCATATTAAAAAGGAGACACTATATTTGAATATCAAAATTACAATTCGAAGCAGTTAACACTAAATTGAAAATGTATTTTGATCTTAATTTAAGTTCTTTGTCAAACTTTTTTATTTGCTTGAAATGCCAATTCAAATCTCAGGATTACCGATTTGGCACTAGAATAAAAAAGCGTGGATGAAATGTTGATTTTGAAAAGCAGTTTTCGGACTGATGATTTAAAATCGCACGTTGAAATCCGTAAAATAGTTCACGGTACAGGATCTGTAATAATCCTGTCTTGTCATCGCAAGATGAACCGGCAAAGAGTTGTTTTATTTACAAATACAGTTTGAAGCAGTTAACACTAAATTGAAATGTATTTTTTGACAAAGTGTCTTACTTTATGATGACTTTTACCGTTTGCCTGAGTACTATCTGGGTTTTCCGAAATTCAGCTCTGGTATGAGAATGTAAGAGTCAGGATAAAATCAAGTTTAAATGCCCTTACGGGCCGTTAAATGACGGTTTTAATCCAGTGAGGTAATTCACGATACAGGACTCATAATGATCCTGTCTTGTCATCGCAAGATGAGTCGGTAACGAATTATTATCAAGAAAGCCATCCACCTCCCGAGGCGGATGGCTTTTGTCATTTAGAGGGTTTTGAGACGATGCTTTTGAATTCCTGGGAGTGTGAGTATTTAAGTATAAATTACGGATTTAGGTTGCAATTGTGCGGTATCGGGGGTTACTGAATGCTTTTTAAATTTTTTATAACTTCAGGCTTAAATATTGATTTACAAGAAATCAAATACTTAAAAACAAAGCGTCAACACATCTGATTGATTACTGCTCAATACCTTGAATTTGTATTAATTAACAGAAATGAAAATACTAGCAAAAAGTAATGCTATAGCACATATAATGATTATGATGCTTAAAAGCATATATTTTCTTTTTTTTATTTTGTTCCAATGTTCAAAATTTTTATAGTGACTTAGATATTTGTCATTTTTAGAAACATTTTGATATGTAATATAAGTGCTAATAGCTATAAAAAAGATGACAAATAACCAAGGTTTATTTTTGATATTTAATGTTCTAGTTACGATAAAATAAAAACTAATAAAAACACACATTACCACAGAACCTAAAACTACTTCTGCTAACCATAAATTAATTCCATTTTTCTTATTCATCCATAACTCATTTTGAACTTTTACAGGGTCAAAGTTTTTCTCTTTATGCTTTTTTCTATAATAAGGCAGTCTATATAAAAATAAAACAGGATTAAACTTATTGTTAAACAAATGAAATTTATTTAACATCAAAAAAACACAATAGTGAAATTTGTTTAAAACCTTTTCCATCATTTGTTTTAAAATAGATTAACAATAAACTCACCCCCATTTGAACCGACATAACCACCTTCAAAAGTGCCAGCCCCACTCAGGCACTCCCAAAACTTGGGGAGCATCCTGTGGTTGCCAGCTATCATTAAAAATTCTTCTCAACAACTCAAAACGTAAGATTTTGTAGACGGGATGCTCTTTAACAGTAACTAATTATATTTCTGTAAATAAATCACTTAATCCTGCCCGGCCAGTTGCTTAAATTTTCCTTTGCTTTTTCTAATGCGCACAGCAACCACCTTATATTCGGGACACTTGGCTTCAGAGTCGTGAACATCACCTGTAATCATATTAATCATTATTTCAGGAAAATGGAAAGTGGTACTCAACACTCCTTGTTTAACCTCGTCTGTGATTCGGGCTTTGACATCCACTTTTCCACGCGGTGACTCCACACAAACAGTATCTCCTTCAGAAATAAAATGTGTTGAGGCATCTGCGGGGTGAATCATCAGGTAGTCGTCTCCCAGTAGTTCTTCATTGGATGTTCTGCGAGTCATCGCGCCACAATTGTAATGTTCCAGTTCACGGTTTGTGGTGAGGATGTATGGATAGTCTTTTGCGTTTTCTACCAACTCTTGGGTTTCGCGCCAGGGTTTAAAAATAAATTGGCCTTTCCCTATTTTAAAAGTTTCTTTATGCAGAATTTGAGTATCTGTTCCATCTTTGGCAACCGGCCATTGTTTTCCGTTTTTGCCTAAATTTTCCCAGGTAATCCCTTCAAAAAATGGAACGATTTGCGAAATTTCTTCCAACATTGTTTTGGGGTCATACGCCGGTTGTGGATAGCCCATTCTGTTCATTATATCTACAATAATTTGCCCATCTGCCTTTGCCCTTCCGGCGGGTTTTACAACTTGTCTTACGGCTTGAACACGTCGTTCACCATTGGTAAATGTGCCACTCTTTTCTAAAAAGGATGCTCCGGGAAGAACCACATCAGCATATTTTGCCGTCTCAGTCATAAACAATTCCTGAACAATCACTAAGTCTGTATTTTCCAGGGCATTAATGACCTTTTGTGTGTTTGGGTCTGTTTGAACAATATCTTCACCAATCACCCAAAGGGCTTTGAGTTTTCCTTTGAGTGCCGCATCAAACATTTCAGGGATTTTATAACCAATATGACTAGGCACTTCAACTCCATAAAACGTATTGTAACGTTTGTTAACTTCAGGTTTTGTGATGTCTAAATAACCAGCGCCTTGATGCGGCTGAACACCCATATCTGCACTTCCCTGCACGTTGTTTTGACCGCGCAACGGATTTACGCCCACGCCTCTTCTACCAATATTTCCGGTGAGCAAGGCTAAATCAGCTATCTGCATTACGGTGAATGTGCCCTGAGAGTGTTCAGTAACTCCCAAACCGTGAAATGACATTGCGTTAGGCGCTTTCGCGTAAGCGATTGCAGCTTCTTTTACAAGATTTCTGTCAACACCACTCACCTGTTCAATGTGGTCTAAGTCGATTGCTTTTAGTTCCTTAATGAAGTCATCATAACCTTCTGTGCGCGTTTCAATAAACAAGGTATCGACGAGTCCTTCCTCAATGATATAATACATCATCATATTCAACACGGCAACATTGGTTCCGGGTCTTAACGGGATGTGATAGGTGGCATATTTTGCCAGTTCTGTGCGTCGCGGGTCGATGACGATGGAAACATTTCCGGTTTTCATAGCAAACTGTTTGAGTTTTGCTCCGGTCACCGGGTGAGCGTCAGTGGGGTTTGCACCAATGACGAGGATGCAATTGGTGTCTTTGATATCATCAATGGAGTTTGTGGCTGCACCGGTTCCAAAGGTTCTTTGCATTCCCAGTGCAGTGGGTGAATGACACACCCGCGCACATCCGTCAATATTGTTAGTTCCAATGACTGCTCTGATGAATTTCTGCATCAAATAATTTTCTTCATTGGTACAGCGGGCAGAGGAAATTCCGGCGATGGAATCGGGTCCAAACTCATTTTTAAAGTGGGTTAATTTTCCGGCTATGTAATCGTAGGCTTCGTCCCAGCTAACTTTTTCAAAAGCCCCATTTCGTTTAATCATAGGGGCATCCAAGCGATCAGGATGATCGTAAAATTTAAAAGCATAACGCCCTTTCAAACAGGTATGTCCTTGGTTGACCTCTGCATCATAAGGCGCCTGAATGCTCAATATTTCTCCACTTCGAGTGGAAACATCCAGATTACATCCCACGCCACAATAGGTGCAAATAGTTCGTGTTACATCAGTGGCAGCAATGGCTTTGGACTGAAAAATATCTGAAATTGCCGAAGTTGGACAAGCCTGCGAGCAAGCGCCACAGCTCACACAGTCTGAGTCCATAAAACTTTGGTCGATTCCTTTGATAATATGAGAATCAAAGCCACGGCCCGACATGCTTAAAATAAACTCTCCCTGCACTTCGTCACAAGCTCTTACACAACGGTAACAATTAATACATTTGGAAAGGTCTGAAGTCATGTAAGGGTGGCTCAAATCTTTTTGTTTGTGTAAATGAGTTTCTCCTTCCGGATAACGCACATCTCGAATACCAACTTGTGCCGCGACGGTTTGCAATTCACAGTTTCCGTTTACTTCACAAGTGAGGCAATCTAAAGGGTGGTCTGTTAAAACGAGTTCAATGAGATTTTTTCGTAACGACTGAATGGATTTTGAATCGGGGTAGATGTACTGTCCTTCGACTATGGGCGTGTGACAGGAAGCCAGGGTTTTTGCATTTCCGTTTTCTTCAAAAGCCACATCAACTGAACAAACCCTGCAAGAACCAAAGGGATCAAGGTTGGGTGCATCGCAAAGTGTGGGAACTGCTTGCTGCCCTTTATGTCTTCTCAAAAAAGATAAAATGGTTTCTCCTTCTTTAATTTCAAAAGGAATATTGTTGATAAAAGCTGTTTTCATAACCTAAGCTTTTTTAATTAAAATAGTGTTTCAACTCACTCTCAAAATAAGTGAGTGCATTTCTCACAGGAAGCGGAATCCCGCCGCCGTGTGCACAAAGGGATGTTTTTTCCAATGTGGTGAGTAAATCATCAAACAAAACACGGTCAATTTTATAATCTGATGTAAAGGCTTTGAGTGCCATTTCCTGACCTCTTTTCGTGCCTAAACGACAAGGGAAACATTTTCCACAGCTTTCATAAGATGCAAAATCAAACAAATGTTCAATAAATTTCAGAATGGGGAAATTTTCAGGCACACATACAATTGAAGCGTGACCTAAAAGGAATCCGTTTTGTGAAAACGATTCAAAATCAATTTGTAAATCCTCAATTTTATGGATGGGCACCAATCCGCCAAGCGGACCACCTATTTGCAAGGCTTTGACGGGAGATTTAAAACCACCACCCAATTCATAAACAACTTCGGCGAGCGGTGTTCCCATTTCGACTTCAAAAATTCCCGGAGTATTGAAAAAACTGTCCAGACTGATGAGTTTGGTTCCTGAGGATTTTTCTGTTCCCAAGGCTTTCCAGTTGGCACCTCCGTTCTCCAAAATGTGATGAACGGTTGCCAGTGTTTCTACATTATTAACGAGGGTGGGTTTATTAAAGAGACCTTGTTGTGCCGGAAAAGGCGGCCGAACCCGCACTTCAGGTCGCTGCCCTTCTATGGAGTTGATAAGTGCCGTTTCCTCACCACAGATATAAGAACCTTGTGCCTGAATAATTTTAAATTCAAAATCAAATTCGCTATTTTGAATATTTTTTCCGCAAAGTCCGGCAGTTTTAAGTGTATTGATAGCCTCCTGAACAATGGAAATCGATTCTGGATATTCTGCTCTAATGTATAAAACCCCATAAGAAGCACCTGTAACATATCCTGAAATCAACATCCCAAAAAGCACCGAATGCGGTCGCTCTTCCAATAAATACCTGTCTGAATAAGCGCCAGGGTCTCCTTCATCTGCATTGCAAATAATGAATTTTACATCGCTTGGTGCGTTTCGGCAAAACTCGAGTTTGAGTCCCATTGGGAAACCGGCACCGCCTCTACCCCGAACATTTGAATCTTTAATTTCTTTTAAAACGGCAATCGGTTCTTTTTTTAGGGCTTCTTTAAAGGGAGCATAATAGTTTTCAATGGAAGTGAACGGTTTGGTTAAAATGGCCTTTCCGTTACTTTTTACAACGTAATTGTCTTTTCGGTTTGGAAGCGTTTTTGAGGCATCCTTGAAAAAATGATCCAGGTCAACACCTGAATAATTCTTTCCTTGATAGTGATAGGCACTATTTTCGTGACAACGACCCAAACAGGTCATATGACCAATTTCGTCTTCATTAAAATGTTGCTTTAAACGCTCAATGACGCCGTCTTGAGTGCCCGCACAAACACAAGCGGTACCATTGCATACATATACTTTTTTACCTTTGTTTTCCGGCTTCATAAAATCATAGAAGGAAGCGGTGCCAAAAGTGTTGGCTTTTCCAATTAAAAATTCCTGAGCCAACTGTTCCAAACTTTCAGAAGAGGGTGTGCCGGTTTGCCTGGCGAGTTTGCCCATTTTATCAAAAAGATTGTCTTCCAATCCTTTTCTGGCAGATAATTCACTCAAATTTTTAGACATAACAGGCAAAACTTTAGGTTACTACCAAAGATAAGAAAATATCTACAAAGATTTTTGTTAAGAAATTTCGCCTGAATAGACATTAAAACCATCCTTCTTTAAAAAGCCAATGAGCGTTTGATTGTGTTCTTTTGCCAGCTCGACGGCAAGGCTTGAAGGTGCACCCACCGCAGCAATGACGCCAATTCCTGCCATCACAGCTTTTTGAATGAGCTCAAAGCTGGCGCGGCCACTGAGTAGGAGAATTTCACTTTTTAAGGGCAGTTTCTCATTTTCAAATACCACTCCAATAAGTTTATCCAACGCATTATGTCTGCCCACGTCTTCCTGAATAAAAAGGAGTTTTCCGGAAAAATCAAACAAAGCTGCAGCGTGAATACCTCCGGTAAGACCAAACAAAGATTGTTGATTTGAAAGCGTTTCTTGCAATCCAAATAAAAGCTCTTTTGATGGTTTTTCAGAAGTTGAGACATGAAATTGTGAATTGGTTTTTATGGCTTCGATACTTGTTTTTCCGCAAACACCACAACTGCTGGTGGTGTAAAAATTGCGTTCGGTTTTGTCAAGTTGAATTTTGACTCCTTCCTCTAACTGAACCACCACCTTATTTTCACCAAATGGAAATACGGCTTTTACCTGATTGTAGTTTTTAAGAAGCCCTTCAGTGAATAAAAACCCCAAAGCCAATGCTTCATCATTACCTGGTGTGCGCATTGTTACAGAAATGGATTGTGCAGCTTTAGCTCCAAATTCTTGCACTTGAATTTCAAGCGGTTCTTCTACAGCGACAACATCTTCCTGAGATGAAAAATTAGTTGACTTTTGTCGTCGTATTTGTATATGTTTAATACTTTTTTGCATAATTGAACCAGGAGTTCTTCAAAGTTACTCCTTTTCGGTTTTATTTCCTATGTAAATTTTAGAAGACAACTGTAGAAAATAATCGTTTTCTGAACTTTTAAAAGGAGTTCTAAATGCTTATATTTGCAAACCTTGATACCTTGTCAAGGTGATTATTTTACCATATCAATTTTTTTATAAAAATCCTTTTTCATGACAAAACAATCTACGATCATCTATACCAAAACTGATGAAGCTCCCGCTCTGGCTACTTATTCATTTTTACCTATTGTTCAAGCATTTACAGCCCCTGCCGGAATCAAATTAGAAACACGAGACATTTCACTTGCAGGTCGCATACTTGCTAAATTTCCTGATTATTTAACTGAAAATCAAAAAATAAATGATGATCTCGAAGAACTCGGAAATCTTGCTAAAACTCCAGAGGCCAACATCATCAAACTTCCTAACATTAGCGCTTCTCTTCCTCAACTTGTTGAGGCCATAAAAGAATTGCAGTCCAAAGGATTTGCACTGCCTGATTATCCCGAAGACCCTCAAAATGAAAAAGAAAAAGAAATAGAATCCCGTTATGACAAAATAAAAGGAAGCGCTGTAAATCCTGTTTTGCGAGAAGGAAATTCAGACCGAAGGGCACCCAAAGCAGTAAAAAATTACGCCAAAAAACACCCGCATTCTATGGGTGCATGGAGCAAAGATTCCAAATCTCATGTTGCCACAATGAATGATGGTGATTTTTTCACTAATGAAAAATCACTAACACTTTCGCAAAACGACAACTTGACCATCAAACATATTGATCACTCCGGAAAAACCACCACTTTAAAAAGTGACATAAAAGTTCTTCAAGGTGAAATAATTGATGGTACATATATGAGCAAAAAAGCTTTGATTGATTTTCTAAAAAATCAAATTAATGATGCCAAAGCAAAAGATGTTTTGTTTTCACTTCATATGAAAGCCACAATGATGAAGGTTTCAGACCCCATTATCTTTGGTCATGCAGTTCAGTTATTTTTTGATGATGTCTTCAAAAAGCACAATGATTTACTGGATAAAGTTGGTGTTGATGTCCGCAATGGGTTTGGTGATTTGGTTTCCAAATTAGACCTATTAACATCTACTGAAAAATCTCAAATAGAAAGTACCATCAAGCACTGTTATGATAAGGGCCCTTCACTGGCTATGGTCAATTCAGATAAAGGAATTACCAACCTTCACGTGCCGAGTGATGTAATTATCGATGCCTCTATGCCTGCGATGATTCGCACTTCAGGAAAAATGTGGAATGCACAAGGAAATCCGCAGGACACCAAAGCCGTCATTCCGGATAGTAGTTATGCATCTGTTTATCAAGCAACAATCGATTTTTGTAAAGAAAATGGCGCTTTTGACCCAACCACTATGGGAAGTGTTTCCAATGTGGGTTTAATGGCTCAAAAAGCAGAAGAATATGGCTCTCACGATAAAACCTTTGAAATTAAAGTAAATGGAAAAGTTCAGGTAATCAATACTTCCGGTGAAATTTTAATGGAACACACTGTTGAAGAAGGAGACATCTGGAGAATGTGTACCGTAAAAGATGCTCCGGTTCAAGACTGGGTAAAACTTGCTGTTAACAGAGCACGAGCAACAGGTAATCCTACCATCTTCTGGCTGGATGAAAAAAGAGCTCACGATGCACAACTCATCAATAAAGTAAATCTTTATCTTAGAGACCACAATACCTCCGGGCTTGATATTCAAATTATGAATCCTGAACAAGCCACTTTATTTTCGTTAAAACAAATCAAAGCCGGAAAGGATGCTATATCAGTTACCGGAAATGTGCTTCGGGATTATTTAACAGATTTGTTTCCCATTCTTGAAGTGGGCACGAGTGCAAAAATGCTTTCGATCGTTCCGTTGATGAATGGCGGCGGTCTTTTTGAAACCGGTGCCGGTGGTTCTGCACCCAAACACGTGCAACAGTTTTTAGCTGAAAACCACTTGCGATGGGATTCTCTTGGTGAATTTTTAGCACTGGGTGTTTCTCTGGAGCACCTTGGCGAAAAGGACAACAATCTAAAAGCACTTGTACTTGCTGAAGCACTTGATGAAGCGACTGAAAACTATCTGGAAAACAACAAATCTCCCTCCAGAAAAGCCGGAGAACTCGACAACCGGGGAAGTCATTTTTACCTCGCAATGTACTGGGCTGAAGAACTTGCAAATCAAAATAAAGACACTGAACTTAAAGAACTCTTTCAAGTGTTTGTAAAAGACATGAAAGAAAATGAAGTTACAATCATCGATGAGCTTAACAAAATTCAGGGAAAACCGGTTGACATTGGTGGGTATTATTACCCAAAAACCAGCTTGACTGAAAAAGAGCTGAGACCCAATGAACTCTTTAATGCTCTATTAAAGAAACTCAAAGCATAGAAAACCAAAAGGCTGTCTGATAAAAATCAGACAGCCTTTTTTAATTACAAAAATACTCCTGTCAATTAGCAGGAAGTGACTCAATATGTTTTGTTAAAGCAGATTTACTGCTTGAGAATTTAAAAGCGTCTCTTACAACAAAATAATTTTCCGGATCAACAACGCTAGTATAAGCTGACTTCGCAAACTGTAGTCTTCCTGAATCAAAAGACAAAAGCGTCATCAATTCTTTTATGTGATTTGATGTAAAAAAATTGTTTTTCAGGGTCGATTCAAGCAGTTCCAGGCGGCTTGAGTCAAAAGATTCATTTTCTACAGAGCGTTTCAATTGTTGAAACATTTCATTTGAAATTACAGGGACTTCTTCAATGATCACTTCATCATCATAAAAGTAATGTTCAATACCAAACACCTCAAATTCTCCATTATTAAAAAATGCTAAAGTAGTCGCTTTTCTGGCTAAATTGATTCCGCCTTTGTAAACAACAATTTTTCTGTTTCTTCTAAATTCAAAGATTTCAACAGGGTGAAATCCGCTTGATAATTCATCAATAATCAATACATTACTCTTTACATTAAAGGTTTCATTTCCCAGTTGAAACACATAATTGGCTCTTGTTTGCTGAAACTCTACCTGCAAACTAGCTATTTTATTTTGACTGAATCCTAACTGAGCCAAAAATAAAAACAGCGCTGAAAAAAGTAATCTTGCTTTCATAACTTTAGATTTTTTGGTTATTGAAATGCTATTTTCAATAGCCGTGCCAAAATTATTCTACTTTTAGGTCTAATCTTATTTTTTGGGCACTACCCTTATTTTTGTCGAAGTTTTGAATTTTAAACGATTATTACTTTTTTGATATCATTGGTTGGGTGTTGGATGAGGGAAGCTGGATGCTTGCCTACCGAAGTTTTATCCGAGACAGGTTTGTTTATGGATTTAATTATAGATAGAAAAGAAAATCATCCCGCACCCAGCCTTGTGATTTATCAAACCATATCCATGCAAATCTTTTATCGAAAACTTTCGTGATAGAACCATTTTCAAAAACCCAATAAAGGATAAGATTTTATTAACAGCTTAATTCTCTTAAAACCTTATTTTTGCTTAAAAAAGAAAATTGAAAAAGAAGTACTTGATTGCTATTATATTGTGCTTACTAGTATTTGATAATTTAATCGCACAAACTAAAAAATTCACCTTAAGCGGAACCGTTACTGAAGCCGCTTCAGATGAGACCCTCATTGGAGTCAATATTTTAATTCCTTCATTAAAAACCGGAACCATAACCAATGAATATGGATTTTATTCCATTTCGCTGGAAGAAGGAACCTATGAGTTTATTTTCAGTAGTTTGGGGTTTGAAGAAGTCACCAAAACAATTGATTTAAATCAAAACGTGAGGCTGGATATTGCTTTGAATGAAACTACAGAATCACTCGATGAAGTTGTTATAAAACAGGATGTAGAAGGTCTCAACATCAGAAAACCGCAAATGAGTGTCAATGCATTGTCTATCAACACCATCAAGAGAATGCCGGTGGTTTTGGGTGAGACTGATGTGATAAAATCCATGCTTTTACTACCCGGAGTGACCAGTGCCGGTGAAGGAGCCAGCGGTTTTAACGTGAGAGGTGGTGGGGCAGATCAAAATTTAATTCTTCTAGATGAAGCCACGCTCTACAATTCTTCTCACCTTTTTGGTTTCTTTTCTGTATTCAATCCCGATGCTATTAAAGACCTAAAACTTTACAAAGGCGGAATTCCTGCTCGCTATGGCGGAAGAATTTCTTCAGTTCTTGACATTTATCAAAAAGACGGTAACCGAAATGAATATAAAGCCACCGGAGGTATTGGACTTGTTGCAAGCCGACTTCTTGTTGAAGGACCCATCGTGAAAGAAAAAGGCTCTTTCTTATTAGGGGGTAGAAGTAGTTATGCCCATTTATTTTTACCCTTGTTTGACAATGATAATATCGCTTATTTTTATGACCTAAACACCAAGTTGAGTTACAAACTCAATGACAATAACAACATCTATCTTTCCGGATATTTTGGTCGTGATGTTTTTGAAATTTCAGATAGTTTTAGCAACACCTTTGGAAATACAACCTTGAACCTTAGATGGAACCATCTGTTTTCTGATAATTTATTTTCAAACCTTTCAGCAATTTATTCTGATTATTACTATGGACTCACATTGAGTTTTGTGGGATTTGATTTTGATAGTGGCATTAGAAATTTTAATCTAAAATATGACTTCAAACACTACATTTCAGATGGTTTGCAACTCAATTATGGTCTCAATTCAATCTATTACAAATTCAATCCGGGTGAGATTAACCCAACGACTGAAACCTCAGGTATCAACCCTCAGAAATTGGACGACAAATATGCTTTTGAAAATGCAGCCTATCTCGATGCAGAAATTCAAATCACAGATAAAATAGCTATTCAAGCGGGATTGCGGTTTTCTACTTTCAATCGTTTAGGGCAAACTGGTTTTCTTGAATATGAAAATGATAACCCCATTCTTTTCAATGAAAATCTAAGTATCTATGAAAAAGCGACTCCCTTGGATACCTTAAGTATCTCTAGAGGAAAAACCATAGCCTCTTTTGCAAATTTAGAACCCCGATTCTCAATTGCTTATGAATTAAACGAAAAGTCTTCAATAAAAGCGAGTTACAACCGAACATCTCAATACATCCATTTAATTTCTAATACGACCTCGCCCACTCCTTTTGATGTATATGCTCCAAGCGGAAAATATATTGAACCCCAACTTGCAGACCAAGTTGCTGCGGGTTATTTCAGAAATTTTGATAAGTATTCTCTGGAGGTGGAAACCTTTTACAAAGAGGTAAAAAACAGATTAGATTATGTTGATGATGCCAATTTGATTGCCAATAATGCTATTGAGCAAGTACTTCTTTCAGGGGAAGCAAGAGCTTATGGACTCGAGGTTTTATTCAGAAAAAACACCGGAAAACTTCAGGGATGGATTGCCTATACACTTTCTAAAAGTGAACAGCGCACACCGGGAAGAACCCCGCAGGAAATTGGGATCAACAATGGAGATTGGTACAATTCTGCCTGGGACAAAACCCACGATATTTCTATAACAGGAAGTTATGAACTAAACCCAAAATGGACATTTGGAGCTAATTTTATTTTTCAAACAGGACAACCGGCCACTTTTCCAGATGGGCAATATGAGTACAACGGTATTGTTGTCCCCACTTTTGAAGCCAGAAACAGCAGCAGATTGCAGGCATTTCATCACTTGGATCTTTCGGCGACGTTGACACCTTCCAAAAATAAAAACAGAAACTGGCAAGGCGAATGGGTTTTTAGCATTTACAATGTATATAACCGGATGAATGCCGCATCAGTTTCGTTCAGAGAAAACACAGACATTGGCCGAAATGAAGCCGTGAAGCTTTCCATTTTTGGAATCATTCCGGCCGTTACTTACAATTTTAAATTTTAGAAAATGAAGCCCATAATGGGCACTTAAAAAATAGCTTATAAAAATGAAGACATTAAAGAGCATACTACCCATACTCGCCATTTTTCTCACTTCCTGTGAGGAAGTCATTGATTTGGATTTGAATGAAGCACCCCCAAAACTTGTGATTGAAGCTTCCATCAATACCGCTCCTGCAGACCCTGATAGTTCTCAGGCATTCGTAAGGCTCACAACAACAACACCTTTTTTTAATACTGAAATTCCCGTTGTTACAGATGCACAAGTAACAGTAACCCACGAAAATGGAACTGTTATTCTTTTCGCATATAGCGAAAACGGTTACTATATATCAGATCTAAATCCGGAACCCAATATTGTTTACACGCTTGAAGTCATTTATCAAAATGAAGTTTACACGGCTTCAACGCGTCTCGTCTCAAGTTCGCCGATAGAATTTGTAGAGCAAAAAGATGATGCCGGGTTTTCTGGTGAAGATATCGAACTTAAAGCCTTTTTTTCAGACCCGGGCGGAGAAGAAAATTATTATTTCTTTGAAGGAATTTCAGAAAAAGGAAATAGTTATGATGCTATAAGTGATGAATTTTTTAACGGAAATCTCATTTTTGGATATTATCTAGTTGAAGACATTGAACCCGGCGATAATGTTAGATTTAATCTCTATGGAATTAATGACCAAAATTATAACTTCATCTTTACGCTGTTACAACAAGGTGATGCACCCGCCGGTCCTTTTGAAACGCAACCCGCAACAGTGAGAGGAAATATTGTAAATCAAACAAACTCCGAAAATTTTCCGTTAGGTTATTTTAGAATTTCAGAAGTCTATACATTTTCTTATACGGTTCAATAACTATATGTATTTTTGTGGAATGGATTTTATTAAAACCACAGAGCAAGATTCAAACTTTGACCATTTGGAAAAAATGAAAGTTTCTGAATTGCTCAAAAACATCAACAGTGAAGATAAAACCGTTGCATTTGCCGTTGAGAAAGCCCTTCCTCAAATTGAATTAGTAACAAAAGTTGTTATCGAAAAATTAGCTCAAGGCGGAAGGCTTTTTTATATTGGAGCCGGGACCAGTGGACGCCTGGGAATACTCGACGCCAGTGAATGCCCACCCACATTTGGAGTCTCACATGATATGGTGATTGGACTCATTGCCGGTGGCGACAACGCCATAAGAAAAGCGGTGGAATTTGCTGAAGACTCACTCACACAAGGTTGGAAAGATTTAAAGTCATATCAAATTTCAGAAAACGATATTGTTATTGGTATTGCAGCATCTGGAACAACTCCTTATGTGATTGGAGCTTTGAAAGAGTGCAATTCAAATAATATTGGTACAGGGTGCATAAGCTGTAATACAGGAAGTCCCTTGTCAAAAACCGCTCAATTTCCCATAGAAGTTATTGTAGGACCTGAATTTGTTACCGGAAGTTCCAGAATGAAAGCCGGCACTGCTCAAAAAATGGTATTAAACATGATTACAACAGCAACAATGATCCAACTAGGCAGGGTAAAAGGCAACAAAATGGTTGATATGCAATTGAGCAACCACAAACTCGTTGAACGTGGAATAAAAATGCTAGTGAAAGAACTTTCTGTTTCCAAAGAAAAGGCAAGCCAACTTTTAGAGCAACATAAGAGTGTGAGAAACGCTTTAGCAGCATATTCAAAAAAATAATAAATGAAAGAACAAAATCACACAAACAAAGAAATATTAATGACCGGTATCAAGTATATGGCACTTTCTTTACCCTTAATGTTTGTGGGGCCTTATGTAATCACACTCGGTTTTTTAAATAAGGACAATGCGACCTTTTATTTGTTTTTTCCTTTAGGGCTTATCATTGCTGTCGCCGCAGTTTTTTTTGCATTCAAAGGAATAAAAACCATCATGAAATCAATGTTTGACTAAAAATTGATTTGTCACAAAAGCAAAAAGGACCGCCTATTTGCGATCCTTTTTTTATTGGTTTATAAGTGTTCTTATTGTTTAACTATCTTGACAGTTTTTGAGTGACCTTCAGAAACAATTTTTACCAGATATGTAGCATTTGATAATGTTGACATATCTACTTCAACAGCTTTAGAATTTGCTTTTTGGACTTTAACTACTTGACCTAAGATATTACTAATTACTACCTCAGAAATAGTTTTATTATAATCCAGGTAGAGAATATCATTTGTTGGATTTGGATGAAAGCTAAAGTTTGAATCATCAAAATCATTTAAGCTAAGAGCAATTGTTACTGTTACGGCAAGAGGGTCGCTCAAACAACCATCAACAATATTGACTGCATAATAGGTCTCTCCATCTACTAAAACAGTACTTAATGGTAATGGATTTGTCCCTGCAAGCGCATCAGGTTCTGTAGCAAACCAAGTGACATCAGTGGGATCAACAACAATATCTGCTAGGGTAGCGCCTTCATTAAAGGTCTGTTCAGTATCTCCAGTTGGTGCAGGTGGCGCGGTACAACCATCAAGATTTAATCTTCCAAAAAACTGAGCAGAATCGCCTGAAATCAATGTACTTATTCCTGTTGCAGGGTCCAATCGATGTACTCCTGCAGCACTCGTCCAAAGAATTTCTCCGTTACCTAATTTTGCCACACCTCTTAAATTTCCTTCATTCCAGAAGTCAATTATGGAGCCATCTGTTTCAGAAAAGCGATACAAACCATTTTGATTTCCTCCACTAATTACACTGAAGACAGCAGCTAGAATTACATCGGGCTCTTCAATTTCTATTTGTTGTATAAAATTAACTACTCCCGGTTCCAGGATATTTCCTAAAACATTTCCGTCATAATCCCTTCTTTCAATTTTGGATGTGCTGGCTCCAATATAAGAAATATAAACTTCGCCATCTCCGTTATCTACAATATCAAAAGCCGAAACACCGGCTGTTGGAAAGAATCCCAAATTGTTTCCGTCAAGGTCAAATCTAATGATAGCATCATCCGGAGCTCCATTTTGAGCACCAGCATTTGTAAGCCAGACTTCACTTTCATTGATTAACGCCATCCCCTTGATGTTGTCCATGCCACCTTCAATTGTGCTTAATAAATTACCGTCTAAGTCATAACGTTCTATTTTATCTCCTAATTGATAAGATATCCATATTTCATCTCCAACTTGAATAAGAGCTTTAGGTGTCCCTGCGTCCAATAAAATAAAAGAGGCGTCTATAACGTCACCATTCATGGGATCCAATAAAACAACATTTGGTGACTGAATGACTGCAATGCGCTCTTGTGCTTCCAGCGAAAAAGATATGCTTAATACACATATTAAGACAAAAGCAATAAAATGAGTAGATTTTATTTTCATAATATTAAGTTTTAAATTACCTATGAATATAGATAATTTTTACAGATTTACAAAACTTTTAATTCTTCCTAAATTTAAGTCCCCATAAAACCGTATGAAAAAAATCCCATCACAAAAATGTGAAGGGATTTTAATATATTAGAGGGTAAACTATTTTGTTTTAATTAGTTATGGTAATAGCAAAAAAAATCCCGACTGTTTTCACAATCGGGATTTAAAGAAGGCTGCGGCACGACCCCGATAGTTATCGGGGGACACGGCGCACCTATAAAAAAAGAAAACCCAATCTGAAAAGATTGGGTTTTACTAAAAGAAGGCGGCGACATACTCTCCCACTGGATAGCAGTACCATCTGCGCTAACGGGCTTAACTACTCTGTTCGGAATGGTAAGAGGTGAGCCCCGTTGCTATAACCACCTTAAATCTTAATCCCGCACTTGATGCGGGATCTAATGACATAACATAAAGGAAAAAACAATACTAGAAATATATGGTAAACTTTAGCTTATAAAGAGTTTTTCTTCCCCCTAATTTAAAACTTTCGTTCCCCCTCTTTTGGAGGGGGCTAGGGGGAGGATGTACATAAGCTTACGGGTTATTAGTATCACTCGGCTATGACATTACTGCCTTTA
>JBBDIQ010000046.1:0-15631 GCA_040880345.1 Flavobacteriaceae bacterium
AGACCTTTAAACAACATTAAAACTCAAATAATTTAATTTCACCCAACGGGTTAAAAAAAATAATTATTTGCAAGTTTTTTTGATGTGCCAGGTGCTGGGTGACATACATACTTCGCACTTTCCTAGCCACAAAGGCACCAAGTCACAAAGACACACAAAGAAAACAGTGTAAAGTATATGCAGCGTTATCCATACGTTATTTGAAACTTTGTACTTCTAACTTCGTACTTCTAATTTTTAACTTACTCATTTTGTTTTTGAAACGTATAAGTCAACCGAAAATCCAAAAATTCCGCAATATGCCGGTGTGCCAATAAATTAAAACCTGCACTGATGTGGCGGTTGATGCTGTATTGCAATCCCCAGCGGTGGAAGAGGCGGTCATAATAAGGGGTTTGGTCAAACACATACACCCCCAATCCCTGACTAAATTGAAAACGACCTAACAAAAACTCGTGCCCCACAAGCAAACCCGCTTTCAAAGGACTGGCATCAAGCCCTTCTCTTTTAAGTTTGTCCTTGAGCTCTTCGTCGTGATAGACTTCGGCGCCCAAAGTAAGCATGCTCAGGCTGCCCACCTGTCTTCCGGCTTGAATGGCAAGACCGCCCAGGGCATATCGTTTGCGATCACCGGCCTCGTCATAACCTCGGCGCATAGCGCCCAGTAAGGTGACACTGTAACGGGTTGCAGACTCTTTCCAATAGTTTTCAGTGGTTCGTTCCCCGCGATACCAGGGTCGGAATTCGGGCTGGTAACTCACCGCAATACCGGCTGTGGGCCAGTTGATGCCTTTGTTGGGCTTGCGGGAGCCCCCATTTGAAATATGTTGATAGTTCACTGTGGGGTTGAGCCACCATTGTTCTGAGAGCCGCACCCAGGCACCCACACCCACCAGCAAATAAACACTCAAATGGGTACTGTAAGACTGGTTACCGGGATTGCTGATGCTATCAAAAGGGTTACTTAAGTATGAAAGTCCCATAGCCCCTTTAAAGGAAAAGAGTACCCGGTCACTAATGCGGTAAGTGGGTTCCAGAAAATATGCTGCCGTGCCACTTTTGCCCAGTAAATCCACATCATAATCATAGTAAGACAATAAAACACCATGGCGGGGATAGCAGCGGCAAAGGTCATAGGCGGCAGCATCATTGCGTTGCCAACTCAATACGCCTTCTATACCGGTGGGTCGCGCTCCCTTGGTGTTCTGTACCTCTTGGGAATGGGCAAAAATAAAGCCGTGTTGCACACCCAAACCAACAGAGAAAAGCGATTTCTCTTTAGCAGAAGGAACTGCTGTTCTTGTAGTATCTGCCTGGGCAAACACCGCCGGTGTTAACCATGCAGTAAAAATAAGTGTAAAAAGGCATAGTTTATAAAAGGTAAAGTTCGATTTTATGTCATTTTTCATACCCACTCGACTTTAGCAAAGCTGACAAAGTACAAACCTTCAGGATTATGAAATTTGTAGTTTCTACTCATAACATAAAATTACTTGTTTTATGGTTAATAATGAGTTTGCATGCTCAGAAACTTTAAAAGGATGAATACCACGCGATGTAATCGCGCGGTAGCACTTTGATGGTTATTGTAAATTCAAGTGTTTTCAAGAGATGGGACTTTTTTGCCGTTGATGCTTGGTTTCAAGAAAGACGATTGTTTGTTTCATCACTTTTTTAAGCGTTACAATATCAATATCTTCCAGTTTTTTAATATAGATACACGCTTTACCCATTTTGAATTTCCCCAAAGAATCAAGCAAATGTTTGTGTTCTTCCATACCGGTAAAGACATACAAGGAGATAGCAGCTTTACGTGGCGAAAAGCCAATAAGTGGAGCATCACCTTCGTGACCACTGTTGTACTTGTAATGGTAACTGCCAAATCCCACAATCGAACTGCCAAACATATAAGGTTCTTCGCCTGAAATTTCTTTCATAAGTTTGACTAACTCAAAACTGTCTTTACGCTTTTGCTCCTGTTCAACGGTGTTGATAAAGTCTGTAACGCTTACTTTGGTGGGTTTTGTTTTAATTTTAGCCATCGTCTTTTATTAAGTTTAGTTTTTTGATTTTAAAGCCAATTGGCCGGCAAGCCATGCCATTGGGATGTAAGCCAGCACCAAATCTGTGACATTGTACCACAGAGGAGCGGGAATCATAAAAACAGCTCCAATTCCCCCAAGAAGAAAAACACAACCGATAGCGATTGCAAACTTCATTTTGTGACTGGCAGCGATGCGCGCGGCAAGGTATGCACCAACAAAAGTGCCCAGTGCATGGGCAAGAAAAGGCATTAAAAAATGTTTGGGTTCAAAGAGGTGTATGCCTTCTTTGAGTCCTTCTGCGGTAGTGGTGTCCACGCCTTCAGGCGGAGCAATCAGCAGTCCGCTATAATTGATGATGAGCATATTGACGGCACCGCCAATAACAACGCCTGCAATCACCGCCAGGATGTTTCTTAGAATTGGATTCATTGGTTTGGTTGTTTTGGTTGGATAGTATAAAAGTAATGATTTTGAGAAGTTTTTAAAACATAAAGAAAATTAAATTGGCTACTTTTAACTTCTTAATGTTTAAAAAGAAACAGCAATAGGAATATAAAAGCAAACATTAAGGCATTAAGGGGCGTTAAATTGCTACATCTTAACTACTCTTAATTTCTTAATGTTTTAAAAAAAAAATAGGAATATAAAAACAAACATTAAGGCAATAAGGGATATTAAGTTACTACTTCTTAACTACTCTTAATTTCCTTTAGTTTGTAAAATGGTTTGATTAAGAGTTTTTCCGGATTAAATAGTTGTTTCTGATAAAGTCAAAAGTAACTTACATCAAATATATTTTCCTAAAATTCTTTTTTAAAACATAGACTGCTTAAAACCTGTTCATATTGACCATACCTGGGAATGGGTTTGTAGCCGTGTTTTTGATAAAGAGCAAGTGCTTCTTGATAGTTGACTCCTGTTTCAAGAACAGCGGCTTTATAGTTTAGTTCACGCGCCCAAAGTTCCAGTTCGTTGAGGATTTTTGTAGCAATACCTTCACCTCTGCAATGGGGCGAAACAAACATACGCTTCACTTCTGCTGTTTGGTCGTCAAAGTGTTTGATAGCACCACAACCCACAGCAACCTGATTTTTGTATGCTACCACCACGTGATGAATATAATCTAGGTTATTATACTGAGCATGAAAGTAGTATTCCTCACCATCACGAACTTTAATTGCCTCGTCGAGTAATTTTATAAGCGAAACAAAGTCGTTGTTTGTTGCTGTGGTTCTTTCGACTGAAATCATAATTTATGGGATATTGACCAAAACGGCATAGAGAAAAAAAAATAACACTATTGAAAAACACCCAGATAAGGATGTCAACAACTTTAAAGAAGGTAAGTTTTGCTGCTTGGTTCATTGGTTATAAAAGGAAACAAGGTATTAATTAACTGCACCGGAAATCATATCTATTTGGTTGCATTGGGTTGCCCCCGAAAGCGCTTTCTCAACAATGCCTTATTTTGATTTTGACATACCCATCTGGTCAATCATCTGGATGCATTCTCCATCGGGACAGGTAAAGCTTAAGTTTTTCCAGGCAGTCCCTTCAAGCCCTATAAGTGTTAAACCGTCTAAGGTTTTTTCGATGGTAAAAATAAAGTCAGTTGAATCATCACTTACAAGGATTTCTTTTTCAGTTAAATCTGTCATCCCTGATTTGTTGATGGCTTGCAGTAAATTTGCATTAGTAGTAGCATAATGAAGCTCTTTCCAGTCACATCCGCTAAGGCAGTTGAGTTTAATTTGGGATTTTGTCGCTTCAATTTTGATCAAAAACTCAGCTGTTTGTGAAACCTCTTTTTCTTGTGCCGGCAGATTTGACAGGTTACCACAACTTGTGATAAAAAGAACACAACAGACTAAAAGTCGCACTATTGATTGAGGAATACCTGTTTTCAAAATAATGGGGGTTTAGGTTATTATGAACTAAAGTTACTAAAAAAAACAATAGGTCTTATGACAAAGCGCCTTAAACTTATATTTTTGGGATTTGCTTACTCTTCATAAAACTTCACCTGGTTCTGCGTAAGAAAGTCTTTGATAATATCCACCCTGATACATTGGCCCAGGTGGAGGAACGCATAATCATTAATTTTCTTCAATTCGCCTTTTACCAATAATTCTTTGTCTTCAATATCAAAGCCCAGATGGAGGTGTTTGGTGCTTTGTTGCATACCATATACAATACCGTTTTCATCAAAGAGCGGTCCGCCGCTTTGACCTCTCAAGCCGGGCGTGCTCATCTCAATGCCCATGAGTTCGTTGTTTTCTGCAATGTTTCGGGTGACAATTCCATCGATAGGAAAAATGGGAACCATCGCTCTTTTTGAAGGGTCAAACTGAATGTCATCCTGCGTTTCATCATATAAGAAATTATTGAACTCCGGAAACGGAAACCCCAAACGGCACAGGTATTTTCCCTGTTCTATTTTTGAAGTGTCTTTTAAAAAGCGAGCAAAACCTTCATATTTAATTTCGTTAAACCCCTTTAACTGAACAATGGCTAGGTCATATTTGGGGTGTTGTTTTACCGTGATTTCATCAAAGCGATCCACCGCCCCCATAAAGCTGTTTTTAATCTGTACAGTGGTGTCCTTTTTATACTTGTATTTGATTTCAAGCCCTTTTAGGTTTCTTTTAAAGGTATGATCCCGTGGCAGTTTGGCAACTTCTGCTTTAAAATCTATAAAGCGTTTGTTGAGTTGATCTGAAGCAATGATGAGTTGGGAGACGTGTTTGCAGGTGACTGCAGTTCCCATTTCGTTGACAAAAAACAAGGTTGACAAACCCGGTGTAATGTGTTTATTTCCATAAGCCCGTGTGATGGTTTGCAATGGACGTGTGAACTTTGTAACTTCTTTAATGGGGTTTACAAACATAAATGTTATTTTTTCTTGTTCCGTTTATTGTAATTTTTATCACCCCGTGTTTTGGGTTTTTTATATTTTTTGACGATTTCTCTTCGGTAGGAACCTCCAAGATTTTCTTTTTTGTTTTTGTCTTTCTTCTCGTGAAAAGCTGGACCGGGAGCGTCTTCGTCGTTTTTGTTGCGTTTGCCGGGGTTGTTTATTTCCTTAACTACAGGACGTTCTTCATACGTGAGTTTTTCAGAAACTTCAACTGTTTCCGGCATTTCAAGAGTGTTGATTTTTAATTGCATCAGGTTTTCAATGGTCTCGAGGCTTTGTTCTTCGGCAGGAGTTGTCAATACAACGGCTCTCCCCATACGCTCTGCACGTCCTGTTCTACCAATTCGGTGAATGTAGTTCTCGGGATAATCAGGGGTGTCAACATTGAACACGTGTGAGATATTATCAAAATCAAGTCCGCGTGCCATCACGTCTGTGGCAACGAGAATTCGGTTCTCACCGGCTTCAAATTGCCTGATGCTTCTTATTCTGTAATTCTGTGTTTTGTTTGAATGAATGACACAGAGTTCTTCCTTGAATTTTTCGTCCAGCAATTCAAAAAGCAGGTCGGCTACTTTTTTGTTTTTAACGAAAAGTAACACTTTAGAATAGGTTTCCGCGTCAGCGAGCAACTCCAGCAGCAAGTTCACTTTCGTATAAAAATTAGGGAGGTGATACACACTTTGCTCAATATTTTTAAGGGGCTTTCCACTCAAAGCGACAGAGACCTTTTCGGGGCTTTTAAAGAAAACCGATAGCAGTTCCTCCACATCTTCAGTCATCGTAGCCGAAAATAGAATGTTTTGCCGCTGCTTTGGGAGGATATCAAAGATATTCACCAGTTGATGCCTGAACCCTAAATCGAGCATCACATCCACTTCGTCAACGACAAGCTTTTGAATGGATTTGAGTTGTAACACCCGGCTCACGGCAAGGTCATAAAGACGTCCCGGTGTGGCGACAATCACATCAAGTCCTTCGGCAACCGCTTTTTTTTGGGTGTTGATGTTGGTGCCTCCATAGACGCCCAGCACACGCAAATTAGAATATTTAGCCAGTTTTTGGGTCTCTTCAACCACCTGTAACACGAGTTCGCGTGTGGGGACCAAAACCAAGACCCTCGGGTTTTCCTGACGGGAATAGGGGAGCATCCTCAATATGGGAAGCATATAAGCAAAGGTTTTTCCGGTTCCGGTTTGTGCAATGCCCACCATATCTCTGCCGGACATTACTACTGAAAAAGATTGCTCCTGTATGGGAGTGGGTGTGTCAATTCCCAAATCATTGAGGGCATTGAGAAGGGGCGTTGTAATATTTAAATCTTCAAAAGTCAAAATAGGTGATTTTATGGAAGCAAAGGTACGCTTATTTTAGATTTAGGATTCTGCTAACAGCTTTTCGATGGATTTTGGGTATTTTTGTGTCTTAAATAGAATTAAATATTAAAATCACCGCTTTCGCGGAAAGAAATATGACAAAAATATTAGCTTTTGCAGGATCTAACAGCAGTACATCCATCAACCACAAACTTGTTGAATATGCTGTATCTCAAATGAATTCACACGAAGTAAAAATCATTAAGTTAACAGATTTTCCGTTGGAACTATTTAGTGAAGACCTTGAAAAGGAAAGAGGGTTTTCGGTTAATTTAAAACTCCTTCTCAATGAAATTGAAAAAGCAGATGCCCTCATTGTTTCAGTAAATGAGCACAACAGCGCAACTTCCGCCTTTTTTAAAAATGTGTTGGACTGGTTGTCACGCATTAAATACAAGTTTCTGGAAGATAAAAAGATATTGTTAATGAGCACGTCACCCGGAAGAGGTGGTGCCGCAAAATCGCTGGAATATGTCAAAGACGTGATGACCAACCGTTACAACGGAATTGTAGTTGAAAGTTTTAGCTTTCCATCATTCAATGAAAACTTTTCTGAAACTGAAAATAAAATCACCAATGAAACCCTGGCGCTAGGTTTTACAGATATTCTTCAAAATTTTGAACATCAAATAAACAGTTAATTGCGGAAGATTAAGAAAATAACTTTAGAGAATCCGGCAGATTTTAAAAGGAAACTACTTTCTTGGTCACAACAATTTGACGAGTTGGTTTGCTTGGATTCCAATCCGGAATTTAACAATGCAAATCAGCGGTATTCAAGTTTTGATTTTATACTCGCCTCAGATGCCCTCACCGCCATAAAAACAGACTTTCAGGATGCCTTTGAGAAGCTGGATGAATACAGAAAAACCACCAACGACTGGATTTTTGGGTACCTTACCTATGATTTAAAAAACGATGTGGAAGCGTTGACTTCCACAAATCAAGATTTGGTTTTGTTTCCTGATTTGTATTTTTTCCAACCTAAGAAATTATTTTTTATCAAAGGGACTATTTTGGAAATGCATTACCTCCATTTTGTTGCTGATGAAATGGAAGAAGATTTCAATGCGATTTTAAACTTTCAAGCTCAAGGCGAAAATTCGATATACAATATCCCCAAAATACAATCAAGGCTTTCAAAACAAGACTACATTGAAAAAGTCAAACAAATGCTTCACCATATTCAAATGGGCGATATTTATGAAGCTAATTTTTGTCAGGAGTTTTATGCTGAAAATACAACCATCAACCCACTTAAAACTTTTGAACAATTAAATGACATATCATCACCGCCCTTCGCAACATTTTTAAAACTGGAAGAACATTATTTACTTTCGGCCTCACCGGAACGATATCTGAAAAAAGAAGGAACAAAAATCATCTCACAACCCATCAAAGGAACCGCACGGAGAGAACGCGAAGCTCTGGCAGATGAAAAACTTGCGAAAGAATTAGAAACCAATGAGAAGGAACGCTCAGAAAATATAATGATAACTGACCTGGTGCGCAATGACCTTTCGCGCACAGCGACAAAAGGAAGCGTACAAGTTGAAGAACTCTGTGGTTTATATACCTTCAAACAAGTGCATCAGTTAATAAGTACAATTACTTCAGAGGTAGCAGAAACAACCTCAATTGTTGATGTGCTAAAAACTACTTTCCCCATGGGAAGTATGACAGGAGCACCCAAAGTGAGTGCGTTGAAAATCATTGAAAATTTAGAAGAAACAAAACGCGGACTCTACAGTGGGGCGGTGGGCTATATTTCGCCCCATGGCAATGCCGATTTTAATGTGGTCATAAGAAGTATTTTGTACAATCAACAAAACAAGTATCTCAGCTTTTCAGTAGGGAGCGCCATCACAATAAAATCAACTCCTGAAAGTGAATATGAAGAATGCCTGCTCAAAGCAAAAGCAATCATGGAGGTACTGAATAAATAAAATTCAATGGAGTTCAGCGAAAATCTGCGCAATCTGCGGGAGACTTTCTAACCCGAAACAAGAAACTTGACACGAGCGAAGCGAACTG
Organism: Flavobacteriaceae bacterium; assembly: GCA_040880345.1. GTDB lineage: Bacteria > Bacteroidota > Bacteroidia > Flavobacteriales > Flavobacteriaceae > Planktosalinus. Next base: position 8,373 of record JBBDIQ010000046.1, read on the forward strand.
TGCGCCGTGCCGTGGCCGAAGGCTAGAAGCAAAACTTGAAACCTGAAACCTGAAACAAGAAACTACAAACCCGTCACCACATCCACACTCCAGGCTTGTGCTTTTTTAGAAAACATGGGCTTGGTCACACTCCAAACACTATTGAAAAGATCACTATTTCTGTAAGCTTCCAGATGGGTTTCTTTTTCCCATTTGCTATAAGTAAAAAAAATAGAAGCGTTGTTTTTATCACGGTACAACTCCAGGTGATGACAACCCGGAAAATGCCTTATTTTCTCTTTAACCTCCTCAAAATTTTGAAGGAACCCATCAATTTTATCCGCCTGAAACTCCATTTTTACGATTCTAATAAACATGTTTTATTGTTTTTTAAATAAAATTTAAAGATTAAACCACTAAGACACACAGTGCACTAAGAAGCACTAAGAAATAATAGGATAAAATCTTAGTGTAACTTGTGCCCTTAGTGTCTCTGTGGTAAAAAATAATCTTGAATAGACATCAAATAAATTGTATCTGTTTACTGATTAGTTACAAAAAAGGTTCATTGAAAAAACACGTATTTCAACTGGTAAATTTTGAAACAAACTGATAAACTCAAAAGCACCCAGCACCCAGCAACCCCCTCTAAGATTCAAAATCAATCGTGATGGTATCTCTAAAATAAAGACCAAATAGGGTGGAAGCACTCCCCACAGTTTGAGGGTTGCTTTTGTAAATGGCAAGTTCGAGAAAACCGGACGCATTCCATATAGCGAGTTTTTTACCATCCTCTTCTCGTTTATCAGGGGGTGAATTAAAGTCAATTGCATCGCTGTATTTAGCATAAATTGTCTTAAATGTAATAGTGCGTGCTTTGATGGTAAATGCCTTGCTTTTGCCCATTTCTTCAAAGAGCTTTTTTGTGATGTTGGTCACAACATTCCCATAATTGTCGATGTAAAGCACACTGCCTACAATCTGATTTGTATAAACGGCAGGAGCAAATCCTTTCATTTCTTTGATTTCAGAAATTTCCTTTCCAATGACATCCAAAGTTCCGCCTCTGGCGATGTGACAGGCAACTTTTACAAAAACATCCAGCACAGGAAAGTCAGACTGCACACGGTCGTGTATGTTTATTTCTACAATTTTTTTAGGACGCAAATCCTGAGTGATGAGTGAAATAATACCATTATCTGCACATAAAAAATAATGCCCGTCAAGCAACACAGCGATATGTTTGTTTTCCGGAGTTAACTCAGAATCAATGCCAACGATGTGAATGGTTCCCTTTGGAAAGCTCTTGTAGGCGTTTTGAATGATGTAAGCAGCTTCCGTAATATGAAAGGGAGAAACAGAGTGAGAGATATCAACAATTTTTATGTCTTTCAATTCACTGTAAATAGCCCCTTTAACCGCTCCTGCAAAATGATCTTTCTCTCCAAAATCGGTCGTAAGTGTTATAATTGGCATAGATATATTGTTGATATTTTTTTAACCTCAAACTGTTGAGGGTACCGCAAAAATACATTAGATTTGTGATACAAACTTAATTAATAATTAAGACTTATCATTAAATAAATAACTGCTTTTGAACGAACTTATTCTAGAAATTACAGAGATAAGTCCCAGCGAATTATTTGGGCAACAAAACGCCAATATCAATCTATTAAAAAAGTACTATCCAAAATTAAAAATTGTCGCTCGGGGAAATCGTTTGACGGTCTTTGGTGATGAGGAACTTTTGGAGGAATTTGACAAAAAATTCACCATGTTGATGGAGCATTTTGTCAAATACAACAAACTCGATGAAAACGTTATAGAACGCATCATCACCAGCAACAGCAAAGAAGACTATGAAACTCCCGAAAGCAGTGGCGACATACTGGTTCACGGTGTGGGTGGAAAAAAAGTCAAAGCCATAACGGTCAACCAGCGAAAACTGGTCGATTTAATGAAAAAAAATGATATGGTATTTGCCGTGGGCCCCGCCGGTACCGGTAAAACCTATACCGGAGTTGCGTTGGCAGTAAAAGCGCTCAAAGAAAAACAAGTAAAAAGAATCATTCTTACTCGACCCGCAGTTGAGGCAGGAGAAAATCTTGGATTTTTGCCGGGAGATTTAAAAGAAAAACTTGATCCATACATGCAACCTCTTTACGATGCACTGCGGGATATGATACCTCACGAAACGCTGGCTTCATACATAGAAAAAGGAGTGGTTCAAATCGCACCGCTTGCTTTTATGAGGGGTCGCACACTTGATAATGCATTTGTCATACTCGATGAAGCACAAAACACCACACACGCACAAATGAAAATGTTTTTAACCCGAATGGGTAAAAATGCCAAATTTATGATTACAGGTGACCCGGGTCAAATAGATTTGCCCAGAAGAATTATCTCCGGTTTGAAAGAAGCTTTACTCGTTCTTAAAGACGTAAAAGGCGTAGGCATCATTTTTCTTGATGACAAAGATGTTATTAGACACAGATTGGTGAAAGAAGTGATAGCAGCATATAAGTCAATTGAAAACGCAGAATAAAATGAAGAATACCCTAACAAGCGCACCCTTTAATTTTCCGGGACAAAAAAAAGTATATCACGGCAAAGTAAGAGATGTATATACCCTTGAAAATGATGTGTTGTTGATGGTGGCCTCAGACCGCATCAGTGCTTTTGATGTGGTGTTACCAAAAGGAATTCCCTTTAAAGGACAAATTCTCAATCAGATTGCAACAAAAATGATGGAGGCTACAGCACACATCGTTCCAAACTGGCTCATTGCAACTCCAGACCCCAATGTAGCTATTGGTCATGCCTGTGAACCAATTAAAGTTGAAATGGTGATTAGAGGCTATTTAAGCGGTCACGCCGCAAGGGAATACAAGTCCGGAAAAAGAATTCTCTGTGGAGTCACAATGCCTGAAGGTATAATCGAAAACGATAAATTTCCAAACCCGATAATTACTCCTGCTACCAAAGCAGATAAAGGGGATCATGACGAGGATATTTCAAAAGAAGAAATTTTAAAAAGAGGTATCGTTTCGCCGGAAGATTATGCGATTTTGGAAGACTACACACACAAATTGTTTCATCGGGGTACCGAAATCGCCGCAGCCAGAGGGCTTATTTTGGTTGACACAAAATATGAATTTGGTAAAACCAAAGACGGAACAATCGTTTTAATTGATGAAATTCACACACCCGATTCTTCCCGCTATTTTTATGCAGAAGGATATCAGGAAAGACAAAACAGGGGAGAGGTTCAAAAGCAACTATCCAAAGAATTTGTAAGACAATGGTTAATTCAAAATGGCTTTCAGGGAAAAGAAGGACAACAAGTGCCATTTATGTCTGATGAATATGTTGAAAGTGTCTCAGAGCGTTATATTGAATTGTATGAAAACATTACCGGTGAACCTTTTATTAAAGCCGATGTAACCAATATAAAAGAGCGTATTGAAAAAAATGTGATGCGCTATTTTTCAGAGGAATAACTCTTTTCTTTAAAGTTAAAACTATACACATACCCAAAACTCAACTCATTGAAATCAGCCTGGCCAAGGTTTGCATTGATGTGAGCGCCCACATAAAAATTGTGAATGGGGTTTTTATCAGTTCCCACCAAATAATACTTTAATCCCAGTCGGCTGGAAACAGTTCGTTTAATTTCATAATACCAATCCAATTCTCCATAAACCACAGCTATATAGGGATTTTGGTCTTCATCGTTGGCGATATAAACATATCCTTGATTTAATATCCAATCCACCTGATAAAATGGTTTAAAAATGTTGAACCCCAATTGAAACTCGACACCAAAATGGTTCATCAACAATTCACCGGTTCCAAAAACCCCAAAGTTTGTTGCATAGCCGTAAGGATTTTCTATGAATTGAGGGTAACGCTCAACGATCAATTCTTCCTCATTTTTTATGTAATCATAATAGTGACCATAAAATCGGTAATAAGCACCAAAGCCAAACTTGTAGGTTTTATTAATTACCTTTCCGTAAGAAAAAGCAAGCGTATAAATTTCTTTCTTTTCATTAAAAATTTCAGAAAGCACATTTTGTCCCAAGCCAAACCGCAACGAATAAAAATTATGAGACGACCTCCCGGTTGGGACTTTTTTTACATAGGTTTTTGGAAATCCGCTTTCATTGGAATATTCCATTTCATAGGAGAGCCCCAGCAGAAACGAATTATAGCCCTGATTGGGTAATTTGACATGCCCGTTTGAATGGTGTAAATAATTTAAGCCCAACTTTAAGGTAGCGTTTTCAAGTTTCCAGAACTCATATAAAAGAGAACCTCTGAAAGCCCAGGCAATATCTGTAGAAATCCCTTTATTAAGAGGATTTGTCCTGATGTTGTACTGAACATTGTGGTATGAAAGCCCCAGTCCAAAAAGAAGTTTAAAGCGTTTGCTTTTTAAAAAATTGAATTCAGAATTAGGAATAAACGAATAAGATTTCCCAACAAACTCAGCATTGCTATAATCTGAAACGCCAAAAAGAACGCCTGTTTTTGGGTAGTTCAGGCGATATGCCCATTCTTGATCTTTTGCGTTGTGAAAACTTCCAAAATTGAGATAAAAGGATTTCTGTGTTCCCACTTCAGGAAAATCAGTATTAGGTTCAGAAAGTTGACCAATCATAAATTCAGGCGTGATAAAGCTTGAGTGATTTAGGGTGTCAATGATCTGACCGGAGATTGTCCAACAAAAAAGAACACTGATATATATAAGCTTGCTTTTCAATCTTCAAAACAACAAAAACCAAATTAATCAAAATAATTAAAGCGCTGTCCGTTTTTAATGTTCAAAACAGACTCATAAATCAATTTGATAACGTTTTCTACATCCTCACGATGCACCATTTCTACCGTTGTATGCATGTATCGCAAAGGGAGCGATATCAAAGCAGAAGGCACGCCACCATTACTATAAGCAAAAGCATCTGTATCTGTTCCTGTTGCTCGCGATGAAGCCATTCTTTGAAAGGGAATTTTGTTTTTTTCAGCGGTTTCAATGAGCAGTTCGCGCAATTTATTTTGAACGGCCGGCGCATATGAAATCACAGGGCCGTCACCAATTTTGGTTTCCCCTTCGGTTTTCTTTTCAATCATAGGTGTCGTGGTGTCGTGGCATACATCTGTCACGATGGCGACATTTGGTTTTATTGTTTGGGTAATCATTTCAGCACCCCTTAAACCAATTTCTTCCTGAACGGAATTAGTGATGTACAAACCAAAAGGCAATTTCTTTTTATTTTCCTTTAAAAGGCGTGCCACTTCAGCAATCATAAACCCACCCATGCGGTTATCAAGTGCGCGGCAAACAAATTTGTTTTCGTTTAAAACGAAAAAAGTATCGGGATAGGTAATGACACAGCCCACGTGAACGCCCAGCTTTAAAACTTCTTCTTTATTGGAACAGCCCACATCGATACAAATATTCTCAAGACTTGGGGATTGTTCTTTTTCTTTGCTTTTTCGGGTATGTATGGCAGGCCAACCAAAAACACCTTGTACAATTCCCTTTTTGGTATGGATGTTTACACGTTTTGATGCAGCTATTTGATGGTCGCTACCTCCATTTCTGATAACATAGATCAAACCATTATCTGTTATGTAATTGACATACCAGGAAATTTCATCGGCGTGACCCTCAATCACTACTTTGTATTTTGCATTTGGGTTTATAACGCCCACGGCAGTGCCATAGTTGTCTGTTATAAAAGTATCTACGTAGGGTTTTAGATAATTCATCCAAAGTTTTTGTCCTTCAGATTCATATCCGGTGGGAGCTGCGTTGTTTAAATAGTTTTCAAGAAACGCAAGTGATTTTTTGTTGAGCATTGATTTTGCCATGGTTTTATTTTTTGAGCGAAAATACCAATATTAATAAGAATTTAATAACACAAGAACATATAATGTTTAATTTTGGAATGATTTTAGCCAATAGCTCCAAAATCAAACGAATTTATGACAAAGCTAAGTTGCCTTTTTTTACTGTTGGTATCTTATATAAGCGTGGCACAAGATAATGATGCGTATCGATACCATAAAAATGATACCACAGAATACATATATATGATTATTGATGGAGATACACTTCCCAGACAATTCATCGACCTGGAAGAAGTTTATTTATTAAACAAGTTAAAATTTGATTCAGCTACAGAAAGAAGAGCTTATCTTATTCTTAGACGAAGAACCCGAAAGGTGTATCCCTATGCAAAACTTGCAGCAGACAGGTTGTACACTATGAATGAGAGGCTTGAATCTTTGGAATCAAATAGAGATCGTCGCATTTACACCAGAAGAATCCAAAAATACATCGAAGAAGAGTTTACCGATGAACTTAAAAAACTCACCAGAAGCGAAGGTCGTATATTGGTGAAGCTTATCCACCGTCAAACAGGAATGACTGTATATGACTTGGTTAAAGATTTAAGAACGGGTTGGAGAGCTTTTTGGTACAACACTTCTGCCAGTATGTTTGATATTTCTTTAAAATCAGAATTTCAGCCAGAGACTGTGAAAGAAGATTTTCTTATTGAAGACATTCTGCAACGCGGTTTCCAGGAAGGTGTTCTTGAGCTTCAACATCCTGCTACACCTTTAAACTATTTTGATTTAAAGGAAAAATGGATGAGTAAATAATCTAAATTTCCTTTGTAAATTCATTTTTTTTTGTATCTTAGTAGTTCGCTAAAAAAAATATTTTCAAATACAAAATAATCGTTTTCAGTAAGTTAGATTTTAGCTGTAAATTTTCTTTATAAAAGTTTAAAATTTTGCTTGTCCAACTCTAAAACAGTACTATATTTGCAGCCGCTTTGAGAGGGAGTAAAAGACTTGATAAAGCGTTAAAGTTCATACCCATTTTTAGAATCGAGTTGCGTTTAGATTTTTTTCAAAAAAATCATAGATAATACTTGTGGGAATAAAAAATGATAGTATCTTTGCACTCTCTTAAACAAGAAGCGCTCTACGGCGCCCTTTTTTTGGAGAAAAAACAAGAAAAAACACGTCTTTATAAAATAAGACAAGTTCATTGATATATTGAATTGACAGCGTATTTTTTGAAATTGGAAACGATTTTGAATGATACAGAGAATAAACCGAGTAATAAAAACCTGAGAGATTTATTTGAGAGGGTCAAAGAAGTAGTTGTTGAAAATTATTTAAGATTTAACGATGAAGAGTTTGATCCTGGCTCAGGATGAACGCTAGCGGCAGGCTTAACACATGCAAGTCGAGGGGTA
>JBBDIQ010000047.1:0-1886 GCA_040880345.1 Flavobacteriaceae bacterium
AGTATCTTAACCAATATCTTTTTTTGTTTTATCCAATTTCACCCAACGGGTTAAAGTTATTAAATTTTTAGGAAAAGACTTTACTTTAATTGATCGCGATAATGGAGCTTTTGATTACAAATACAGAACTTTAAATCTTGTTGTTGAGTTTGATTCAGACAGCATCGTTTGGGGCATTCGGTTAAATTCTCAAATTGACAAAGTGACGTCAAAAGGATTAAAAATAAATCAAGATTTGATTTTTAAAGAAGTAGAGGAAGTCTATGGAGTTGGCTATTATGCTTATAATCCCAGTGATAGTATTTATTTTTATTTTGATTATGATATAGGCATCTCATTTAAATTAAAAAGAATTTTTGAAGATAATATAGAAATTCCATACAGAATTGAAGAGCCATACACAACCGATCCTAGATATCTTTCTTCAAAAGTAATAGAGACAATTATAGAAGAAAGCGACTATGAGGACATTTCAGAAAACGAATTTATTGATGATGAATATATCCCTAAAGATATAAATGAGGCTGTTCATCAAATAAATACTTTTTTTACAGACTCTATAAGAAATGAAATCAAATCCCTTTCAGAAAATGAATTTTCATCTAGAGCTCATTTTAGCCTAGGAATGCGGTTAAGAAATAATTGGGGACTCTGGGGGGGTTCAAGATTAGCTGTTTACTTTAATAATATTGGAATATTTCACCCTGATGATATGTCTGGAATTCTTTTAATTAGCTACCATAGACACATTAATGATAAAGATTTAGAAATTGACAAACAAATTGATTACTACAAAAAATATTGGCTTGTAATACAGCCGCCTGATGTAAAAGATTTTCCAAAAGAAGAGTTAGGTTTAGAATTCGGCTCTGGTATTTTCTATAACCGAAATGATGGGACAACAGGAGTTATACATGTTCAAACCAATTCAGAGTCAGATAACTTTTGGATATATGATTATTACTTTGGGTGGAAAAGGATTAACAAGTCTACTGAAGATAAGTTGCTTAAACTTGGAGAAATAAATCAAGAAATCGTAGAAAGCATTTTTAAAAAATGAAAACAACCCTAAAACTTGAAGAACTCGCGCTATTCCTATTTGGGATTTTCCTTTTTGCTCAGCTGCCTTTTGCGTGGTGGTGGTTTTTGGTTTTGATCCTGGCCCCTGACGTTGGGATGCTGGGATATCTTTTAGGAAATAAAACCGGAGCTTTTACATACAACCTTTTTCACCATCGCGGTATTGCCGTTTTGGTTTACTTGCTTGGCGTTTATTTTCAATCTGATGTCACACAACTTATCGGTGTGATTCTTTTTTCCCACGCTGCAATGGACAGGCTCTTCGGCTACGGACTGAAATATGAAAAAGGATTTAAGTTTACCCATTTGGGAGAACTTTAGAAACTCACTCACAAACTCACAAACTAAGATGAATATCGAGCAATACAGAAACTACTGTATCAACAAAAAAGGCGTCACCGAAGAATTTCCTTTTGATGAAGATGTGCTGGTGTTTAAAGTCATGGGAAAAATGTTTGCGCTTACTTCGTTGAAAAAATGGGAAGCGGGCGACCATTCCATTAATTTAAAGTGCAATCCCGATTGGGCTGAAGAACTCCGTGCGCAATATGAAGCTGTCGTTCCCGGATATCATATGAGTAAAAAACACTGGAATACCGTGGCGTTTAATCAGGATGTGCCGGACAAAATGATACTTGAACTTATTGATCATTCTTATGATTTGATAGTCGCAAGACTCACCAAAAAACTGCAAGCTGAATTAAATAATTTGTAATCATAATTGGCTTATAGTTGAAGAATTTTAACAGGTCGCCCCCCAAAGGCGGGCTTTGACATTAAAATTGTCCTATATTACTACAAACAGT
>JBBDIQ010000047.1:1986-81269 GCA_040880345.1 Flavobacteriaceae bacterium
AAGCTCCGCTGGAGCTAAACCAGTCCCATTAGGGACGTCCTGTTTATAGAAAAACGCTGAAATATACGCATAGAGCCCCACAGCGGCGACCTGTTAACCGGACTTTATATGAAAAGTTTTGTTTTATGCAGACAGTAAGCTCCGCTGGAGCTAAACCAGTCCCATTAGGGACGTCCTGTTTATAGAAAAACATTGAAATATAAACATAGAGCCCCACAGGGGCGGCCTGTTAATTGGAAAATGCAATTTATGTGGAATATTAGCCCGCAGATTTTAATAGTTAGTTTCTCTGCGCAAATCTAAAGGTAATCTGCGGGAGAACAATCAGTGAGTAACTGTATAAACATTACACATACTTTTGCATGCTAATTAATTTCAAAGTAATTTCGGGGCTTTTAAATCACACCCATGGCTCAGGATCCGCATAGATTTTACACTTCACAAATTGACACCTCTCAAAAGCAGCTGAAAAGCATCAAACAAAAATTGTTTGCTTCCAGTATGCTGCGGTTGGGGTTATTTGTGTTGATCTGTTACGGGGTTTATTTCTTTTTTGGCGATGCCCGGGGAGTTATTGCCACTATTCTGTTTGGCAGTGCTATATTTCTGTTTCTAATTTCACGTCACAGTGATTTAAGTTTTCAAAAGAAATTATTTCAGGAGCTCATCAGTTTGAATAAAAAAGAACTCAAAGCCCTGAAAAGGGATGTCCTTGATTTCCCGGAAGGCAATGAATTCAAGGAAGATATGCACTTTTACAGTCAGGATATTGATTTGTTTGGTAAAGGCTCTTTCTATCAATACCTCAACCGCACAGCTACTCGTGAAGGCGCACAAACACTGGCAGAAAAACTAAAAAGCAACGCGATTGATGACATCAAAAACAAACAGGAAGCCATTGAGGAACTCGCCGAAAAAGCAGTCTGGCGGCAAGATTTTACAGGCTATGCATCTATTTCAAAATCTGAAACAGCTACTGACGAAGTGGTGCAACTTTTAAAAAACCACTCCTTTTTTGTGCCCAAACTGATGCGCATATTGCCCATTGTTTTTTCGGTGCTTTCAGTGGCAGTGTTTGTCGCCTTGTTTATTGATATTATTGGTTTTAAACAAGTGTTGCTTTGGTTTTTTATAGGTTTGGGCATCTCGGGGTTTTACTTAAAAAAGGTGAATGACCTTTCGGCGAAAACGGGGAAAATCCAGGAAGTTTTTCAGCAATATCAGTATTTACTGATGCAAATCGAAAAAACAAATTTCGCTTCAGCGAAATTAAAAAGTTTACAGCATCAAATTGCCATTGAAAACGAAAAAGCCTCTTCCATCGCCCAAAAATTTTCCCGAAAACTCGATGCCCTCGACCAGCGTAACAATATGTTGTTTGGCATTTTTGCCAACGGTTTTTTACTGTGGGACCTCTACCAATGCTATCAAATTGAACAATGGCTCAAAACCTATGCCCACAAAGCCGAAGACTGGTTTACAGTCATCGCCGAAATGGACGCGCTCAACTCCCTGGCCAATTTTACTTTCAATCACCCCGATTATACCTTTCCTGAAATTACCCGAGACAAAAACGTGATTGAAGCTCATGATTTTGTGCACCCGCTTTTAGATCCTGAAAAAGCGGTAACCAATCATTTTCAAATAGAAAACCAGCAATTCTTTATCATCACCGGTGCCAATATGGCCGGCAAAAGCACGTTTTTAAGAACCGTTTCCTTAGGAATTCTTATGGCCAATGTGGGGCTTCCGGTATGTGCTTCTGCATTTACTTATTCGCCCATAAAACTTATTACTAGTATGCGAACCACAGACTCATTAACAGATGATGAGTCTTATTTCTTTTCAGAATTAAAACGCCTCAAATTCATAGTGGACCAAATCGCCACCGACAATTACTTTATCATTCTTGACGAAATTTTAAAAGGCACCAACAGTACCGACAAGGCGCTGGGCTCCAAAAAATTTATTGAAAAACTGGTCGCATCACACTCCACCGGCATTATTGCTACGCACGATTTGAGTTTATGCGAAGTGGAAAAAGACCACGACGAGGTGAAAAACTACTATTTTGATGCAGAAATCATAAACGATGAATTGCATTTTGACTACACCCTTAAAAACGGGATTGCACAAAATATGAATGCTTCTTTTTTACTCAGAAAAATGAAAATTGTTGATGATTAGAAATCATTTGCTTACTTTTAGTATCCACTAACCTAAAAAAAAACATTATGAAAAATATTTTTTTACTCCTTCTTGTGAGCACTTTGTTTTTCGCTTGTGGCGAAAAAGAAACCGAAAAAGCAGAAGAAGTTTATGACAATCTTGTAGAAACCGAAGATAAAAGCACGGAAACTCCCGGTGCCAAAGAATTCTGGGATTCACTAAAAGCCCTTTGCGGAAAAGCTTTTGAAGGCAAACTCGTGACTGCCCCCGCAAATGATGATTTTGCTGGAAAGCGTCTTGTGATGCATGTGCTGTCTTGTGATGATGATCAAATATTGATTCCATTTAATGTGGGTGATAACCGTTCACGCACCTGGATTTTTACCTATAATAACGACCGCATTACTTTAAAACATGACCACCGTATGGAAGATGGTAGTGATGACGAAATCACTATGTATGGAGGCACATCTACAAACAGCGGTTTGCCCGGTATTTCCGTTTTTCCCGCAGATGAAGAAACGCTGGAGCGCATAGCACCGGCGGCTACCAATGTTTGGTGGGTCACTGTTGATGACAAAGCCTACACTTACAATTTAAGAAGACTAGGAACTGAACGTGTTTTTACCGTTTCATTTGATTTAACAAAAGAAATTGAAATCCCGGAACCCTCCTGGGGATGGGAAGATTTTTCTTCAAAGGAATAACTCCATAGTAAGCAATTTATAATACGGATTGAAATTCTAAATTCAATCCGTATTTTTATTTTCGAAAGGAGATAAAAACCAAAAAAAATCTCCATTTCAATATATTTTATTTCATTTAAAAAACTATCTTTGCACCTTGAAAATCGTGGCCTATTTTCTTAGGTTTTTATGATAATTAATTTGCTAAACAATAAATAGTTAACAATGTCAAACGTTACAGGTAAAGTTGCTCAAATCATTGGTCCGGTTGTGGACGTTGAGTTTTCAAGTGGTGCTGAACTACCCAAAATTTACGATTCATTAGAAATAGAAATGCCAACAGGCCTTCTTGTTCTTGAGGTACAATCTCACATTGGTGAAAACACCGTGAGAACCATTTCTATGGACTCAACAGATGGATTAAGTCGTGGTGTAAATGTGGTTGCCACAGGGGCTCCCATTCAAATGCCCATTGGTGATGATATTTACGGAAGATTATTCAACGTGATTGGTGATGCCATTGACGGTATTGGCAACTTGCCAAAAGCAGGCGATGCCGGATTACCTATTCACAGGGATTCTCCAAAATTTGAGGATTTATCAACTTCTACCGAAGTACTTTTTACAGGTATCAAAGTAATTGACTTGATTGAGCCTTATGCAAAAGGGGGTAAAATTGGTCTTTTTGGTGGTGCCGGTGTTGGAAAAACGGTATTAATTCAGGAATTGATTAACAACATAGCAAAAGGACACGGTGGTTTATCTGTATTTGCCGGAGTTGGTGAAAGAACCCGTGAAGGAAATGACCTTTTGAGAGAGATGCTTGAGTCTGGTATTATCAAATATGGTGATGACTTTTTGCACTCTATGGAAGACGGCGGATGGGATTTATCCAAAGTTGACAAAAAAGCAATGAAAGAGTCCAAAGCGACTTTCGTATTCGGACAAATGAATGAGCCTCCCGGAGCACGTGCTCGTGTGGCCCTTTCAGGTTTGACGATTGCTGAATATTTCCGTGATGGATCCGGTGAAGGACAAGGAAAAGATGTACTTTTCTTCGTTGATAACATTTTCCGATTTACACAAGCAGGTTCTGAAGTATCTGCACTTCTTGGACGTATGCCATCTGCGGTGGGTTACCAACCTACTTTAGCAACAGAGATGGGTGCGATGCAAGAGCGCATTACTTCAACCAAAAGAGGTTCGATTACATCAGTACAGGCGGTATATGTGCCTGCAGATGATTTAACAGATCCGGCTCCTGCAACAACCTTTGCCCACCTGGATGCAACAACAGTACTTTCAAGAAAAATTGCTGAGCTAGGTATTTACCCTGCGGTTGATCCACTGGATTCAACTTCAAGAATTTTAACGAAAGAAATCTTAGGTGCTGAACACTACAACTGTGCATCAAGAGTAAAAGAGTTATTACAACGCTATAAAGAATTACAAGATATTATTGCCATCCTGGGTATGGAAGAACTTTCTGAAGAAGACAAGCTTGCGGTAAACCGTGCCCGTCGTGTTCAGCGTTTCTTATCACAACCTTTCCACGTAGCAGAACAGTTTACCGGTCTCAAAGGAGTTTTGGTTGATATTAAAGACACCATTAAAGGATTCAATATGATTATGGACGGTGAGTTAGATCACCTACCGGAAGCTGCTTTTAACTTAAGAGGTTCAATTGAAGAAGCAATTGAAGCCGGAGAGAAAATGCTTGCTGAAGCGTAAAAATTCAATGTTCAAGGTTCAAAATTCAACGTTGAACCTTGAACTTTAAACTTTGAACTTGAATTATGAAATTAGAAATTATATCACCCGAAGCCGTACTATTACAGTCTGAAGTAACATCAGTTGCTGTGCCCGGTGTGAACGGTGAGTTCCAAATACTTGATAATCACGCGCCTATTGTTTCTGTTTTGCAGGAAGGCCTTGTCAAAATAGACGGAAATCTGTCATTTTCTGATGCCCAAAAAAAATTATTCAGCAAAAGTGATGATGGCAGATGGACGCTGTTCATTAATAGCGGGACCTTAGAAATGAACAATAATAAAGTGATTATTTTAGCAGATTAAAATCAATCTTTTTATAAAATTAAAAGCCCGATAATACCGATTATCGGGTTTTTTTATGGCATAATGTTACCAAGTTGTTAAACCTTATATGACTTGAATTTTAAAGTCAGCCCTTTATTTCAAAAATTCCTAAAATCTACTATATTTGCTGTTGACACTTTACAAACTTATGCTGATAGCAATACTCACAGGTTTTCTTTTTTCAATTTTTTTGGTGTTTGCCGGTAAGTATCTGAAAGGCAGGTTAGCCATACTTTCAGCGCTTGTTCCTTTGGGGCTTTTTGTTTATTTCTTAAATTTTGCCGGTCGGATTGCAAAGGGCGAGGTTATTTCCCAAACTTTTGAGTGGGTGCCTTCCTTGGGCGTAAATCTTGGCTTTACGTTAGATGGCGTTGCACTGATTTTTGCCCTAATGATTACCGGTATTGGGTTTTTGGTTTTCGCCTATACTGCAGCCTATTTAAAAGGACATGAATTCCTCGATCGATTTTATGGTTATTTGGGAATTTTTATGGCAGCCATGCTGGGTGTGGTTCTTTCAGATAATATCATATCACTTTTTGTTTTTTGGGAATTAACCAGCATCAGCTCGTTTTTCCTCATTGGGTTTAACAACAAAGAAGAAGCCTCCAGAAAATCTGCAATTTTAGCGCTCGCCATCACAGGAACGGGCGGGCTTTTACTGCTGGCAGGCGTATTGATTCTGGGGAATGTTGCCGGCACCTATAGCATTGCTGAAATGCTTTCTTCCAAAGAAGTGATTGCAGACAGTGCTCATTATATTTTGATTGTTCTACTGATTTTTGGAGCCGCCTTTACAAAATCGGCTCAATTTCCATTTCATTTTTGGTTGCCCGGTGCGATGAAAGCACCCACTCCTGTTTCTACCTATCTGCACTCTGCAACAATGGTAAAAGCCGGTGTTTATTTATTGATGCGCTTTACGCCTGTTTTGGGAAGTACAGAATTATGGAATTCAACCTTAATAATCGTGGGGGCAACAACGATGGTTTATGCCGCCATACATACAATCTTTAGAACCGATTTAAAAGGGATACTTGCCTATTCGACGATATCTGCTTTAGGAATCTTAGTATTTTTAATTGGTTTGGGAACTCAGGATGCTCTTTTGGCTGCTTGTGTTTTTATTTTAGTTCACGCGCTTTATAAGGCTACCTTGTTCCTTGTCACGGGCATAATTGACCACGAAACCGGAACACGTGATGTTACGAAGCTAGCCGGGCTTAGAAAAGTATTGTTGCCGGTAGCCATAGCGGGTATTTTAGCAGCTATTTCAAATGCAGGAATTCCGCCTAGTTTTGGGTTTTTAGGAAAAGATTTAATTTATGAAGCCACACTTCATTTTGGAAATTCGGCGGTGTTGCTCACGATTCTGGCAATTGTCACAAACATTCTGCTACTCTATGCAGGTTTTTTAGCGGGAATCAAGCCCTTCACAGGAAAACTACCTGCTTCATTTGAAAAAGTACATATGCCCAGTTTTTTAATGTGGTTGCCCCCATTAATTTTAGCCACACTGGGAATCGTCATTGGCCTATTTCCTTCTATCATACAAGGATCATTGATTCAGCCGGCAGTGACCGCTCTCGGCGAAAGCGGCAGTGAGGTTCAATTAAAGCTCTGGCATGGTTTTAATTTGATTCTAGCACTAAGCGCCACAACTATTGGTGTAGGAGCTCTGCTGTATTTTACATTAAAACCCTCTCAAAAACTGGAAAATGGCATTGCTAAGCTGGAATTTATGTCTCCACAATCACTCGTTGAAAAATTTGGTTTTGGCTTTGGAAAATTTTCAAGGTTTACGACGGGTGTAATTCAAAACGGTTACCTGAGGTATTATGTCTCTGTCATCATACTATTTCTGGTTGTATTAACCGGCTACACCTTAATTCAAAATACAAAATATGTGATTGATTATGACTCATTTTCAGAATTAACTATTTATGAAGTTCTTACAGTACTGGTTATGATGGTTGGAATTTTATATACTGTTTTCACAAAATCCCGTCTTGCTGCAGTAGCAGCTATGGGTGTGGTGGGACTTGCTATCAGCTTGATATTTGTTTATTACAGTGCGCCAGATTTGGCGATGACTCAGTTTTCTATCGACACATTGACCGTTATTTTATTTGTACTCGTTTTGTACAAATTACCAAAATATTTAAACCTTTCAGATTACAGAGTGCGTATTAAAGACGGTGTTTTATCCCTTGTTTTTGGCGCACTTATAACGGTTTTAGCTCTCGAAGTTTTGAGTGAACCCCAAGGCTCTCAGGTAACCGATTATTTTGCAGAAAATGCCTATGTTTTAGCCAAAGGAAAAAACGTGGTGAATGTCATTTTGGTTGACTTTAGAGGGATTGATACGTTTATGGAAATTGCCGTACTTACCATCGCAGCAATTGGTGTATTTTCCCTGTTAAAATTGAGGATTACGAGTAAAAACAGAAGGTAAGAAAATAATAAATTTGAACAGATGAAAACAATCATTTTAAAAACTGCATCCAATTATCTATTGCCGTTGCTGCTTTTGTTTTCGATTTTTATTTTACTGCGAGGTCACTACCTGCCGGGTGGTGGCTTTGTGGGTGGGCTCATTGCCTCTATAGCTTTTGTTTTACACGCTTTTGCCAATGGTTTGGAAAACACCAAAACCCTCTTGAGGTTGCATCCCGGTTACTTGATGCCGGTGGGGCTTTTGCTAGCTGCCTTAGCCGCTTTATCGCCTATGCTTCTCGAAAGCCTGCCGTTTATGACAGGGATTTGGTTTGAAGAACCCCTTCCGGTTCTTGGGTCAATAGGGTCAGCTCTTTTCTTTGACATTGGGGTTTATCTAGTTGTTATAGGCGTTTCATTAACCATTATTTTTACAATCACAGAATCTGCATAATTATGGAGTTTTTACTTGCCATCTTAATAGGACTTTTATACGCTTCGGGCTTGTATATGATGCTTCGTCGCAGTTTGGTGAAACTCATCATCGGACTCATTTTGTTAGGCAATGGTGCCAATTTATTGATTTTTCTTTTAGGAAGAATTACAAAAGGAAAACCACCCATTATCCCGGAAGAGTCTTACCACTTTCTGGATGCTTATGCAGACCCTGTGCCACAAGCTTTGATTTTAACTGCCATTGTAATCAGTTTTGGATTGCAGTCCTTTGCGATTGTATTAATCAAACGTGCTTATAAGGTTGTAAAAACAGACGATTTAGACAAAATGAACTCAACAGACGAATTTTCATGATACAGCACATTGTTTTATATCCCATTATTGTTCAGTTGCTATTGGCTATACTGTTGCTTTTTTCATGGAACAGTATCAGAATACAAAAACTGATTAGTACCGGAGGAAGTATCATCAGTCTGCTGGTTTCAATTGGCTTGATTATGACTGTTTGGGATCAGGGGACTTTAACGATTCAAGCAGGAAATTGGGAAGCCCCTTTTGGAATCACTTTTGTTGCTGATGCTTTTGCCGCGACAATGGTTTTACTCACTGCCATTAGCGGTCTTGCTGTATCCTTATTCACAGTAGGAACGATTTTAAAAGCACGCCTTAAATTTGGTTTTCTGCCGGTTTTACATTTTTTATTCTTAGGATTAAACGGTGCTTTTTTAACCGGTGATATTTTCAACCTTTACGTTTGGTTTGAAATCATCATCATCAGTTCGTTTGTTTTAATCACATTAGGCGGCCAAAAGAAACAAATTGAAGGTGCTGTAAAATACTTTACGTTAAACATCTTTGCTTCAGTCATATTTTTAACGGCTGTAGCTGTTTTATATGGATTGACAGGCTCACTGAATATGGCAGACTTGGCATTGAAAGTAGCCGCTATAGAAAATCGGGGACTGGTTGAGGTTACAGCCATATTATTTTTAATAGGTTTTGGAATCAAAGCAGCCATCTTTCCTTTGTATTTTTGGTTACCGGCTTCTTATCACACGCCACCACCGGCGGTATCAGCTGTTTTTGGAGGCTTGTTGACCAAAGTGGGGGTGTATGCGCTCATACGTGTTTTTACCTTGATTTTTGTAGGAGATGCGTTTCTAGAAAATATAATATTGGCCTTAGCCGGGTTTACAATGGTTGCCGGTGCTCTGGGAGCTCTGGTTCAAAATAATATTGCTAAAGTATTTTCATACCTTATCATTTGCCATATTGGTTTTATGATTTTTGGACTCGGTCTTTACACCGAAGCTGCGATTGCCGCTACCATTTTTTACATCATTCACGACATTGTTGTCAAGACCAATCTGTTTATGGTGGGTGGCTTGATTTACAGAATTAAAGGGACATACAGCATGAGAGACTTGGGCGGCATTTATGCAAAATATCCATTGCTGTCTTTATTAATGATTATACCTTTGTTTTCGTTGGTTGGAATTCCTCCATTTTCAGGCTTTTGGCCAAAGCTTTCATTAATCACAGAAAGCTTTAAAATTGAAAATTACTGGTTGATTGCAGCACTTTTATTTGGAACTTTTATTACCTTGTTTGTCATTGCGCGACTCTGGGCAGAAGTGTTTTGGAAAAAAGAAAAAAAATTACCCGAAATTCAGAATTTCAGATATTTTCATAAACTAAAAGTTGAAAAGAAAATTGAAATCGTAGCTCCCATAGTATTTTTAGCTATTGTCTCTCTCTACATTGGCTTTGGAGCAGAAAACATTCAACAACTGGCACTAAGAGTGGGAGAAGATTTAATGAACAATCAAAATTATATACAAGCCGTTTTAGGAAAATAAAAAAATGAGAGGTAAATTTTTAAGCAACATATTGTTAACATTGGTCTGGGTGGCATTGACTGGCAGTTTTGTGCTTCTCAATTTCCTTTTTGGATTTGTATTAAGCTTTTTGATACTGTGGGTAATTTCTAATGGAGATAAAGAGTCTAAATACTTTAAAATATTGCCAAAAATAGTTTCCTTTCTCTTTTTCTTTTTATATGAATTATTCAAGGCAAATCTGCAAGTGGCTTATGATGTTATCACTCCGAAATTTTATATGAAACCGGGAATTGTAAAAGTTCCGCTTGAGGCGAAAACAAATATGGAAATTACGTTTTTAGCAAACCTAATTTCACTAACTCCGGGTACTTTAAGCCTTGATGTATCAAATGACAGAAAAGTTCTTTATGTTCACGCAATGTATGTTTCTGATAAAGAAAAATTTATAAAAGGCATTAAACAGGGATTTGAAAAACGATTATTAGAAATATTGAGATGACCTTACACGACTATTTATATTACATTTTATTACCGATACTAGCGGTTTCGATCGTGTTGTTGTTCATCCGTTTTTTAATAGGCCCCAGCATTGTTGACCGGGTCATCACACTTGATTTACTAATCACAACAGGAATTGGCATCATTGCGATTTACAGCATCACAACAAATCAACCCACTTTTCTGGATATTGCGATGATTTTGGCTCTAATAGCCTTTCTGGGAACCGTAGCCTTTTCCTATTACCTCGAAAAAAGAAATAAAAATGAGTGAAATTGTTATAGGTACATTAGCCACTTTGGGAACACTGTTTGTCTTGCTTGCAGCCGTGGGGGTCATAAGAATGCCCGACACTTATTTGCGTATTTCTGTAACAACAAAAGCGGCAACACTGGGTATTGGTTTAATCCTGGCTGCTGCAGCAGTTTATTTTAGTGATGCCTCCATAACTTCAAGAGTACTTGCAATTATCCTATTTATACTCTTAACAGCTCCTGTGGGTGCTCACCTCATTGGAAGGGCGTCATACTTTATTGGTGTCAAGCTCTGGAAAAAATCAGTTATTGATGACCTGGAGGGTAAATACAAAAAAACAACTCACGAGTTGAAAAGTGACGATGAAGAGGATGAACATTAAAAGCGTATTACTTCATTAACTCCCATTTTATTTCTTATCAAGTTATTTTATTTGGTAAATTTGGATACAATTACTCTTAAAACTTTATGAAACTAGAGTCTATTGATCGTTTAGAATCAATTTCTAAAAAAGCATTTATTCAAAATTATTTAAAACCCCAAAAACCCCTAATCATTGAAAAGGGTTTTGAGGACTGGCCTGCTTTTTCAAAATGGAACCTGGACTATATGACAAAAGTTGCCGGTGACAAAATAGTCCCTCTTTATGACAATAAACCCATTAACGCTGCTAAAAAATTCAATGAACCCGCTCACAAAATGAAAATGAGTGAGTACATCGCTCTGCTTCAAAAGGAACCCACCAAATACCGCATTTTTTTATGGAACATCCTCAAAGAAGTACCCCAATTGCAAAATGATTTCTCTTTTCCGGATCTTGGAATCTGGTTTTTAAAAGGCTTACCCATGCTCTTTTTTGGCGGAAAAGATTCGTCCACGTTTATGCACTATGACATCGATTTGGCAAACATTCTACACATTCATTTTGAGGGGAAAAAAGAAATTATCCTTTTTGACCAAAACCAAACAAAATACCTCTATAAAGTGCCTCACTCCCTCATCACAAGAGAAGACATCGATTTTTCAAATCCCGATTATGAAAAATGGCCAGCACTCAAGAATGCAGTGGGATACAAAACAGAGCTCAATCACGGCGAAGTTTTATATATGCCTGAAGGTTATTGGCATTATATGAAATACATCACTCCCGGATTCAGTATGAGCTTAAGAGGGATACCGCGAAATCCCAAACACCTCAGCAGGGCTGTTTACAATATTTTTATAATGCGCCATTTTGATAATTTGATGCGCCGTTGGAAAGGGCAAAAATGGATTGATTCTAAAAATGAAAAGGCGATTTTAAGGACTCATAAAAATTTGAGCGTTAAGGAATAAGAGCAATTGTTTTTTCATAAACCAAATCAGGCTCCCAGCCGCGATACAGAAGATAATCTGCCAGTTTTTTGCGTTTTTTGTATTTGTTGGTTTCCTTTATTTGGTTGAGGCGCTTTTCGGCAAGGTCATCAAATGTTTTTTGGTATTCTTCTTCATTTATTTCTGCAAGTGATACTTTGATGTTATAAACAGAAATTTTCCTTTTTTTCAATTCATTGACAATACGGTTTCTTCCCCATTTTTTAATTGAAAATTTCCCACGGGCATAGGCTTTTGCAAAACGGGTTTCGTTAATAAAATCGTGTTCCAGCAAATGAATAGTGATTTTCTCAACCGCTTCGGGAATAAGACGCATCTCCCTCAACTTATTTTCCACTTCCTGATGGCAACGTTCCTGATAAGCACAGTAACGCTCCATTTTAGTAAGTGCTTCATCTACGGTATAAACTTTTGAATTCATCATCCCAAAGGAAACATAATTCCGATAAAAAAGCAACGCAAACTAAAAGATACCCACTACTTTTGTAGTGTTAAAATATATAATGTCCTTTTCCACAAAACTTATTAACTGGTACCAAAGCAACAAAAGGGAATTGCCCTGGCGTGGGTTAAATGACCCTTATACAATATGGCTTTCAGAAATTATTTTACAACAAACACGCATTGAACAGGGTTTAAAATATTATGAAGCTTTCATAAAAACCTACCCCACAGTTTTTGATTTGGCGAAAGCTGAAGAAGAAGACGTTTTAAAACTTTGGCAAGGTTTGGGCTATTATTCCCGCGCCAGAAACCTGTATCACACCGCCATTTCAGTTGTTGAAAACCACAAGGGTGTTTTTCCTGAAAATCATTCAGGTTTACTTAAGTTAAAAGGCATTGGCGATTATACGGCAAGTGCCATTTCATCGATTTGTTACAACGAACCTCAAGCCGTGGTTGACGGAAATGTTTACAGAGTCTTGTCGAGGGTATTTGGAATCTTTACGCCCATCAATTCATCACAGGGAGCCAAAGAGTTTAAAGTCCTTGCCCAAAACCTTATTGACACAAAACGCCCCGGTGAGTTTAACCAGGGGTTGATGGAGTTTGGTGCTACTCATTGCAAACCTCAAAACCCGGATTGTAAAAGTTGTGTATTTTCAGCCTCTTGTGTGGCATTCAAAAAAGGTTTGGTGAAGCAACTTCCGGTAAAAGCCGGAAAAACAAAAGTGAGAAAACGCTATTTTAATTATTTGGTGCTTGTTTCTGATGATGACAAAACTATTTTAGAAAAAAGAACCGAAAAAGGGATTTGGAAAAATTTATACCAATTTCCGTTAATCGAAAAAGAAAATCCTTCAGAAATAACTCTTGAAGATGTGAAAAAATACTTTTCTGAGTTAGAGATTGATTCTCTAACACTTTATAATGAAACACCATTGACTCACAAGCTCTCCCATCAACATTTACAAATTCAATTTTGGGTAGTTTCTACACCTGCTTTGGGCGAAAGCGGCTTGCCCATTTCAAAAATAAATATCCTTCCCGTACCCATTGTGATTCACAATTTTATTGTGAATTTCTCCTTTTAAAAGCCATTGAAAATTGGTATCTTTGATAATTACTAAAATTTCAAATTATGAGCGGTACTGTAAATAAAGTGATGCTGATTGGGCATACAGGTGATGATGTAAAAATGATCCATTTTGAAGGAGGAAATTGCATTGGCAGATTTCCACTGGCAACAAATGAAACCTATACAAACCGAACTACCGGTGAAAAAGTTTCAAATACAGAATGGCACAACATTGTGGTGAGAAACAAAGCCGCCGAAATTTGTGAACGCTACCTAAAAAAAGGAGACAAAGTCTACATTGAAGGGCGTTTAAAAACGAGAAAATGGCAGGATGACCAGGGCAATGAGCGATACAGTACTGAGATACAATGTACAGATTTCACTTTCTTAACTCCAAAATCTGAATCTGATGGAATGTCTCAAAAATCCCAGTCTCCCAGTCCTGAAAAAGCCGAACAATCGGCACCACCTCAAAATCAACCGGTGAATGAGGAAGACGACGACCTTCCTTTTTAAAGTATAATTTGTTTAATTAATACTCGTTACTGAGTAAAACCCTTTTGCTATTCATTACTAACAATTCTATGAGGTATTTTATTGCCATTTTTAGTGTGTTGCTTTTCCTCAATTCTTGCGGACAGGATGTCACAGTAAAGCCAAAGGCAATGCTTCATCTTCAATATCCGGAGCCTGTTTACAAGCCTGTTGATTTTGGGTGTCCGTTTAGCTTTGAAATAAACAGTCTGGCGAAAGTGAACAAAAAACAAAATTGCTGGGTAAATCTTGAATATTCAGATATGAAAGCAACGCTACATTTGACGTATCGTGAGGTAAACAACAACCTTGATTCGTTGCTTTTTGATGCTCAAAAGCTTACTTATGACCATACCATAAAAGCATCTACAATTTTTGAACAACCTCGCGTTGATTCTATCAATGATGTTTATGGAATGTTGTATATGATCAATGGTAATGCCGCTACCTCCACTCAATTTTATGCAACTGATAGTTTAAAACATTTTGTTACCGGCTCATTGTATTTTAGAAGCAAACCCAATTTTGATTCTATTTTACCTGCAATATCTTATTTAAGGGAAGATGTAAGACATATTATGGAAAGTATTAAATGGAAATAAATTTTTAAGATGAAGTTTTTAACTGCTTTATTGGCTTTTTTTTCAGGTGCTTGGCTTTTTGCACAAAGTTATGAACCCCTTCTTGACCAAATCAATGAATGGCAATTTACCTCCTGTAATTTTGGGTGTATTACAGATATTTATTATACAGATGGAGACACCCTGGTAAACAACAAAACATACAAAATCCTTGATGGCTATCATTATATAAACCGCAATCTTCTGTTGCGTGAAAATACCTCTGAAAGAAAAGTGTATCTCACTGTTCTTGAACCTCAATATTTTGAAGATTTAGTGCTTTATGACTTTTCAATGGAAGTGGGTGACAGCATAGAAATGCTAAACCCCATCACGCCGTTTCCAACAAATGGTGGTTATTTTTTACTGGATTCCATAAACTTGCTGCCTTTGGCAAATGGAAATGATTATCGTCATTTTTATTTTTCGCCCACTGTCTCAAATACAGTTAGCTCGTGGAATGCACAATGGATTGAGGGTGTTGGTTCGCTTTCTATAATAAACGCACCCGGCGGTTCTCCTGATATAAATGCTGTGGGACATTTGAGTTGTTCATTTAAAAATGCGGAGTTATTTTATTCAAATCTTGATTCTATTAACGCCTGTGAACCTGCAATTCTTGGCATTCCTGAAATGACAGAGTCTTTGAAGGAAATTCAGCTTTTTTCACAAACCGAAAAAAATCATTTTTTACTTACAAATACTCAGAATGTATATAGTATTTCTGTTTTCGGTTTAACCGGAAAATTAATTAAAACAGTTGCTCCAAAAAATCAAAACAATGTAAATTTGGATTTAAGCACTCTTAAACCCGGAATTTATATTCTTAAAGTAAAACAAAACAATTACAAGCAGAAAACTTTTAAAGTAGTTATAAAATAAAAAACCCCGCAATTTATTGCAGGGTTTACAAATTTGAAGAGGTAATTATTCCTCAATTATTTCTTCTGATGTTTTCAAAATTTCACCATTCCAACTCGTTACTTCATAGGAATCACCTGTTTTCTTGACATTTGCGATTACTAAATCCTTGTTGACCATCGCCTCGTCATATTCAACTTTTGCGATTTTTGATTCAAAATCTACCTCAACCGTTTTTACACCGTCCATTTGAGCAATATTTTTTTCAATCACTTTTGCGCAACCCATCGCACACATCATTCCCTCAATTTCAAATTTTGCAGCAACGTAATTAGCATCAGGGTTCAATACTTTTTCTTTTACTTCTTCATTGGCAACTTCAACCGTTTTGGTCTCTGGTGAAGTTTCATTTTTACAGGAAACAAGAATCGCTGAGATTACAAAAAGTCCTAATATATATTTAATGGTTTTCATTTTAAGTAGTTTTAAATTCATACAAAGTTACAAAAAGGAGCCATTAATAAATTTAAAATGTTGAATTTTGTTTTTCCTTAAAAAAGCAAATGGAAAACCCAAATACCAAATGGTTTTATCTCATTATTCTCTCCATTGTCTGGGGAAGTTCCTTCATTTTAATTAAAAAATCGCTGGTGGGGTTAACCCCCATACAGGTAGGATCTTTACGCATTTTTATTGCGGGACTTTTTTTATTTATACTTGGATTTAAACGCTTGATGAAACTCACAAAAACCCAATGGAAATGGGTTGCTATCGCCGGTTTTTTGGGAACCTTTTTCCCTGCATTTTTCTTTGCCTATGCACAAACTGAAATTGACAGTGCCATCACTTCCATTTTAAACGCAACCACACCCATTATGACCTTGATTTTTGGGGCTTTGATTTTTTCAATCGGCTTTACCCGAAGGCAACTTTTTGGAGTGATTATTGGACTTTTGGGCTGTTTGCTTCTTATCTGGCAAGGGTCTGAAATCAATCCCAATCAAAATTATTGGTATGTGCTGTTTATCTTTTTTGCCACTGTGGGGTATGCAATGAATGTGAACTTGATTAAAACGCATTTGCAGGAGTTGTCTCCTTTGGGTATTTCTGCCGGAAGTTTTTTTGCCATACTTTTTCCCTCTTTCATCATATTGGCAAGTACCGGTTTTTTTAGTGCTGAAGTATTACAAAATAAAGAAACACAAATTGCTGTTGGTTACATTTCTTTACTCGCTATTTTTGGTACTGCGCTGGCGTTACTGATTTTTAATAAATTAATCAAAATTAGCACACCTGTGTTCTCCACTTCGGTGACTTATACCATCCCCATCGTGGCTTTGTTATGGGGAATTTTAGATGGTGAGCAGTTTAGTTTCTTTCAATTGATTGCAGGGGGTATAATTTTATTTGGAGTCATCCTGGCAAACCGAAAAAAGAGAATACGAAAAACCGCCCCGGTTTAGTGGGGCGGTAGTCTAAAATCTGTTGTCTATTCAAAATCTGAGTCACTCACGCCTTCGTTGATTTTAATTTCTGAAACTTCAAAGTTTAATTCTTGAGGTCCGGCAGAAACACTAATGGTGTGAGGAAATAAAATATCACCCACTTTTTTATAATCACGATAGAAAACTGCAGATTTCATTTGCATCCCGTTTACTTCATTAGTGGTCTCTTCTTTGATTTTTAAACCACTTTCGGCACTGTAGAAGCTTACTTTATTGTCTCCAAACTGAACTGCATAAGCATTGACTCCATCAACGTTTTCAATTCCAATGAGAGTAGCATTTTTTGCATTCATTTCAGGAAATGGGCCTGTGCTTTCTTTCATTTGATTGATTTGATCTTCATCAAACTCCACTTTTTGACCTTGTGCCATTCTATATCCGCTTTCACCGTTAAAGACCGTTTTTTGCATAGCCACTCCGCCCATTAATATCGCCTGAGACATTTTACCATCTGTAGTTGTTTTCATTTCCATGCCCAATTGCATCCCTTGCATAGTGGCACCCGCAACTGTGAATACAGAGTTCACACTCTCAAGTTTGCTCTTCCCACCAATGGCTTTGATATAATTGTTTAATACAGTTTCAACAGTTACAGAAGGATCAATTTCAATGTTGTAATTGGGTTCTTCAACTTCATTTCCATAAATATCAAAATAACGCACCGGAATCATTATTCCATCTCCTCTGTCGATATTTTTGAGTCCTTCAAGTACCTCAGAGCCTTTTCCTGTGACTACAATGCGGGCTCTGTCTAATTTAAAATAGGTATTGGCAACTCTTTTTACATCTTCGGCAGTCACTGCGTTGATTTTTTTGAGATAGTTTTCATAAAAATCTTTAGGCAAATTTTGCGTTTCTATATTCAACGCATAATTGGCAATGGTTTCGGGTCTTTCGAGTGCCAAGACAAAGTTTCCGGTGTATTTGGCTTTCGCTAAAGCGAGTTTATCATTATCTACAAGGTTTTCTCTAATGTTTTTTATTTCGCGAAGAATTTCAACTACTGAACTATCAGTTACTGCATTTCTCACACTGGTAGATGCATAAAAACTTGTGACATGTTTACTGGCTCCGGTTGAAGATCGGGCTCCATAAGTCCAGCCTTTGTCCTCTCTCAAGTTCATATTCAGATAACTATTAAAATCACCTCCCAAAATGCTATTTGCAACAAGCACTGCGTGATAATCTGGGTGGTTCATTTTTAAGTTTACCACATTTTCTACAACCAATTCAGATTGAACGGCATTGGGCATATCAATAAAATTGATTTGAGTAGCGGGTACATCTTGCGGCTCGGAGTAGCTTATGTCGAGAACAGGTCTTTTAGGCCAGTCTTTAAAATGTAGGTTCACTAGTGCTTCAACCTTAGGAAGGGTAACATCTCCAATAACAACAAGGTAAGCATTCTCTGGAGAGAAAAAGTTTTCATAATAGTTTTTTACATCTGCTAAAGAAATGTTTTGTACGGTTTCCTCTGTTGCAAACTCTCCTTTTGGATGTTTTTTTCCATAGAGCAAAGCAGATGAAACTTGTCTCGAAACTGTGGAAACATCTTTTTTGTTGTTTTTTAAGGCTTCCAAAAGCTTATCCTTTTCTTTTTGAAATTCTTCTCCAACCAGTAAGGGGTTTTTGGCAGCATCTGCAAAGAGCTCAAATACCCTGTCAAAATATTTTGAAAGTGAGCTTGCAAATCCGCTTTGAGAACCAAAATTTATACTGGCTCCTAAAAAGTCTATTTCCTCATTGAATTCATCTTTGGAAATGTTTGTAGTTCCATTGCCCAACATAGCCGCAAGAATTGATTCAACTCCCGCTTTATCTTGAGAAGCATAAAGTGGATTGTCTAGTTGAAGTTGGATTCTCACACGGGGTAGTTTTGAGTTTTTTACAACCATAACTTTCATCCCATTCTCTAAGTTATAGGAATAGGGACTTGACAGATTGATTGAGGGTGCCGGTTTTGGGACAGGCCTTTTACTTCGGTCAACTTGAGCGCTTGTAAAGCTTACAAATAGTAAACAAACGATAATTGATAAGATGTTATTTTTCATTGGTATGTTTTTATTGTTTATCATTTTCAGGTAAATATTCCAATCGTAAACGTTGATTGGGATTTAGGAATTTTCTAGCAGCGTCTCTTATTTCTTCTCTTGTGATAGAGCGGTATATATCAATTTCATTATTTATCAAATTAATATCTCCATAGAGCATTTGGTAAGTGGCAAGAGAGCCTGCAATTCCTGCAATGGTTGCATTAGAATTGACAAAATTGTTTTCAAAAACATTTTGTAATTTTTCAAATTCTCTTTCAGAAATTAATTCATTTTGGATTCTTACAATTTCTTCATCAATTTCTTTGGTCAAATCGTCCAAAGAGGTATCGTTTAATGGTAATGCAAACGTCAAATACATTCCATAATCTTGTTGACTTACGTTAAAAGCTGCTACTTGTAGTGCCATTTTTTTGTCGTCTACAAGTTTTTTATACAGTCTCGAGCTTTTTCCGTCACTTAAAATAGTGGAAACCATATCAAGCACTCTTGCCTCTCTGGAATTCATTGCCGGTGTTCTATAAGCGTGAACTATGGCTGGTATTTGAATGTTTGGGTCGTATGCAACGGCATTGATTTGTTGGGTGATGGGTTCCTCTTTTACATTCACTCTTGGAACTTCTTTTCCTCGGGGAATAGGGCCAAAATATTGTTGAATCATTTTCTTTACTTCAGGAACATTGATGTCTCCTGCAACAACAAGTGTTGCGTTATTTGGAACGTAAAATTTCTCGTTAAAAGCAAGAAACTCATCCAGAGTAGCGGCATCGAGGTGTTCCATACTTCCAATAGTAGACCATCTGTAAGGATGTTTTTTAAACATATGCTTTTTTACCTCAGCAAATAGATTACCGTAGGGTTGGTTGTCAACTCTGAGTCTTTTTTCTTCCTTGACTACTTCGTTTTGAGTATCAACACCAATTTGATTAATGATGGGGTGAAGTAAGCGTTCACTCTCCATCCAAAGTCCCACTTCGACCGCATTAGAAGGGAATATTTCATAATAATATGTGCGGTCGTCACTGGTGTTGGCATTGTTTGAACCACCATAAGTTGAAACTATTTTAAACCATTCACCTCTTTCAATATTTTTTGTGCCTTCAAAAAGAAGGTGTTCAAAAAAGTGAGCAAATCCGGTGCGTTCGGGATTTTCGTCTTTAGCTCCCACCTGATACATTACCGAGGTAATAGCAACAGGCGCCGTGTTGTCTTGATGTAAAATAACGTGCAAACCGTTATCAAGTGTGTACTCTTCAAAAGCGACTTCTTGAGCATTAACTAGGGTGAATGCAAAAAAAAGGGTCGCTATGGTAAAAAGATTTTTTTTCATAGTCATTATAATTAATTTAATATGTGAGTCATTAGTATGTGAAAGTTGAGATTTGTTACACAATTCCTTATTCAACAAATATAAGCCTTAGAGATATTTTTAATGATGAAACACTAAAAATTAACAAGGTTTTAATCTTAGTTAAATACATTTTTTACGATATTAGAGAACAATTTTACTAACTAAATCAAAATATCATGACAAAACAATATATTAAGTATGGTTTTTTAATAACCTTTTTATTAATTGTCTACTTCTTAATTTTGCGCCTTTTAAACTTACATACACTAACTGTATTGAGTGCTTTTAATGCTGTGATTTTTGGGTTTGGAATCTATTTAGCCATCACAAATTACAAAAAAACACACAAAACCTTTAAATATGAAAAAGGATTTCAAGTGGGATTGTTAAGTGGTTTTTTAGCTTCTGTTCTCTTTGGAATTTCAATGGCAATCTACATGTATCACATTGAACCATCCTTTGCAAACACAGTTATTGATAATTGGGACATCAATTTGAGTAACGGTCCTTACGTGCTAATTGTTTCAGTTCTTATTATGGGATTAGCGACCTCTTTTGTTCTTACATTGTCTTTTATGCAGTTATTGAAAGATTCCTGGAACCAACACCAAAAATAAAACGACAATAAAAAAGTGACTATTAGCCATTTGTATATTCATTTTTTAGGTGTATATTTGCGCCCGCTTTAGAGTAAAATTCTAAGGTTTAATTAAGTTTTAATCAACAAAAACACGCTATGTACGCAATTGTAGAGATAGCAGGGCAGCAATTTAAAGTTGCAAAAGACCAAAAAGTGTTTGTACACCGTTTATCAGAAGAAGAAGGAACATCTGTTTCTTTTGACAATGTACTCCTTATAGGAGATGGTGACAACATCACTTTAGGCGCCCCGGCTATAGAAGGAGCTCAGGTAGGAGCAAAAATTACCAGACACCTTAAAGGTGATAAAGTAATCGTTTTCAAAAAGAAAAGACGAAAAGGCTATCAAAAGAAAAATGGTCACCGTCAATATCTTTCTGAAATTGTCATTGAAAGCATTGTTGCTTCCGGTGCCAAAAAAACGACTAAAAAAGAAGAAGCTCCTAAGGCAGCACCTAAAGCTGAAAAGAAAGAAACTGTAAAAAAAGAAGCTCCTAAAGCAAAAGCTGTTTCTGAAGATTTAAGCAACTTGACTGTTGCTCAATTAAAAGAATTGGCAAAAGAGAGAGGCCTTGAAGGATATTCTGCTCTTAAAAAAGCTGAATTAATAGAAGCTTTAAGTAAATAGATAAAAATTAAAACCACAATACAATGGCACATAAAAAAGGAGTTGGTAGTTCCAAAAACGGTAGAGAATCAGAATCTAAACGCTTAGGTGTTAAGATTTTTGGTGGACAAGCTGCTGTTGCCGGAAACATCATCGTAAGACAAAGAGGCTATACACACAATCCAGGTGAGAATGTGTATGCCGGAAAAGACCACACCCTTCACGCTCAAGTGGATGGATTAGTTAAATTTACAAAAAAAAGAGACAATAAATCTTTCGTTTCTATTGAACCGTTTGAAGCATAGTCTTCTTTTTTATACTAATAAAAAAACCCTTTCTGTTATTCAGAAAGGGTTTTTATTTTACTTCTATTTTTAAGTTTATTAATACCTGTAATACTCAGGCTTAAAAGGTCCTTCTACAGTTACACCTATGTATTCTGCCTGATCTTCTCTTAAAGTTTCAAGCTCTACACCGATGCGCTCCAGGTGAAGCCTCGCCACTTTTTCATCAAGATGCTTAGGCAATACATACACTTTATTTTCATACTGATCTGTATTTTTCCAAAGCTCAATTTGAGCCAATGTCTGGTTGGTGAATGAGTTACTCATCACAAAGCTTGGATGTCCTGTTGCACATCCCAGGTTAACCAAACGCCCTTCTGCAAGAACGATGATGTCTTTACCATCAATGGTGTATTTGTCAACCTGTGGCTTAATTTCGTCTTTGGTAGTGCCATAGTTTTTGTTCAACCAGGCCATATCAATTTCGTTATCAAAATGCCCAATGTTACAAACAATGGCTTTATCACGCATCGCTCTAAAGTGACGCTCTTCAATGATATCTTTATTTCCTGTTGCTGTACAAACAATATCAGCATTTCCTATTACAGTTTCTAATCTTTTCACTTCAAATCCATCCATTGCTGCTTGCAATGCACAAATGGGGTCAATTTCAGTTACAGTAACAATTGATCCTGCTCCTTTAAAGGATGCGGCTGTACCTTTTCCTACATCGCCATAACCGCAAACAACGACACGTTTTCCGGCAAGCATGGTATCTGTTGCGCGTCTCACTGCGTCCACAGCACTTTCGCGACAGCCATATTTGTTATCAAACTTTGACTTGGTCACACTGTCATTTACATTGATGGCCGGCATGGGTAGTGTTCCGTTTTTCATTCTTTCATAAAGACGGTGAACTCCGGTAGTCGTCTCTTCAGACAATCCTTTGATTCCCGAAGCAAGTTCCGGATATTTATCCAAAACCATATTAGTCAAATCACCACCATCATCAAGAATCATATTTAGTGGCTTGCGGTCTTCGCCGAAAAACAAAGTCTGTTCAATGCACCAGTTAAACTCCTCTTCAGTCATTCCTTTCCATGCATATACCGGAATTCCAGCTGCTGCAATTGCTGCTGCTGCTTGATCTTGAGTGGAGAAAATATTACATGAACTCCAGGTAACTTCAGCACCTAGAGCCGTTAGTGTTTCAATCAAAACCGCAGTTTGAATCGTCATATGCAGACAACCGGCTATGCGGGCACCCTTTAAGGGTTGCTCATTTTTAAACTCTTCTCTCAAAGACATCAAGCCGGGCATTTCTGCTTCAGCCAACTCAATTTCTTTTCTTCCCCAGCCAGCCAGAGAAATATCTTTTACTTTAAAAGCCGTATAAGGCACAGTTTTAGTACTCATAATGTTATATTTGTATTAAGCAATTTTTTTCGAATACAAAAATACAGATTATCTGCTAAAAGTCATGCCTCTTTACAAAACAATAACAGTTGATCAAGAAACTAAAGTTCTCATTTGGAAGATTGAAGAATCTTTTGAGGAACTTCTAAGTGGAGTTTCGCTCAATGATAACAGTAAATTTAGAATTTCCGGTATGCTTTCAGACATCCATAAAAGGGGGTTTTTGAGTGTGCGTCACTTACTAAAAGAAGCCGGTTATTCTGACCTCGATTTGATTTACAACGAAAACGGAAAACCCGATTTAAAAGATGGCACCTGTATTTCAATTACCCATTCACACGAATTTTCCGGCATTATCATCAGTAAAAATGAAGTGGGTATTGATGTCGAAAAACAACGCGATAAAATTTTACGCATCGCCAATAAATTTACTCCTTTAAAAGAATACAGAACTTTGGCTAATGATGCTGCTGTCATTCAAAAACTAACCATTGTTTGGTGTGCCAAAGAAGCTCTTTACAAACTGTATGCTAATCCCGGGGTGAGTTTCCTTCATCACATTGATGTAAAAGATTTTCAATTTGAAGATTTACAAACCACAGCCGATATTATTTTTAATGGAAAAATAAACACTTACAAAGTCCATTTTTTTGAATTTGAAGAATTCACCTGTGCTTATGCCATTTGCTAAAAATGAAATTTATGAGTCACTTCTATTCTTCCATTTTCAATTCTTTTACCAAAAAGCAAAAGCTGCTGGCAATTCTCATTGATCCGGAAAAATTTGACACAAAAAATGTCGTAAATTTTCTATCAAAAATCCCCAAAACAACCACACATCTTTTTGTAGGCGGAAGCACAACAACAAAATTACAAACAGAAGAAACTGTGACAGCACTAAAAAAAGCAACACAACTTCCTATATTTCTTTTTCCGGGTGATGCTGACCATATTTCGAAAGAAGCTGACGGGATTTTATTCTTAAGTTTAATCTCCGGCAACAACCCTGAATATTTAATCAAACAACAAATAAAATCTGTACCCGTTTTAAAAGAAAGTTCCTTAGAAATTATACCCACAGGATACGTGCTAATCGATGGAGAAACAGAAAGTGCCGTTGCAAGAGTGAGCAATACAAAACCCTTACCGCAGAACGATATTCAAACCATTGTTCATACAGCTTTGGCAGGGCAATATATAGGCAAAAAACTCATCTATCTGGAAGCAGGAAGTGGCGCAAAAAACCGTGTCTCCAATGAAATTATACAAGCTGTAAGTGAGGCAATAAACATCCCGCTTATTGTGGGTGGAGGCATTCAATCTGAAAAAGAATTAAAAGAGGTTTATGATTCAGGTGCTACATTAGTTGTTATTGGCACCGCTTTTGAAATGGATAACTATAACCACAGATTATGAAAAATACACTATTTACAATCGCATTTCTCATATTAAGCTTTTTTGCTTCCGCGCAAATGGTACAGTTTTATGATGCTGATACAAAAGAGCCGGTCTCCTTCGTAACCATATCATTTGGAAATGGCCTGGGAACCCATGCAAACGCAAAAGGCGAATTCCTTTATCAGAAAAAAAGATATCCTGAAATTGACACCCTGTTTGTTTCGGCATTGGGCTATAAAGACCTGACTATACTCACTTCAGAAATAAAAGAAGAGTATGCTTTGCTGCCCGAAATTGACCAGTTAAAAGAAGTTGTTATAAAAGCCACACGAGATGGAAAGTTTAAAAAACGGGAAATAAAACCCATTACACATTCCAGTTATCATAACTCCTGGCTTCAAACTGTTGAAAGCGAAATGGCAGTCCTTTTTACAAAATTTGACAACAAACCCACACAAATAGCCACCCTATTATTACCCATAAACATCAAAGAAGAGGTCGCCGGAAAGGTTTTGCAAGCCAGAAAATTCTCAACCTTAATGCGTGTTAAGTTTTACGAAAATAACAACGGTCTTCCCGGAAGAGAAATCTTCTATGGAAATGTGGTTTTCAATGTCACCGAACAAGAAAAGAAAGAGGTGTATGAACTGGACCTGCTTAAAAACACTATTTTCATTCCCGAAAACGGACTCTTTGTTTCCATCCAGGTTTTAGGCCCCACAGACCCTGATGGAAACCTTGTTCAAACCAAAACGTATAACGAGTATGAGACCCCCAGAGGAATTGAAAGAATCGCGATTTCTTTCAGGCCTTTGTTGCCGCTTACAAATCAGATTTCGGGTCAAAAAACCTTGGTGAGGCGCATCTTTTTTAACGATAAAAAATGGCAACCGTTTGACTTTAATTACAATCCAAATTCAGAATTACTCAAAAAAGGATATAGCAATTATGGCATGGGAGCTAAGTTGCACGTTTATGAAGAGTAGTATGTTTAATTTGGGCTTTAAAAATTCAACCCTCTCAGGGTTTTAAACCCTGAGAGGGTTTATACAAAAAAAAAGAAAACTATGGATATATCAGTAGAATTAACACTTTCACCCCTTCAGGATACTTATGAACAACCCATCATCGATTTTATAAAAAAGCTGAGAAACTCGGGATTAAAAACTCTTGAAAACCCGCTGAGCACTCAAATTTATGGAGAGTATGATGAAGTGATGAACGTGCTTAAATCAGAAATGAAAACAGCACTGGAAGCGGTTGAAAGAGGTGTGCTCTTTATCAAGATTGTAAAATCAAACCGCAGCGACTATGTTCCTCATTTTTGATGTCCTCTTTGGACAATACAGCGGA
The DNA here is from genome assembly GCA_040880345.1 of Flavobacteriaceae bacterium. Classification (GTDB taxonomy): domain Bacteria; phylum Bacteroidota; class Bacteroidia; order Flavobacteriales; family Flavobacteriaceae; genus Planktosalinus. Next base: position 27,936 of record JBBDIQ010000047.1, read on the forward strand.
TACTCCACATTACATATCATTTTAGAGATTGTTGCCGTGGTATTTGGTTTACTATCGGTTTGGTTTGCCAAAAAAGACAATATTCTGGTATTTCCCACAGGCATCATAAGCACCTTGATTTTTGTCTATTTGCTTTATCAGTGGGAGCTCATTGGCGATATGCTTATCAATGGCTACTACTTTTCAATGAGTGTTTTGGGATGGTACATCTGGACCCGAAAAGTGGATCAAACTCATTTAACACCCATCACTTACAGTACTAAAAAAGAAAAAATCCAGTCGGTTATTCTTTTTATAGCTACGCTTGTTTTTGTCTATATTGTCTATCAATTCTTTGACAAATGGAATGACTGGGTTGCCATTGTTGACACCTTCACAACAGCCATATTTTTTGTGGGAATGTGGCTTATGGCCAAAAAGAAAATTGAACACTGGCTTTACTGGATAGTGGGCGATATCATTTCAGTTCCCTTATATTTGTACAAAGGTTATACCTTTACATCCTTTCAATATTTAATTTTTACAATCATAGCCATTTACGGCTATCTGGAATGGAGAAAAATAATCAACAACCCAAACCTTCAGGCAAAGACCTCATAAAAGTTGTGTTTTTTGGGCCCGAGTCAACTGGAAAAACCACTTTGGCAGAAGCACTGGCAATAAATTTCGACACCAGCTGGTCCCCTGAATTTATGCGGGAATACCTTCAGAAAAAATGGGACGACTCCAAAGAAACTTGTCAAAAAAAAGACTTAATCCCCATCGCTCAAGGCCAAATGAAAAATGAAGCTTTCGCCGAAAAAAATGGAAATAAAGTAGTGTTTTACGACACAAATCTGTTACAACTCAAAGTCTATTCTGAAATTTATTATAACGGCTATTGCCCAACTGAAATTGAAAAAGAAGTCAATAAGAAAACCTATGATTTTTATTTTCTTCTTTATGTTGACACCCCATGGGAAGCCGATGATTTAAGGGACAAGCCCCACGAACGCGAAATGATGTTTCAACGCTTTAAAGAAGAACTTGATAAAAACAACCTGCCTTATAAAATGCTCAAGGGCACTTTTCCTGAAAGAATCAAATCCGCTTCCGCAACTATTCAAAAATTGTTAAACTTGTAAACCAAAAATGCCCTAAACACCCTGAGAATGAAATTCACAAAAAAGATACCAAAGCCTCCCCTCTAAAAAGAGGGGATTGAGGGGTGTGTATTGAAACCTAAAAACATAATTTATTAAATTTTCAAACTAGTGAAATTTACAAAACAAGACAGAGAACAAATTTTAAACCACGGTCTCACCGAAACCAAAGTATTGCAAGATATGGAGCGCTTTGAAAAAGGAATCCCCTCTACTGAGCTTGTGAGTGCCGCTACCCTTGGTAATGGCATTTTAAAACCCAACTCCACTCTGGAAATGCAATATGCAAACCTGTATGAAAAAAAACGCGACCAGCTTTCCATAGTAAAATTTGTACCGGCATCCGGTGCGGCCACAAGAATGTTTGAACATTTACACCACTTTGTCGCAACTTATAATCCTGACGAACAAAAACTCAATGCGTATCTCAAGGAAAATGACCCCCAAATGCTTCAGGACTTTTTAAAAGGTCTACCCCATTTTGCCTTTATTAAAACCCTTCGGAAAAAAATTAGAAAACTATATCCTGACTATAAATTTTACAAAAAGGGAAAACGCACGCATCTATTGGTCAAAACATTGCTTGAAGAAGAAGGATTGAACTACAGCAATTTGCCAAAGGGGCTCATCCCCTTTCACAGATACAACAAAAACACGGCAACAGCTTTTGAAGAGCAATTGCTGGAAGCCGGCCACTATGCCACAAGCCAGAATCAAGCATATCTGCACTTTACGTTTTCAGAGCAATTTGTCGAGGACTTCAAAAATGAATTCAACGATGTAAAAAATCGTGTGGAACGAAAAACAAAATGCAATTTCAACATTTCCTATTCCTTTCAAAAATCAAGCACAGATACCATTGCCGTTACTTTAAACAATAAGCCTTTCAAAGATGCTGAAAGAAACTTTCACTTCCGCCCTGCCGGTCACGGTGCGTTGATTGAAAACCTCAACGATATTGATGCAGATTTGGTCTTTATCAAAAACATAGACAATGTCGTCATTGAAAGTCAGGTGGAAGTAATTGCACAACATAAAAAAATCCTTGCCGGAAAGCTTTTAGATGTCCAGTCCAAAACGTTTAAGCTCTTAAAAAGCATCGATAAATTCCCTAAAGATCAAACCCTTTTAAGAGACGCCCGCGGATTTATGGCTTCAGAACTCAATATCAAAAATCTGCCGGAAAGCTTAGAGGCAGCAAAAAATATGTTGAACAGACCCATTCGCGTTTGCGGAATGGTGCAAAACACCGGCGCACCCGGTGGTGGTCCCTTTTGGATTCAAAGACCCGATGGCAGCATCTCGCTACAAATAGTCGAGCTATCCCAAGTGGACACATCAGACACCCATCAAATGAATATTGTTAAGGAAGCCACACATTTTAATCCGGTGGATTTGGTATGCGGACTTAAAAATTATAAAGGAGAAAAATTTGATTTAACGCGCTATGTGAATCCCAACTCAGGTTTTATAGCTCACAAAAGTCATCAAGGAAAAAAAATCAAAGCACTGGAACTTCCAGGTCTTTGGAATGGAGCTATGGCACACTGGAACACCCTTTTTGTGGAAGTGCCTTTGAGCACTTTCAACCCTGTAAAAACGGTGAATGATTTATTGAGGGAGAGTCATCAAGTGATTTAAATGGACTTATTAATTCTACACTTAAAATACTTTGTAATTTGATCTAAGAAGAAAATGCCTCAAAAAATACTTTAATTTGTAAGGCAGATAAAATATAAATAGTCCAATTAATTATTGTTCATTTGAACCAGTTGTAGTTCTCTCACAATCGCCTGTTATAGGCGAATCGGGCCCGTATGGCTGACATTTTGTACAATAAACTCCATCTGGAACACATCCGCCACCAGATGCACAAGAAGTTGAGGTGCAAACTGTAGATCCCGTCTTATAAATATTGTTTTCGTCTTTGATTAATTCAATTGTTGAAACAGAATTATCAATATTATGAAAACGTAAATAATTGTTATTTTCAATAGTAATAATTTTAAAATTTTCCGGTTTTAAATCTAATTTATTTTGTTTAATAAACTCTTTAAAACTTGAAAGTATACTTTCTTCAGAAACTTTTAATTCAATTACACCATCTTTATCAATTCCTACGCTACTACCTGAAAAATTTTTAAACTCAAAAGACACATCCGACAATGAATCATTAATTTGATTGTTTTTATCTTCCGTTTGGCAAGAAGTAAAAACTAAAATGATTAATAATATATAAGGTAACTTGTTCATAACTAAAATATTAATGGTTCATTCTCAAAAGTAAAAAAAACAAAAGAATTATCAAAACTAAATTTTATTGTGAAAATTAGTATATGTCATTATGTTGTAGTTAATGCTTTAAATTAACACCTCACTTAGTTTCTTTTTTATACTTTCGTTTTATGAATCAAGAAACCCTTCTCAACGAACTCACCTTTAAAGCCACCCGCAGCAGCGGTGCCGGCGGTCAACACGTCAATAAAGTGTCATCAAGGATTGAGCTGAGTTTTGACTTGCAAAATTCGCAGGGGCTTTCAGAGGATGAAAAAACAAGACTTCAGAAAAAACTGGATTCTCGATTAACCAAAGATGGCATCCTGCTTCTAGGCTGTAGCGAAAGCCGAAGCCAGCATAGAAATAAATCCATTGTCATTGAACGCTTTTTGGACTTAATCAAGGAAAACCTCAAAGTGAAAAAACCGAGAAAAAAATCCAAACCCTCAAAAGGAGCCATAGAAAAACGCCTGAAATCAAAAAAGAACAACGCATTAAAAAAAGCAAACAGAAAACCACCAAAAATTAATTAATATCTACTAACTTTGCACCATCTCAAAGGGGTGCTGATGTAGTGGTGAGTTTTTTGATGTGAGAGGAAATAGCTAATTGACTTGTTTTCAAACTTTAAAACCTGAAACGAGTACAACAAACTTGAAACCTGGAACCTGAAACTTTAAACCCAATTATCGGCTGAGATTATACCCAATGAACCTGGGCGGGTAATGCTGCCAAGGGACAGAAGCAAAGTGCTTCAACTGTGTGTGAACCCCCTTTATAATTCGGCTCGAGCGTTTTATTCAGGGTTTTTTTATGCAGTTTTTTTAAACCATTATTAACCAAAGAATAATGCCCCTTTTATTCGTAATAACTTTTTACGAATGAAAACTTTATCCTTATCCCCACGCAGGTGGGGATCTCGTCATCAAAACTCCTTATTTAGGAACTTCATTTTAACAGCTTGTTTAGCTATTTTAATTACAACCCCACTCCTTGCACAGCAGGAAAACGACACCCTTTTCAAACCGGAGTTGTTGGACGAAGTGCTGGTAAAATCTGTTAGAGTTGATGCAGATTCGCCCATTACCCACTCAAACGTGAGTAAGGAAGAGCTTGAAAAACGCAACTTAGGACAAGACATCCCGATGTTGCTCAACTACCTGCCCTCTGTTGTGAGTACCAGTGATGCCGGTGCCGGCGTGGGCTACACTTACATTCGTGTGAGAGGTAGTGACGCTTCACGCGTAAATGTTACCTTAAACGGAATTCCATTCAACGATTCAGAAAGCCAGGGCACCTTTTGGGTCAACCTGCCCGATTTTGCTTCCTCCATTGAAAATCTGCAATTGCAGCGCGGCGTGGGAAGCTCCACCAATGGCTCAGGCGCTTTTGGAGCCAGTTTAAACTTGTTGACCGATGCTGTTTCCAAAGAAGCTAACGGTGAAATTTCTAACTCTTTTGGTAGCTTTAACACACGCAGACACAACCTCAAATTCACCACTGGTTTACTTAATGACCATATCGAAATCGCCGGAAGGCTTTCTGCCATCGCTTCAGATGGGTATATCGACCGGGCGTCTTCTGATCTGAAATCCTATTTTCTTCAGGGTTCTTATTTGGGAGACAATACCTTGATTAAAGCCATCGCCTTTGGCGGACATGAGGTAACTTACCAGAGCTGGTTTGGCATTGATGCCGAAACCCTGGAAGAAGACAGAACATTCAATCCCGCAGGGATGTATTTTGATGCCAATGGGAATATGAAATTCTATGACAACGAGGTGGATGACTACAAGCAAGACCACTACCAGCTCCACTGGAACCAGCGCTGGAACAACTTCTGGTCAACAAACATCGGACTGAACTATACCTATGGTCGGGGCTTTTTTGAACAATACCGAGAAGACGATCCTTTTGACTTTTATGGTCTCGAACCCATTGAAGTGGAAGGCGAAATTGTTGATGAAATGGACCTCATCCGTCGTCGCTGGTTAGACAATGATTATTATGTCCTCAATGCCAATGCCACCTTCAAAACAGACAATCTTGAATTGACTTCCGGACTGTTTTACAGTTTGTATAAAGGCGATCACTTTGGCGAAATCATCTGGGCACAATATGCTGCCGGTACTGAAATAAGGGACAAGTATTACTTTAGCGATGCAACCAAACGCGAGTTTACTGTCTTCTCAAAAGCCACTTACAAAATCAATGACCAATGGCAAGCCTATGGCGATTTGCAGGGAAGGTTTATCAATTACAAAACCGGCGGGATTACCTCAGACATAGCCGCAATTGATGTGGACGAAAGCTATCGTTTTTTCAATCCAAAAGCGGGATTGAGTTATACATTAAACACCGCAAACCAGTTTTATTTTTCTTATGGAAAAGCCCACCGGGAACCCACCAGAAACGATTTTGAAGAAGACATCAACACCCCTGAAAAACTCGACGACTTTGAATTAGGCTGGCGATTTTCTTCCGAAAGAGTCAACGTAAACACCAACCTGTTTTATATGGATTACAAAGACCAATTGGTGCTTTCGGGCGAGTTAAACGATGTGGGAGCACCCTTGCGCACCACCAGTGGCGAAAGTTACCGCCTGGGGATTGAAGTGGAGGCAGACATACGCCTGAACAATCAATTGCGCTGGATGCCCAATTTCGCTTTAAGCCAAAACAAAAACCGCAATTTTATTGCTTCCAAAGATGGCGAACTGGTGAATCTGGGCACGACCAATATTTCGTTTTCACCCAATGTGGTGGCCAATAGTATGTTGATTTACCAACCTTTTGAAAACTTTCAAGTGGGCTGGTTGACCAAATTTGTAGGTGAACAGTATATGGGCAATATTGACAGCGAGGCTTCTAAATTAGACTCTTTTTTCATCAACGACCTCAACATCGTGTATGAGATTAAAGACATTCCGGTGTTTTCCTCAATTTTGCTCAACGGGATGGTCAACAATATTTTTGATGTAAAATATGTTTCAAATGGGTATTTTTTCACCTTTGACGACGACTTTACAGAGCCGGGAACCATAACAACAGTTGAAGGCGCCGGCTATTATCCGCAGGCGGGTATTCACTTTATGGCAGGGGTGACTTTGAAGTTTTAAATTTAAAGATTTAATATAAATTCTTAACCACAGAGGGCTAAGAGTTCAACACAAAGATAAATAATAGTACAATTTCTTTGTGAGCCTTGTGGATTCTTCGTGAACTTTGTGGTTAAGCATTTTATAGGGTTTTCATTAAAAATCACTATTAATTAGTAATATTAATCACATTTCCGTTCCTCACAGCACGGTAGCGTTGCATGGGGTACAAATCGGGTTGGGTTGTGTGTTGTCCTGTGATAATGTTGTATTTGTTATTATGGTCCGGGCACGGGCAGGTAGCTTCAATACCTTCAATGGTCATTCTGGAGCAATCGTTTGGAGCGTGGTTGGGATCTGTTAAATCTAGTGCAATAAACTGAGAATCAGAGATTCGATAAACAATGACCCCCTTAATACCTTGATTATTGATAATAACACTTCCTCCATTAAAATTAAGCGGATTGTACTGAGGTAAATCTAGATTCAATTGCAAATTCACAAGCGGGTCAATCAAAAAGGGATTGTTTTGATTCACATTATCGTCTGATTTGCAAGACAATAAAACCAACAACAGAGTAACAGTAACAAAAACTTTCATAGGTATGAATTAGGCTGACAATTTACAATAAAATCAATGGCAATTAAATTTTTCGTATATTTGCGTTGAAATCCCGTTACAAATGGGATTTTTTAGTTCCCGCGGTTGAACAAAAGTTCAGGTTGGCGGGATTCTTTATATTTTGTAAAACGATGAAGTTATGAGTAAAGTATCTTATTATACCGAAGAGGGTTTAAAAAAATTAAAAGCAGAGCTTGACCAGTTGCGGGATGTAGAGCGCCCAAAAGCCTCGCAAGCCATTGCCGAAGCGAGAGACAAAGGCGACCTTTCTGAAAATGCAGAATATGATGCCGCCAAAGAAGCACAAGGTATGTTGGAAATGCGCATTTCAAAATTGGAAGAAGTAGTCTCCAATGCGCGTTTGATTGATGAATCACAACTGGATACTTCTAAAGTTTTGGTCCACTCTACCGTAAAAATTAAAAACCCCGCAAATGGGGCTCAAATGACATACAAACTGGTTGCTCAAAGCGAAGCCGACCTCAAAGCCGGTAAAATCTCTGTAGACTCTCCCATCGGGAAAGGACTGCTGGGCAAAAAAGTGGGTGATACCGCAGAAATACAAGTGCCAAACGGAACGGTAAAGTTTGAAATTATAGAAATTTCGAGAGATTAATTTTTAATTCAAAAAAAATATTCAAAAACCCTCGACGTGCTTGAGGGTTTTTTGTGTACTAAATTTTAAGTACCTTTAGCTTATAAATCTGATATATGTCAACAATCTTCACAAAAATTATTCAAGGAGAAATTCCTTGCCACAAAGTTGCAGAAGACGAACATTTTATCGCCTTTCTCGACATCAATCCCAATGCAAAAGGACATACCTTGTGTGTCCCAAAAATTGAGGTCGATAAGGTTTTTGATCTTGATGAGACCACTTATTTAAACCTGATGCAATTCTCCAGAAAAGTCGCAAAAGCACTTGAAAAAACCGTTTCCTGTAAACGGGTGGGAGTTGCCATCATTGGCTTGGAAGTTCCACACGTACATGTGCACCTCATCCCGTTAAACCAGATGAGTGATATGGACTTTAGTAAAAAAGTGTCGCTTACAACAGAAGAATTTCAATCCCTTGCAAAACAAATCAATGCCGCTTTGTAATGGATGAAAAGGATTTTCCTCTGGAAATTGAATTGCGAATAGTCTGGAGCGACCTGGATGTGTATGAACACGTGAACAATGTCAACATCATCAGGTATTTACAATCGGCACGGGTGAATATTTGGGAGCTTTCGGGGCTTTACAAAAGTTACAAGGAAACAAACCGGGGACCCATGCTGGTTTCTTCAAAAGTGGATTTTAAAAAATCACTGTTTTATCCTGGAACGATTACTATTAAATCACGCGTGGGTTCTATTAAAAACAGCAGCTTTACCTTGGAACACATTATTTTAAACGCTCAAGGCGAAATCTGCATAGAGGCGAAGGACGTTGCTGTTTGTTTTGATTTTAATACCGAAAAGATCTATCAAATTCCAGAGAACCTTAGAACTATTTTTAAATCTTATTCCTCCAATCGCAAAGAAATTTGAAAAGTGGTACCCACTCCTTTTTCTGATTGTTTTACTTTTATTTTTCCGTTGTGGTAATCTTCAATAATCCTTTTTGTTAGTGACAGACCCAGTCCCCATCCTCTTTTTTTGGTTGTGTATCCGGGTTTGAAAATGGTTTTAAAGTCCTTTTTGGGAATGCCTTTACCGGTATCGGCAATAAATATGTAAACTGTTTTTGTGTTCTTTTGAATGGAGATTGTAACTTTACCTTTTCCCTTCATAGCATCAATGGCATTTTTTACCAGATTTTCAATCGCCCAACTGTACAACTGTTTGTTTAGCTTCACATAAATGGGTTCATCTGGGATTTCAAGTTCAAAATCAATCAGTTTTGAGCTTCGTGCTTTCAGATAATCAAACGATTTTATGGTTTCAGAAACCACGTCTTTTTTATTTAAAACAGGTAGCGAACCCACTTTTGAAAAACGGTCTGTTATGGTTTGAAGCCTGAAAATATCTTTTTCCATCTCGCTGATGTATTCAGGGTTAACGTGTTCAGATTTTAAAATTTCAGTCCAACCAATTAAAGAGGAAAGTGGAGTGCCAATTTGATGAGCCGTTTCTTTGGCCATCCCTGCCCAAAGCCTGTTTTGTTCTGCTGCTTTTCGGGTTCTGAAAAAGAAATATACCACACCCACAAAGAGTAAAATCATAATGATAATAGCAGCAGGATAATATTTAAGTTTGTTGATTATAGTAGAGTTTCCGTAGTAAAGAGTGGCATAAATTTCATCTTCATAAGTGACATTAATGGGCTCATATTGGGTTTTAAATAGCTCGATGAGTGCCTCAATTTCATTAACATTATCAACCTGATCCTCTGGGATATTGATTACATCATAATCATTCTCCTCATAATTATGCATAATTACAGGTGTATTGTTGTTACTTCTTATGATTTCGAAAGCGAGTTCTGCAACATTTGCTTCCAAATCATCATCTCCCAGTAATTCTGCATAAGCGGCACTTAATACTTCCATTTTAACACGCTCGTTTTCTTTGAGTTCATTAAAGAAAATATAGGTGTTCCATAAAATTATAGTCACTGAAATAAGAGAAAGAATAACAAAAACAACCCTAAAATAATTTTTTTCACTTTGCATAAACAAGACTTTTTATCGCTAAATATAACAGAATTCTATTTAAGAAATTGCCTCTTCATCTCATAAAACAATTCTTTACCGAATAGACAGGCTTTTACTTGATATTGGTTTGGAATTGCCGGATGCGGGGTGACGGGTGACAAAGTGTTAAGTGCAAAGTCAGAATTTAGTGGCATTGAACTGTCCAAGTTTCTATTCAATTAAAGTTGTTATTGATAAATATTTATAAGATGAGTCTTATGTTTATCTTTTAGCGTCTAATATCTTTTAACCTGAGTTCGAATAATGTTATATTCTAATAGAACTTGTTACAATATATTTACACCCAATTAATTTGAACCATTATGAAATTAAGATAATTAAGGGATGCATTAAGTTGTTCTTAATGACCTTAATTTCTTAATGTTTTTTTTGTTAATCAATAAGTTATGCATATAGTTAATAATCGAACTCAGGTTTTTAAAAAATATAGGCCCAATCGCTTTTGGTTTTTCACACTTTCGTTACCTTTGTTTTTATGATTTCATTAAATCCCAAAGACCTCTCTGTAGGAAGGCTGCACGGTTACTTGCTAGGCGCTGTAACACCCAGACCCATTGCATTTGCAAGCACTATTGACAAAAAAGGAAACATTAATTTATCGCCCTTTAGCTTTTTTAATGTATTTAGTGCCAACCCGCCCATTTTAATTTTTTCGCCGGCAAGGCGTGGGCGAGACAATACAACCAAGCATACCTATGAAAATGTACTCGAAGTTAAAGAAGTCGTTATTAACATTGTGAACTATGCCATGGTACAACAAATGTCGCTGTCGTCAACTGAATACCCAAAAGGCACCAACGAGTTCATCAAAGCCGGACTCACACAACTACCTTCAGAAAAAGTAAAACCACCGCGTGTGGCTGAAAGCCCCGTGCAGTTTGAATGTAAGGTAAATGAGGTCATCCAATTGGGTAAAGAAGGCGGTGCCGGAAACTTGGTGATTTGTGAGGTTTTAAAAATTCATATTGATGAATCCATTTTAGATGAAAATCAAGTCATTGACCAACACAAAATTGATACTGTGGCGAGAATGGGCGGTAATTGGTACAGCCGTGCAAATGCAGGAATGTTTGAAGTGCCAAAACCCTTATCAACATTAGGAATTGGAATCGATAAAATACCGGATGATATAAAATCAAGCACCATTTTAACCGGAAACGATTTGGGAATGCTCGGGAATATGGAGCAAATTCCTTCTGAGTCAGTAATAAACGAGTTTGTTTCAAAAAATATTAAAGTAAGAACCGTTTTAAGTTCTTCAGATACCGTTGAAATTCATAAATTAGCACAATCATATTTACAACAAGGAGACATACCTTCTGCCTGGAAGGTGTTGCTCGCAAAAATTTAAACAATGGAAGTACAAGGAAAAATTAAACTAATAGGTGAAACACAAACCTTTGGATCTAACGGTTTTCGAAAGAGGGAAGTTGTAGTCACAACAGAAGAACAATACCCACAAGATATTATGATTGAATTTGTTCAAGACAAAACCGATTTATTGAACAATTATGCTGTGGGACAAAATGTAAAAATTAGCATTAATCTGAGGGGACGCGAGTGGGTAAGTCCACAAGGCGAAACAAAATATTTTAATAGTCTCAACGGATGGCGCATTGAAAATGTTGCACAAAACAACCCTGCAACAGATATCCCCCCCACGCCACCGGCAGATGCTTTTGAGCCTGTCAACGATTTAAACGAGGAAGATCACGACGATTTGCCTTTCTAAAAAAAGACACACTTTCAAGCGCAGTATTCCTGCGCTTTTTTATTTTTGAGTAACATGGCATTCACCAAAACCCTCGAAAAAGTTTTTGAAAAATTTGTGCCGTCACCCTTTGTGATTGCTGTTTTTTTGACGGTTTTAACGATTGTACTGGCCTTAATTTTTACTCAAAACACTTCCGGCGAAAGCCACCTGGGTTCCATTTTAAAGTATTGGGAAAAAGGCATCTGGAACAACGACCTGCTTGTTTTTGGGTATCAAATGATGCTCATTTTGGTTTTGGGTCACATACTGGTTTTAAGCAAACCGATGAGCGCCTTGACAGACTATGTAACAGGGTTTGTGCATTCCACAGCAAGTGCCGTTGTACTGGTAAGCATCACGACGATGCTCGTTGCTTTTTTCAACTGGGGACTTGGACTCATTTTTGGAGCGATTATGGCTAGAAAAGTAGCCGAAGCATCACTAAAAAGAGGTTTTGAAATCAATTATCCCCTGGTGGGTGCTGCCGGATATGTGGGCTTGATGATTTGGCATGGTGGCATCAGTGGCTCTGCACCTTTAAAAGTAGCTGAAGCGGGACATTTACCTGCATTGATGGAAGGCATTGTTTCCCCGGAAACAGCCAATCAATTACCAAATTTAATCTCAACCGGCCAAACAGTTTTAAGTTGGTGGAACCTCCTCATTTTTGCAGTATTGCTTATCGTCATCCCTTTGACCCTTTATTATCTCGCAAAAAAAACACATTCAAAAAAAGTAGCTCTTCCTGAAAAAACTTCTAACATAGAAACGGAAGAAAGTTCTTCAACAAACAAAATTGAGAACTCAAAAATTGCAGCCATTGCCTTTGGAGCCCTACTTCTGGCTGCTTTTTTTATTCAGTATTTTGATGCCTTGACCTCATTAATTATTACGCCAAATATGCTCAACTTTTTTATGTTGGGTCTGGGTATTGTTTTGCACGGAAGTTTTAAAAGTTTTGGAAATGCATTGGGAGATGCCATCTCAGGGGCTTCGGGAATTTTGATTCAGTTTCCGTTGTATTTTGGTATTATGGGCATTATGAAAGACGCCGGGATGGTGAGCATGATTAGCAACTTTTTTATCAGTATTTCTAATGAAACTACCCTGCCCATATTCACCTTTTTCAGTGCCGGGTTGGTGAATATATTTGTGCCCAGCGGCGGCGGACAATGGGCATTACAAGGCCCCATCATTATTGATGCTGCGTTGCAATTGGGCGTCCCTTTGCCCAAAATCATTATGGCGCTTTCTTACGGTGACCAAATCACCAATATGCTGCAACCTTTCTGGGCATTGCCTTTGCTAGCTATCACCAAATTGAAAGCGCGTGAAATTCTGCCTTACACTGTTATTTTGATGTTTGTGGGCAGCGCAATCTATTTATTAGGTTTGTTACTTTTATAATAAGATGATTTACCTTGAAGAAAATGATCCATTTCCACCGCTAGAATTTGCCGATGAAGACGGCTTGCTGGCTGTGGGTGGATCGCTCACTTCAGAACGGTTGATGACGGCTTATCGTTCCGGTATTTTCCCCTGGTTTAATGAAAATCAACCGGTATTGTGGTGGAGTCCTGATCCAAGAATGGTTTTGTACCCTAATAATTTCAAGGTTTCCAAAAGTCTGCTACAAAAAATAAAAAGCAATCGGTTTACCATTACATTCAATACCGCTTTCGCGGAAGTCATAAAGGCCTGTGCACAAATAAAGCGGAAAAAGGAAAGCGGTACCTGGATTACCAAGGGTATGCAGGAGGCCTATCTGGAGCTCAACCGCTTGGGTCATGCTATTTCAGTTGAAGTTTGGCAAAACAATAAATTAGTTGGCGGGCTCTATGGTGTTGACTTGCCTGAACAAAAAATATTCTGTGGTGAAAGTATGTTTCACAAAGAAACAGATGCCTCCAAAATTGCATTTTATCACTTGGTGGAAACGTTAAAATCCAAACACTATTTACTCATCGACTGCCAAGTGTACAATAAACACCTTGAGTCACTTGGTGCTCAGAAAATTAGCAGAGATTTATTTGTTTCGATTCTTACAAAATAAGCACAAATTTTTGCCGTTTATCGAAAACAATTGGTTCACATCATTAATTTTTGCAAATTCGCTATCCTTTTTTATCCCCACATTTATGAAACATTTAATTTTAACCCCATTATTTTTCTTGCTTTTATTCTCTTCCTTTTATGCCCAACAGTCAACTGTTGCAAGCAGTCAACAAGATCAACACATTGATGTTGTAAAAGTGTATGAAAAAGTACTAGAAGACGGTTATGAATCTGCTCAAATCTTTGAAAAGTTAGCAAACTCAAACTATGAAAGAGGAAATTATTCAGAAGCCAAAAAGTGGTTTGAAAAATGGTTCAGTAAAGATAAAAATCCTAAAACCATTGCTTACTTAAAGTACTCTAAAACTCTGGAAGCCTTAAACGAACCTGAAAAGGCAAAGCATTATTTAAGTCTTTACGAAAAGAAATCCAAATAATAACTACACCTGTTCATACCTAAAACAATCCGCCAAATGGTCATTCACCATTCCGGTTGCTTGCATATGTGCATACACCACAGTGCTCCCCATAAACTTAAAGCCGCGTTTTTTCAAATCTTTGCTTAGTTGATCAGACAAAGAAGTTGTTGCCGGTGCTTCACTCATACTTTTAAGAGCGTTTTTGATGGGCACGCCATCCACAAAACCCCAAATATAGTTGCTAAAACTTCCAAATTCTTTCTGTACTTCCATAAAAGCTTGCGCATTGGTCACCGCCGCCCTTACTTTTAACTTATTGCGGATAATGCTTTCATTTTGAAGTAATTCCTGAATTTTACTTTCAGGATACCTTGCGATTTTTTTATAGTCAAAATCATCAAACGCCTCGCGGAAGTTTTCGCGTTTACGCAAAATAGTGATCCAACTCAAACCCGCCTGAAAACTTTCCAAAATCAAAAATTCAAACAAGGTTTGATCATCATAAACCGGTACGCCCCATTCGGTATCGTGGTATTTTACATAGAGAGAATCTGTTCCACACCAGGGGCAGCGATTTATGATTTTAGTCATATATAATTGATTTTGTTATTATTACTTTTGAAAATGCAAACGAATATACGGAAGATTTTCATTTGTGAAAGTTTTTTGTATGTTTTGCGACCCAAATAACCTAAAATCTTAACCTATGAATTCAGTTGTAATCGCATTCACATCCCTTAACGTGAAAGTTATCGAAAAGGCTTTAAAGACTGCAATGTCTTACGAAGCTTATTTTAAACAAATGAGTGTTTTTTCGAAAGAAAAAATGACTTCCGGACCTGATCAATCAGAAATGCTGATTGACTATACTGTGTTGAATTACAAGCGCATGAAACGTCTTGACAAGAGCATTGTATTAAACGAAGCTCACAAACGAAAAATCAAAAAGCTTGATAAGAAAATCACTTGGCTGGTAATCACCGAAGCCTGGTGTGGTGATGCTGCTCAAGTGATTCCGGTATTGAACAAAATTTCTGAATCAACAGACAACATTGATCTTAAACTCGTATATCGGGATGAAAACGAAGCCCTAATGGATGCATTTTTAACCAATGGCGCTCGCTCTATTCCTAAACTAATTGCTTTAAATGAAAAAAAGGAAATCCTGTACACTTGGGGCCCAAGACCTTCAGAGGCTACAAAAATGGTGGTCGATTTTAAAAGCATTAATGGCAATCTAACCCCTGAGTTTAAAATTGATCTGCAAAAATGGTACAACAATGATAAAGGAACAGGAGTTATTGTTGATCAAATCACGATGCTAAACAAAATTGAATAGTATTTTTTAATCTGAAGGGTTTGAATGCTTTAAAGAGTTTTCAAACCCTTCAACACTCATCGCATTTTCAACAGAAAACGCACCAATTTTTGTTCTGCGCAAAGCCGAAAGATGCGCCCCATTACCCAGTGCTTTTCCAAAGTCATGCGCCAGCGAACGTATGTAAGTGCCTTTGCTGCATTGCACCCTAAAATCTACTTCGGGCAAGGCAATACGAGTAATTTCAAAGGCTGAAATATGTACAGTCCGGAAAGCGACTTCCACTTCTTCACCACTTCGGGCAAATTCATACAAGCGTTTTCCATCCTTTTTTAAAGCCGAAAACACAGGAGGTTGTTGTTGGATTTCGCCTATGAATTGCTTTGTTGCAGCTTGTATTTTTTCTTCAGTAAGGTTTGAGATATCAAAACGCGCATCAATTTCGGTTTCCAGATCAAAACTGGGCGTAGTGGCACCCAAGGTGAACGTTCCGGTATATTCTTTTTCCTGACCCTGATAAGTGTCTATTTGCTTTGTGAATTTTCCGGTACAAATAATCAACAAACCCGAAGCCAGCGGATCGAGTGTCCCCGCGTGGCCCACTTTTAGTTTCTTCAGATTAAATTGTTTTTTTATCAACCACCTCACTTTGTTCACCACCTGAAAGGAAGTCCAGGTAAGAGGTTTGTCGATTAAGAGGATTTGGCCTTCTTGGAAGGATGCAGCTGTTAATTCAAGATTCATCATTCCTAATTTGAACCAATGAGTCTTTTAATGTAGGAATTTCATCAATGACAGTTTTCCAAATGACTTCTGATACCAGTCTGTCATAATCGTGAATGAGCACATCCCGAAATGCAGCCATTTTACGCCAGGGTATTTGAGGGTATTTATTTTTAAAATTATCATCTATCTTTTTTGATGCTTCGCCAATAATTTCAAAACATCTAATAATAGCATATTCTTTTTCAATATCTGTACTAAATTGTTCTTCAGAAACACCTCTCATAAAATTTTCTATGTGAGTTATTTGGTCAAGAATGTGTTTGATATATACACTATTATTTTTAATCATTCCTGATAGATGATTTTTAAATCTTTAAGAATGTAGGGTTTGATATATTTATTTATTCCTTTTTCAGAAACTAAATCTATCTTTCTATTTAAAGCATCTTCAAGGTCTAACTTTAAACCCACAAGATCGAATAAGGTTATTTTTTTTTGAAAAGAATACAAAATATCAATGTCACTATCATCGTTCATTTCACCACGAGAATAGGAACCAAAAACACCAACCCTTATCGGCTGAAAAGGCTTTAAGATGTCTAATATCTTTGTGTTGATTTCTGCATTCATAGTCCAAATTTATCAAATAATGCTCTTACTTTGGGTATTATTGTGTAATTTTATTCTAAAACTAATGCCATGGCAACTAAGAAAATAGATGAGCAAACCTCTGAAGAACTTTTAAAGGCTAAAAAAACGCATAAAAGTGTGATTTACATTCTTGCTACCCTATTATTACTGTATGTGTGTTTTGTTATTTACAGCCTGGTATTTGACGTCTGGAGGTATGGAGTTGAGTCAATCATTGTCCCTTTAATGGTCTTTGCCGGTGGCATGCCGGCCCTCACCCAAATCAAAGCAATTAATAAAAAACTCCATAAAAGAGAATTAAAATGAAGAGAGGAACACTTTCAAATACTTTAAGAAAACTAAGACTTCTGCATTTTGCAGACAACTTGCGCTACCACATAAGTAAAATCAAAACCCAAAGAGAAAACAAGGAGTTTTTATTGAAAAATCCGGAGGTAAAACTCCCTCCCGATTATCTAATGTATGAATCTTTTCAAATCAATTACGGAAAATACTTTACTGCTGGTGGAAAAGCAGCAAATGAAATCGCTGAACGTTTCAAAAAACATACTGAACTAAAGGATAAAAAAATACTAGACTGGGGTTGTGGCCCTGGAAGAATTATTAGACATCTCCCTGAGGTCATTAATAATGGCTGTCAATTTTATGGCACAGATTATAACAAAAAATCGATTGAATGGTGCTCAGAAAACCTGAAAGGCATTCATTTTAACCACAATCAAATTGAGGCAAGTCTTCCCTATGAGGATAACTTTTTTGATATCATTTATGGGCTGTCTATCTTCACACATTTATCAGAAAAAATGCATTATGACTGGTTTAATGAACTCAAAAGAATTCTTAAATCGGGAGGAATTATGTATTTGACAACACAAGGCGAAAACTTCAAAATCAAATTAACTCAGGATGAGATAGATAGATTCAATAAAAATGAACTTGTGGTTAGGGGAAATGTTCTTGAAGGACACCGCACATACTCTGCATTTCATCCGGAAGGTTTTATGAAGCAACTATTTAAGGAGGTTGAAATCCTGGAGCATATTGAAACTCCTGTAAAAAGCAAATCCTGGTTTCCTCAAGACATTTGGATTGTTAGAAAATAACTCCTACTTTTTCCATTCAACCACCCCTCCTTTAGCAGAATCTACTTTGATACTGTAGTTTCCGCCACCGGAGACAATCCATCTTACTTTAACCGTTCCCATCCCGGTGATATTGGCAACCTCCATTTTTTGGGGATTGTGAACCTGCTCTTTTACGATATTAAAATCGGCATTTTCAACAATCATTCCGGCAATAACCTTAGCACCGCTTATGGATACATAATCAGGTCGTTCAATATTGAATTTCAAATCCTGACTGCTGTGGGTGGGCATCAAGCGCTCATTGTAGATTGTTGCTGTGATTTCGCGTAAGCCATTCCCAATTGATTTTTCTTCAACGTCTAAAACGCTTAGTTTTGGAGTATGATACCCGTGATAGATGGTAAATGCCATATTTCTGTGTGCATCTTGCTCCAGTAAAAATCCGGGGTGTGCCCTGCTAAAATTCTTTTTAAAGCCGCCCACTTCAATGGTTCCAAATTGTGGGTGGTTGTATTCAGACCAATCGACAAAAGCATCTCCAAAAGTGAGGTATTTATCTACTTTCAGTTCTTCTTCTTGATTGGCACGCCCTTCATTTTTATGGAAATAAAGATAGGACACCATCAGCTCGTTTGTGTATGTATAAATTCCCCTTCCGCCATAAAACCAATCGAGCTCACCACCAAAGACAGAGTACAAATCTTTATAGACCACCAGATACCTGTAACCGGGTATCATTTCTTCACCCTTTTTCGCAATAGCGTCATAAATTCTGATATCCTCACGATTGTAGGTGTCAAGATCTTCTTCTGCACCGGGACCTCTTAAAATCATACCGCCATAGTTGTGATAACTTTGGGCACCGGCAATGTTGGGGTGTTTCATTACAAAATCTGCCACGGCTCGGGTTTCAGGCAAACTAAATGGGTATTTGTAAGCTCCTCGTTGTACATAATCGGGTTGCCACTTCCATCCCCAGTCGCGGTTTGGGTCATAATAACCAATACCGTCTTCATTGACACGACCATCACCATCGCGATCCATTCCTTCAAAACCCAACATTTCATATTCGCCTTTTTGCTCTGGTTCTACTCTTATGAGTCTGCGAGGGTCTTGCGGGTCTTTGATAAACTGCCCCGTGGGTGATTTTCTAATCATCATCGTGATGTGGTTGTCACTGTTTAAATCGTCAAACATATCTTCACCGGCCTCGCCATCTCCATCATTATCAAGCACGATCATTCCGGAGCGGGGAGAGTGAGGCGTGTTGGGTTCTTTCATGTAATTTTCACGTGCATCAGGATTGATGGTGGGAGCAATATAGAAGGTTTTGTCTTTGAGTAATTCATTTATGAAATCAAGCTCATCAAACATTTCGGTGAGGTACCAGGCAGTGTAAAGTGAAAATTCAGTTCCTTGTATTTCGTTAGAGTGAATGTTCCCATCAATATACATGGCCGGTTTTCTATCCGGGTCACCGGTTTTAAAATCTGAAATGGTCAACAACCAAATATCCCTTCCTTGATAGGACTTCCCAATACTTTCAAGCCGTGTCAGATTGGGGTAGGCTTTTGCGATTTTTTGCATAATATCAACGACACCATCATACGTATAATAACGATTCCAACTTACTTCTACTTTGGGTTCATGTGGAGTGCCTATGGCTCTGAAAAATTTTTCTTGTGCTGTAATTTCAAGGATTGAAAATAGCGCTAAAGCGAAACAAAATAAAGGGGTATATAATCTACTTTTCATCTATACAAATAGTTTAAATGCCATTGATTTGGCCTTGATTATTTTATAATTTTACATTTAACACCGCAAAGCCGGCGTGAGGGGCTCCTGCTTTGATTTCAACATTGCCGGACCCTTTGAGTATCCACGACATCTTTTTAGTCTCAAAAGCATCCATTTTGTCAATCAAATTGATGGTGTTCCCGGCAAGGACTTCTTTTTTGTCTTTGGTTATATCAATTCTGATTTTTCGCAGCCAGCGAGACTTTTCTCCCAATTCAGAATGGGTGGGTAAGGGTGCGTTGTTGTATAAGTCGGCTGTAATCCGGCTAAGACCACTGCCTAAGTTTTCAACTTTCACATTGTGAAATTCCAATTTGGGTTTCAGTTTGGCAAGTTCCAAAATGAAATTTGTATGTTCCAAAGCAATACTATCTACCATACTGTAAGGCGGATTGGCCATCACAAAGGGTTTAATACCGCCCACTTCTACTGTTTGATTTGGAAAATCGGGGTGGTTTACTTGGGTCCAGGGAACAAAAACATCGGTTAGACCTTCGCGGTCTGCCCACGCCATAAAATTTGACTCTTTTGTAACAGTGGGCTTTTCTTTTGATTTTTCAGGTTCTTCATCTCCTTCTTCCGATTTTTCGGCCTTTATTTCAGGAACCCACCAACCGGGCGTGCTGAAACTCAATCTGCCAAAATGAAAGTAAGCCCATTGAAAGAAGTCACCGTCAGTTCCTTGATTATCCTGCTGAAATGCTTTCTGCGAAATTGTTTTGTTGTAAAGGTCTGAGACCATTTTATTGAGTGTGGCATCCTTTTCCTGAATCGATGAAACAATTCGCTGTTTGGCATCTTTAGCGTTGAATTTTAATGGTTCAGAGAGGTTGTTTGCAGGGCTGAAAGTGACAAATGCAAAGATATTCCAGCGGTTAAAAAGATAGTCTAAAAGAGCCCTACTTTCTTTCTGTGAAACAGCAAAATCTCCTGCTAAGGGTTCAAAAATAGGGTACTTGTAAGTGAGACTTTTATTAAAGGCAATACCTTCCTCGAGATCCTCATTAAAATTACCATCTTTATCATTGTCTATTCCTTCAGAGTAAACCAGATAATTACCGGATTCCCCTTTGCTGCGATCTGGTTTTATTAGTATGCGCGAATCCTCAGGGTGCAAATTATGATCTCCGGTGGGTGTCTCGATTCTTATGTGTGTAATGTAACCGTCTTTGTTGAGGTCCTCATAGGGGTCTTCACTCACACCTCCGTCTCTGTCGTGATCTACTTTTGTGGTATTTCCGCGACGCTCATATTTTAAATTGCTGTGATATTGTGCATAGGCATCCGGTGACATATTCGGAAAAATATAAAAAGTTGTCGTTTCAAGAGCCTCTTTATGTTTGTTAACAAGACGTTCTGCAAATTGAATGGCAAGTTCCACACTAAGCACATGATATCCTTCTGCACCGCCCACAACTGCAATAGCAGGTTTGTTGTCAAAATCACCGGTGCCAATTCGAAGCGCCCAAATGTCTTGACCGCCTTCCGTTTTTACAAGTGAAATGAGTGAGGCTGCTCTGTCGTTGTTTAGTGCCTGAAGACGTTGATTTATTTGTTGATTTGTTGGATAGTTGTTTTGTGCATTGATCGGGAAAAATAAAATTCCGATTAGGAACGTTAGAAAAAGACGTATTGGCATAGTAGATTATTTTTATGTAAAACTGTACTTTGTAAAAATATAAAATTGAACCGAAGAATTTAAAAGTTTAACACCCAAATATAAAATCTGTACTTTTGTCAAAAGAAATAAAAATGAAACCTTATTTATTAATTCTACTATTAATTTGTTCTCCTCTGCTTTTGGCACAAGAAAACTCAAAAGCAAACCCTCCTGTGATAGTAGCTAAAATACCATTGGGAGAAACAGCTGTTTTTGAAAATACTTCCATTCATTTTATAAAAGTGATAGAGGACTCTCGTTGCCCAAGCGATGTCACTTGTGTATGGGCAGGTCAAGCAAAAGTTCTGGCAGCAATTAAAACAGAAAAAGAAACCATTGAAAAGGAGCTAATTTTTCACGGCACTGCAAATGGAAGCGAAAATGAAAATACGGTGTTTTTATCAGATACTAAGAAATACGTCGGTTATCAATTATCACCTTACCCTCAAACTTCGCTATCAATTAACCAAAGAGAGTACTTTCTTGATATTTTGATAATAAACAAAGAGCTCTAATCATCTTCTTTATAACACAATTACTATATCGTTTTAGAAAAAAAGAGCGTATTGGTAGCTTTTTGTAAAACTGATAGTAAATTCCCAACCAAACATTTGTAAAAATTACCTATACATTACCACGACTTTCGTTTTAAAAACACAAACAATAGGCTACTATTTCATAGTTTTATTGAAGTCTTTAACCCTTTACCCATTTATTATATACATAAAAAACAGCCCTCTAATTATTGTGTATGTTTTTTGTTAAGGTGTTTTTTATGAAATTCACAATTAGCATCATTATGTTTACAAAGAAGTAACTTTGATTTAATATTACTATTAGGTTCTAATTCCTTTTAACACAATCATTATGAGAAAGATATATTTAAAAATCCTTTTTTTATTTTTAGGGCTTAGTGCCTTTTCACAATCTCCACAGGTATTTGTTGATTCATCCAACGATGGTTTCAGGCTTATTGTAAACGATGAACCTTTCATTGTGAATGGTATGAACTGGGATTATTTTCCAATTGGAACAAATTACAATTACAGTATATGGAATCAATCTGACGATTTCATTATGGCAGCACTCGATTCAGAAATGGGATTGCTGAAAAATATGGGTGTAAACTCAATTAGAGTATATACAGGCATTCCTCCACGTTGGATTCAATACATATATGAGACTTATGGAATTTACACAATGCTCAATCATTCCTTTGGGCGTTATGGACTCACACTCGATGGAACCTGGGTCCCAAATACTGAATACTCAGACCCGCGTGTTAAAGAATTACTACTTGCAGAGGTGACAGAAATGGTGAGAGAATATCAAAATACGCCTGGTCTTTTATTATATCTCTTAGGAAATGAAAACAACTATGGTTTATTTTGGGATGGTGCAGAAACGGAGGACATCCCTATAGAGGATAGAAAATCCACAGTTAGAGCCAGAGCAATGTATCAATTATTCAATGAAGCAACCCTGGCGATGAAAGGTGTAAGTAAAAATCATCCCATCGCCATTTGTAACGGAGATCTGCTCTTTATGAATATTATTGTTGAAGAATGTCCGGACGTTGATATTTTTGGAACCAATATGTACAGAGGTGTTTCCTTTGGAGATGCTTTTCAAAGAGTGAAAGATGAATACAACAAACCCATTCTTTTTATGGAGTTTGGAGCAGATGCCTTCAATGCTATTGAAAACCAAGAAGATCAATACTCTCAGGCCTTTTATATGACCGGTAACTGGAAAGAAATTTATGAAAATGCTGCCGGGCTTGGAAAATCTGAAAATTCAATAGGAGGTTACACCTTTCAATTTAGTGATGGCTGGTGGAAATTTGGACAAACCAAAAATTTAGATGTCCACGACACAAATGCCTCCTGGTCAAATGGTGGTTATCAAAGAGACTTCATAGAAGGGCAAAATAATATGAATGAAGAATGGTTTGGGATAACCGCAAAAGGCACAACAAATGCACGAGGTCTCTATGACCTTTATCCCAGAGCAGCTTATTATGCTTTGAAGGAAGTACATCAAATAAACCCTTATGAGGAAGGTGTCGATTTAAATTTTATTGATAACTACTTTAATTCCATTCAATTAATGGATGCTGTTTTAAGAGCTAGGGGTGATAAAGCTGCAAAAGGTGGTGAAGACAAACTAAGTATCAGCAATTTAAGAGCTGAATTTACTACCTTCAATACAGGAGGAAGTTTAATCACCACGCCAGATTCAGCAGATCCAAATGCAACAAATTTCCCAAATGAACTGGGTTTTGACCATATGCAATCCTACTACTTTGGTGTTCAGGGAAAACCCGCTTCAAATGTAAGAGCCAATGTCAACATTAGTGTTCTGGGAAATGTTGCAAAAAACCCCATTGATGAAATTTTTTATGAAAACAGAGGACGTAGTGTTACCGTAAATTCAGTGGATGGCACTGTGGAACTCACCGATGTAAACCGAGTTAAGGTTTACAATGCAGACTTTGAATGGGTGGGTAAAGAATTTGACGTCAGAGGTTTTTACAGAACCGGTCACTACCACTGGGGCTATGAAGGTGATTTCTTTGGCTTGTATCCTGAAGCAAACTATGGGCCAAACTTAGATTTGTACAACGGAGAGATTTCAGGATTTGAAATTGACGGAAAAAATACTTTCAACGGATTGAAAGCTGCTTTTGGACCTCAACTTTGGTGGGGAGCAAACCCGGCTGCACTCCTAAAATATACCCGCAAAGTTGGCATGTTTGACATTACGGGTGTTTATCACGAAGACATTGACGATGCTTCTTCTATCGTAACATCAATAGCGATCCCATTACCAAAAACGAGAAGAGCTACGCTTCATTTTAAAACAAAACTTGGAAATGTGGGGCTTGAGCTTGGCGGTATTTGGGGTGGTCAGCCCTTAAATGGAAGAAAATTTCAAGTTGCTGAAGGTGAACCCGGAAACTACACCATATTTGAAGACAAGGTAACCTCAAAAGATAACTGGGGAGGAAAAGCAAAAATAACCTATTCTTCAGGTCGCCTCAACTGGTATGCTCAAGGTGCCGCGATGGGACTTGTTGCAAATGGAGGTGGAGACTACACCCAAACATACACAGGTTGGTCTTTAAAAGATTCCGGTAGTGGAAATCAAACAAACCTTCTTACAGGATTTACTTACTCATTTGGAAATCTGCAAGTCGCTCCCAACTTTTTATGGCAAAAACCTATTGTTGATGCGATGCCAAACGATGTTGAAGGACCGGGAAGATTGAGAAACATTCAAGACGATCCTTTTGCTGTAAGAGCTAACAGAGAAACAGTTGCCGGAGAAATTTTATTCACCTATGACCCAACCCCTGCTACCTGGATGTATGAATGGGACAATGACCGGGCAGAAGATGCAAAATTTGCAATAAGTGCCGGTTTTGTCTATAGACACCTGCCCACAACACAAGATGCTGCCATTGGATTTTTAAGAAATCGAACCTCCTTTGCCTTTCCCAATTCGGCTCCTGCCGAAGACCTTTGGGAAGCTAAAACCCGAATTGTATCAAAATTAAGCCCCGAATTGGGCTTCATTGCCAACCTGTATTATGGAAATGGGCAAGCAAACGGTAGCGATGACAGGACCATCACAAGATTTGGTTCAGATATTAGACTTATTTACAAAAACATAAAGATTGTCAATGCCGTAAAAGTAAACGACTGGGGACCCTTTGATTACCACAGAGACTTTAACTTGACATACCCCCTTCAATTAATGCTCGATGTTTCCACAAGTTTAGGAAAACCAAATTGGTTTATACTTCCAAATACCCGCGTTGGAATAAGAGGAACCTGGAGATCTCTCGATGAATTCTCCCCACGCTATTTACCCAACCAAGGACCCGAATTTGGGGTTCCACCTCTAAGCCCTGTTGGCTTTGAGAATGGGCAGGAATGGGAAATTAGAACGTATCTACATATAAACATAGGAAAATAATAAACTTTTAGAACTACTTCCATCTCATTGGAAAGTTTAGCTCTAAAAAAAATAGTTCAAACAGATGAAAAATAGAATAAAAAATAATTTCAAAATCACACTAGCACTAGGAATTCTAGCTTTCTTAACGCTTAGCTGTGAAAGAGACCTCACAGATGAAGCAGTTGAAGCTCGATTCTCCAATAATCCCAATGTATTTATAGACGGTTTTAGTGCCGGTCTGGAATACCTGCCATTTGCCGGTTCACGATTTGACGCTTTTTCAGTAGATACCAATGAAAAATTTGAAGGAACCGCTTCCATGCGCTTTGATGTCCCAAATGTGGGTGACCCGCTGGGAGCCTTTGCAGGAGCTATTTTTCCGGATTTTGGAGGCAGAGACTTGACAGAGTATGACGCATTAACTTTTTGGGCAAAAGCCACAACTGCCGGTACCATCAACGAAATTGGTTTTGGTCAGGATTTTGGAGAAAACAAGTATTTAACTACGCTTCAAAACTTACAGTTAACTACAAACTGGCAAAAATATACTATCCCGCTACCAGACCCTTCCAAGTTAACTCAAGAGAAAGGTCTTTTTTGGTATGCTGAAGGACCCGAGGACGGAAATGGCTACTCCTTTTGGGTAGATGAAGTTAAATATGAAAAACTAGGTACTGTCGCACAACCACAACCCCGAATTTTTAATGGGGAAGATGTGTTTCAACAATCGTTTATTGGAGCAGCCACTTCAGTTAGTGGTTTAACGCAAACTTTTAATCTTGAAAACGGACAAAATCAAACGGTGATTGCTGCACCGGCATATTTTGAATTTAATTCTTCAAATCCCGGGGTAGCTACTGTAAGTGAAGACGGAAATGTAGCTATTATTGGCGCAGGTACAACTGTAATTACAGCAACTTTAGGTGGCGTGAATGCCGAAGGCTCACTGACACTGGAATCGCTCGGCGAATTTGAACTGGCTCCCATTCCAACAAGAGATCCAGAAAATGTTATTTCGATATTTAGTGATGCTTATACCAATGTACCCGTTGATTACTACAACGGATTTTTTAACGGGGATGGACAAACCACTCAGGGAGGAGCACCTCCAATAGAGATAGGAGGAGACCAGATTATAAACTATACCGAACTCAATTTTGTGGGTATTGGAACCTTCTTGAATGTCCCCACTGTAGATGCCACTCAAATGACTCACTTCCACGTTGATATTAACGTTCAAGAGAGTGTTGATCCGGGAGACTTTATCAGAATTCAACTCATCAATGATGTGGGAGGTAATGAAACTTCAGGCTCAGTAGTTTTTGACAATACCGTTTTGGTAACAAATGAGTGGGTGAGTTTAGACATTCCTCTTGGAGAGTTTACAGGCTTAGGACCGAGAGATCAGTTGGGCTTAATCTTTTTTGTTTCAGATGCAACAATTTCAAACATTTTTGTTGACAATATCTATTACTATAAAGATGTTATTGAGCCCTCTCCAAATGTTGATGACTCCCAGGCAACGCAAGTGGCCCTGCCCGTCGGATTTGAATCAACGACACTCACTTATGACATTTTAGGGTTTGAAGGTGCAGATTCTGCTATAATTGACAATCCTGACCAAAGTGGTATCAACCCCACATCCAGAGTACTGAGAACCACAAAAACACAGGGAGCTCAGTTTTTTGCAGGAACACTTCTCAATTTGGATGCACCCATAGACTTTTCAAGTTCACAAAAGTTCAGGATGAAAGTTTGGTCACCCAAAAGTGGAATTCCCGTAAGAGTGCGCTTGGAAAACGCTGATAATTCAGTTGGATTTGAATTGGATGCAAACACAACCACGCTTAATGAATGGGAAGAGTTAGAATGGGATTTCAGCAGCCTTAATCCCACAGCAGATCTTGTTAGAGTAGTCGTGTTTTTTGAGTTTGTTCCAGACTTACCCGGTGATGGCAGCACATACTATTATGACGATATACAAATAATTGATTAAGAGATTAAACCAAAAAAAATGATTATGAAAAATAAAATTAAAAATACCTTTTTGGTTGCATTATGTCTTGCAGCTTTTATGAGTTGCTCCACAGATGAAACACAAAAAGTTGTAAATAATTTCGAAAACCTCGTGGTGTCAGATGAGTTTAATACTGATGGCGCATTGAATAGTTCGCTATGGACTTTTGACATAGGAAGAGGAGAAAATGGCTGGGGAAACAATGAGTTACAATACTACACAGATCGTCCAGAAAATGTAAAAGTAGAAGACGGTATGTTGCACATCATTGCCCAAGAAGAATCCATTGAAGGTGCCGACTTCACCTCTGCTAGAATTAAAACCCAAGGATTGTTTGAAAAACAATATGGGCGTTTTGAAGCCAGAATTCAGTTGCCCTGGGGACAAGGAATTTGGCCGGCATTTTGGCTTTTAGGAAGCAATATTGAGGAAGTTAGTTGGCCACAATGTGGCGAAATTGACATCATGGAATACAGAGGTCAGGAGCCTGTGAGAGTTGATGGCAGCATGCACGGACCGGGATATTCAGGAGGTGAGGCAATTACAAAAAGTTTTGTTTTAGAAAACGACCGGTTTGATACAGGTTTCCACGTTTTTGGAATTGAATGGGGACCCGATTTTATCAACTTTTATGTAGATGATAATTTGTACAACCAAATTACTCCTGCAGATGTGCCGGGTGAATGGGTATTCAATCAGCCTTTTTTCATCATTATGAATGTAGCTGTGGGAGGCTCTTTTGTGGGACCACCCAATGCAGAAACTGTTTTTCCGCAAACGATGCTTGTGGATTATGTAAGAATTTATGAATAGAACATTCAAAGACCAACGCTACAAAAATTAAAACTCACAATATTTCTTTGAAAACCATAAAAGGTCGGAGACAACTAATCCCGGCCTTTTTAATAGACAACCTATTTCTTTGACAAAACCACTCCACGAGTGTGCTATTAAAAAGAGGGTTTCCAATTATTATAAAAAGACAAGAATGAGCAACGAATTACCAGTAATGAAAGAACAAAACGTTTCAAACCTAAACAAAAAAAGTGGGCTCGATTATGTAGAAATTGATAATGAGTATTATTATAAAATTAAAAATAATGATACCATGCGTCCCTTTTTTATGAGCGTTGTGAGTGACTCAAATCATTGGATGTTTATTTCAAGCAACGGGGGCCTCACCGCCGGAAGAAAGAATAGTGACAACGCTTTGTTTCCCTATTACACAGAAGATAAAATTACAGAATCTGCCGGTACAACCGGAAGCAAATCTCTTTTTATTGTTGACCACAATGGCAGTACTTCCCTTTGGGAACCGTTTTCTAAAAGAACCAAAGCCCTCTTTCAGACCACGCGAAATCTTTATAAAAACCGCTACGGAAACAAAATTATATTTGAGGAAGTAAATCACGACTTGGGCCTTACTTTTAGATATCAATGGAACTCGTCAGACAAATTTGGTTTTGTTAGAAAATCAACCCTTGTAAATCACAATAACCAACCGCTTACCCTATCGCTTTTAGACGGCATTCAAAACATCATGCCTTATGGTGTCAGTGCAGATTTACAAACAGCAAGCAGCAATCTGGTTGATGCCTACAAACGAAGTGAGCTTGAGCAAAAAAGTGGTTTGGGTATTTTCGCTTTAAGTGCCATTATTGTTGACAAAGCAGAACCCAGCGAAGCACTTAAAGCAAATGTAGCCTGGTCTCTTGGCTTGGAAAACTCCACTTATTTACTCTCAAACCTACAGCTTGAAGATTTTAGAAGCGGAAAAAATCTCATTACTGAAAATGATATCAAAGCCGAAAAAGGAGCCTATTTTATTCACACAAAAATTAATCTCGAAGCCCAAACTCAAAAAGACTGGATGATTGTTGCAAACGTCAATCAAAATCACAGTTCCATCACATCGCTCATACACCAAATCAAACACAACGCACAGCTGCACCAAGAAGTTCTTCAAGACATTCAACTAGGCACTCAAAAACTTATAAAATTACTGGCCTCTTCAGATGCTATCCAACTCACTTCAGATACTGCGAGAGATACCAGACACCTTGCGAATACCCTTTTCAATATCATGCGAGGTGGTATTTTTGATAACAACTATCAAATAGAAAAGTGGGACTTTGAAAAATACCTTACCAGTGCCAATAAAAAAGTTTCAAGAACCAGTGAAAAAATCTTACAAAAACTCCCTGACACTTTTGAGCTTTCGACTCTAAAGAAAGTAGGTTATGAGAGTGATGATAAAAACTTCAGAAGACTTTGCCTGGAATATATGCCGCTTAAATTCAGTAGAAGACACGGTGACCCAAGCAGGCCGTGGAACAAATTTTCTATCAACACTCGCAATGAAGTTGACGGTTCAAAAATATTGGATTATGAAGGCAACTGGAGGGATATCTTCCAAAACTGGGAAGCCCTATCCATTTCATATCCCGAGTTTATTGAAAGTATGATTCACAAATTTCTCAATGCCACCACTTTTGATGGTTACAACCCCTACCGGGTGACCAAAGATGGTTTTGATTGGGAAGTCATTGAAGAAAACGACCCCTGGTCATACATTGGCTATTGGGGAGACCATCAAATCATCTATTTGCTCAAATTTTTAGAACTTCAGGAACATCACAAACCCGGCACTCTCCAAAGTTTTTTTGACAAAGACTTGTTTGTATATGCCAATGTGCCTTACAAAATAAAATCCTACAAAAATCTCTTAAAAAATCCCAAAGACACCATCCAATTTGACTATGAGCTTGATGAAAAACTCAATATCAAGAAAAAAGAATTAGGAGCAGACGGCTTTTTGCTTAGAGACGAAAACCAATTTATTTGCAAAGTCAATTTTATCGAAAAAATGCTGGCTACCGTTCTTGCTAAGGTTTCAAATTTTATTCCCGAAGCAGGAATTTGGCTCAACACCCAAAGACCTGAATGGAACGACGCAAACAATGCCCTGGTTGGAAACGGTGTTTCGATGGTAACACTTTACTACCTGAGACGCTTTTTGAGTTTTTTCAATAAAATTGTTTCAGACTCAAACCACAACAGTGTAGAAATTTCACAAGAACTTTTTGATTATTTTGAGAAAGTTGTTAAAACCCTCAAAACTCAAGAACCTATTCTGAACGGAAAAATAAACGACTCAGAAAGAAAGAAATTTCTTGATGGTCTGGGTATGGCTGCCTCTACTTACAGAACGACAATTTACACGAAAGCATTCTCAGGGAGGAAAAATGACTTGGAACTAACAAATCTTAGAGAATTTATTGATGTCACTCTCAAGTTTATTGACCACACCATCATTGCAAACAAGCGTGAAGACAACCTCTATCACGCCTACAACTTGATGACACTTACCGAAAATAATGAAGTGAAAGTTTCTTATTTAAACGAAATGCTAGAAGGACAAGTAGCCGTTTTAAGTTCGGGGTATCTTTCTTCCAAAGAAAATCTCGAAGTGCTCAATGCCCTTAAAAACAGTAAGCTCTTCAGACCTGATCAATACAGCTATATTTTGTATCCCAACAAGGAATTGCCTTCATTTCTGGAAAAAAACAAGCTACCAAAAGAACAGGTTGAAAATTCTGCTCTTCTGCTCAAAATGATAGAAGACGGGAACACGCAAGTTGTAGAAAAAGACTTGGAAGGAAATTATCATTTTAACGGAAACTTCAACAACGCCAAAGTCTTAGAGCAAACCCTGCAGTCCTTAAAACACACAAAATATGGCAAATTAATTGAGAAAGAAACCCCACAGTTA
Source organism: Flavobacteriaceae bacterium (assembly GCA_040880345.1). Lineage (GTDB taxonomy): Bacteria > Bacteroidota > Bacteroidia > Flavobacteriales > Flavobacteriaceae > Planktosalinus. Next base: position 58,989 of record JBBDIQ010000047.1, read on the forward strand.
CTGCAACTTTTTGAAGCGGTTTTCAATCACAAAGAATTTACCGGAAGATCGGGCACTTTTTATGGCTATGAAGGTTTGGGCTCAATATACTGGCATATGGTCTCAAAACTGCAACTCGCCGTTCAGGAATGTTGTTTGAAAGCCATTAGAGAAAACGAAAGTGCTGAAGTTATCGGCAAACTTCTGGAGCATTATTATGAAATCAACGAAGGAATTGGTGTGCACAAACCACCAAAACTCTATGGTGCCTTCCCAACAGATCCTTACTCTCACACCCCGGCAGGAAAAGGAGCACAACAACCCGGTATGACCGGACAGGTAAAAGAAGATATTCTTAGCCGCTTTGGAGAACTGGGAGTTTTTGTAAATCACGGGAAGCTCTACTTTCACCCTTGTTTGCTGCGTAAAAAAGAAGAGTTTTTAAAAGAACCTGCCTCGTTTTCTTTTGTTGATGTTCATCAAAATAAGCAGCAATTTGAATTGGCAGCAGACACACTGGCATTTACATACTGCCAAATACCGGTGGTGTATCACCTCAGCGAATCTGAAAGCCTTACGCTCACTTTTGCAGATGAAAAAACTGAAAATGCACTATCACTTCAACTCGATGAAGAAAACAGTAATAAAGTTTTCCAAAGAACCGGTGAAATCATAAAAATTGACGTGTTTTTAACCGCAACCTATTTAAAATGAGACTATTTAGCAACATAATATATAAACTTTCGGGCTTTATTTTAATGTTGCTCATAACTGTTTCGTGTAAAAATGTCACTCCTGAAATGAATGAAAATACGCACCTAAGCCCTTCAGAAGTTTTTGGTAATCCAAATAGTAAAGCCATCGCATTTGGCGGTTATCGCGACGCCAATCACGATATTGAACCTACGGTGGAGCAGTTAAAAGAGGATATGAAAATACTCGCTGCAATGGGCATTAAGCTTTTACGCACCTACAAAGTACACAAACCACACGCGTCCAATGTGCTGGAAGCCATCCACCAAATCAAACAAGAAGAACCGGAATTTGAAATGTATGTAGTACTTGGCGCCTGGATTAATTGTAAAGACGCTTTTACAGACAACCCTAACCACGATGAAGAAGACGAAAAGGCAAACGAATGGGAAATCAACCGCATTGTTGTACTTGCCAATCAATACCCTGATATCGTTAAAGCAATCGCAGTGGGTAACGAGGCGATGGTCAAATGGGCAGAAAGTTACTATGTGCAACCTGGCGTGATTCTCAAGTGGGTCAACTATTTACAAGATCTCAAAAAGAAAGGAAGATTAGCTGAAGATTTATGGATTACAAGCTCAGACAACTTTGCGTCTTGGGGTGGCGGTGACTCAGAATACCACGTCCCCGATTTAGAGAAACTCATAAATGCAGTCGATTTCCTTATGGTGCATACGTACCCGATGCACGACACGCACTACAATCCGGATTTTTGGCTCACGCCGAAAAGTGAAGAAAATTTAAGTGATTTAGAAAAAATTGACGCCGCCATGCTACGCGCTAAAGCCTATGCTCAAAAGCAATACAATTCGGTTGTAGCCTATATGAAATCTTTAGGAGTTGACAAGCCGGTTCATATAGGCGAAACCGGCTGGGCAAGCTCCTCAGATGGGTTTTATGGTCCTGATGGCTCAAAAGCTTGTGATGAATACAAAGAAGGAATTTATTATAAGCATATACGGGAATGGACTCAAAAAGACAGCATTAGTTGTTTTTATTTTCAGGCCTTTGATGAGCCGTGGAAAGATGCGGCAAATCCTGCAGGTTCTGAAAATCATTTTGGTTTATTTACTGTCGATGGACAAGCAAAATATGCCCTCTGGGATCTAGTGGATCAAGGTGTTTTTGAAGGCCTTACAAGAGACGGAAACCCCATTAGAAAAACCCAAAACGGCGATGAATCTAAAGTTATTGAAACAACATTAGCACCACCTTTAAAAACAAAAAAGACACAAATAAAATGATTTTAAAAATTAATGACATACCATTTTCACTCAGTAAGTTACTCATGTTGCTTTGGTTACCTGTTATTATAGTATTAATCGTGAGTTGTGAACAATCAAATACCATGAAAATAGAAGTCTATGAAACTTCGGCCGCAGGAAATCATTTAGCGTCCATTACAGAATTTCCTGAACAAAAATCAGAAACCAAAATTTCCATTCACCCGGAGGAAACATTTCAGGAAATACTTGGTTTTGGAGGCTCCTTTACTGAAGCATCCGGGCATCTTCTCAACCAACTCAGTCTCGAAAACAGAACCAAAATCCTGGAAGCTTATTTTAGTGAAAAGGGAGCAAACTATTCCTTGACGCGCACCCACATCAATTCCTGCGATTTTTCTTTAAGCCAATATGCTTATGCTGATGACCCAACCGATTTTGAATTGGAAAAATTCTCCATTGAACCAGACAGAGATGATGTTATTCCTATGATTTTGGATGCCAAAGCCATTTCGCCGCAAGGCTTTAAAATCATTTCCTCTCCCTGGACTGCACCCCCTTATATGAAGGATAACAACGACTGGGTGGGTGGAAAACTCCTTCCGGAATACTATGATACCTGGGCCTTGTATTTTGCTAAATACATACAGGCCTTTCAGAAAGAAGGTATCGATATTTGGGGAATTACAGTAGAAAATGAGCCTCTTGGCAACTCAAACAATTGGGAAAGTATGCATTACACCGCACAGGAAATGACCGACTTTGTCAAAAACCATTTGGGTCCCAAAATGGAGTCTGAAGGCCTTGAGGATGTAAAGATTTTGGGATATGATCAAAATCGTGACCATCTCAAAGAATGGGTGGATGTCATGTATGCCGATGAAGCTTCTGCAAAATACTTTGACGGCACGGCCATTCACTGGTATGCAAGTACTTTTGATGTATTTCCGGAGGCTTTGCAATATGCACATCAAAAAGCACCCAATGATTATTTGATTCAAACCGAAGCCTGTATTGATGCTCAGGTTCCTGTTTGGCAGGACGACGCCTGGTATTGGAAAAAAGAAGCAACAGATTGGGGTTGGACCTGGGCTTCAGAAGATCAAAAACATCTGCACCCAAAATATGTTCCGGTCTATCGATATGCAAATGATATGATAGGTTGTTTGAACAATTGGGTAAACGGCTGGATTGACTGGAATATGGTACTCGATAAACAAGGAGGCCCCAACTGGTTTGAAAACTGGTGTATTGCCCCCGTGATTGTTGATCCGGAAAAGGACGAGGTTTATTTCACCCCTTTGTATTACACCATGACTCATTTCAGTAAATTTATCAGACCCGGCGCTAAACGCATTGGATGGAAAAGCACTGATGCTGCACTCCAAGTTACAGCTGCCCAAAACCCCGATGGCAGTATAGTGGCCGTGCTTTTAAATCAGGAAAAAGAAGCTAAAAATTTCACTTTGCAACTTGAAAATTTTACGAAAACAATCACCATAGACGGGGAAGCCCTGCAAACAATTGTACTCAATCCAAACTAAAATGAAATGGAAAAACAAGTAAGTACTCACGGTAAAGTAGCTTTTGGTCAAAAAGTGGCCTTTGGTTTGGGAATGTTAGCCAATCAAATGTTTCCGGCAGCATTGGGAATCTTTATGGTGGTGCTTGTACAAGACCTTGGTTTTCCGGGGTGGATGTGGGGTATTTTGTTTTTCTTACCCAGAATATTTGACTCCATCACAGACCCCATTATGGGTTTTATTTCAGACAATACACGCTCTGTTTGGGGACGCAGGAGACAGTATGTCTTCATTGGAGCCATTGTTATGGGAATTTCCTTTATTGTCATGTGGCAATTGTATCGCGAAAACGGAGTTGACTACAATTTTTATTACTTCTTGCTTTGGTCGTTTGTGTTTTATCTGGGCTTGACCATCTTCAGTGTGCCCTATGTGGCAATGGGCTATGAAATGAGTGATGATTTTCACGAGCGCACAAACATTATGGCCGTTGCTCAATGGATTGGTCAGTGGGCTTGGGTCATTGCACCCTGGTTTTGGGTAGTGATGTATGACCCGGAATGGTTCCCAAATGCCGATACCGCAACGCGCACCCTGGCAATCTGGGTGGGTGTAGCTTGTGCACTTCTGGCGATGATTCCCGCTATTTTTATCAAAAGCAAATCAACAAAAAATGATGCCTCACTTACGCCCATTACGTTCAGAACCGTGGGAAGCAGTTTAAAACAAATCCTCATTGGATTTAAAGAAGCCTTTGCCTCTGTACCTTTCAGAAAGCTCTGTATATCCACATTCCTTATTTTCAATGCTTTTAACACCATTGCTGCATTTTCATTTTTTATTGTTGTCTATCATTTGTTTAATGGAAATGCCGAGGCCGCAGGAATCTGGCCGACCCTCTTTGGTAGTTTAGGAGCTGTGGTAACTACATTTTTAGTCATTCCCATTGTTGCTAAAATGTCGAGGGTAATGGGCAAGAAAAATGCCTTCCTTTGGTCACAAGGAATTTCAATCATTGGTTACATCTTGCTGTGGTTTTTATTCATTCCCGGCAAACCATATATGTTTATTTTTGCGTTGCCCTTCTTTTCCTTTGGTATTGGAAGTCTTTTTACCTTAATGATGTCAATGACGGCAGATGTATGTGATTTAGACGAATTAAACACCGGAAAAAGAAGAGAGGGTATTTTTGGAGCCATCTATTGGTGGATGGTGAAGTTTGGTTTTGCCATTGCCGGCTTGTTGAGCGGAGTTATCATCTCTGTTGTGGGCTTTGTCCCCGGTGCAGAATCACAAACAGATGGTGCTGTGACAGGATTGCGCCTTTTTTATTCGGGCATCCCTATTTTAGGGACACTCATTGCGATGTTTGTAATGCGCAATTATGACCTAACTGAGCAAAGAGCCAATGAAATTCAAGCTGAGCTAGCCCGTAGAAAAAAACGAAAACCATCAGGTTACGGAGCCGCCAGAATTATTCCCGAAATCAACCTAAAAGGTCTTTCAAAAGCAGAGGTTCTCGACAGATTTCCTAACTACTACAGTACACCCATCGATGTAGATTCAATCGATGCAGAACTTTTACAAGCTCACTTTAGAGAAACATTTGAAAAAGGAATGCACGGAATTTGCTTTAGTCCTTATCAAGAAAATCAAAATCCCGGCGACTTTATCTCGGAAAAACAAATAAGAAAACGACTTGCCGTTTTAAAACCTCACAGTGAGTGGGTGAGAGTCTTTTCAAGTACAAACGGTCACGAAAAAATCCCCGGTATAGCCAAAGAAATGGGTTTCAAAGTACTCATGGGTGCATGGATAAGTAAGAATGATGAAAAAAACAATCATGAAATACAATCCCTGATAGATTTGATAGAGCAGGGTCTTGTTGATATGGCATCAGTAGGAAATGAAGTACTGTTTAGAGAAGACCAGAAGGAAGAAAAACTCATTAAATACATTCAACAAGTAAAAAACAAAGCCAACGGAATTCCGGTGGGATATGTCGATGTGTATTATGAATTTTTCAATCGCCCGGCACTTATTGAAGTTTGTGATGTCGTGATGATCAATTGCTATCCTTTCTGGGAAGGTGCTCACATAAACTTTGCCGGTTTATTCCTTCAGGAAATGTATCAAAAGACAACAGAGGTAGCCCAAAATAAAAAAGTCATTATTTCTGAAACAGGCTGGCCCGGAAAAGGAAAAGTTGAAGAAGAAGCAGTTCCTTCAAAAACAAATGTAATGAAGTATTATGTGAATATTCAAAATTGGGCAAATCACGCTCAGGTTGACTTATTCTATTTTTCCTCATTTGATGAGTCCTGGAAAATTCACGACGAAGGTTGGGCAGGCACCTCCTGGGGGCTTTGGGATGCACAGGAAAAATTCAAATTCGCAGAAAACAAGGATTTAATATTAAAAGAAAAATAGTATGTCATACAGAAAGGAACGGGTACTAGAAGGCGGATGGCTGGAATACCTACTAAAATTCAAAGAAATTACGTTTCCTGAAGCCTCTTCAGAAAAAGAACTCAGAGCGTTACTTCATAAAATTCTAAACAACGGCATTCACGGGTTTTGTTTCAGTTTGTATGAAGACGGTCAACAACCCGGAGATATTATCAGTGAAGCTCAGGTGCGTCGCCGTATGGAAATTCTTCAGCCGGTATCAAAATGGGTTCGGTCTTTTTCGTGTACTGACGGTAACGAACACATCCCAAAAATTGCGAAAGAAATGGGGTTAAAAACCCTGGTAGGTGCGTGGTTGGGCGATGACCCGGAGATTAACAAACGTGAAATTGAAGGTCTTATTGAATTAGCAAACAAGGGGCTTGTTGATATTGCAGCCGTGGGCAACGAAGTGATGTACCGCAAAGACTTAAGTGAAGATGAATTACTGGAATTTATGCATCACGTTAAAAATGCAATTCCAAATACTATTCCTGTGGGCTATGTAGATGCTTATTATGAATTTTCAGCACGTCCTCGAATTACTGAGGCTTGCGATGTGATCCTCACCAACTGTTATCCTTACTGGGAAGGCTGCCCGTTTGAATATTCCTTACACCATATGAATCAAATGTACCATCAAGCCAAAGCCGCCGGAAATGGTAAAAAAGTCATCATCACAGAAACAGGCTGGCCCAGTCAAGGTAATGGCTTTAAAGGTTCTTTACCTTCTTATGGAAATGCTATAAATTATTTTATCAGGACACAACTTTGGGCGCAAGCCAATGACATTGAAGTATTTTACTTTTCCTCCTTTGACGAGTCCTGGAAAGTGGGTGCCGAAGGTGATGTGGGTGCCTATTGGGGTATTTGGGATAAAAACGAAAAAATGAAATTTTAATGAACATATATAAAGCTTTACAACTAGAACCCGGCAAAGCTATTTGCTATTCAGGATTTAGAGAAGGGCAACAGCCCGGAGGGGAATACCCCACATATGAAGAAGTAAAAGAAGACTTGGAATTACTTCAAAATCATTGGACTTATTTGAGACTTTATGATTGTGACTTCCACGCAGAAACAGTTTTAAAAGTCATTAAAAATGAACAGATGAATTTTAAAGTTCTTCTTGGCGCCTATATTGGTGCAGAATTGAACAATTTTGGTTGCCCTTGGGGCGGCATTTATTCACAAGAGGTATTGGAGCAAAATAAAATTAAGAATAGTTCTCAAATTAATAAGTTGATAGCAATGGCAAATCAATATCCCGAAACTATTTTTGCGCTTTCTGTGGGTAATGAGGCTTGTGTGGAATGGACAGATCATTTTGTGCCCGTTAAAAGTGTGATCAACTATGTGAGAAGGGTTAAAAAAGAAGCTCGCCAACCCGTTACTTTTTGTGAAAACTATGTGCCGTGGTTAAACAAATTAGAACCCCTGGTTGCCGAAATTGATTTTATTTCCATTCATTCGTATCCGGTGTGGGAGTATAAAAACATTCATGAGGCCTTGCATGTGACTCAAGAAAACTACCACGCGGTAGCATCAAAATATCCTGACAAACCAGTGGTCATTACCGAGGCAGGATGGGCAACAAACTCAAACGGTAGAGGCATTGACCCACACAACGTGAGTGAAGAATTACAGGGTATCTATCTCAATGATTTAAATGGGTGGAGTGAAGACGAAGACGTTCTGATTTTTGTTTTTGAAGCCTTTGACGAACCCTGGAAAGGCTCTAATGACGCTATGGAGCCCGAAAAACACTGGGGGCTTTATTATGTTGACAGAACCCCAAAACTCGTGATGAGAAATGAAGAAATTTTTGCCGGGCTTTAAAAAATCAGATAACTAATCAGTATATTATTGACCTGAATTCAATTTATATTATATTGTAATACAAATTGTTACAGCATGCTTACACCCAATTTATTTTGAACCATTAAGGAATTAAGATAATTAAGGGTTGCATTAAGATCTTCTTAATGACCTTAATTTCTTAATGTTTTTTTTAATTTTTGTAAGTCAACAAGTTACGCTTAAAGTTAAAAATCAAACTCAGGTTATTAAATAAATTTAGGAGAATTGAACCACTAAGAAAAATTAGTAAAATACTTAGTGTAACTTGAGCCCTTAGTGTCTTAGGGGTAAAAAAATCTTGAATGGACAGCTAATAAATTGTTTCTGTTTTCTGACTAGTTATTGAACTTTAATTCGCCTCTGCCTTCAAAATTTCAAGGTCTTTCAATAAGAGTTCCATTTCGTCCCAATTAGTGCCGTCATAAAAACCCCTGATGCGCTTTTTGGTATCCACAAGCACAAAGTTTTCGGTGTGGATCATATCATAATCGCCGCCATAGGGTTCATCTTTGGCTACGAGATAAGACTTTCGGGCGAGGTCATAGATGTGTTTTTTATCACCGGTTACAAGATTCCATTTTGCATCCTTGACACCCTTTTTTTCGGCGTAAGCCTTTAAAACAGACACACTGTCAATCTCGGGTGTTACTGAATGTGAAAGAAGTAACACATCATTCTGGTCTTTCAAAATATCCTGAAGTTTCACCATATTATCTGTCATAATGGGACAAATTGTGGGACAGGTTGTAAAGAAAAAATCGGCTATGTAGATTTTGTTTTCATACGCTTTTTGTGTGATGGTGTCACCGTTTTGATTGACCAAAGCAAAATCTGAGATGGTATGGTATTTTTTAATGTATTGTTTGGTGCTGTCAACCAGCTCTGCATTGACCATATTGGGTTGATACACCGGTAATTTTGGAGTAGGCTTCAAAACGGAATAAATAGCAGTAATAATAATGGCAGAAAGCACCAACATGACCACGGCAAAAAACTTGTATTTGGAAAAAAATTGAAGCATAAAACACAATATAAAATCCTTGCAAAGGTACTAAATACTTAGTGTCAAACAGATTTTATGAAATGCGTTAAATGTTAAAGTTACATTAATTTTATGTTTTGTTAGGATTCCTTACTATATTTGTTTTATTATAAATCAAAAAAGTTAAAATTATGAGTAAATCAATTTTTTATCACGCCGGTTGCCCGGTTTGTGTGAGTGCCGAACAAGAACTAATGAATTTAGTAAATCAAACCGAAGTTGAAATTGTCAACATTGGTGAAGTGAGAAACCGCATTTCAGAGGCGGAGCAAGCGGGTGTTAAATCGGTACCTGCCTTGGTGACCCCCACCGGAAATGTGTTGCACATCAATTATGGTGCATCTATTGCTGATGTTAAAGGATAGCTAATCGTAAAAAAATGCTGAAAAAGTGATTGATATGAATCACTTTTTCAGCATTAACAACAATCTAACTATGCAAGTAGCAGTCTGGGACACTTATGTAACCAAAGAAGACGGTACAATAATGCACTTTGACATCATTGTGCCAAATACCGTGGATGATAAAGCAAAAATATTTACTTTTGGCAAAGAATATTTAGCATCAAAAAATCAAGTAAGCCAATCGCTTAGCTCAAAAGAATGCCGTTTTTGCCATATTCAACAAGCACCTGAAACTATGGTTGAAGAAATTAAACGAAATGGGTATTTTATCTATGAAATGGAAAATTGTAACTAATGCCAAACTCATCCTTTGAACCCAATATTCAAAACAACCGGATTGAAAGTAAAATAGTCGTTGCTTTGGAGCGCATTTCAGAAGCATTCAGGGTTTTATTGTGGAATGAAAGCAAGTCTTACAACCTGAGTCCTATACAAACTCAGCTATTGATTTATCTTCTCTTTCACGACAAATCAACCTGCAAAGTGGGTTATTTAGCGCAAGAGTTTAATATGACCAAGGCCACCATTAGCGATGCTGTAAACACATTGCTTCACAAACAGCTTATAAACAAAAATAAAGATCATAATGATTCCCGCAGCTTTACTATTTGCCTAACAGAAAAAGGTCAAGCTACTGCAAGCCATATAGCCGCATTTTCCAAACCTATTGAAGAGCCCCTTCACCAACTCGATGAAAGTCAAAAAAACATTCTTTTTGAAAGTTTATTGGAAATGATAGAAAAATTAAACCAACAGGGCGTTATTTCTCTACAACGCAACTGTTTTTCATGCCGGTTTTATGAGCAAAAACACGCCGGGAATTATTGCAATTTACTACAAAAGGAATTGAGCAAAGCTGACATAAGAATAGATTGTCCCGAACACGAACTTGCTTAATAAATACCCTTCAAAAAATTGTTTTAATAACTCCCTCTAAAAGCGTACTTTTGCACGTTCAATGTAAATGAAATTATGGATCCGTTTTTTGTTAAAGCGATACAGCTCATTTTGAGCTTATCAATATTGATTGTCCTGCACGAGTTAGGGCATTTTATCCCTGCAAAAATTTTCAAAACCCGTGTGGAAAAATTCTACCTCTTTTTTGATGTGAAATTTTCACTGTTTAAAAAGAAAATAGGCGAAACAACCTATGGTATTGGCTGGTTACCACTCGGAGGGTATGTGAAAATAGCCGGAATGATTGACGAAAGCATGGACAAGGAGCAAATGGCAAAACCCCCGGAGCCTTGGGAATTTCGGTCAAAACCCACCTGGCAACGTCTCATCATTATGCTGGGCGGTGTGACGGTCAACATTATCGTTGGGTTTTTAATTTATTCTTTAATTCTATTTCATTTTGGAAGAGATTTTGTCACTCCCGAAACCATGCCCGATGGTTTTGCTGTACACGAGTCCTTTAAAGCCTTCGGATTTGAAGATGGTGACCAAATACTAAAAGTAAATGGTGAACCTTTTGAAAATGTATTGGACATCAACAAATACATTATGTTGAGAGATGTAACCAGCGTTGAAGTACTTCGTCAAAACGGAAACACAGAAACACTCTCGCTTCCTGAAGATATTGGCATGACCAATTTCAAAGCCGGAATTATGGAGCCCTTTTTTCCAATTATTGACCCCGTTATTGAAGTTATAGCAGAAGATAGCCCCGCAGAAAAAGCCGGATTCCAAAAAGGAGACCGCATTGTATCTGTAAATGGAGAAGAAACGATTTATTGGCACGAATTTACACAAAAAATAAAAAACAGTGACAGCCAATCGCTGGCTGTTGTTGCTCAAAGAGATGGTGAACCAATAACCCTCAATGTCTCGCCAGATGAGAAAGGAATTATTGGAGTCGCTCCCAAAAGAAACTTTGACGCTATTCACAGAGAATACAGTTTATGGGAGAGCATCACTCATGGAAGTAGCTTTGGTTATGGTATTTTAAGAGATTATGCGGCTCAATTCGAATATGTGTTTACCAAGGAAGGTGCTACTCAAGTGGGCGGTTTTGGTGCCATTGGAAATTTATTCCCGGACACCTGGGACTGGCTGAATTTCTGGCAAACCACGGCTCTGATTTCGATTATTTTGGCATTTATGAACATACTACCCATTCCGGCGCTGGATGGCGGGCACGTGATGTTTTTACTTTATGAAATGGTATCTGGCAGAAAACCGAATGAAAAAGTAATGGAATATGCCCAAATTGCAGGATTTTTCTTGCTTATTGCACTGGTACTTTTTGCCAATGGCAATGATGTGTATCGCTGGTTATTTGGTTAAAAGGAACATAAAATAAGAGTCATAAATTGGCAAATTTGCAATATTATTGTAGCTTCACGGCTTGAATCTAAATTTTTAAAAATGAACACATTAGTAAAACAAAGTAAAAAAATAGTATTGGCATTATTGTTAGTAACAGGAAGTGTGATAGCTCAGGAAGAAGTGTCTGATGTTGAGCTGGGTAACTTTGCAAAAGCAGTAACAAGCATTCAAGCTATTAATATGGAAGCACAATCAACAATGATGGAGGTTGTTGATCAATCGGGTTTTGAACTGGATCGTTTTAACGAAATTTACCAGGCAGCAATGACAGAAGATACAGAGAAATTAAAAACACTTTCTGAAGACGAAACAAAAAAGTTTGATGGTGTGCTGGCACGTTTTGATGCTATGCAAGCTGTATTTCAAAAGCAAATGGAAGAAGCTGTTGTAAAACAAAACATCACGCTAGAGCGTTTTGATGCCATTGCAGAGTTGATGGAAACAGATACTGCACTTCAATTGCGTTTACAAAATATGATGCAGCAATAAAAAAGTATTGCTTAATTTTTTAGAAGCCGGCGAACTATTCACCGGCTTTTTTTATGAAAAAACGTTATAGTATCCTAAAAAAGGGTTAATTTCATGCTAAAACAGTTGATATATTTTCAAGCTACACCTCAATTTGTAATTTGCAGACTTAACATATAAAAAAATTATATTATGAGATTAGTTAAGAAACCTTTACAGTTCATTATGGCACTCGCTCTTGTTGTAACAACTTCAACTTTCGCACAAGAAAAAGTATCTGAAACTGAACTGACAAACTTTGCAAATGCCTACACTGAAATACAAATGGTAAATGAAAAGGCACAATCTGAAATGGTAAAAGTCATTGAAAACTCCGGAATGGAAATTCAGACTTTTAACATGATGTATCAAGCTTCACAAAACCCAAATGCCCAAATGCCTGCAGAAGTTTCTGATGCAGACAACAAAAAGTATGATGAAGTTATTGTGGAAATTCAAAAAATGCAACCCGTTTTCCAAAAAGAAATGGAAACGGCCATTGCAGACAATAATCTTACAGTAGAACGCTATCAGCAAGTTGTCTCAATATTGCAAACAGATCAAGAGTTGCAACAAAAACTTCAGGCTAAAATGCAACAATAATAAAGGTTTTTACTTTATTATTTAAAACCTCCCGAAAAGGAGGTTTTTTTATTGGAAAAATAAATTACCTTGTGTAGAAAAGAGATTTTGCAATAACTAATGGAACAAACTATTGTATTTAGTGTTTTGTCCATCGCACTGGTTTTATTCATCTGGAATAAAGTCCGTTATGATATCGTGGCTTTTCTGGCGCTTGTTACCCTGGTTATTTTTGATATCATTCCTTCTGAAGAAGCGTTCTCGGGACTTGGACATCCTGCAGTTATAACTGTTGCTGCCGTTTTGGTGATCAGCAAAGCATTACAGTATTCAGGTTTGGTAGACCTTATTGTGGACTGGATCAGTAAGGTTTCACAAAAGCTTTGGGTTCAGGTCATATTACTTTCGACAATTGTGGCATTGGCCTCGGGGTTTATAAACAATATTGGTGCCCTTGCCATCATCATGCCGGTCGCATTACACCTTTCCAGAAAAAATAATTTTTCTCCTTCATTATTGTTAATGCCCCTTGCTTTTGCCTCTATTCTGGGGGGAATGACCACACTCATAGGAACCCCGCCAAACATTATTATCTCTACCTTCAGAGACCAAGAATTAGGGGAGCGTTTCAGTATGTTTGATTTTGCACCTGTAGGATTATCTCTAACGGTCATTGGACTTTTGTTCATCACCTTGATTGGTTGGCGTTTTTTGCCCAAGAGACAATCCAAAGAAGCCATTACCGATATGTTTGAAATTGATAATTATATTACAGAAATGGTCATATCTGAAGAATCTGAACTGATTGGGGTCCCTGTTTCAAAATTTAAAGAGGTGGGTGAAACCGAAATAACAATCCTAGGGATTATTAGAAACGGAACACGCATTCACGCCCCTTCAAAATGGGAAGAATTCCAAAAAGGAGACATACTTATTGTGGAAGGGGATACAGATGATTTCAAAAATTTTTCAGATGCAAACAAAGCCGTGCTTGCCAAAGGAAAGCGCATGAGGGATACTGCCAAGGGATCTTCTGATATTCAAACCCAGGAAGCGATAGTGATGGCTACTTCTCCCCTGGTTGGCAAAAGTGCCATAGATTCAAAAATTAAAACACAATACCAGATAAACGTGCTGGCCATTGCACGTCAAAACAGAAAAATGAATAAAAGGCTTTCAAAAATTAAAATTAAACCTGGCGATGTTTTGCTCTTGCAAGGTGAATCAGAAAATCTTAAGGAGGCTATTAAATCTCTTCAATTTTTACCTTTGGCAAAAAGGGAACTCAACATCGGCAAACCCAAAAGGATTTTCGGTGCGCTGGGCATTTTTATTGCAGCAATTATGTGTGTTGTGTTAGGTCTATTGCGGGTGGAAATCGCTTTTTCACTGGCAGCTGTTCTTTTGGTCCTCACAAAAATCCTCCCAATAAAAGAGGTTTATTTAAGCGTAGACTGGCCCGTAATCATTTTACTGGCAGCTATGATTCCCGTAGGAGAGGCATTTGAATCCAGCGGCGGTGCTGAAACAGTGACCAATCTCATATTAAACATAGACAATACTTATCCCATCTGGTTGTTCATGGGAATTTTAATGACGGCTACTTTGCTCCTGTCAAACATCATTAACAATGCGGCTACAGTCGTATTGATGGCGCCCATTGCCATAAAAATAGCCGAAAGCTTTGATGTGGCAACAGACCCTTTTTTAATGACGGTAGCCGTCGGGGCCTCCTGTGCTTTTTTGACACCCATAGGACACCAGTCTAATACCCTCGTTATGGGACCCGGTGGCTATAAATTCAGTGATTACTGGAAGATGGGTCTGCCCGTAACTTTGATAATTCTCCTGATAGGCGTACCTTTGATTTTATATGTTTGGCCCCTTTAAAAAAATCCTTAAAGATTACAAACGATGAAAAAATTTAAACTCATCCCTTCGCCAAAAAAATTTGAAAACAAAGAAAAAATTATCCTTCGTGATTTTTTGGCGATGGAGCGCACCTCACTGGCAAACGAGCGCACTTTATTTTCATACATCAGGGCCTCACTTTATATGGCTATAGGCGGGGTGGCCATTTTAGAATATGAAGGCTTCGCAACCTTCAACTGGCTGAGTTATGTTGTTTTTGGGTTGAGTTTGATTTTGATTTTTATAGGAGTTTTTAGATATCAGCGCTTAAAGAAAAAGCTGGAAACTTATTACAAAACAATGGATAACGAAGCTTTTAATGACCGGGAAAATGCTTCTTAATCTATTTTAAAAGTCCGAATGTAAATTAACTTCTAAGTTTAGATTATCCCAAAATTAAGTATCTTTAGCCTCAAAGTTTTCAAATTTTGAAAGGTAAAAGCGTTTTTTATTTCTACATTTTTCTTTTTATAGGGTTGCACTGCTTTTCGCAAGAGCTTCCTCCGGTAATTTCCTTTTCCTCAAAAGACTATCAAGCTGACAACCAAAACTGGGCCATAAGTCAGGGGGAAAACAAACATATATATGTAGCAAACAACAAAGGCTTGCTCGAATTTAACGGAGACTCCTGGAGTTTGTATCCGTCTCCAAATGAAAGCATCATAAGGTCTGTGTTTGTTTATGAAGAAAAAATTTACACAGGATGTTACAGAGAGTTTGGTTTTTGGGAACGGCAGGAAACAGGCACGCTAGTATATACTTCATTAAGCAAAGATTTGGAAAATGAAATGATGGAAGATGAACAATTCTGGACCATATTGAATTATTCAAACTTCTTATTATTTCAATCTTTAAACTCCATCTACATTTACAATCTTCAAAATGGGGATATCCAAAAAATTGGTTCAGAAGAAGGGATCACTAAAATGTTTCAGATTGAAAATGATATTTATCTAAGTAAACCCAAGACTGGTATATTCAAGCTTTCTAACGGCCAAACAGAGCTTGTGTCAGACCACCCTGTTTTTAAAGAAAATCTAATCATAAATCTTTATAAAGTCAACAACACCCTACTGGTACAAACCATTGGAAATGGCATCTACACCCTGGAGGAAAACCCCGAATTGTGGGGAGCTGAAAATGCTGATTTTTTGAAATCGCTGAATGTTTACAACAGTTTACAAACAACTTCCGGGGATATCATATTGGGCACTATTTCACAGGGAGTGGTTTACTTGAACAACCAAGGAAGCACTCAATTTCAAATCACTAAAAATCAGAGTTTGAGTAATAATACAGTGCTGTCTATTTTTGAAGATGACACCGGTAATATCTGGCTGGGGCTTGATAATGGTATAGATTGTATTAATTTAATGTCTTCTGTAAGAATTTTTAATGATGATAGCGGAAAGTTAGGTACTGTTTATACTTCAGCTGTATTTGGTGGAAACCTCTATCTTGGTACTAACCAAGGGTTGTTTTATCGGTCATTAAACGATGGTAATTCTGGGAAATTTAATTTAATTGATGCCTCAGTAGGGCAGGTTTGGTCCTTATTTGTTTATGATGACACCCTTTTCTGTGGTCATCACGAAGGCACCTTTATTGTGGAAAACACTAGCTTAAGAAAAATTTCAGAAAATCCCGGAACCTGGTGTTTTAAAACCATTGACACAAATGAAAATTTGCTTTTACAAGGAAATTATGAGGGAGTGAGTCTTCTGGAAAAAATCAATGGTGATTGGCAATTTAGAAACACACTTGCAGGATTTAATATGTCTTCAAAATTTATTGAATTTGTTAGCTCAAATACCTTTTTAGTGGCTCACGAATACAAAGGAATTTATGCCCTAACAGTAGATGAAAACTTTAATAATATCACAAACATACAACAAGACAATTCTATTGAAAAGGGTCTTTATTCAAGTCTTGTGAAAAATAAAGACGGTGTTTTTTATGCGCATGAAAAAGGAGTTTGGAAATACAATGAAGCATTAAAGGCTTTTGAAAAAGATTCAATTTACAGTGAACTTTATACCCCGGAAAATTATACTTCCGGGAAGCTGGTCTCTACAAATGAAGGAACGGTTATCTGGAACTTCACTGAACGATTTATCAATTATATCTCACAAAGTAAAGTGAGCAAAACGCTCGAAATACTATCTGTACCTATACCGAATAGCACTAGAAATGCCATGCTGGGATATGAAAATGTAATCGAATATCAAGATGGTGTTTATCTTTTTGGCAATGCTCAAGGCTATTTTTTACTTGATTTAAAACGTTTTCAAAACAGAAAACACAACCCTTCTCTTGCGATTCATAAAATAACGGCAAACCAAATCAACAAACCCCAATTTTATTTATCATTAAATGAACGACCCGAATTAGAAAATAAGAATAACAACATAAACTTTAATTTCAGCATCTCAGAATATGAAAAGTTTTATACTTCAGAATATCAGTATAAATTAACCGGGCTTATGGAGGAATGGAGCTCCTGGCAAACAAACAGTGAAGTTTCATTTAACAACCTTCCTTACGGCGACTATGAATTTCAGGTAAGAGGAAGAATTGGCGAGCACAATTATTCTGAAATTGTTTCCTATCCTTTTAGAATAAATCGTCCTTTTGTCTTATCAAATAGTATGCTTGTTTTATATGGCTTTTTAATTCTCATCTCCATATTCATCATCCATAACATGTATAAAACCTATTATAAAAAGCAACGCAAAAAAATCGAAGTAAAGAACAAGCGCGAGTTGGCTTTAAAAGAATCTGAAAACAAAAGAGCCCTGATGAGACTTAAAAATGAAAAACTACAACAAGATATAGAAAGTAAAAACAGAGAACTTGCTATTTCAACAATGAGTCTCATTAAGAAAAATGAATTTTTAAACAGTATTAAATCAGAACTAAATCATTTTACACAAGAACAAAAAGATGTCAAAAAAGTTATCAAAATCATTGACAAGAACCTAAACAGCAATGACGACTGGAAATTCTTTGAAGAAGCTTTTAATAACGCCGATCAAGATTTTTTTAAGAAAATAAAAACCAATCATGCTACTCTCACTCCGGACGATCTTCGTTTATGTGCCTACTTAAGACTCAATCTTTCCTCAAAAGAAATTGCACCTTTGTTTAATATTTCTCCAAAAAGCGTCGAGGTAAAACGATATCGTTTGCGCAAAAAAATGAACTTACCCAACGAAACGAACTTAACAAATTATATTCTAGAAATTTAGCTCCAATACATTTATCCATTTTAGCTATACATTGCCCCTACATATCGACTTAAATAACACTCTCATTCCCTATGTTATAAAACTTTAACATTCCTTAATGTTCAATGTTTACACCATACAAGCTTAAATATTATAGCGAATACAAAAAACCTAGAACGTTGTAGTTAATTTGTAATAAAAACAAGGATGAAAATTCAAGCTTTAGGGTTTATATTTGGTAAACTCATAATGATTTGTTTGATGAGAGAATACCGGGGCTAAATAAATAATTCAATATAATCTCAATCCCCTCAAAGTTTTATAAACCACTTTAAATCAATTCATTCAAATCTTGAACAAGCTAATTAAATTATAAATTTAAAATTATTAAATCATGAAAAAAATTACACTACTTAGTTTAATCTTTGCATCCTCATTTATGGTGGCTCAAAACACAGTCACCGTTGACGGCAGCGCAGAGTTTTTAGGTTTCGCAAATGTTTTTGAAACCCCTGCCAATGGTGGAGCATTTGTATTTGGATCCCCTTGGGCAGTTGAAGACATCAAATCTGTAATTGACGTTGGAGCAAACACAGTAACACTTTTCCCTAATTTCAACACCTATGGTGATAACCCAACTGACCCTTTTTGGGTAGATCAGGGTACCGGAGAGGGAAACAAAGTATTTGAAGGAAACACCTTTAACGAAAACAACACGAACCTTGTTGGTGAAGAATTGACTTTTGAGGCAGAAGTGCAGTCATTCACACTCGATCCCGATTATGAAGTGAAAGCTTTTATAAAAGTTTTTAACGCAGATTTCTCTGTTTTGAAAGAAGAAAGCGTTGTGTTAACCGAAACAGGTAACTTTTCCATTACTTATACAAACGTTGAGCCTGAAGACGCTACTGTCCAGTATGGTTTTGCAGTTACAGGAATCAACGCAAATCCAGATGATGAACCCACCCTTGGGAATGTAGTTGTGGGTCCCTTCAACCTCTCAACTTCAGATTTTGATGTAAATTCTATTGTAGTATATCCAAACCCAACAACTCAAAACTGGATATTAAACAACAAAAATGCCTCAAACTTTTCAGTTAATCTTTATGATGTGAATGGTAAATTATTATCTGTTTACGAAAATATTACCACTCAAAATTTCTCAATTGATGCATCAAGTTTAAAATCAGGTATTTATTTTGCTTCTATCATTACTGAAAACAAATCAAATACAATAAAACTTATTAAAAGGTAAAACTTTTGTTGCCTTTTTAGCAAAGAGTTTTATTAAAATTCAAAAGTTAAGTGGGGTAGCATAAATTAATTCAAATTAAAAAAACACAAGATGAAAAAATTAACAACCCTATTATGTTCGCTAACTCTTTTTTATGGATTTAGCCAAAATGCCCCAATTAATTTTGAACCGGATGGAAATGGTGCCGACTGGACGTGGACCGTTTTTGAAAACGATACCGACCCGGATTTAGAAATTATAGCCAATCCTGACCAATCGGGAGTGAACACATCTGCAACTGTTGCACAATTTACTGCTCTTGAAACCGGTCAACCTTTTGCAGGAGTTGAATCTGCTCAGGGGGCTGACCTTGGCGAATTTGTTCTCGATGCTACAAACAATATCATAACCATAAAGGTTTGGAAGCCCGTAATTAGTGATGTAGGAATCAAACTTGTCTCTTCAACATTCTGGTCAGAAGGTGAGCTTAAAGTTCCTAATACTGTTGTTAATGAATGGGAAGAGTTAACATTTGACTTTTCAGGTTATATAAATCCTCCCGCCGGGAATGGTGTATTGAGTCAAATTGTTATTTTCCCTGATTTTGACGACAGAACTCAAGACAATGTAATTTACTTTGACGATATTCGGTTTACTGATGGCACCCTTTCTACTGAATCTAATGAGTTTTCAAACAACTTTGCTGCATATCCCAATCCAACATCAGATAAATGGACGATTTCAAACAAATCAAACTCAGATTTTACAGCCCAAATTTATAATATTAAAGGTCAATTGTTAGCTGATTATAACAACAACTCACAACAAAACCTTTCGATTGATGCTTCAAGTTTCCAAGCAGGAATTTATTTTGCTAAAATTACTTCAGGCACCGCATCAACAACTATTAAATTACTAAAAAGGTAATTGACAAACAAAGGCTGTCAAATAATATGGCAGCCTTTTTTTTAAAATATTGGTTTAAACAATCTAAGTAAATCTGTTTTTTAATTTTTTTAGTTAGTAGCGTTTACAAAATTTTACCAGTCACATTAATGAAGTCTTTAATATTTAAAGCCCTCTTTTTAACTAAATTTCTAATATTTAGATTATGAAAAAAGAATTATTCAACCAAAAAAAAATTAATTTCTTGAGTAACTCAAGAAAAGTTCACCTCAGTATTTCCCTTCAGAATATTGCAGTCACCTTGTTTTTAGCCTTCTTTCTAAGCTATTCTGCACAAGCTCAAAGCCCTACTACTAACGCCCCAAACCCCACAGAAAATCCGGCAGATGTTGTCTCTATTTTTTCTGATTCTTATACCGATGTTCCCGTTGCAAACTTTGACCCAAACTGGGGCCAAAGCGGTCACAATCAAGTAAACACGACGTTTGACCCAACTGGAAATGGCACTAACTTTGCTCTGGCCTATCCAAACTTTAACTACCAGGGAACAGAAATTGGCAGTAACTTAGACTTATCTGGCATGGACTTTCTCCATCTTGATATTTGGGTTGCCGCCGGTACTAACCGTATGGTCAAAGTTTCACCCATTAACAATGGAACAGGAGCAGGAGAAGTTCTTGTGGAAGTGCCTTTAACACCGGGCTCATGGAACAGTGTAGCTCTGCCTAAATCAGCCTTTACAGGAATGACGTGGAACTCTGTGTTCCAGTTAAAATTTGACGGACAATTTAATGCAGATGGTTCTGCAAATACCACTCCGTTTGATATATATTTAGATAACATTTATTTTAGTCAAGCAGCAGCAACAACAGCGCCAATTACTAACGCCCCAAACCCCACAGAGAATCCGGCAGACGTAGTTTCAATTTTTTCTGATTCTTATACCGATGTTCCCGTTGCAAACTTTGACCCAAACTGGGGCCAAAGCGGTCACAATCAAGTAAACACGACGTTTGACCCAACTGGAAATGGCACTAACTTTGCTCTGGCCTATCCAAACTTTAACTACCAGGGAACAGAAATTGGCAGTAACTTAGACTTATCTGGCATGGACTTTCTCCATCTTGATATTTGGGTTGCCGCCGGTACTAACCGTATGGTCAAAGTTTCACCCATTAACAATGGAACAGGAGCAGGAGAAGTTCTTGTGGAAGTGCCTTTAACACCGGGCTCATGGAACAGTGTAGCTCTGCCTAAATCAGCCTTTACAGGAATGACGTGGAACTCTGTATTCCAGTTAAAATTTGACGGACAATTTAATGCAGATGGTTCAGCTAATACCACTCCGTTTGATGTCTATTTAGATAACATTTATTTTAGTCAAAATAGTGGCGGGGGTACTGAACCCCCTGTTCCGGTTGGCTTTGTTGCTTCAGATAATATTGGAGGAACCCCAGTGGGTCCCGGAGAAGTATTTTTAGCCTGTGGACCAAACCAAGTAGATGGTAATATTGTTTATAGACTTTATTTTGAACTCACTTCAGCTGGTGTTACAGACCCAATTACTGAAGCCAATGAATATGTTTTTGGAAGTACCGGTGGTGATGGAGGTGGTGTTGGACCTTTCGGATTTGTCATTTCAGGTCTTGACCCGGGGGTTGAATATACTTTTTGGCTCTACCAATACGACACCCTACTTGATCTTTTTTCAGATGGTGCAGCAGTAGCTACACAAGTGTCAGGAGCCGGAGGAGGTGGCGGAAATGAACCACTAACAGCAGCTCCAGACCCTACTGAAGATCCCGCAGATGTTATTAGCATGTTTAGCGATGTCTATACAGATGTGCCCGTTGACACCTGGTTAACTCCCTGGTCTTCCGCAGCACTCGAAGATGTTCTTATTGATGGTAACCCTACTAAAAAATACACCAATGTTGATTTCCTCGGTATCGAAACCGTAGGACCCAACTTGATTGATGCATCAGAAATGGATTTCTTTCATATCGATGTATGGACTCCAAATATGACTACCTTTAGAGTAAAACTCGTTGACTTTGGTGCCGATGGAGGCTTCGGAGGCGGTGACGATTCTGAACACGAAATCATTTTTGAAGGCCTTCCTCAAGGCGAATGGAACAGCCTGCAAATCTCTTTTGATGATTTTGTAGGACTTACAAACAGAGAAAATCTCGCACAGATCATTCTTTCAGGATTGCCTGTTGGTGCAGGAACCTTGTTTGTTGACAATGTGTATTACAGTAAAACCCCTGCAGCTTTTGCCAGAGTACAGGTAATTCACAACAGTGCAGATCCCGGAGCAGAATTTGTAGATGTTTATCTTGATGATG
>JBBDIQ010000048.1:0-15301 GCA_040880345.1 Flavobacteriaceae bacterium
AGTATCTTAACCAATATCTTTTTTTGTTTTATCCAATTTCACCCAACGGGTTATATTATTTCCTTAGTATTTTTTCTGTTTGCATAATTTACCAAGCTCAACATCACCGGCACTTCTACCAAAACCCCTACCACACAAACCAATGCCGCCGGACTTTGAAGCCGAGGCAAAACTCAAGAAATTCTATTGATTAAAAGGGATCACCAAATGATTCACTTTACTACTCTCAATTAGGCCCCTTGTTACACTTCCCAGAATCTGGTCTTTTATAAATCCTTTTCCGTGAGCTCCCATTAACACCAGGTTGATTTGGTTGTCCTTAATAAGTTTTGTGAGTTCTTTTATTGGTAAGCCTGTGCCTAACTCAATACTGATTTCGAGCCCATTTTGATTGGGGATATCATTTTTTAGCCGTTTCAATCGCTCCAGGTTAATTTGTTTTAGTCTTTCAATTTCTTGTTCGTTGCGTTCTTCAAGTTTATCAGAGTCAAGAATGTGTGCAATGATTATTTTTTTAGAAGACTTCAAAAGATTGTCTTTTAAAAACAAAAAAGCCTGTTCCGACCAATCAGAAAAATCGGTGGCGAACAATACCTTATCATAAGAAATTGGACAAGAGAAATGGGGTTCTAGGTTGTTTCCATCCTTTATAACTTCGTTGCATTGAATTAACAGTAAGGGGTTTTTACTTCTTCTAATGACTTGATCAGCTGTACTTCCCAAGAGCACACCTTTCATAAAACCCATTCCCCGGCTTGCCAAAATCAAAAGATGGTCCGGATTTTCTTTTCCGAAATCTACCAATTCATAATAGGGCAACCCTTCTTTGATTACAATCTCCACCTGAAAACCTGAAGTTTCCAATTGGTCTTTAATTTCTTCCAAACGGGCTTTGGTTTTATCCAAATAGGTGTAACCCGAAAAATTCATATACGATATTCCCAAAGCGTGAAAAAGGGTGATGTGTTCTATTCCCAATGCTTTATATTGTTCTGTGCATTGCAGCAAAACTTCGGCTGCTTTTGACAAATCAGTTGCTAAGACGGCTTTTTTCATCTTTTTAGTTTTAGGAGTTTAAATTTTTTGTTTGATACTTATTCTTATTTGCATAGGCAACCAGCGATAGCATCACCGGCACTTCTACCAAAACCCCTACCACACAAACCAATGCCGCCGGACTTTGAAGTCCAAACAATCCTATAGCTACTGCCACGGAGAGTTCAAAGAAATTACTGGCGCCAATCAATGCTGCCGGTGCACAAACAGGATGCGTTAATTTTAATTTTCTTCCGGCAAACCAAGTAGCGAAAAAGATAAAGTAAGTTTGAATAATTAAAGGCACCGCAATGAATATAATGACCAATGGATTGTTGAGTATATTTTCGCCTTGAAAAGCAAATAATAAAATTAATGTAAGCAATAAGGCAATGATACTTACGGGTTTAAATTTGGGCAAAAAATGCGTTTTAAACCAGTTCTCACCATGTTTTTTAATAAGAAATTTACTGGTAATAAGCCCGGCGACCAGCGGTATGACTACATAAATTAAAATACTTAAAACAAGCGTTTCATAAGGCACAACAACATCGGTTATACCTAATAAGAGCCCAACAATAGGGACAAAAGCCACTAAAATGATTAAATCGTTTACAGAGACTTGCATCAGGGTATAATTGGGGTCGCCGTCAGATAAATACGACCATACAAAAACCATTGCCGTACAAGGTGCTGCACCTAAGATAATGGCGCCTGCAATATATTCGCCGGCGAGTGCCGGGTCTATAAATGCTGCAAATATTTTAGTGAAGAAAATCCAGGCAAAAAAGGCCATCGTAAAGGGTTTGACGAGCCAGTTCATCACCACTGTTAAAAAAATCCCTTTGGGTTTTTTACCCACTTCTTTAATGCTGCTAAAGTCTATTTGCAACATCATTGGATAAATCATCATCCATATAAGGATGGCAATGGGAATATTAACCTGATACACTTCCCAGGTGCTCATAATTTGCATAGCGTCACCGGCAATGAATCCAATTCCAATTCCTCCTGCAATGCATAGCGCCACCCAAAGACTCAGGTATTTTTCAAAAAATGCAATTTGTTTTTTAGGTTTGTTTGTTTCTGTACTCATTATTTGTTGATTTTAGAAAATACATAAAATAGTTCCGTGGCAATTTGAATGCTGCGCTCTGTATATTTTTCCGCTTGTTGCGGCGTGTTATCATATGCTTTGGGGTCTTCATAAGTAATCGGAATACGCTTCTCTGCACCGGCAATAAACGGGCATCCGGCATCGGCTTGAGAACAGGTCATAATAGCGGCAAAGCCCGATTTCGGATTAAAGGCATCATCATAGGTTTTGGAAAAGCCAATGACAGGATGGGCATTGTCAGCAAACTTGATGGTATATACCGGATTTTTTCCTTCGGAAAGTGTATTTACTTCAAATCCCTGATTTTCCAATGTTTTTGACGCCATTGGAAACAAAGCGGTTGCTTCGGTGCCTCCCGAGTAACAAAATAAATTGTCAATTCCAAAGTGATATCCCATCGTTTGTGCCCAGACTTGCGACAAATGGCTTCTGCGGGAATTGTGGGTGCAGATAAAGTTGATATTAATCCGCTCTTGCGTTTTCACTTTCGATTGAATAAAATCAATTAAGGGTTGAAGTACAATTTTCCGTTCTTCGTTTATGGAAGCTATATCCAGCGAATGGATTGTACTTTCAATGTTCGGAGATAGCTTTTTACTGTTTTGTGTCATTTCAATAATTTAGTATGGTTTTTAAAATCATTTAGCAACAACTGCTATTGAATTGTAAGGGTTCTGATTTTTCTTTTAACGGTTTTACGCCCGGTTTTTGTGCAAATACCGTGATACTAAAAATGCCCGTAGTACCCGTTTTAAATTGGTCTTTTTCAGAAGGATTCAAGTACTGGTCTAACAAGCTGTCCGGCATAATGATGGGTTTTTCTTTTTGTATCGTTATATTCTTAAAGCCTGCATCTTTGATGTATTGTAAATAATCGTTTTTTTGAATGGCTCCTGCCACGCAACCGGCATACATTTCGGCATCAGCCTTTAATTTTTCAGGAAGCTCCCCCACCAGGACAATATCAGAAATGCTAAAATGACCCCCGGGTTTTAAAGTTCGAAAAATTTCAGCGATTACTTTTGGTTTATCGGGCACTAAATTGAGTACGCAATTGCTCACAATCACATCGGCAATGGCATTGTTTACGGGCATATCTTCGATGTCACCTTGTCTAAATTCTACATTATTCAAGCCTAGTTTTTCGGCATTGGCTCGTGCTTTTTTGATCATCGCTTCTGTAAAATCAATTCCGATTACTTTACCGCTTTCACCCACTTCGTGACGGGCGATAAAACAATCATTTCCTGCACCCGAACCCAAATCGATCACCGTGTCGCCTTGTTGAATTTTAGCAAATTGAGTGGGTAATCCACAACCCAAACTCAAATCGGCGTCGGCATTATAGCCTTTTACTGCTGTGTAATCATCGGTCATAATGTTATAGACTTCGGGGCTTTGCGATTCACTTCCGCAACAGGAAATGTTTTCGTTTTGCGCAATCGCACTGTACTTTTCCTTGACGATGTTCTTTAGTTTTTCTGATGTATTCATTTTACTGTTTTTTTGATTTTAACAATCCTCACAGCAATCTGCTGCCGGAAAGCTATTGAATAACGTATTAAAAATTTTTTGTATTTCTGTCCAGCGCTTTGCGTCAATACAATAACTTACCGACACGCCTTCAATCGTTCCGTGTATGATACCGCTGTTTTTTAATTCTCTTAAATGCTGACTGATGGTAGCTTGTGCCAAGCCTAATTCCTCCACCAAATGCCCATTAAAACAGGTATTAGACTTCAACAAATATTGAATAATAGCCACCCGAGCCGGATGTGCAAAGACTTTTGCGATGTTTGCCAAATCGTTTTGTGTTTCGCTGAATAAATCGGTTTTTGTGACGCCCATTGTTAGTTGTTTACAAGTTGTTTTGAATCGTAAAAATCGAGCAATGCCGGCAAAAGCTCTTCTTTCGGTAAATAAGGAATGCCGTAAATTCTATCTGTCAAAGTTGCTTCTATGGTGTTGATGACCTCCACTTCTGCCAAGGCTCTGCTGCGCAATAAAGGGTCTTTAAGTCCGTCTTGCATCGAAAGACTTTGGTTAATCACCCACGCATAAGGTTGGATGCCCGCGCGTTTTAAATCTTCCTGCAATGCTTCCGCTTCCCGCATTGGTGTGGTTTCGGGTAAGGAAATCAAAATAACTTTTGAAAGCTCGCCGTCTTGCAGTGCCATATAAGGTGTTTTAATTTTATCAGGGTCCATTCCGGTTGTGCGCATCACTTCGCGGTGGTAACTTCCTGCTGTATCGAGCAATAACAAGGTATGGCCGGTTGGTGCCGTATCAATCACCACAAACTTGCGCTTGGCTTGTTGGATGGCTTTTGAAAAGGCGTGAAACACAGCTACCTCCTCGGTACAAGGCGATTTTAAGTCTTCTAACAATAAATTTTTGCCTTGTTCATCCATACTTTTACCCTTTTGAGCCAGCACCTTTTCAGTGTAGCGTTGGGTTTCAAGTTTGGGGTCAATGCGGTCAATCGTAATATTTTCAGGCAAGGTGCCCAATTGGTTGATGAAATCCTGCACGTGTGCTGCCGGGTCGGTAGTGGTTAAATGTACCTCAAAGCCTTTTCGGGCAATCATAATGGCCAAAGCTGAAGCTGCAATGGTTTTACCCACACCGCCTTTGCCCATCGTCATAATCAATCCGTGGTCTTTATCCTTGGTAAGGTCTTCCACTAATTGGTCGATGCCATTTAAACTGTGGTTTAAAACTGCTTTTTCCGCAAGGTTTTCAGAGACCACTTTTTCTTGAAGATTTTTATCTAGCAAAGAGCGAAGCTTCTCAATCCCCAAAACATTATAAGGCAAAAGTGGAAAGCGTTGTTGTTCCAATTTCTGAAGGTTTTCAGGTAATTCAGACAATTGCTGCTGCGCCATTTCTTCCATTTTTAGGGCAAAAGTATCTGAAGTGTCCAAGGCTTTAAAGAGTCCGTTGACTAACAGTTTTTGATGGTTTAAACCCAAAGACTGTAACTCGGCACTTGTGCGGGAAGCTTCTTTTAAAGACGATTTTTCGGCGCGGGCCACCAGATAAAAGGTGGTTTGCGACGCATCGCGCAAGGTAGCCACTACTTTGTTGTAACGCTCCTGACTGCTTTTCAAGGCTGATGTGGGACCTAAACAGGAAGCGCCATCGGGATTTTCTTCCGAAAAAGAAGCCCAGGCTGCAGGCAGTTCGAGCAATCGCAAGGTATGACCTGTGGGAGCTGTGTCAAAAATGATAACATCAAAATTTCCGCCTTCACTTTCGCCCGAAATAAATCGGGAAAATTCATCAAAAGAAGCAATCTCCGTAGTGCAGGCACCGGAAAGTTCTTCGTTCATTTTTTTTATTTCAGCTTCGGGTAGAATGTCTTTTAAAGGTTCTGTAACACGATTGCGGTATTCTTCAGCCGAAACTTCGGGGTTGATGTTGATGGCTGAAAGGTTTTTGAGCCCTTTCACAGGCTGTATTTTTTCGGTAACGGGACTGTCTAACACATCTTGCAGGTTGGATGCCGGATCGGTGCTTACGAGCAAAACACTTTTGCCTTCGTCAGCTAATTTTACTGCGGTGGCACAAGATAGCGAGGTTTTTCCCACGCCGCCTTTACCTGTGAAAAATAAATATTGTGTGGATGTTTTCATAATGTATTGTTTTAAAAATTTGCTGTTTAGCAACAGCCAGTGCCGGAGCAACAAGACGTTGCAGCGGGTTGCATTTCGTTTAATAAAGTGTTGGCAGTTTGAATGACCTCGTGAGAAAGTTTGACTCTACAATCGTTGCCAATATTCATAGCATTGGCGATTTCCTCAAGGGAAATTTTAGCTCCTTTGGCTTCATTTATAAATTGTTTTAGTGCTTTTTCGTTGGAGGCGGCTATCGCAGCGCCAATAGAAATTAAGATGCTTGTTTTTGTAGCGTCATCTACTTTGGTTTTTGGACTTTCTTTCTCAGAAGTTTCATTGGCTAAGAATTGCATCCATTCTTCTTTGGTTGGGTAACTGCCTTCCATAACGATTTCATCATTTATTAAGATATAGGGCAGAGAATCCATTCCTTCTTTTTGTAATTTTTCGATGGCAGCGGGATAGTTTTTAAAAGCGGCTCCGTCGTTTGAAATATTGTGTCTGTTTACTTCGTATCCAAGAGATTTCAGCCACTTTACGTTGGCCGCAGTTTGCACCAAGGCATCATCTACATCTTCTCCACACACACCGGTGCTACAGCACATTGCAGGATCTAAAATGGTTATTTTCATTGTTGTTGTTTTTAATGGTATTATTATATTGCAATATTACGATAATATTAGTGAAACATAAAATATTTCAGTTTTTTTTTTCAGTCCTTTTCATCATTTAAGGCAAAGTTGTTTCAGGTAAACATTGTCAAAAATCAATTTTCCTTCTTTTCGTGGGTAAACTGTTTGGATTCGGCCAAATTTTCAACAGCCTCAGATGCTGCAGTCAGCACAGGGCACCACACTTCAGGTATTTTTACGTTTTGCTCTCCACGTGAAATTTTTTCTAAAGCCGATTTCATTTTAAACAAATTCAGCATAGAGGCACCAAACATTACCATCATACCAGCCATAACACTTGCGGCTATTATGAGCAATAGTGTTATCGAATTTTCATTAAAAAAGAAATTCCCTGAAATAAAATAGATCAGCACTACCAAAAAGAAAGCTACTCCCATAACTGTGAGGTAAGCAGGAATATTTCGGGTACGAAAGGGTGAAATTTTTTTTGTTTTCATTGCTTGATATTTTTTAGTTTAACAACATTTTCCACTTTCAGCATTGGGGCTACAACACATTGCTGGGTCTAAAAGGGTTATTTTCATTGTTGTTGTTTTTAATGATATTAGTATATCGCAATATTACGATAAATAATGAAATTTATCAAACTTCTTGACCCTTTTTTAACTGTTTAATTTTGGATTATTTTGACTCAGGAATCCATCTTGGCGTAAATCAAACCCACGATGGTTCCCTGAATCAAACCGTGAATAAACCAGCTTATTACCAATACAAGAGAAACATCAAAGGCGCTTAAAATCATCCACATAGACGGAAATACGGCAATGAGCCCATATACTAAACCTACTTCAATGCCCTTCATCCAAAAGTTTCCTGACAAAAGTTTTTTGAAGCGTTTCCAAAACCACGCTAGAGCAAAACTCACAATAAACGGATGCAATAAAAACAAAACACCTTTGTAACCTTCCATATCAAAAGCGGGACTGAAATACTCATCGGCCAAAGATGGAAAAAATTTAATGTTAATAAAAAGCCCTATAAAATTGATAATTAATAAAATAAATCCTGCAATAAGACTTTTAATAAATAGGTTTTTGGTTAGTTTGTGTTTCATTACTCACTCATTTTAATTAAAAATTGAATATGAATGGTCACTTCATCATCGGTTTTTATCATTCCAAATAAAGCGGAGGGCAACTCGATGTCGTAATCGGTCATTTTGATTTTTTTTGTCAATTTAATTTGAATGGTTTTATCATCAAGTTTTTCAGCATTTAAAAGCAACTCCACAAGTTGTTTTTTTCCGGCTATTTCTAAATATCCTAAGGTATGTATTTCTCCTTTTCCATTTTTTGGTTCAATTTTTTCTACACGATCTAAAGAAAACTTAATAGTTGGAAATTTATCTTTTTTGAGTGCCTCGTGCATCTTTCTATTCATTTTGTTGCCTTTATCACTTTCAATCGAAGCAACAGGAATAGCTACATGAATATCATTGATTTGATTGATATGGCCGGAATTGAAAACAACAATCCAATTTACTTTTCCGGTATTAGAGGTCGCTTCCCAATCGTGAATGTTTGAGGTGCCGAGGATTGTAATCTCAGGATTGGCTTCAATTTGTGACTGAGCCCAAACTGTGCTTTCTATCAGGAGGAAAGATATTGTGAAGACAAACAGAACTATTGAAGTTATTCTTTTCATTTTAAAAATATACGTTATAAAACGATCAATCGTGTGCGGAATGTTCCATTATTTTAAAAATATGCAGCAAATACGGAAACAACGCATCCATACTTTCGGCGGCACCACGGGTAGAACCGGGTAGCGCCAATATGAGGGATTGCCCTTTGAGCCCGCCCAAACTTCTCGACAACATTGCATAGGGCATATGTTCCTGGCCGTAAGCCCTCGCTACTTCTCCAATTCCCGGGATTTCCTGGTCTAATAAGGGCTTGATGGCTTCAGGAGTGACATCTCGAGGTGATAATCCGGTACCTCCGGTTACAATGATGAGGTCCATTTTTTGGTCGTAATGCTTGAGGACTTTTCCTTGAATATCTTCTATTTCATCAGGAATAATGACATAGTCCTCAATACTTACACTACCAATGTCTTCCAGTTTTTTGATGATGGCCTTGCCGGCGAAATCTTCTTTTTTTCCCGCAGAAATACTATCAGAACATACAATTACAGCCGCTTTGATGGTTCGACTTAGTTTATCTTTGTATTGGGATTTTCCTCCTTTTTTCTTGAGGAGTTTGATGTCTTTGATTTCAATTTCTTTATCGATGGGTTTGAGCATATCATAAATGGTAAGCGCCACGATCGAAGCACCGTGCATTGCTTCTACCTCAACTCCAGTGCGGTAAATGGTTTGTACTTCGGTTTCGATGATGATTTCCAAGCCTTCAATGCGATGCCTCACGGCTGCAAATTCTATGGGCAAGGGATGACAATCGGGAATCATTTCGCTGGTTTTTTTGATACCGAAAAGTCCCGCAATACGGCTTGCTTCCAGCACATCACCTTTGGGTACGGTTTTGTTGTGAATAGCATCTATGGTTTCTTGTTTGCTCACCTTTACTATCGCTTGTGCGATTGCGGTGCGGTGTGATTTGATTTTGAATGTGATATCGACCATTTTAATTGATTTTTCTTTATTAATTATTAACCTTCCAACTGTATCCTTCGTCTTCAAAAACTTCCTTACCCCAAACAGGCACTTCGGCTTTGATGCGCTCTACCAGATACTCGCAAGCGGCAATGGCATCTTTGCGGTGTTTGGAGGAGGTGAATACAAACAAACAAATTTTGCCTGTTGCAACTTTGCCCAAACTGTGATAAATATGCATACAGTTCAGTGGATATTTTTCAAAGGCAGCTTCGCGTATTTCGTGAAACTTTTCATTGGCCATTTCCTCATAAGCTGAATAGTCGATGGCTACGACGGTTTTGTCATTGATAACATCATTGCGCACTTGTCCCAGAAAAATACTGTGGGCGCCAATGTCCTGTTTACTGCTGTGCTTGGCAATGGATTCGCCTATAAATTCCGGTGGAATGGCGCCTTCGATAAATACTTTTTTTGGTTTGTGAGTACTCATAATTATATGTTTTTTTGTTTTTTCCATTCTAAAATACCACCTTCTAAACTAAACGCTTTAAGTTTTGGGTGTTGTTTTTTCAATAAATCCAATGCTGTTAAGCTCCGTTGCCCACTCTGGCAAAGGAGTACAACTGTAGTATCGAAATTCATTTCTGAAATGCTTTCGCGAAAATTACTCAAAGGTAGTTGCAAGGTTTCAAATTCGGAAATCACAGGCATTTCACCCAGTTCACGAACATCGATAATGTTGCAGTTTTCCTTTTTAATAAGTTGATTAAAGGCTTCTACAGAAATCACATTTTTATGATTTTTGTTGCAAAACGATTCGTAATTAAACCGTTCAAAAGAAGCGGTATCCTTTGGTATTTCTTTTGCACTTTTAGGATTTTTAACCAATTGAAATTCATAGACAGAATTTTGCAGGAGGTTAATGGTCAGAATTTTGTTTGCCAAAGGCGTGCCAATTCCCGTGATGATTTTTATAGCTTCTGAAGCTTGCCAGGTGCCAATGATACCGGGTAAAACACCTAAAACACCCACCTCATTACAAGAGGGTGCCGAAGCCGCATCGGGAGGCGTTGGAAACAAGTCACGGTAATTGGTTTTTAAGTTGTTTTTTTCGAGATTGAACACGCCCACTTGTCCCTCAAAACGCATCACTGCGCCGTAAATTAAAGTTTTATCAAGTAGGACACACGCATCGTTAACCAAATATCGGGTACTGAAATTATCGGTGCCGTCGAGAACCACATCGTAGTCTTTGATAATGTCCAAAGCATTTAGGTTGGTAAGTTGGATTGAATACTGGATGATTTCAATTTCAGGATTAAGAGCTTTAAGTTTTTGAGCAGCGACCTCCACTTTCAGTTTTCCAACATCATCTGTAGCATATAATGTTTGCCTATGCAGATTCGTAAGGGAAATGGTATCAAAATCTACAATCCCCAAAGTTCCCACACCCGCACCGGCCAAATACTGCAAAGCCGGACAGCCCAAACCTCCGGCACCAATAACCAGAATTTTGGCTGCAGCGAGTTTATCCTGACCTTCTTTGCCAAAGCCGGCGAGTTGCAATTGTCGTTGATATCTGTTTTCTGTATTCATTTTTTTATCCGCCTGAAAATGGGGGTAATAATGCCACTTCGTCCTCGTGTTTTAAAGTTGTTTTTTGTTGTATCATTTTCTTGTTTACGGCGATGGAATAGGTCAACCCTTCTAAAGCTGGAAATTGCTTCCGTAAAGTATTTTTTAACTCATCAGTATCTGAAATACCGCTAAGTTTTAGGCTCGATGTTCCGGTAACTTCAGCTAACTGTCCAAAAAATAATATTGTTATATTCATTTTATACATTTTTTAGTGCGTTCTTAAATTCATCAGGTGTGTTGAGGTTTTGAAACAATTTTTCCGAAAAAAGAGGATTGTGATCAACTACCACTTTTTCTAATTTATGGTTTTCTGCTAGATCTGTGAGTTTGTAAATGCCTTTTTCGATGGATGTTTTCCAACTTGTTAAACATCCTTTTGGATACACACCAAAAAGAGGCTCTAAACTGTTTCTATACAGAGGAATACATATTGCATCAGCGTTGCAATTCTCCAGCATAAATTGAATTGCTTGAAAAGAGATATGAGGCATATCACAGCTCACGATAAAATTTTTATCAGTAACACTGTGTTGCAAAGCCGTATAAATACCACCTGCCGGCCCAATGTTTTTCACCACATCTTCAATAACTTCCAATCCAAATTGCTTATAATCTGAATTATTGGAGACAAGGACTACCTTATCTACCGCTAATTGCATTTGGTCAATAACGGTTTGTACAAGTGCTTTTCCGTTGAATAGTTTCAAGCCTTTGTCTTCGCCCATTCGGGAGCTTTTGCCTCCGGCGAGAATGTATCCTGTGGTATGTGGGATGGATTTGTTCATTTTAAGCAAAAATTAATTTAACCGATGCGATAAGCAACACAAAAGAGAGCGCATATTTTAGTTTATTACTATTGAATTTGTTAGCACCAAAATAGGAACCCAACAAACCACCCACAAACGCGACGCCCAACATTGTCCACATCAAAGCATTGAATTGAACGCCTTGCGAAACCAAGCCTGCCAAACCTGAAACACTGTTTACAAAAATAAACAATGCAGAAATAGCAGCCGTTTGTTTCAAGTTTGCCCAACCCAATAATAAGATAAGCGGACTCAGAATAATGCCACCGCCTATACCAATCATCCCCGAAAAGAGACCGATGACAGCACCTATCGATAAAGAAAGTAACAGCAGTTGTTTTTTTGGACTTTTATCTTCATTGGTTCCAAAACCCATAAATCGTGCAATTGCAAAAAACAGTAATATCCCCAAAATTCGTTTGTAAATTTGTTCATCCACCGTGATTAAGCCGCCGATAAATGCCGCCGGAATGGAAGCAATGGCAAAGGGCCAGAATAACTTCCATTGAAAATATCCTTTTCGGTAAAACTGGTAAAAGGCGATACCCGACACAAAAATATTCAACACCAAAGCGGTTGGGCGCATCGTTTCGGGTGCAAATGAAAATAAAGCCATCAATGCCAGATAACCACTCGCGCCGCCGTGACCCACGGAAGCATAGAAAAAAGCGGCTACAAAAAGCAAGGCAAGAAACAAGATGGTAATTTCTACACTCATTTATTTTCGCTTGTTTAGTTCTGATTTGAATTCCTCAAAAGCCAATTGGCAAAGCTTGTATTGTTTCAACAAAGCTTCTCCTTCTGCGGTGAGTTTGCTCCCGCCACCGCCGCTGCCACCGGTATTTTTTTCAACAATTTGTAGATTAGAAGCATTATTTAATTCCTTGATGATTTCCCAGGCGTGGCGGTAAGACATTTTCATTTTCTTGGCCGCCTCGGTGATGGAGCCCAGTTCTTTAATGGCCAACAAAAGTTTTTGTCTTCCTGGTCCCAACTGATGTCCTTGCTCGGTTTCCAGCCAGATACGTCCTTTTACCTGATAGTTTTTTATGTCCATTTTAAGCAATCATTAAAACGCTTACTAAATCCCCTTTTTTGAATTCCGTTTTATCTTCGTCAAGCGTTACCAGACAGTCTGCTATGGCAAACGAATTGAGCATATAACTCAACTGACTGTCTAAAATCTCCACATTGTTGTTTACTGTTTTACCTTTTAGAAAGTAGGTCAGCCCCGGTTTTTTATTGAAGTCATTTTCCAGTGGTAGTGCTATAGTTTTTAAATGTGTTTTTTGCATAAATGCATCAAGGGCCGCCACTACATATTCATAAAAGCAAGTCATTACAGCCGCCGGATTTCCGGGAAGTGCAAAAATGAGTGCTTTGGAAGTCGTACCGAAATAGAATGGTTTTCCGGGTTTTTGCTTCACTTTATGGAAGATTTTCTCTACACCACATTTTTCCAGGGCTGCCGGAACCAAATCATAATTTCCCACCGAAACGCCTCCGGTTAGGATAATAATATCATTGTTCAGTTGACTTTCAATGGCTTTTTCAATAGCTTCGGAAACATCGTCAACCAATGCCACCGAAACAGGTTCGATAGTCAATTGGCGCAAGGCAGCTGTTAGTCCAATACCGTTTGATTCATAAATTTTACCATCTTCGAGGGTTTCTCCGGCTTTGACGAGTTCTTTACCCGTAATGATGATGCTCACTTTGGGTTTGGCATATACATTTACTTTGGAAAACCCCATACCGGCGAGATACGAAATCCCCGAAGGTGTTAGTAATTGTCCTTTTTGTAAAGCAAGGTCGCCTTTTTTAGTCTGCGAACCTTTGGGGCGAATGTTACTTCCTTGTTTTAGATTTTCATCAAGTAAGGTAATTTTATCAGCGTTGCGCTCCACTTTTTCCTGCATTATAACAGTATCCACATCCGGTGGAACAGGCGCTCCGGTGAAAATTCGGATCGCTTCATTAGCGTCTGTTTTCAAACTGTTTTCACTTCCGGCTTGCACTTCACCAATAACAGTCAACGGACTTTTTTTATCCCATTTAGAATAAGAAAATGCATAACCATCCATCGCCGAGTTGTCAAAAGGTGGTGTATCCATTGTTGCCAAAAGCGTTTCGGCAAGAACAAACCCTAATGCTTCCGGCAGGGATTTTTCTTTAACACGGGGAGATTTGCTGTGTTTTATAATGTGTTGTTTGGCTTCTGAAACTGCGATCATTGTTTATTGATTATTGTTGATTGATTATTTTGGTTATGACGTTTTGGGAATAACGGTGGGTAAAAGTTAACCGCCAATGCGTATCATACTCCGGTTGTCTATTTTGTCGGTATCTATTTGATGGAAATCGCCTTCAAACTGTCCGCCGAGGGCTTTTTCTTTTTGACCCACACATTTTTTGATTATAGGTACAATGTCTTCTTGATTGCGCATAGCGGAAAGGATATCGGCTTCTCCTTTTGAGAAGAGGCAGTTTTTCATTTTGCCGTCTGCCGTGAGTCGCATTCGGTTGCAATTGTGGCAAAAGGGTGCGCTCATTGTGCTGATGACGGCAAAAGTCCCTTCGTGATTGAGGGGTTTGTATTTTTTTGCCGTGGCATTGGCTTCGTCTTTTATTTTGATGAAGCTGTACTGCGTTTCAACCAAGTTGAGAATTTCCTGATAGCTGAACACTTTAGTACTATTCCATTGATTTTTATCAAAGGGCATAAATTCGATGAAGCGCACGTGCACCGGTTGGTTTTTTGTCCATTCAATAAAATCGAGAATTTCGTTATCGTTGATGCCTTTCATCACCACCACGTTCACTTTTACGTGAAATCCTTCGGTAATTAAAAGTTGAATATTATTCCAAACCTTATCAAATAAATCGCGTTTGGTAAGTTCGAGAAATTTATCCCGTTTCAAGGTGTCCAAACTCACATTAACCGATTTGATTCCCGCCAGATGGAACACATCGATAAACTCATCAACCAAAGCGGCGTTTGTAGTTAAACTAAGTTCCACCGGAAATTTTGAAATTCGCTCAATAATGTCTTTGGCATCTTTTCGCACCAGGGGTTCACCACCGGTGAGTCTTATTTTTCTTACGCCTAACTCCACAAAAGTTTTGACGATGGTTTCAATTTCATCGGCTTGCATTAGATGCTTTGCCGGCATAAATTTCATTTGCTCGTTGGGCATACAATACAGGCACCGAAAGTTGCAGGCATCGGTAAGCGAAATGCGCAGGTAATCGTGGGTTCTGTTAAATGTGTCTTTGAGCATTAAATGTTTATTTATTGGTTTCAAGGATATCGTTTACCCAGGTCATTGCAGCCATCATTGATGGCATGCCCATGGTAGGTAATAACAATAACACAACTTGGTGAATTTCCTCTTTTGTGCACCCCGCATCCAGGGCTTTTCGGGTATGGGAATGTACCGCACCCTCTTTTTGCGCGCCACAAGACATTCCTAATTTTATAAGCGCACGGGTTTTATCGTCAAGAGGTCCGGCACTGTGAACGGCTTTTCCTAAATTGTAGTAAGCCTCGCTTACTTCCGGGAAATCTTTTTTGAAATCTGTGTATGTTTTTGGGATTTTTGACATTTTTTTAAAGTTTAAGTATTTGTTTCGCTTTAAGCGAAAAAACTAAAGTCATTAAAAATAAGCAATTGATTTTAAATAACCGCTGCACTATTTTTAACAACTTTGGTTTGTTATGCGAGTTCCATATTCGTTTTTGAATGTGAAGTCACCTTTTCTAATCTTATGGGCGAGTCATAGAAAGAAACGCTGCCTCCCACCATATCCTGTAGAGATAC
This sequence comes from Flavobacteriaceae bacterium, assembly GCA_040880345.1. Lineage (GTDB taxonomy): Bacteria > Bacteroidota > Bacteroidia > Flavobacteriales > Flavobacteriaceae > Planktosalinus. Next base: position 15,284 of record JBBDIQ010000048.1, read on the forward strand.
ATTTTTGAGATGCGGGTC
>JBBDIQ010000049.1:0-8369 GCA_040880345.1 Flavobacteriaceae bacterium
TTCAGTATCTTAACCAATATCTTTTTTTGTTTTATCCAATTTCACCCAACGGGTTTTTTTTATACTTTAGTAATAGCAATACCATAGCTCCCCAATTTTTAAAACACCCCAATCCCCAAATTTATTGAGTGTCTAACCCATAAATTCAGCAAAGCTATGGGAACAAAAAAACAACCTACAAACCGCCCTCCGGGGGGCAAACGACGTGCAACGCCACAGCAGCAAATGCTTTTCAGCAGTTCCAGGATCAACCCTGATAACCTCTACACGACTGCTGAGGTAAAGATGCTTTTTGGCATTAGTGAATCCAGTGTAAAACGCTGGCGTAAAGACAAAGTACTTCCTTATGTAAAACTAAGGGGCACCATTTTTTATTTAAAAGACGCCATCCTTAAAATCCTTGAGGAACGCATTGTGTATCCGGATTCGTGAGCATAGTGAGCTATGAGGTACTCGGTTTACTGACTTAGGCACTTTAAACCATTAAGAAATTAAGAAAATTAAGGGCTTCATTAAGTTGTTCTTAATGACCTTAATGTCTTAATGTTTCTTTTAATGCACGTTAATCAACAAGAGTTGAGCCTTCACTATGTATTTTCAAGAAAAAACCCGCTTGGTCAAGACCTTGCGGGTTTCTGTGTGTGTTTAATTTTTAAAAATTAAGTCACGGTAACGGTACCCAAATACGTACTGGTAGCTGCCAGCTCGCCATCTGGGGTGATGAAGGTTGCCCAGCCGTGTATTTCCTGCCCAATCAAATAATTAGGGGCTGTAATATCCACCTGTTCTTCCTGCCTTAAGGCCGCTGGGGAATAGGCCTCAAACAACTCCAGAGTAGGCGAATAAATCACCAGCGTAAGCGTGTCATCTGGGCCTGCGAGTCCTTGACCGCTGTTGTCGTCCCATCGCACTCTAACCACGCTATCGGGTAAGGCAATAAAGGTTTGGCCTTGCAATCCCTGCAACGACCCTTTACTAATCAATACCTTGGGCAAATCCATCTCAATGAGGTCGCCCACCTCCTGCACCGCCTCTGTCATATGATAAGACGTGGCGAGGTTAAACCGTGATTTGTCTCCCTGCGGGCTCCCAAAGTGAGCCGCCAGGATAAACTTGATGGGGTTTAAAAATTTAGCAACCACACTAAAGATGGTGCGTTGTAATTCCTGGCCCGGTGTGGCCGGCTTCGTGCTTGGTCGAGGCAAACTGCGCATTACGTTTTTACCTCTCCAGTAAGCACCCACTACGGTGCCTACTTTTCCTGAGAACCCTCCTAGGATTCCTTTGTTAAATGTACCCATATTTAATAGATTTAGGGGTTAATAATGCAGCTAAAGTAAATGACCGTTTTTACACCGCAATAGCCTTGACACCAATTGACACCATTTGACACCAATTGACCCTTTTTGACACCATTTGACACCATTTGACACCATTTGACACCATTTGACACCATTTGACCCTTTTTGACACCATTTGACCCAATTTCCCAAAAAAAGGGGTAGTTTCTCCCACATTTCTCCCAGTCTTGTTCCAGTGAGGGTTTTAAAAAAGCGGTTTTTAAAAGGGAATGTGGGAGGATGGTGGGACAAGGGCGAAATAAAAAGGATCACGTGGAAGTGGCAGGCAGCTTACGAGTATTCAAAAACTAGTCTTGATACTTAAACTTTTTTAACTTCTAACTTTGTATTGCTAACTTCATACTTTCATTTTAGCGTGTTTTGACAAAATGGTTTATATTTGGGTTCTCCCCGTTATCATCCCAAAGTGATTTTCAATTTTGTGGATACTTTTTATATAGAATATAGATTTGAGCTAATAAAATAGGCATATCTTAATATTGAATATTCTGCATAAAAAAAAGTCCCACCGAAGCGGGACTCAAGGTTTTTTACCTACGGCATATAGCCTTATTGTGATAAGATTAAAAGATTAGTATAAAATTTTCACATTCCAAATGTAATTAAAAAAAGTTTATCACACAATGAGGAAAACCGTAAAATGCTTTAAAAGTGTTTTTGTAGATTTATAAATTATTATTAAAAAAAAGATTATTATGGCAAAAGTTTTAGGATTGGATTTAGGGACTAACTCGATTGGGTGGGCTGTTGTTGATGATATAGAAAATAAAATATTGGGTTTGGGAAGTAGAATATTTCCAATGGGTGTTGAAAATTTAGGTGAAGGGGATAACGAGATATCAAAGAATGCCAGTAGGACAGATTCCAGGGGAAAGCGTAGGCAGTTTTTTAGAAAACGACTCAGAAAAAAGATGCTGCTTGAATTGTTGTCAGAATACAAAATGTGCCCTCTCACTGACAATGATTTTGAGCTTTGGAAAAAATCAAGAAAATTTCCTGAAGAAAAGCTTGCTGACTGGTTTGCATTGAATCCTTACGAATTAAGAAATAAAGCCTTAAATGAGGCCTTATCATTACAAGAACTGGGCAGAATATTTTATCATTTTATACAGCGACGAGGCTTTTTGAGTAATAGTAGAAAAGGAGGAAGTGATGATGGAGCAATTTTTAAAGGAAAACCAAAAGAAGGTAAAATAGGCATCAATGAAACACTTGAACAAATTCAAGACAAAACATTAGGTGAATATTTATATGATATTTACCCAAATGATAACGAGCCGTTTCAAGGTACATTAGAGCGAATCAGAAATCGATACACAACCCGGAAAATGTATGTTGATGAATTTGAACACATTTGGAATGTTCAATCCAAATATCACGATATATTAACTAACAAGTTAAAAGGAAAAATAGGAGGGCGAAAACTTGATGGGTATGATGAAGATGGGGTTCTGTTTCATCAAAGGCCTTTGAGGTCCCAAAAGCACCTTGTAGGCAATTGTACATTAGAATCTAAAAAAACCAAAGCACCAATAAGTGCTATGCCTGTAGAACTATTTAGAATCTATCAGTGGGTAAATACTGTTGAATTTAATGGTAAAAAAATTAATAAAGAAGACAGAGAGATATTGGCTGAATTGTTGATGTCAAATGAAAAAATTGATTTTAAAAAATTGCGTAAAGAAATAAAAAAAGAAGGTGCAGATTTTAAGTTTAATTACAAAGACGATGATAAAATTGTTGGCACTCATTCTATTTCTAATTTATCAAATAAAAAGTTCTTTGGAGAAAAATGGTTTGAGTTTTCTGAAAAGGAGCAGGAAGATATTTGGCATGTACTCTACTTTTTTGATAACAAAGACAAGGTAAAAGAATATGCTATAAAAAACTGGGGATTTTCAGATGCCCAGGCTGAAAAAATAGCATCTTTCCAACTAAAGGATGGTTATGCAAGTTTAAGCAGAAAGGCAATTCAAAATATATTACCCTTTTTAAAAATGGGCTTTACATATGACTTAGCTGTTACTTTAGGGGGTATTAAAAATGCTTTTGGGGAAAGGTGGAATACTTTAAATGATGCTAATAAAAGCTTTATTTATGACAACGTTCCTGCTATCGTTAGGTTTAAAATAAAAGGCGGTTACATTCATGAACTAAAAAGGGTATTAAAAAATGAATTCAATTTAACCGACAAGGAGTTAACAAAGCTATATCATCACTCCACAAACATAGATGCAAGCAATTTATTGAAAAAATTACCTATTGGAAAAGATGCTGATAGAGAAATACAATCTATCAGAAATCCAATAGTAATAACAGCACTTTTTGAACTAAGAAAACTTGTCAACGAACTCATTGAACGTTTTGGAAGTTTTGATGATATAAAAATTGAAATGGCACGTGACCTAAAGGTTTCTAAAACAAAGAGAAATCAAATAAGAATAGAACAGAAAAGGCTGGAACGTGAAAATGACAGGATAAAAGACAGATTAAGAGAAGAAAGACAAATAATTTCTCACGAAAACATTTTAAAATACAAACTATGGGAAGAGTGTAAAAATACATGCCCTTATACCGGACAGCAAATCCCATTGGCTAAATTATTTACGGGTGAAATTCAAATAGAACACATACATCCTTGGAGTCGCTCGTTAAATGATAGCTTTATGAATAAAACACTATGCTATGCTGACGAAAACCGAAACAAAGGTGATAAAACTCCTTTTGAATTTTATGGACACGATGAAACTAATTGGACGGCAATAAAGGCAAGAGCATTGAAGTTGTTTTCAGACACTAAAGAGTACCCTAAGGCTTATCATAAGTTTAAGCAGTTTGTAAAAGAAAAATTTGAAAGTGATTTTACAACAAGGCAACTTAACGATACTCGTTACATTAGCCGTGAAGCCAAAAGTTATTTATCACAAGTTTGTGAAAAAGTAATGGTGTCGCCGGGACAAGCCACTTCAAATCTAAGGCATAAATGGGGGTTAAACAGTGTGCTAAATCTCGATAATGAAAAGACACGTGAAGACCACAGACATCATGCAATTGATGCGTTGGTAATGGCTTGTACTAAAACTTCTTATATACAGGAGCTTTCAAAATGGAATCGTTATGGCAGAAGTTATGATTTGAATAACTTTCCACTACCCTGGCCCTCTTTTTTTCAAGACGCAGAACGTGAAGTAAACAATATATTAGTTTCACACAAACGACTTAATACAATAGTTACTAAGCGGAAATATAAAGTAAAAAAGAATGGTCAAATCTTCACCAATACCGGAATAGCGGCACGTGGTCAATTGCATAAGGAAACTGTTTTTGGAAAGAGAACGGCACCATTTAGTGATGAAGCTTATCATGTTAGAAAGCCAATAGATGTTTTGCAGACTGAAAAACATATTGATAAAGTTGTTGATATGGCAATTAAAAAATTAATTATAGATAGAATTGAGGCAATGGGTGGCCTTGTAAAAGGAAAAATACCACCCAACACTTTTTTTACTGTTGATGAGAATGGAATAAAACAGCCACAGATATTTTTGCCAAATAAAAATGGTAACCCTGTACCGGTTTTAAAAGTAAGAATGAAAGAAAATATTGGAGGTGCAGAACAATTAAAAAAAGACTCCAATCAATGGGTAAACCCAAGAAACAATCACCATGTATTGATTTACAAAGACAATGATGGAAATTTAAAAGAATCTGTAGTTACTTTTTGGACTGTTGTAGAACGCAAGAGACAAGGACAACCTGTTTATCAACTGCCAGCAGATGGAATTGAGATTGTTTCTACTCTTCACATAAATGACCTATTTCTTCTTGGGCTAAATGAAGAAGAAGTAAATTGGGAGAACCCTGATTATAATACCTTAACCCAACATTTGTATAGAGTTCAGAAATTAACATCTGGAGATTATTTTTTTAGAAAGCATACTTCAACATCTATAACAGACACTAATTATGTTCAAATAAGAGGCTTTGGGGATGGAAAAACGGGTTGGTTTACATTTAGTCCTATAAAAATTAAACTTTCTGTAACAGGAAAAGTTATAAAATTATAATTAAAGGAAATTTAAGTTCATTGACATCAATCAAATCTTAAACATCTTAAACCAGAACGCCAGCTCAGCGAGCGATTGTGGTTTGATTAAAGATTAGGATTCACGATATTGGAAAAACTCAAAAATTGCTATTCGTACCCGTTGTGGTTTGATTAAAGATTAGGAATCACGATATTAAATAGTTAGTGATGGAATGACAATCGAGAGTTGTGGTTTGATTAAAGATTAGGAATCACGATATTGCCGCACACCCGTTACACAAAGGGCGGTGGGTTGTGGTTTGATTAAAGATTAGGAATCACGATATTCATAGATTCCATACGCTGCATAAATTCCTGTTGTGGTTTGATTAAAGATTAGGAATCACGATATTTACAACCTCACTATTTTGGCGACCCATACAGTTGTGGTTTGATTAAAGATTAGGAATCACGATATTTTTTAAATATCAAATAAATAGGCAATTTGGTTGTGGTTTGATTAAAGATTAGGAATCACGATATTTCTCAAGCGAGAAAGCTGCCTTGGTTACCCGTTGTGGTTTGATTAAAGATTAGGAATCACGATATTATCTACTTTTAGAAGTGAGAATACATAAGAGTTGTGGTTTGATTAAAGATTAGGAATCACGATATTGAAGCATCAAAAGGTCAAACCAGAGCACTTGTTGTGGTTTGATTAAAGATTAGGAATCACGATATTGGCGAGGGGTGCTATTGAGGAACGCTTTGGTTGTGGTTTGATTAAAGATTAGGAATCACGATATTAAACAGGAAAGTAGTTATTTTTCATAGCTAGTTGTGGTTTGATTAAAGATTAGGAATCACGATATTAGCAGCAGGTGGTGGAATCCTTAACATTTCGTTGTGGTTTGATTAAAGATTAGGAATCACGATATTAAGTCAAGAAATATCTGCGACAGCTATCAAGTTGTGGTTTGATTAAAGATTAGGAATCACGATATTACTTAGAAAGTATTGTTGGGATAAGGAAAAGTTGTGGTTTGATTAAAGATTAGGAATCACGATATTAATTGTTTTGTTTTGATTACGAGGCAAATAGTTGTGGTTTGATTAAAGATTAGGAATCACGATATTCGCAATGGTACAAGCCATTCTCGAGGACCGGTTGTGGTTTGATTAAAGATTAGGAATCACGATATTTTTAAAAACTACTTTAATGTAACCCCACAAGTTGTGGTTTGATTAAAGATTAGGAATCACGATATTCTTGGAGGGTTTAATATAAGAGAAGGTAACGTTGTGGTTTGATTAAAGATTAGGAATCACGATATTTCTGGCACGACGATACTCGTCAAGCGTTCCGTTGTGGTTTGATTAAAGATTAGGAATCACGATATTCCTTTTGATGTGCAGCTCAATGTACTTTCTGTTGTGGTTTGATTAAAGATTAGGAATCACGATATTGAGATATTAGGTAACTCAACTGCCATAGCAGTTGTGGTTTGATTAAAGATTAGGAATCACGATATTTTAATAGAGAAGTTGGATTACACCCAACACGTTGTGGTTTGATTAAAGATTAGGAATCACGATATTACATCACCGGCAACATCATGCAGCTCCTCCGTTGTGGTTTGATTAAAGATTAGGAATCACGATATTCATTATACGGCAACTATAAGACCAATATAGTTGTGGTTTGATTAAAGATTAGGAATCACGATATTAATGCCCGAAAAATGGAACCCAGACGACCCGTTGTGGTTTGATTAAAGATTAGGAATCACGATATTCGTAAAAGAGAAATACAAGAAAGGCAAGCCGTTGTGGTTTGATTAAAGATTAGGAATCACGATATTGTGAGAAAATTAAAAGAGAATATGAACATTGTTGTGGTTTGATTAAAGATTAGGAATCACGATATTCAAAGCATTTGCCACACTTCAAATAGCGCGTTGTGGTTTGATTAAAGATTAGGAATCACGATATTGAAATGGATGAATATACTTTAAAGAGATTAGTTGTGGTTTGATTAAAGATTAGGAATCACGATATTCAAGCGCCACTAAAGCTGTTATTATAAATAGTTGTGGTTTGATTAAAGATTAGGAATCACGATATTCTGAAGACCAAAGGAGACAAGATGAACTTAGTTGTGGTTTGATTAAAGATTAGGAATCACGATATTCTATATTGGCGGCTGGATCAACAGGCATTAGTTGTGGTTTGATTAAAGATTAGGAATCACGATATTTTTCTTTACTTCACCATCGAGCGGGTAATGTTGTGGTTTGATTAAAGATTAGGAATCACGATATTTTTAAACCAAATATATGAGCGATAAGCTAGTTGTGGTTTGATTAAAGATTAGGAATCACGATATTGAGGAAACATCAATAATTATTAACGCACTTGTTGTGGTTTGATTAAAGATTAGGAATCACGATATTTACCGATGATGAAGATGATGCTACCAACCCGTTGTGGTTTGATTAAAGATTAGGAATCACGATATTGGCCTTGACGCGCTCTTTGACTTTGCCCTTGTTGTGGTTTGATTAAAGATTAGGAATCACGATATTGAGACATCTGCAAACATCTACTTTGATACTGTTGTGGTTTGATTAAAGATTAGGAATCACGATATTTTTCTAACATAAGAGACGGAGCCATCACACGTTGTGGTTTGATTAAAGATTAGGAATCACGATATTACCCAATGATTTCTTTTCAGGGATTGACCCGTTGTGGTTTGATTAAAGATTAGGAATCACGATATTCTGAAGGGCTTTGGCTATGAATTTAAAACCGTTGTGGTTTGATTAAAGATTAGGAATCACGATATTAAAGCTTTAGAGGACGCGGAACTTCATCCTGTTGTGGTTTGATTAAAGATTAGGAATCACGATATTGAATCAGAAATAACAATCTCACACCAATACGTTGTGGTTTGATTAAAGATTAGGAATCACGATATT
>JBBDIQ010000049.1:8469-14991 GCA_040880345.1 Flavobacteriaceae bacterium
GTTGTGGTTTGATTAAAGATTAGGAATCACGATATTAGTTGGGCTGTTACCTTCTAATTATCAAGAGAATAAAGTGAATTGTCGTGAATAAAAATGCCTCTTTTACGGTTGTGAATCCCGGGATTGGGGCATTTTTTGTTTTCAAAACAGCTCTAATTGTGTGGGTTGTGGTTCTTTAGGTACTTCCTCACGGCCCCAAAAGTTCATGATATTGCCAAATTGTTTGTCGGTTATGCGCAGTATGCTCACTTTACCAAGGGGCGGGAGCAAACTGTTCACACGTTTTTCGTGCACATCAGCACTTTCACTGCTGGCACAATGGCGCATATACACGGAGTATTGCATCATGGTAAAACCATCTTTCAATAAGTTTTTGCGGAACTGTCCGGCATTACGGCGGTCTTTCTTTGTGTCCGTGGGCAAATCAAAAAATACAAATAACCACATAATTCGATATCCATTTAATTCCATAGTGTTGGATAGTTGATTTTTCGTCCGCTGCCGGTAAAGCATTGTTGTAATGAAGATGCTGTTCGAGATAAGCCTACCATTAATGGGCTTTTAGTGTCTTCAAAATAAACAGTTTCTGTTAAAACACTTAGTAGTTCCGCTTTTATTTCAGTGGTTAAATCGTGATCATCATAATTTTCCATAATATGAATCACTTTAGCATCAACCAAAGGTCTGAAGGGTTCCATTACATCATCTGCCAGACAAAAGGCGTTGTATTTGTTATGATGATTTATACCAAGTGTACAAAGTAAACCACTACCACATAGAGCACGGGCAACGGCCGCTCTTAAAATAATATAACCGTAATTTAAAAATGTATTGGGATAATCACCAAAGCGTTCTCTTCTAAATTGAAAATCAAAAATGTTTTTCCAGTAATGGGCTGCTGCAGCTCCCTCACGGTTATCTGTATCGCCACTCAATACTTTTGACTCATGAAATTCAAGTACTTTGTAATCCCTTTTTTGCTTTTTCAATAGATCTGCCTGATGCTTGATTTTTGTTTTTACAGTTTGTTGCCAAAGTTGTTTTTTAAGCGGTGCAGATGCATTGATTTGATTTTTAAAAATTTCCTGTTGCAAATGATGACTATTGAGATTGAGTAACATACTTGAAGGCATATGTTTTTGGTCACAAAATATAACAGCTACATTATTATCTGTTAACTTTGATAGTGAAGTAATAGAAATATAAGTTTCTGGATGTTCAATCACTACAAAGCCAACATCTTCAATGGGTATGGTGGTTTCCCGCTCTTCTGTTTTAATGACGAGTTGCTCCAAGCGTGTGTTTATTGAGGCTTTATTTCCGAAAAAAAGGGTTCGTTTCAGCATATATTTTTATTTAAATATATAATTTTTAAATTAAATGTCTGATATACAGCATTTCAAAGATATTTCTAACCCCACTACCCGCTCCCCAAACCTCGGGAGCATCGCGTGGTATAAAGTTGCACATTAAAACAACCGGCTCACTACATAAAAAAACCACTCAAAAAATCAAATTGATTCCTGAGTGGTTTTATGTTTTATTGGCATAGAGGTTTCTAACTCGTACTTTTTTGGGAATCAATCCATTGATTGACTCTTCTTTCCAGTATTTCGAGTGGCATCGCACCGCCACCTAAAACCGTATCGTGAAATCCCTTGATATCAAAAGCATCCCCCAATTCAGATTCTGCTTTTTGACGTAGTTCCTGTATTTTAATCATCCCAATTTTATAGGCAGTCGCTTGACCCGGCATCACCATATATCGCTGTACTTCTGCTTTGATAGCACCCGGTGCAATGGATGAATTTTCAGAAAAATAAGCAATCGCATCTGCTTCTGTCCATCCTTTTGCATGCAAGCCGGTGTCAACCACAAGCCTGATGGCCCTCCATATTTCATTGACCAGGCGACCAAAATCATAATAGGGGTTTTCATAACCACCCATTTCTTTGGCTAAAGTTTCAGAATACAAGGCCCAGCCTTCCACATAGGAGGTATATCCGGCTTGTTTTCTAAACTCAGGAACAGTTTCCAGCTCCTGTGCTATGGATATCTGCATGTGGTGACCGGGGTTGCCTTCGTGATATGCCACGCCTTCCATCGTGGTTTTGGGCATTGCCTTCATATCAGATAAGTGGGCATAATAAATCCCTGATCTGGAACCATCAGGTGTGCCCGGAAAATAATGCTGTGGTGCTCCATCCTGCTCTCTGAAAGACTCCACTCTTTTTACAACCAAATCTGCTTTGGGCAGTATTCCGAAATAGTCAGGTAGTTTTTTGGTAAGTTCGTCAAGATATTTTGTGGACTCATCCAGATAGCCCTGTCTGCCTTCATCTGTATTCGGGAAGAAAAATTGTTCATCGGTATTTACAAATTTAAAAAACTCCTGTAAGCTTCCTTCAAAGCCCACTTTGTCTTTGATTGCCATCATTTCTTTCTGAATGCGGGCAACTTCTTCTAAACCAATAGTGTGAACCTCATCTGCTGTTAGATTTGTGGTTGTTGATGTTTTCAAACGGTAATTGTAATAAGCCTCCCCGTTGGGATGTCTGCTCACTCCTGTGGGTGCTTCCTCTGCATTGGGCATTTCGGCTTCAAGCCAACTTATTATTGATTCATAAGCAGGTTTAAAGTATTCTATCAAAGCCTGTTCAGCATTTGACCTCAGGGTTGCTGCTTCGGTTTCGTCGATATCTCCCATTTCTATGAGTTGGTCAATTTTCATATTCATATCAGACCATAAAGCGGCATTGACTTTAGCATCTGTAAAGGGTTTTCCGTTTAAAAGGTCTTTGCATTGAATAAGGACTCTCTCAAAAGTAAATTTAGGCGGAATGATTCCTTTCTCTGCCTGAAGTTTTGCCCGTTCCAGCAAATCATTAATTGCATTTTTTGAAGCTCTGATTCTAGTGATATACGCTTTCATATCTGAAACGCTATCCACTTTGTGAAAGTTTATCATAAAGCTGGGAAACCGGGTGTGCATGCCCATCATTTGATGAAAAACATAATCCATGTTTTTAAACTCCATTCCCTCTTTCATTTGTTGGTATTCATACACCCAAAGGTCATAAGAAATTTGATCCTCGGGACTTAATGACTCATAATCAAATGTTTCCTGAAGCTCTTTAACCGATGCTTCAGCCCATTGAAATTGTTCTTCCTCTGCTTTGAGGCTCATATCATCCAATTGGTCATAGCGGTCTTTTCTGCCCAGCATCGTGAGTTGCAGGGGACTTTTTTGTAGTTTTTCTTCATATTTGGTATCAAACCATTCATTCAATTCTTTGGATTGGTCTTTTACTTCCTTTTCTTCTGTGGAAGATTTACATCCTGTAAATAACAGTGTTACCATTAAAAAGGGTAATGCCAATAGTGTAAAACGTTTTTTCATAAGAGAGCTGTTTTTGTGGTGAGTTGTTGTTGATGCACTAAAGTTATGAATAATTATTTGAATTAGAATTGATTGAGAATTTTGATGAATTCTTGATGCATCGCTTCTGTGTAATCCAGATGGGTCACAAGACGCAATTTCCCCTCTCCCATCGCACTGATGCGCACTCCTTTTGAGGCGAGGGAATCCATAAAGCTTTTTTCGTTGGTTTGTGGCTTGAGGTAGAAAATCACAATGTTTGTTTCCACAGGGTCCACATCCTGAACATACGACTGATTTTTGAGAACTTCGCCTAATTCCTTAGCGCGTTTGTGATCTTCTGCCAGTCGGTCGATGTGATGGTCGAGGGCATAGATTCCGGCGGCCGCCATAAATCCAATTTGACGCATTCCGCCTCCCAGTACTTTGCGCACACGCATCGCATTTTTCATAATGGATGCATCACCAATCAGCACCGAACCCAGTGGGGTTCCCAGACCTTTGGACAAACAAACCGAAATGGTGTCAAATAGTTCGCCATACTGCTTTGGGGTTTCGCCTTTCGCGACAAGCGCATTGAATAATCGGGCTCCATCCAAATGCAAACCCAAGCCATTTGTATCACAAACCGTTCTTATTTTTTTGATTTCCTCAAAGTCATAACAGGCTCCGCCGCCCTTGTTGGTCGTATTTTCCAAACACACCAAACTGGTTAAGGGACTGTGATAAAAGTCGGGCGGATTGATGTTTTCTTCTACTTGGTTTGCGGTAATCATTCCGCGCCGGCCATTCACAAGTTTGCAGGACACCCCGCTATTGAAAGAGACACCACCGCCTTCATAGTTATAAACGTGGGCATATTTGTCACAAATGAGTTGTTCGCCGGGTTGGGTATGCAGTTTAATTGCTGCCTGATTGGCCATACTTCCGGAAGGAAAAAACAAGGCAGACTCTTTACCAAACATCGCTGCAAGACGGGCTTCAAGTGCATTTACTGTTGGGTCTTCTTTATACACATCGTCACCCACTTTGGCGTTTAATATGGCTTCCATCATACCCGGAGTGGGTTTGGTAACGGTATCGCTTCTTAAGTCAATTGTCATATACTTTTTAATTTAGGATAAAATTACACTTTTGTGGTGAAAAAGCCACGAATGCACGAATGTATTAGATGTAAATTTTTCAAACCTGACAGGTTTACAACAAAATGTTATGCCATAATTTAGTTTGCCACGAATGCACGAATGTTTTAGATGGGTTTTACTGAAATTTTGAATTTGGTTATTAACTTTATGCGTAACTTGTTGATTAACAAAAAATAAAAAAACATTAAGAAATTAAGGTTATTAAGCACAACTTAATGCAAGCCTTAATTTTCTTAATTCCTTAATGGTTCAAAATAAATGGAGTGTAAACAAACTGTTTTAAAAAAATGTCAGGTTTACAAAATGTTATGCCATAATTTAGTTTGCCACAAATGCACGAATGTATTAGATGGGTTTTACTGAAATTTTGAATTTGGTTATTAACTTTATGCGTAACTTGTTGATTAACAAAAAATAAAAAAACATTAAGAAATTAAGGTTATTAAGCACAACTTAATGCAAGCCTTAATTTTCTTAATTCCTTAATGGTTCAAAATAAATGGAGTGTAAACAAACTGTTTTAAAAAAATGTCAGGTTTACAAAATGTTATGCTTTAATTTAGTTTGCCACGAATGCACGAATAAAGAGGTGGCGCTTTCAAGAACATTATCGCTAAATATCTGCTTTTGGACAAGTACGATCTACAATTGTTACTATTTTCCCCATAAAACATTCGTGCATTCGTGGCCTCTAATACCTACCTTATAATATGAATCTAAAAAAAATTAAAAGAAAATAGTTGCATCTGCCCTATTAAAAAATCTATTTTTGTTAAAAATTATTGATTATGGTTCAGATGGAACAAATCAAGGATCTCCAAAAACGCATTAGCGCGTTGAGGAGGTATCTTTGACATAGATGCCAAACAGGTAGAAATCACCAACGAAGAGGAAAAAACTTTTGATCCTAATTTCTGGAATAATGCCCGTGAAGCCGAAGCTTTTATGAAGGTTTTGCGTGTCAAGAAAAAATGGGTTTCAGATTTTACTAAAGCAGCTACTCTTACCGAAGAAGCAGCCATTCTCTTTGAATACTTTAAAGAAGACGAAGCTACAGAAGCTGAAGCGCAAAAGGCCTACGACATCGCTTTAAAAACAATTGAAGACCTGGAGTTCAGAAATATGCTTTCTGAAGAAGGTGACTCCCTGAGTGCCGTTCTTCAAATCACAGCAGGCGCCGGCGGCACAGAAAGCTGTGACTGGGCAGCTATGCTGATGCGAATGTATATGATGTGGGCTGAAAAAAACAGCTTCAAAGTAAAAGAACTCAATTTTCAGGAAGGAGATGTTGCGGGAATTAAAACAGTGACACTAGAGATTGAAGGCGATTTTGCTTTTGGTTGGCTAAAAGGCGAAAACGGTGTGCACAGGCTGGTTCGCATCTCCCCTTTTGACAGCAATGCAAAAAGACATACTTCGTTTGCTTCGGTGTATGTGTATCCGCTTGTGGATGACACCATTGAAATCGAAATCAATCCCGCAGATATTGAAATCATCACCGCCCGTTCCAGTGGAGCCGGTGGTCAAAATGTAAACAAGGTTGAAACCAAAGTACAACTTACCCACAAGCCCACAGGCATTCAGATTAGTTGTTCTGAAACCCGCTCACAACACGATAATAGAGACCGCGCTATGCAGATGCTAAAATCTCAGTTGTATGAAATCGAACTGCAAAAGCAATTATCGCAACGGGAAGACATCGAGGCTGCAAAGATGAAAATTGAATGGGGCTCACAGATTCGCAATTATGTATTGCATCCCTACAAACTGGTTAAGGACGTTCGTTCCGGTCACGAAAGCGGCAATACGGATGCCATTTTAAACGGAGACATCGATAGTTTCCTCAAAGCTTATTTGATGATGATGGGACAGAAGGAAGAGGAAGGGGGGTTGTAGTTTCGGGTTTCGGGTTTCGGGTTTCGTGTTCAGTGTTTCGGGTGACCGATGAAGGGTGAAGTTAGATGTACGAGTTTAGAAATAAAATTCTGCGTGTATCTG
>JBBDIQ010000050.1:0-2402 GCA_040880345.1 Flavobacteriaceae bacterium
GGGAAGACGACAGAGAAAAGGAATTCAGAGCACATTTTACATTGAAGAGATAAAATAACAAACCATTTAAGTGCCATTAAAAGAGCCATTTTCAATCAAGAAAATGGCTCTTTTTGGTTTATTACTGAGTTAAGTTTTGAATAGTTAAACTAGTAATATACAAATTCATAAAATGAATTTGTATATTTAGGGCAGCTAATGAAAAAAAATGAAAAAAAAATTACATCTTTTAACAGGAGGAATACTTATCTTTTTAATTTCCTTCACGGCAATATCACAGCCCATTGCTGAATTCCAACAATTCAATGGGCAATTTGATTTTACAGCTGTGGGAAATACCCTCAATAATTCACCCAATCCATGTGGTTTGTTGACAAGTTCTTCAGCAGAATTAAACCTTGAGCCTACACAAACTCTTGTGTCTGCTCATTTGTATTGGGCTGCTCCCTGGATAAATTCAATAGGTGGTGATTTTAATGTCACTTTAAATGGAACACCGGTAGTTGCTTCCAGAGATTTTTTTTTAACTACTATCCTTTCTGGCAGTACTCTTAACTTTTTTGGTGCTTATGCAGATGTAACTGCAATAGTAAGCGCAACAGGAAACGGCACCTATACTTTTTCAGATCTTGATGTGGATATGCCAGCAACCGGTGCTTGTAATAATGGTACTGATTTTGGAGGCTGGGCAATGTATGTAATTTATGAAGACCCTGCGCTTTTACAAAACCAAATTAGTTTGTTTGACGGGTTCGAATTTGTTTCAGCAACAAACACCACTCTTGATATTACTTTAACTGGTATTGAAGTTGCGTCAGATGAACTTTCTAAAATTGGTTTTTTAGCTTGGGAAGGAGACGCTACTATTGCAAATGGCGAGTCACTAATAATCGAAGGTACATTGATTAGTGACCCTCCACTAAATCCTGCTGACAATGCTTTTAATGGGACTAATAGTTATACTGGAAGTGCTGAGTCGTATAACATGGATTTAGACTTTTATGATTTAGAGGGTATTATTACGCCTGGTGATGATACCATTGAAATAAACCTTACCTCAAACCAAGATTTTGTATTGGTACATAATGTTATAACGAGTGTTAATTCTGAATTACCAGATGCCACCATTGTTTTAGATAATGTTGATGTATTTTGTGACAGCAGGGATATTGATGTTGATTACACAGTTTTTAATTTGAATAGTACCGCTTTGCTACCAGCAAATACACCTATTGCGTTTTATGCAAACGGAACTTTAATAGGCAATTCAGCTACCCTAAACAACATTCCAATTGGTGGTTCTGAAACTAATACAATAACCCTCACTATTCCAGGTGGAATACCAGACAATTTTACGTTAACTGCAGTTGTAGATGATGATGGAACCGGAACGGGCGTAGTTAATGAAACAAATGAAAATAACAACGATTTTGATATAGATGTAACACTCATTGAGAGCCCCATCGCCGGTCCTGTTGATACCATTGTTGTCTGTGATCTTAATAATGATGGCTTTGCTACCTTTTTCTTGCCGGTAGCTGAACCACAACTTGTAGGAGCTCAACCAGATATTACCGTAACCTATTATGAAACTCTGGCTGACGCCGAAAATGCAGTCAATGAAATACTCGATCCAAATGCGTATGTCAATATCGATACCCCATTTCAAACAATTTTTGTGAGATTGGAAAACGATATTACCGGTTGTTTTGTTACTTCAAGTTTCTTAATTGAAGTGCGGCCTGTTGACTTCATTCCTTTTGAATTGGAAGACCTTGAACTCTGTTTTGACGGTCCTTTGGATACCGGCCACCCCATTGATTTAACAGTGCAGGAAGTCACCATTTTTGGAGGATTAGACCCGGCAGATTATATTGTTACTTATCATTTAACCCAACTTGATGCCGCTGCCGGAGTCAACGCAATCGCAGACCCCACCGCTTATCCCAATATTGAAAACCCTCAGGTCATCTGGGTACGACTGGTAAATATTGTAATTAATTGTGTCGAAATAGGTTCTTTCAACGTACAGATTTATATCAATCCGGTGGTTACTCCTCCGGCAGATATGACTCCTTATGAATTGTGTGATGACCTGGTTGCTGACGGTTTTACCTCCTTTGACCTTATTAGTAAAGTTCCTGAAATAACGGCCACTCCTCCAAACATTACAGTCACTTTTCACGAAAGCCAAGCCGATGCTGATACCGGAGATAACCCCTTACCAAACATAGATTATACCAATATTGCCAATCCTCAAACCATTTATGTACGGGTAGACGATACAGATACACCTTGTGTTGTGTTTACAAATTTTGAATTAATCGTTATACCAAATCCATTAGTAAACCCCACCCCCTCTCCCTTAATTTTATGCGACGACGACAACAACGGCTTTGGGA
>JBBDIQ010000051.1:0-2298 GCA_040880345.1 Flavobacteriaceae bacterium
ATGATTCTTAATTACTTAATGTTTTAACCTTTGAAAGTTAGAAGCTTGCATGCCGAATCCGGCGAAAGAAGAGAAGGTGGGTTAGAAGCACAAAATTCCAAATTCCAAATTCCAAGCTCCAAATCTGTCACCCTGAGCCTGTCGAAGGGCAAATTCCAAATAACTTATAGATTACGTTGCAAATGCTTCACATTATTTTCTTTGTGAGGCTTAGTGTCTTGGTGCCTTTGTGGCAGGGGAAGTGGGATGTTAGAGGTGAGTGGTGAGTGGTGAGAGGTTAGTGGTGAGTGGTGAGTAGTCAATAGTCAATAGTCAATACCTGAATATGCTTGTTTTTTTTGTCTCTTTTTTATTTTCACACTTCGTTATTCGATATTCAGTATTCGATATTCGATATTTGAAAAGTCTGCGTCTATCTGCGCGATCTGCGGGCTATTGGGTTTTATTCATCTATAAGTAGGGTTTAGAGGTTTGAATCGGGATTTAGTATATAATGCGTACTTCTACCACCCGCATTTGCTTTGATTAAAATTCCTTTTTGCATCAAGTCGGTGATGTCTCTCAAGGCTGTATCAGGAGAGGTTTTTGTTATTTTAGCCCATTTGGAACTGCTCAAGTTTCCTTGAAAGTCATCGAGCAGTAAGTTGAGTATTTTCTTTTGTCGTTCATTGCCTATCAAGCCGGCATTACTCATCCAAAATTGGTGTTTGTGTACCACTTTATCTATAATAGTATGAGAAGCCAGGAGGGCTTGTTTTAAACACTCCAAAAACCAAACAATCCATTGGGTGATATTCAAATCTCCTTTTTGGGTGCGCTCTAAAAGCGTATAGTAGTGTTTTCTTTGTTTTTTGATTTCAGCAGACATACTGTAGAATCGTTGATTGACCCCATCAGCTTTGGAAAATTGCATATCTGCAATAGCTCTTGCGATACGTCCGTTTCCGTCATCAAAGGGATGTATGGTCACAAACCACAGATGAGCAATGGCAGCCTTTAGAATAGGATCAGCTTTTGTTTCGGTATTAAACCAGTCAAAAAAGAGATTCATTTCCTGTTCCAGCCGTGTGGCTTTTGGTGCTTCATAATGAACTTTTTCCCTGCCCATTCCTCCCGAAACCACTTGCATATCACCTGAGCGCCATTGCGCCACCTCAATTTTATACAGACCACTTCTGCCCGTTGGGAATAAAGCGGCATGCCACCCAAATACCCGTTCGTTGTCTAAAACTTTATCAGTGTTTTGGGTAGCATCCAATGTCATTTCCACCACCCCGTCTATATGCCGGTCTGCCTGTTGCACCCCTGAATTTTCCAAACCCAAACGCGTAGCAATGGAGGAGCGCACTTGTTCCGGATTCAAAATCTCCCCCTCAATTTCAGACGTTTGCACCACATCTTGTATCAAGGTTTCTAAATTGGCCTCATCTTTTAACTCAAAACCCAGGAGTTCCACTTTACCCACGAGTTTTCCCTGCAAGTGTCTCACTTCGCTTAACAAGTTTATAAAAGCCTCCTCATCCCATTGAAATTGGGGCCAATCTTTAAGCTGGTGAATATAAGTTGCCATCAGGTAAGTAATTTATGCGGTAAATATAGGTATTATTCTCCGCATGTTGTGCGGTGATTGGGATATTTTATTAACGCTCGGTCCGGGTTTGCGGGTTTGCGGGTTTGCGCCCTCCTTCGCTGAAGCTCCGGAGGATAAAAGGTTTGCGGGGTTAAAAGTTCAAAGTTCAATCTGCCTCTATCTGCGCAACTTGTCTGCCGCTTATAGGGTTTTACTTCACATAGATTTTCTTTGTGATTCTTTGTGTCTTGGTGCCTTTGTGGCTGGAGAAGTTAGAGGTGAGAGGTGAGAGGTTAGTGGTGAGAGGTTAGTGGTGAGAGGTTAGTGGTGAGAGGTTAGTGGTGAGTTTTTGAGTTTTTGAGTTTTTGAGTGGTGAGTTTTGAGTTGTGACCGATGTCCAGTGGTGAGTGGTGAGTAGTCAATGCCTGAATATGGTTGCCTTTTTAAATAAAACCCTTAATGACCCTTAATGACTTAATGTTTTAACCTTTGAAAGTTAGAAGCTTGCATGCCTTAGCTGCCAAGGAAGGAGAAGGTGGGTTAGAAGCACAAAATTCCAAATTCCAAGTTCCAAGCTCCAAATCTGTCACCCTGAGCCTGTCGAAGGGCAAATTCCAATATATTTATGGATATTTCTGCAATTACTTCACATAGATTTTCTTTGTGATTCTTTGTGTCTTGGTGCCTTTGTGGCTGGAGAAGTACGAAGTACGAAGTTAGAAGTTAGA
>JBBDIQ010000052.1:0-13339 GCA_040880345.1 Flavobacteriaceae bacterium
TTCAGTATCTTAACCAATATCTTTTTTTGTTTTATCCAATTTCACCCAACGGGTAAGATTTATCAAAATAGTACTTCTTCAAAATCATTATTTCTTTTTTAAATAACTGAATATTAACGATTTTTAATAAAGATTTACAATAGTATTGGCAACGCTTCCGGTTAGTATTTGTTAGATTTAAATAAAGAAAGTTTAACTAAATAAAACAGAAAGATTATGAAGAAGAGAGTAGCAATATTAGCAACAAACGGATATGAAAAAAGCGAATTGGATTCGCCTAAGAACGCCATGGAAAAAGAAGGTTTTCAGGTGGATATCGTGAGTCTCGATAAAGGAAAAATCAAAGGATGGGCTGACGGCAATTGGTCCGGTGAAGTGGATGTCAATTTTACACTTGACGAAGTAACCGCAAAAGATTATAACGGTCTTGTCATTCCCGGTGGTGTAATCAATCCTGATATTCTTAGAACAGAAGAAAAAGCATTGCAGTTTACCAGAGATTTTTTCAAACAAGGAAAACCGGTGGCTGCAATATGTCACGCCCCTTGGGTTTTGATTAGTGCAAATGTCGTGGACGGTAGAAAAATGACCTCATACCATTCTATTAAAGATGATATGATAAATGCCGGTGCCTTATGGGAAGACAGCGAAGTTGTTGTCGACCAAGGTCTGGTAACCAGCAGGAGCCCAAAGGATTTAGATCCCTATAACGCCAAAGTTATTGAAGAAATCAAAGAAGGCGTTCACGAAATGCAAGGCGTGTAAGCATCCTTATATAAAATAAATCATTAATAAGAGGTTGTCTGAAAAGGCAGCCTCTTATTTTTTGGCAAGATAAGAATAGAGCAGGGCTATGGACTTTGTTCTTATTTTTGACTGTACTACAGGAGTCCAGCCCAACAAAAAACCCTTCCACCCCAGGGCTTGCTGCGACCATTTCCAGAGATTGAAATAATCTTTGTGTTTGATGATTTTTCCGTTTTCGATAACCATAGTGGCGAGGATCTTGTTTGTAACTATTCTTCCGGTTTTGGAGAAGGGGTAGACGGCTTTCCATTTGACTTTGACTGTATTTTCAGTTGTTTCAAGTACTTTATGGCTTATTTTCAGATTGCCTTTGCTTCGTTCAATGAGCATGTGCCACATCATTTTAGCCTCCATTTCTTTTAATTTTCCAAAGACCGGATCTTCAAATTCGATAGTCTCTGCATATAAAGAAGTCATGGTTTCTGCATCGCCTTTCGCGAAAGCGGTGTAAAATTGATTTGCTATTTTTTCTGCTTCCATAAAAGAATGATTTATCTCATATCAATTATCACAATTTACATTTAAATTTGATATTTAACTTCATTTTTATCAGTGGATTATGGCCGGAAATGGAAATAGCAAACAAAAGATTTGGTTTTATGCGATGCCTGTTGCATCGGTGTTAGACTATTTTGGAGCCTCAGAAAATGGCCTTAATCCTGAAAAGGTTGAAAGCCAACGAGAAAAACACGGGTGGAATGAAATTCCCGAAGCCGAAAAAGTTTCATGGATAAAAACCCTTATCAAGCAATTTAAAAGCCTGCTTGTTGCTATATTGATTATTGCTGCTGTAATTTCTTATATAGCGGGTCACGTGATAGATATGTATGTGATTCTGGCTGTGGTAGTAATTAATGCACTCATTGGTTTTGTTCAGGAAATGAAAGCTGAGCAAGCTGTTTCTGCTCTTAAAAAAATGATAGTACAGAAAGCAAGGGTTGTGCGCGGTGGAAAAGAATCTGTTATTCCTTCACGGGAATTGGTTCCGGGTGATATCATTATTCTTGAAGAAGGCGAGAGCATACCTGCTGATGCCCGAATTATTGAATCCAAAAACTTACAGGTTACTGAAGCTTCACTCACCGGCGAATCTGTACCGGAGTCAAAAAACAATGAAATTGTACCCGAAAGCACGCCTCTTGCCGATCAAAAGAATATGTTGTTTAAAAGTACTTTTGTGACCAGAGGTTACGCAAAAGCGGTTGTTTGTGGAACCGGTCTCGATACTGCGGTAGGTGAAATTGCAGAAACACTATCGAACATAAAACGAGCCCAAACCAATTTTCAAAAGAAAACAAATATGTTAGGCCATCAAATGGCTGTCATCTCTGTTATAAGTGCATCCGTTTTATTTACAGTTGGATATATTTCTGGAAACTATGAGTTTAATGAATTGCTTTTGGTTTCTATAGCAGCATTGGTTTCTGTCATTCCTGAAGGCTTGCCTGTGGTGCTTTCGGTGGTTTTGGCTATTGGTTCCTACAGAATGTCAAAACGCAATGCCATTATCAGAGATATTACGTCAGTAGAAACTTTGGGAGCTGTTACCACGATTATCACAGACAAAACCGGAACACTCACCCAAAACAAACTCACTGTTAAGAAGGTTTATATGTTTGGTGATGACCCTTTGGATGTCAGCGGGGAAGGGTGGTTGCCTGCGGGAAATTTTAGCAGGCATAATAAGATTATTGAGACTAGCGATGAGACTGCTTTAATGCGATTACTCCAAATTGCAGCCTATTCCAATAACGCATCTATCAAACATAACAAGAATACTGATGCTTATGAACTGGCCGGTGACCCCACAGAAGGGGCACTCCTTGTTCTGGCAGCAAAAGCCGGATTGAAATTTAAGTCTTCTGATAAACTTCGGAAAATGGACGACCTGCCATTCAATTCAAAGTTAAAGATGCGTGCTTCGTTGATTGAAATTTCAGGTGAAAAATTTCTTTTTGTGATTGGTGCGCCGGAAAAGATACTTGAAGTTTCAAAGTATGTTTCCCGTGAAAGTGCAGAGATTCCGATAGATGATTCCATTCGAAATGAACTCAGTGACAGCATGGATTCATGGTCTGCAGATGCTATGCGGGTGATTGGTCTGGCCTATAAAAAGTTGCCTGATTCTGTAGAAAAAATAGATGAAGCGCTTCTTGAAGAATTGGTTTTTTCCGGTTTAACCGGAATGATAGACCCGCCAAGACCCAACACCAAAGAGGCCGTACTGCAATGTAAAAATGCCGGAATACGTGTGATTATGGCCACCGGAGACCACATCAATACAGCTGTTGCTATAGCCAAAGCGGTTGGGATTTTAGAGAACCAGTATGACGATGAGCTGGTTGCCTTGAATGAACAACAGTTGCTCCAACTGGATGAAAAAGAATTTGATGATGTAATACAAAAGGTTTCGGTTTTTGCGCGTTTGACACCAAAGGTTAAACTACGTATTGCCGAACGCTTGCAGGCAATGGGCGAACTGGTTGCCATGACCGGTGATGGCGTAAATGATGCCCCTGCCTTAAAAAAAGCCGATATAGGAGTGGCTATGGGTATTATGGGAACAGATGTAGCCCGGGAAGCTTCTCAAGTGGTTCTTGCAGATGATAATTTTGCAACGATTGTCAATGCCATTGAAGAGGGGAGAATCGTTTTTTCAAATGCCCGAAAAACCAGTTTCTTTTTGGTAACCACAAATTTTGCTGAAATCACAACGCTCATTTCCCTGGTAGCCATGGGGTTGCCCATGGCATTGACAGCCACTCAAATATTATGGCTAAACCTCATTACAGATGGACTTTGTGATAAACCACTGGCAGCAGAAAGAGGACACAAGGATTTATTGAAAGACAAACCGGTGAGACAGGATGAGAAAATTCTCAACAAAAGTGTTTTACCCTTTTTATTTATGATGGCCGGAATTATGACTGTTTTATCGCTTGTAGTATATTTCTGGTTTATTGATGTTAGTCTCGAAAAAGCCCGAACAACGGTTTTTATTGTAATGGCTTTTTCTCAATTGTTCAATTTGTACAATATGCGTTCGTTAAAAAAATCAATATTTGAAATCGGATTTTTCTCAAATAAGTACATCAACCTTGCAATTCTGGTATCGGTACTAGTTCAGGTAGTCATTATAGAAATGCCATTTTTTCAACATATTTTCTCATTTGAATTTGTGTCGGTTCCTGAGTTTTTGACCTTGATTGCTTTATCTTCAACTGTGCTTTGGACAGGTGAATTGTATAAGTTTATAAAGTATAAAGTTGCCATATAAGATTAATTAATTTTAAAGTTGAACTATGCAAAATGTGCCTTTTGATTTTTGGATGTTTTTGGCCGGACTTGGAATATTCCTTTTCGGGATGCGCCATTTGGAAGACGGTCTTAAAGGGCTCGCCGGAAAATCATTTCAACACTTCATCAAACGCTTTACCAACCGAAGCTGGAAAGGCATCCTCACCGGGACTTTTGTAACAGCAATTCTGCAGAGCAGTTCGATGGTAACCTTGCTTGTCCTTGCTTTTCTCGGAGCAGGAATGCTTACTTTAAAAAGTGCTTTGGGAGTTGTTCTCGGCGCCAATTTAGGAACGACAATAACCGCCTGGATTGTAGCTGCCCTCGGATTTAAAATGAATATTGCCGATTTTTCATTTCCTCTTCTTGCACTGGGAATTTTATCCTATCTCTTTCTGGAAAGCAGGCCAATTCTGAAAAACCTGGGGGTTTTTCTTATAGGGTTTGGTTTGCTTTTTCTCGGATTGGATTTTATGAAAGATGCACTTGATGCGGTTGCAGACCAAATTGATATGAATTTTTTCTCTCAGTTTGGACTTTGGGCGTTTTTGCTATTGGGTTTGATTGTAACGGCTTTAGTTCAATCAAGCTCTGCGATGATTGTCATTATTTTAAGTGCCCTGAATGCCGGGTTGATTGATGTGTATCAATCATTTGCAATGATTATAGGTGCTAATCTGGGAACCACTTCGACCCTACTGCTGGGTTCAATTGGTGGGACTGCTGATAAAAAGCGTCTTGCCATTGCCAATGTGATTTTTAACTCTACAGCAGGTATTGTTGTATTTCTGTTTTTAAAACAAGTGGTCGATGGGGTATATACTTTTTTCAACATGACAGACCCATTGATGGAACTTGTTTTATTAAATACCCTTTTAAATCTCGCTGGGATTTTACTTTTTTTACCCTTTCTCGGGTTGTTTCAAAAGTTTCTCAAAAGGAGATTTAAAAAAGCTGAGCCAACCGGTGAAACTTTATACATAAAAAACATTACAACAGAATTTCCTGAAGTTGCTTTAAAAGCTATTAAAGATGAATTGGGTCAAGTTTATAGTAATGTTCAGGAATTTATAAAGCTGTGTTTTGCTGTGACAAATGAAAATAAAAAAGTGGCAGGATGGAAATCAATTTTTCAAACGGCAGTGAATCTTAATGAAAAATATGATAAAATCAAACGACTGGAAGATGAGCTAACAACTTTTTACCTTCAACTTCAGGAGAAAAACTTAAGTGTTCAGGAATCTGAACAACTCACATCAAATATGATTGCTTTGCGCTCTTTGGTATATGGAGCCAAAGATATTAAAGATGTGGCGCACAATATTAAATTTATAATAGAAAGTGAAGACGTTTTGGCTATGGAAATTTTAAATAAACTCAGGGAATTTGTGAAGCTTAAGATTGAAGAAGTGCACCTTCATGTTGACATAGACATGAAACACGCACCTTCATTAAACCAAATGATTGATACCAATGAGGAGTTTTACAATGAAATGGTCACGTTTCTTTACCAAAACGCCAAGGGATTATCTAAAAAAGGAGTTACAATTTCCACAATTACAAATGTAATCAGGCAAACAGTTTCTGCAATGAATCATATTTGTCAGGCTTTTATGCGCAATCAAATAACGGTTGAAATATCAGATTTAAAATAATTAATAAACTGGTTTATTAATCTCTTCTATGTACATCCTGTTAAAAGTTGGTAAATGCATTTTACTGTTTCCTGCGTTTTTAAACTCATATTGAAGGGTGCTTTTTGGACTTCTTCCGAAGATTTCATCAAGCGCAGCCTCGAGTAAAGGCTCTGTTACTTCTCCCAAAACTCCAAGATTTGTTAAATCTTCCGGAAACTCTATAGTGGGAGGGATGCCATCAACAAATCCTGTAACTCCATTTGCGTTTGCAGAAGCAAATATCAAGGGCTGAATGGCATAAAAATGTGATGGATTGGCATCAGCTCTTCTAAAATTAGGCGGTGGCCCATCATAAAAAGTAGTTGATGCCTGAAATTTGCCTGTGGTTGTTCCGCCAACGGTAACCACTTCAATGTATGGATCAAGTCCGTTGATTACCAATTCACTGGCAGATGCTGTACTTTGGGTTGTTAAAATATAAACCCTATTAAGGTTTAAGCTGTTTATTGCTGCACCGGTCCGAATGGTATTAGTAAACCTGCTAATCAAACTTTCCGGGTCATTGTTTTCAAAAATGGTTTGCAACTCGGGGTTCCACACTTGAGTTGAAAATATTTGGCCTGTAAATTGACCGGTAATCATACTGGATAAATCAATGGCAGATTTAACAGACCCTCCACTGTTATACCTCAAATCTAAAATTAATTCTGAAAGATTCTCAGCCTGAAAGTTACCAAATGTATTGTTTAACTGTTCGTCAAAATCTCCCGTAAATCCGTTGTACATCAAGTATCCAATTTTCTGCCCTTCGATAGTAAATGTGTTTGCAATATGAATGGGGTTTTCAATAAGTTCACTTTTGTTCAAAGCGATGGTTTGACCGGTTGGGGTAATAGTTGTTCCGTCAAAAGTTGCCAGTCCTATTTCATAAGATGTCAGTTCTCTAAGCAGATTGAAATTTTGATTGGTAATCTGCACTCCATCAATCGTATTAAAAATCATCCCGCGTTCAACGCCTTTTTGAGCGGCATCACTATTGGGTAGAACATATCTAACATATCCAAAAACATTGGTTTCACTTCCGGGATAAAAAACGAGTCCATATTCCATGCCATTGCTGAGAGAAATTCCGGCAAGAGCCGCTTCCAAAACCCTGTAATCCTCAACAATAAAACTAAATCGATCTTGAGGAGCGTTGAGAGCATCAAACAAATCCTCAGGAGTAGTAAAAGTTTCCAAAAACTCATTTAGCTCAACTTGAGAAGCAAAACGGTCATTAGCCAAATCGGGTACGTCGGGTTTGTATAGGTACCAGATATTCATCGCACTATATATAAAATTTTGGATGTCAAGGGCTGTGATGTTTTGAATGTTATCATCAAAATCCTCAAAACAAGAGTGAAAACCAACAGCCAATGCAAGAAACAGAACTATAATTTTAATCTTTTTCATGGGACACTTTTTAATAGACTATGCTTTAAAACACTAAAAATAGCTACATTATTGTAAAAAGCAATTACTTTGTAACAAAAATAGAGGATATTCGTCTTCAAGTTGTAAGCAAAGTTGCAAAGCACTAACCTAACCTGATGCAAAAAGAAGAATTCTTACATATAGTAATGCCGTTAAAAGATAAGCTGTATCGACTGGCGAGACGTATTTTGATATCACAAGATGAAGCAGAGGATGCAGTACAGGAAGTTTTTTTGAAACTGTGGAAAGGAAAAGAACAGATTAAAAAATACAACAAGCCTGAAGCCTATGCAATGACAATGACCAAAAATTATTGTTTGGACAGACTCAAGTCAAAACAAGCCTCAAATTTAACTATTGTGCATCAAAATTATAAAAGCAATGATACCAGAACTGAAGATCAAGTTGAAGCAAAAGATGGTGTTGGCTTGGTTTTTGAAATTATGAAACAGTTACCTGAACAACAGCGCATTATTTTACAATTGAGGGATGTGGAGGAATATGAATACAGCGAAATTGCTGAAGTATTGGAAATGAATGAAACGGCCATTAGGGTCAATTTATCAAGAGCACGAAAAACCGTAAGAGAAGAATTAATCAAAAAATACAATTATGGACTCAAAAAAAATTGAACAATTACTGGATGCTTATTTTGAAGGCACTACTAGTATAGCTGAAGAGAAACTTCTTCAGGAGTATTTTAAAAGTGGCGAGGTGGCACCACATTTAGAAGTATATCAGGACATGTTTGCTTTTTTCGCTACAGCGAAATCTGAAAAAACCAGTATGACACCTGAAATTTCTGAAACCAATAATCAACCCTTTTATAAGTCCTTAAGAAAATGGGTAGCGGTTGCGGCACTTCTGGTAGTCGCTTTAGGCGTCACATTTTTTATTAATAACAATTCAAATAAAATAAGCACAGCAGAACAAAGAGAAGCTGAGCTTGCTTTTGAAAAGACTAAAGAAGCTCTAAATTTTATTTCTTATCAATTCAATAGCAGTGCCCAAAACCTGACAGTTGTCAAGGAGTTTGGAAAATCAACAAACAAAATATTTAAATAAATAAGTACTAATTCAAACCCAAAAATGATGAAAAAAATAATAGCAATAACTGTCATCGCACTTGTCTCACAAACCCTGTTTAGCCAAAGTGTTTTTGATAAATTTGAAGAGAAACAAGATGTCACTTCAATGATTGTCACTAAAAGTATGTTTAAATTGATGAGTAAAATCGATTTAAGCTCTAATGATCCCAAAGCAAAAGAATACTTGAACATGGTTGAAAACCTTGAAAATATCAAAATTTTCACGACAGACAACCCTACTACCGCATCTGAAATGAAAAAAACCGTTGATTCTTACCTAAAGTCATCAACATCACTTTCTGAATTGATGCGCGTCAATGATGATGGGAAGAACGTCAAGTTTTATGTGAAAGAGGGTAAAGATGAAAACTTTGTAAACGAACTGTTCATGTTTCTATATGACGAACTCAGTAATGATAAAATGGCTGTTATAATGAGCATCACCGGTAACATTGACCTAAGACAAATCTCTAAACTTACAGCAGATTTGAACGTTCCCGGTAGTGAGCAGCTTAAAAATATTGAAAAAAATAAAAACAAAAACTAAAAGCATATGAAATCAACAATTTACATATCAATGTCCTTGGTGCTAAGTATAATTTTATTTAGTGCTTGTGGAAATAACGCATCGCTGCAAAAATACATTGTAGAAAAGCAAAATGACAACAACTTTATCACGATTGATTTGCCTTCCAGTTTACTTTTAACCGAAGACAATACCTTAAATGAAGAACAGTTACAAACCGTGAAAAGCATCAAAAAGGTGAATATGATAGCACTTCAATTGAAGGATGAAAACAAAGAATTTTATGAAATGGAAAAGGAGCGTGTAAAATCAATTTTAAGTACCGAGACCTATGAAACTTTGATGAAATTTGGTTCCAATGATATGGGTGCTTCATTGCTGTTTACCGGCGATGTGGAAGCTATTGATGAAATCATCATTTTTGCATCAGATTCAGAGAAGGGATTTGGACTTTTCAGAGTTATTGGTGAGGATATGAATCCTTCTCAGATTGTGAAAATGATGAACAAAGTAAATTCACAAAACTTTGACCTGTCTTTTATGAATGAAATAGGAGGTCTTCTCGAATAGATTTTTAAATCACTTCAGTAACTAGAAACAAAAAAGTCCCCCATTTTGGAGGACTTTTTTTATGCGAAATAAAAAGGTTATTGAATTAGGCAAAAGCCCTTATTTTACTTTATTTACGATTGCTGCAAACGCTTCTGGGTGATTCATCGCTAAATCGGCTAGCACCTTTCGGTTTAACTCGATGTTGTTAGCTTTTACTTTTCCCATAAACTGTGAGTAAGACATCCCGTGTTGTCTGGCACCTGCATTGATGCGGGTAATCCATAGGGCACGAAAGTTTCTCTTTTTTGCTCTGCGGTCTCTGTAAGCATATACTAATGCTTTTTCAACGGCATTTTTTGCAACGGTCCATACATTTTTACGTCTTCCAAAGTATCCTTTGGCTTGCTTCATTACCTTTTTTCTTCGGGCTCTTGAAGCGACTGAATTTACTGATCTTGGCATAATAAAATTTGTTTTTTGTAGCAGGCGGGCGATTATCGCCACTTTAGTTACTTACTAAGGCCTTGTGCCTTTTTTGTAGCCCATCTCCAGGGTTAATAAATGGTTTAACCGAAGGTTTTTACTTCAAACGAAGCATTAACCTTACGTTGCTCTCGTCAGACTTGTGAACAAGTGTGTCGTGAGTTAGTTTAAGCTTGCGTTTTTTTGACTTCTTTGTTAAGATGTGGCTTTTAAACGCGTGCTTTCTTTTGATTTTTCCGGTACCGGTGAGCTTAAAACGCTTTTTTGCACTGGAATTTGTTTTCATTTTAGGCATTTTTCCTAGTTTTTATTTATTTATTTCGCAATTTTTCTGATTTTTTCAGACTCTCTTTCATTGAACTCAACTAAACGTCTTGTTCTTTTTTATTGTAACCTTTTTTTTTAAAAAGAAAATTATTTACTTTTTTTGGGAGCAAGAAACATAATCATTCTTTTCCCTTCAAGTTTAGGTAATTGTTCCACTTTTGCAAGCTCTTCAAGATCTTGTGCTAAACGCAATAAAAGTATTTCACCTTGATCTTTAAATATGATAGAACGACCTTTAAAAAACACAAAGGCTTTTACTTTAGCTCCGTCTTTTAGGAATTTTTCAGCATTTCGTTTTTTAAATTCATAATCGTGGTCATCTGTTTGAGGTCCAAATCGAATCTCTTTAATAACAACATTAGAAGCCTTTGCTTTTAAGGCTTTTTCCCTTTTCTTCTGCTCATACATGAATTTTGAATATTCAATTATCTTACAAACAGGCGGATTTGCATTTGGAGAAATCTCAACAAGGTCAAGACCTTGTTCTTCGGCCATTTCTAATGCTTTTTTGGTGGGGTAAACACCCACTTCTACATTGTCGCCCACAAGGCGTACTTCTTCGGCTCGAATTCTTCGATTAATGTTATGCTGGTCTTCTTTAATTACGCGAGCAGCACCTCTACTTCTTTTTCTTCTAATTGCTATGGCTTATTTTTTTTTAAAGTTAAACGTTAAACTCTACTAAGTTACTATTTATATCTTGTTTTACCAATTTTATAAAGTCAGATACAGACATTGTGCCAAGATCACCGTGACTGTGTTTGCGCACTGAAACAGTTTCATCCTGCTCCTCTTGCTCTCCAAGAATCAACATATACGGGACTTTACCGGTTTCTGCATCTCTAATTTTCTTACCAATTGTCTCACTCCTGTTGTCAGCGAGGGCGCGAATTTCGTGATTTTCTAGCAAATTTAAAACTTTTTTACTGTATTTCTCAAATTTCTCACTCAATGACAGGATGCTAACCTGTTCCGACATGAGCCAAAGAGGAAAGTTTCCTCCTGTATGCTCCAGTAAAATGGCAATAAATCGCTCCATACTTCCAAAAGGAGCACGGTGAATCATTACCGGTCTGTGTAAGTCGTTGTCACTAC
Organism: Flavobacteriaceae bacterium; assembly: GCA_040880345.1. Classification (GTDB taxonomy): domain Bacteria; phylum Bacteroidota; class Bacteroidia; order Flavobacteriales; family Flavobacteriaceae; genus Planktosalinus. The sequence goes on from JBBDIQ010000052.1 coordinate 11,286, forward strand.
CTTTATAGGTTAGGTCAAATCGCTCTGGTAAATTATAATCCACTTGTATGGTTCCCAATTGCCAGCTTCTGCCTAATGCGTCCTTCACCATAAAATCCAGTTTGGGACCATAAAAGGCAGCTTCTCCTTTTTCAATCACATAGTCCAGGCCTTTTTCATTAGCAGCATTGATGATGGCTTGTTCTGCTTTTTCCCAGTTTTCATCAGAACCTATGTATTTTTCAGCTTTTTCTTTATCTCTTATGGAAACTTGAGCTGTGAAATTTTCAAAACCTAAAGACCCAAAAACATAAAGCACCAAATCAATCACTTTTTTGAATTCTTCATCCAACTGATCGTTTGTGCAAAATATATGTGCGTCATCTTGAGTAAAACCTCTTACGCGTGTTAAACCGTGTAACTCACCACTTTGTTCATATCTGTAAACAGTCCCAAACTCTGCAAAACGTTTGGGTAAATCTTTATAAGACCACGGCTTTGAATTGTAAATTTCACAGTGATGTGGACAATTCATGGGTTTCAGTAAAAATTCTTCGCCTTCGTGTGGTGTGAGAATGGGCTGAAAACTGTCTTCACCATATTTGGCATAATGCCCAGAGGTTACATACAATTCTTTTTGTCCAATATGAGGTGTGACAACCATTTCATATCCTGCCTTTTTTTGAGCTGCTTTCAAGAAATTTTCTAGCCTTTCGCGTAAAGCGGCACCTTTTGGTAACCAGAGTGGCAACCCTTGGCCTACCTTTGAGGAGAACGTAAACAATTCCAGTTCTTTACCAAGTTTTCTGTGGTCTCTTTTTTTAGCTTCCTCCAAAAGATGAAGGTATTCTGTCAATTCTTTTTGTTTTGGAAAAGATATGCCATAAATTCGGGTGAGTTGTTTGTTTTTTTCATCACCTCTCCAATAAGCTCCTGCGACATTTAAAAGCTTTACTGCTTTAATTATGCCTGTGTTTGGTATGTGCCCGCCACGGCATAAATCAGTAAAATCTGCATGGTCACAAAAGGTAATTGTGCCATCTTCAAGATTTTCTATCAACTCTACTTTATACTCGTTACCTTGTTTTTTATAGTAATTTAAAGCTTCTTCCTTTGAGGCCTCACGCATAGAGAACTCAAACTTTTCTCTTGCAAACGCCAGCATTTTATCTTCAACCGCTTTTAATTCTTTATCAGAAAAAGAGTGATCTCCAAAATCAACATCATAATAAAAACCATTATCGATGGCGGGACCAATTGTTAATTTGATTCCGGGATACAAATCTTCAAGAGCCTGTGCTAAAACGTGTGCAGTTGAATGCCAGAAAGCTTTTTTGCCTTCCTTGTCATTCCATGTATATAAAATCAGACTACCATCTTGAGTTAATTCAGTGGTCGTTTCAACAATCTCATTATTATAGGAAGCCGAAATAACATTACGCGCTAAACCCTCGCTGATACTTTTAGCAACATCCATTGGAGTGCTTCCGCTTTCAAAGGATTTTTCAGTACCGTCAGGCAAAGTAATCTGAATCATATATATAGGTATAAAATTTTAGGGCACAAATATACTACCTCTTTGTGTGCAAAACAATACAGCCCCCGTATTATTTGTGCTTATATTTTGTGATAATAGCTGAACAGTTAAACACATTATTTATGAAAGGAATTTTGTGGAGAGCGTTTTTTGTATGCTAAAACAAAGTTTATGTGTTTTTGAAAGGATTATTTTTTTATATAAAGAAGGTAAATTTCAACTAAATATATTTTCTAAATATTAGTAAAACAGTGACTTATAATTTTATTTAAAAAAATTTAAATAAAAGCCTTGTCCAACTCTAAAACAGTACTATATTTGCAGCCGCTTTGAGAGGGAGTAAATCACTTGATAAAGCATTAAAGTTCATACCCATTTTTAGAATCGAGTTGCGTTTAGGTTTTTTTCAAAAAAAATCATAAATAATACTTGTGGGAATAAAAAATGATAGTATCTTTGCACTCTCTTAAACGAGAAGCGCTTTACGGCGCCCTTTTTTTGGAGAAAAAACAAGAAAAAACACGTCTTTATAAAATAA
>JBBDIQ010000053.1:0-73040 GCA_040880345.1 Flavobacteriaceae bacterium
TCCCAAAGCCGTTGTTGTCGTCGTCGCATAAAATTAAGGGAGAGGGGGTGGGGTTAATATTAGGTGGACTATCCAGAACAATATCAAAGTTTTGAGCGGTATCAAAACAAGTGGGCTGGGCAATATTTTCAATTCTCACAAAGAATGTGGTTGGAGAAGCAGTCACATTATAGGGATTTGGTAAAGCTCCCACATTGGCATCGGCATCGGCTTGAGAAAGGTGGTAAGTTACATTAAAGTCAAGAGGATTTTGAGCCCCGAGAACTTGAGGTGTAAAAATGGCTTGTAAATTCACTAACTCATCACCCGAGTTGTCCTGGTCACAAATAGCAAAAGGGTTTGGCGTTACAGGTTCTGAAGTTACAGAGGCAAAAGTAATCGTAAAAGAAGCCGTGATAAAACAAGTACCGGTTGAGTTTTCAATTCTAATGTAAATCACCTCAGTAGCACCTGTAATGGGATAAGCAGCAGGTGTTGCAATGGGTGCATTACCGGTATCGGCATCCGCTTGAGAGTTGTGATAAGAAACAGTAAATTCAACGGGATCCTGGCCTCCTAAAACAATGGGGGTATTTACGGTTAAATCAAAAATACCGGGAGTTGCCCCGTCATCGCAAATAAAAATATCGATCGGTGGGCTTGCAATAATGGGTTGTGGTAAAAATTCAATTAAAATATCATCAGTTACGCTACAAGTGGGATCGAGAGGGTCAACAACCTCAACAGCATAAAGCCCTGAGTTTGGAGCCGTTACGGTAAAGGTAGGATTTAAGGGAGACGGTGCTCCCTGAGAAATTCCACCAAAAAACCACTCATAAGTAGCTCCGGCGGGTGCGTCTGCACTGGCATCAAGAATGATATCGCTATCGTCACAGGTTGAAATATCAGGACCCAAATCAACGATAAATGAAGCAGAAGAAGTGACTACTACTTCGTCAGTCAAAACAACGACATCGGTATTACAGGTATTTGTATAGGTAACTTGGGCCGTGTAGGTTCCGGGTGCACAGACGTTAATTGTGGGCGTGGTACCAATCACAGTACCTCCTGCATCCAACCAAACAAAGTCAAAAGTGGGAGCTCCAACAGGCGAAAATTGCCAAGCCTCATTAGTAGTTGTCCAGGGAGAATCTGATGTATTTCTGCCGGGAGGCACATAGGCAATTGTACCGGCATTGTTTTGAATTCCTAGAGCAGCGTTACCACTATTCCAACCCGGACATGTGGGCTTATCTTGAATATAAATTTCTATCACATTGGAAAATTCATAGAATACTGCCATATGAGTGGCTTCTAAGCTTGTACAAGAAAACATAGGGACTTCAAAATAAGAAACCACCAAAACACGATTTGGAAAAGTCCCCAACACTTCATACCCTATTTCTTCTGTTGAAGATACAGCCGGATCAATATCATGAACCGGAGTAAACACATTGGCCTCACCTAAGGTGGGGTTTGTATTATTGGGCAAATTTTCACTAAAACTCCAGCCGTTTGTGATATCTCCTGGGTCAACTTCAAATCGAAGCACCCCATTTGAACCCACTTGAAATTGTTGTTCAAGACTTCCAAAAAAACAGAAGTCAAAGGGTAAATCTTCAACTACAGACCATCTATCATCAAAATTTGGATTCAATTGAGTTGCTAATCCATTAAAAGGAAATGGCGGGTTGAAAGGAATGGATGAAACCACATAGTTTTCACTGGCTGTTTCAAAGGTTTCCAAAAAGTTTGCAGTTATATCCACACAGCCTCCACCCACACAATCAATTGTTTGATCGGGACCGGCATCAACAAACAATGAACCGGGACCCTGGGCTTTAAGTTGAACTGAATAAAAGAAAATAAATACTACTAGAAATTTGGGGACTAAATATCTCATCACTTAAAAATTATAACGCCCGAAATTTAAGAAATTATTATGAAAATGTAAGAATATTGCATCTAAAAAATCAAATTTACCATTTCCCTATCTTATTGAGAATAGCTATCTTTGCGAACTATTCGCCTAAGGCGGAATGAATTTTAACAGTATGGGTTTAGAAAAACATTTAAAAAAAATAGAAGAACTCGGTGAGAATCACATCGGAACTTCCAGCGACACCCCTTTAAGAGCAGATGCTTTTGAAATGAGTGATCTTGAAAAAATTGCCCTCATCAAAGAGGATGTCAAACATATTATGGAAACTTTGGGTCTCGATTTAACAGACGACAGCCTTCAAGGAACACCAAACCGCGTTGCCAAAATGTTTGTCAATGAAATTTTTGGAGGTCTTCATCCCGATCGCAAACCAAAAGCGTCCACTTTTGACAATAAATACAAATATGGCGAAATGCTGGTAGAAAAAAATATCACTGTATATTCTACCTGCGAACATCACCTGTTGCCTATTGTAGGAAAAGCGCATGTTGCCTACATCTCTACCGGTCGAGTGATTGGTCTCTCTAAAATGAACCGTATTGTAGATTATTACGCAAAAAGACCTCAAGTTCAGGAACGCCTCACTATTCAAGTAGTCAAAGAATTACAAAAGGCACTCGATACTGAAGATGTTGCCTGTGTGATTGACGCCAAACATTTGTGTGTCAACTCCAGAGGCATTCGCGATATTGACAGCAGTACCGTTACTTCAGAGTTTGGCGGCAAGTTTAAAGAAGCCGCTGTGAGAAGGGAGTTTTTGGATTATATTCAGATGGGAACGGAGTTTTAAGTGAGTTGAGTGATGAATGCTGGGTGATGGATGCTGGGTGATCATTCTGAAAAACTAAAAAAACTTAGAGTACTTTGTGGAATATTTGCGAATATTGCGTTTAAACCTACAAAAGATATTTACAATCAGAAATCTTTATGTTAAATTGAATTTGACATTTTAATAGTATAAATAAAATCATCCGTCTTCGGTCACCGGTCTTAATACACATCATGGAACAATACAAAACCCAACAACTCAACATATACAATTCCTTTTCAAAGAAAAAAGAAACCTTCACCCCTATTCTTGAAGGCGCTATTGGGATGTATGTTTGTGGTCCCACGGTATATAGCAATGTGCATTTAGGAAATTGCCGCACCTTTCTTTCGTTTGATTTGGTTTTTCGTTACCTGAAACATTTAGGATTTAAAGTGCGCTATGTGAGAAACATCACAGATGCCGGTCACCTAGAAAATGATGCTGACAGCGGTGAAGACCGCATTGCCAAAAAAGCACGTATTGAAGAAATCGAGCCTATGGAAGTCGTGCAGCGTTACACCATCGATTTTCACAACACGATGGCAAAGTTTAATGCCCTTCCACCCAGTATCGAACCCACAGCCACCGGACACATCATTGAGCAAATTGGTATTATTGAAGAAATCCTCAAAAACGGTTTCGCTTATGAGCGAAATGGCTCCGTTTATTTTGATGTGATGAAGTTTAATGAAACCCACCATTACGGAAAGCTAAGCGGAAGAAATCTCGAAGATATGATTGCTAATTCCCGCGAATTGGAAGGTCAGAGCGATAAAAAAAATCCGCAGGATTTTGCGCTTTGGAAAAAAGCCGAACCACAGCACATTATGCGCTGGCCCTCTCCCTGGAGCGTCGGTTTTCCCGGTTGGCATCTTGAATGTACCGCAATGAGCACCAAATATCTTGGGGAACAATTTGACATACACGGCGGCGGAATGGATTTAAAATTCCCACACCACGAGTGTGAGATTGCTCAAAGCGAAGCCTTTTGCAGCAAAACCCCTGTAAATTACTGGATGCACGCCAATATGCTTACGCTAAACGGTCAAAAAATGGCGAAGTCAACCGGGAATAATATTTTGCCTAACGAAATTTTTTCAGGTGAAAATAACATTCTGGCGAAACCATTTTCGCCCACAGTGACTAAATTTTTTATGTATCAAGCGCACTACCGAAGCATACTCGATTTTTCAAGTGACGCTCTGGAAGCTGCTGAAAAAGGATACAACCGCCTGATAGAAGCCATCAATCAATTGGATAAACTTCCCACAGGAAATGAAACCACTATGGATATAGCAGCCTGGAAACAATCTTGTTATGATGCCATGAATGACGACTTTAACAGTCCCATCCTTATTGCCCAACTGTTTGAAGCCGCAAAATTTATCAATTCAGTTAAAGATGGTAAAGCTAGCATCACTGCTGGTGATTTGGCGACCTTAAAATCCACGATACACGCTTTTGTATTTGATGTACTGGGTCTTCAGGAGGAAACTGCCGGCAGTCAAAACACCGGAAAGCTTTCAGGCACTGTTGAACTGCTGATAAAATTGCGAAACGAAGCCCGCGCTAATAAAGATTTTGCCACGAGTGATCAAATTAGAGATGAGTTGGAAGCAATCGGTATTCAACTGAAAGACGGGAAAGACGGAACGACGTTTAGTTTGTAAAATTGACGGATGACCGAAGACCGAAGACCGATATCGGATTTAAAAAAATACACATTGTTAAAAAAAGTTCTTATAGCTCCCTTTGTTTTTTTAATTAAGGTGTACCAAATTCTTATTTCACCTCTTACCCCGTCAACTTGCAGGTATCAGCCCACTTGTTCGCATTACAGCAAGGAAGCTCTACAAAAACACGGACTAATCAAAGGTGGCAAATTGGCCATTAAACGGATTTTTAGTTGTCATCCCTGGGGGGGTAAGGGGTATGATCCGGTGCCTGAAAAGGATGACAACTAAAAATTTGCCCATGCGCCGGCTCGCTCTTTCGCTAAAAATGTACACTGTACATTTTTTTAACGCTCGGCCGCCTTGGGGAGGTAAGGGGTATGATCCGGTTCCGTGAAGGGTTTCAAGTTTCAAGTTTCAAGTTTTGCTTAGTCAATGCCTAAATAACGTTGACTGTTTTATCTATCCTATAATCCCTCACTAGTTCTCAATGAAGTCACCTCTCAACACTAACTACTAACCACTATTTTGGGATTTGTCCTTCTTCAAGCCCTGGGTGACAGAATTGGAATTTGGTATTTGGATTTTGGAAATTTTAATTACTATCTTTAACCTCATAATTTTAAAAACCACCTATGCACTTTTTAAGTTTTGTTTGGGACCCATCTACCGGACTGGATTTGGGTTTTATCACTCTTCATTATTATAGTTTGATGTTTGTTATTGCCTTTGGATTGGGCTGGTATCTCATGAAACGAATCTATGTGAGAGAAGGCATTGATCTGGAAAAACTGGATAGTATTTTTATTTATGCTGTGGTGGCGACACTTATAGGTGCGCGTCTGGGGCACGTGATTTTTTATGATTGGGATTATTTTCAACATCACCTTCTGGAAATCTTTTTACCATTTAAAATAGAGCCCGAATTTAAATTTACCGGTTTTACCGGTTTAGCCAGCCACGGTGCTGCAATTGGGATTATTGTTGCTATGTATATTTACAGTAAAAAGGTCATTCAAAAACCCTTGCTTTGGGTTTTAGACAGAGTGGTCATACCCGTAGCCAGCGGTGCAGTCTTTGTGAGAATCGGTAACTTTTTTAATTCTGAAATTGTAGGTCAACCCACCGGGACAGATAGCGGTGTTATCTTCGCAGCTTTAGGAGAGGACTTTCCAAGACACCCAACCCAATTGTATGAATCCGGTGCTTATTTGCTTGTCTTTTTAATATTGTGGTTTTTGTATTGGAAAACCAACAAACGCGAAAAGCAAGGCTATTTGTTTGGTCTCTTTTTGGTATTATTATGGACCGTGCGTTTCTTTGTCGAGTTTATCAAGGAAAATCAAGTGGATTTTGAAGAAACCATGACCTTGAATATGGGACAATGGCTGAGCATTCCGTTTATACTTTTAGGGTTGTATTTTATGTTTCGACCTAAAAATAAAATTCCTTTACAGGCATAATTTTAATTTATAAAAAAATGAATCGATTCTTAATTACAGGAATTTTGTGCTTGTTTATTGCCATTGGTTGCAAAGACTCAGAAAAATCCAAGACCTTAAAAAAAGTTGAGATATCTTTCACCAAACAAGGTGAATTGCATCTCATAAAAAAAGATACAGATAGTATTATTCAAACTTTAGACATTGAAATCGCCGATGATGAATACAAAACCCAAACGGGATTGATGTATCGGGATTCTATGGAAGACAATCAAGCGATGTTGTTTATTTTTCCGGATGCCCAAGTGCGCAGTTTTTATATGAAAAATACTGCCATTGCTTTGGACATCATTTATATTGACGAAAATAAAAATATTGTGAGCTTTCAGAAAAACACCAAACCTTATGACGCCACTTCACTACCCTCCGGAGTTCCTTCTCAATATGTACTCGAAGTCAACGCCGGCCTTTCTGATAAGTGGGGTCTTGAAAAAGGGGATCGTATTGAGTGGAATAAAACAATGTAAAAAAATTAAGTTACTAATTCTTAATTTCCCTTAACTCCTTAATGTTTTAAAACTAATATTCAGTTAAAAACAAAAGTTTAAACCATTAATGCATTAAGAGAGATTCCGCTTTATTGCCACAAAGGCTCTAAGTCTCAAAGAATCACAAAGAAATTATTTGTAAATTTTCTACTATTTTCTATTCCACCAAAATCAAGTTGGTTCAATAAAAAAATCCGTTTCGAAACAATTTCAAAACGGATTTTATATTCTATAATGAAGAGTTTATGCCTTTGCGGGTTTAGCTCCTTCTTCAGTTTCTTCTTCTTTGTATTTAAGGTTGATTCCTTTTTTCTTAACGGTATCAAACATCACCGGAGTTGCTATGAATACTGATGAGTAAGTACCTACAACAACACCAATAATCAAGGCAAACATAAAGCCTCTAATGGATTCCCCGCCAAAAATGAAGATAGCCAGCAACACAATTAAGGTCGTGAACGAGGTGTTTATGGTTCTACTGATGGTACTGTTTACAGCGGAATTGATAACCCTGGAAAGTTTCCAGCTTGGATTATCATTAAAGTATTCCCTGATGCGGTCAAACACGACCACGGTATCATTCAGCGAGTAACCAATCACCGTTAATATAGCAGCAATAAATGCCTGATCGATTTCCATGGAGAAGGGCATTAAATCCTTAAAGAGTGAGAACAGACCTAACACGATGATGGTATCGTGCATAACGGCTGAAACGGCACCCAAACTAAACTGCCAGCGTCTAAAACGCAGCAGTATATAAAGGAATACCACAATCAATGAGCCGGTTACTGCCCAAACTGATGCACGTTTGATATCACTTGCTATGGTGGGCCCAACTTTCATTGACTGCATCAATCCAACCTGTTTGGTGTCATCATCACTGAGAAAATCTTCATACGTAAATCCTTTAGGGAAGTGCGGTTGTAAAGCCTGGAACAACAATTCCTGAACTTCATTATCCACTTCGCCACTTTGCTCATCTACCTTGTAGGCGGTTGATATTTTCAATTGATTATCACCACCAAAGGTTTTTGCTTCTGCAGTACCATAAACTACCGCCAAATCTTTTTGAATGTCTGAGGCAATTACTGATTTATCAAAACGGACAGTATAAGTGCGTCCTCCTACAAAGTCAATTCCTTGATTTAAACCTTGAGTAAATAAAGAACCTAATGAAAGTAAAATCAGGAATCCTGAGATAATGTAGGCGATTTTTCGTTTTCCGAGGAAATTAATACCCACATTTCTAAACAGGTTTTTGGTAGCTGCTGTTGAGAAATTCAAAGGTTTTCCGTTTACTGTATAGCGCTCTATAAATAACCTTGTGATAAAGATTGCGGTAAATAGCGAAGTTAAAATACCAATTAATAAAGTGGTTGCAAATCCTTTGATGGGTCCTGTACCAAATATTAAAAGTATCAAACCTGTTAAACCGGTAGTGATGTTTGCATCCAAAATGGAAGAAAGTGCATTATTGAAACCATCTTTAATGGCATCCTTTTGCGCTTTTCCTTTGTAGAATTCTTCCCTGATGCGTTCGAAAATAAGCACGTTTGCATCCACCGAAATACCGATGGTCAAAACGATACCGGCAATTCCGGGAAGCGTGAGTACCGCTCCCAGACCTGCGAGGATACCAAATATAAACAAGATGTTAACCACCAGGGCGATATCTGCATAGATTCCGGCACGACCATAATAGAAAATCATCCAAATAAGAACCAATACCAATGCGAGTAAGAATGAATTGATACCACTATCAATAGCCTCTTGACCCAATGAAGGTCCTACAATTTCACTCTGTATGATGTCTGCAGAAGCAGGTAATTTACCGGCACGTAATACGTTTGCAAGGTCAATGGCTTCCGTTAAGCTGAAATTTCCGGTAATTTCAGAGCGACCACCACCAATGGCTCCACTCGATACACCCGGTGCTGAATAGACAATATCATCGAGTACTATAGCAATTTGACTTTGTTGAGAAGAAGCCAACCCGGTCATTTCTTCCCAAATTCTGGCTCCGGTACCATCCATTTGCATAGTCACAGCCGGTTTGCCTCTTTGGTCATAACTTTGCTGAGCATCAGTAACAACGTTTCCACTAAGTGGAGGAAGGTTATCTCTATTTGACTTAACTGCATATAAATCTGTGATTTGCTCACCAGTCTCCGGGTTTACATTGGGTTTGCCCCATACAAATTTCGCAAATCGCTGTTCTTGTGAAAGTAACGCTCTCACTTGAGGCATTCTCAGGTAACTATTAATTTCAGCAGTATCTCTTAATTTAAACGTTGCGATTACAGGACCTCCCTGACCTCCCATTCCAAGGATTTTTCCAAAAATAGGCTCAGCTGTCACACCGTCAACAAGACTATCAAGTTCTTCTCCACCCAATAATTCAGAAACATCATCTTTATCATCGGCAACTTGAGTGGTATCTGTTGCTGTTTCTTCAGCTGTTTCTGTTGTTGTTTTTTGAATACCTTTTACAGTTTCATTTGCAGAAGATAAGAAACTTATCATTTCATCCATTTTGAACACGTGCCAAAACTCTAGCTGTGCTGTGCTTTGAAGCAGTTTCTGTACACGTTGTACATCTCTTGCTCCCGGTAGTTCCACAAGAATACGGGCAGAATTTCCAAGTCGTTGAATGTTGGGTTGGGTAACACCAAATTTATCAATACGTTTTCTAATGACCTCAAATGCCGCGTCGATTGACTCATCAACTTTACGATTTAAAACAGTCTGAACCTCAGCGTTGGTCATCTCAAAGTGAATGTCCTCGCTTAAGGTTTTATTGGCAAAAATATCGGGTGATGCCAGACGGTTATCGCCGGGTATTTCATCAAAGGCTCTAAAGAAGGCTTCGAGGTAAGTAGCCGTTCCTTCAGTTTGAATTTCTACAGCTCTGTCTAAAGCTTGATTGAATGCCGGATCTCTCGAATTATTTGAAAGGCCTTCGAGAATATCTCTAACCGAGATTTGAAGAATCACGTTGATACCTCCTTTTAAGTCCAAACCTTTGTTGAGCTCCTTCTCTTTAGCATCATTGTAATCTATGCCAAGAAGCACAGGATTGCTTCCAATAGAGTCAAGGTAGTTTTTCTCCTCTAAATCTCTTACTTCCACATAGTTTTCAACATCACTGGAAATTTTGTTTGCCACATATTCTTTAGCTTCTCCTTCAACTTTGGTTGCTATGTAAGTAAATGAAAGTTGATAAATACTCACTAAGCCAAACAATATTGCAAATACTTTAATAAGTCCCTTGTTTTGCATTCTTCTTGTAATTAAATGGGTAAATGGTTATTATTGGTTTTTTTCAAACGTGCAAATATAGAATTTCCAATAGGAAATGACAATTATTTTTTAAGTTTTAAAAATGCTGAAATTTCTAAATTACAAAATCCAAATTCCAACATACATTCTGTACCGGAATTTGGATGTTGTCTAGTAAATCAGTGAGTAACCCCTTCAGGGTTTTAAACCCTGAAGGGGTTGATAACTTAATTTAAAAGCCCGTTCACATCTCTAACAGCAGCAGCACTCTTTTCCATGGTTTCTTTTTCTTCTTCTGAAAGCGGAATTTCAACTATTTTTTCAATTCCGTTTTTACCTAGAATAACAGGTACACCGATACAAAGGTCAGATAGTCCATATTCTCCCTGAAGCAATACTGAACAAGGGAACATTTTTTTCTGGTCACAGGCAATGGCTTGAACTAAAGAAGAAACAGCCGCTCCGGGAGCATACCAGGCAGATGTACCCAATAATTTAGTAAGTGTTGCTCCACCCACCTTTGTGTCTTCCAGCACTTGTGCCAAACGCTCTTTTGAAAGGAAGTTTGATACAGGTACACTGTTTCTTGTTGCCAAACGGGTTAATGGAATCATTCCCGTGTCACTGTGCATACCGAGCACCATTCCGTCCACATCAGATTGTGGGCATTCCAGTGCTTCTGCCAGTCTGTATTTAAAACGTGCGCTGTCGAGTGCACCACCCATACCTATAATTTTGTTTTTTGGAAGTCCGGTTGCTTTGTGAGCAAGGTAAGCCATGGTATCCATTGGGTTACTCACCACGATTAGAATTACATTTGGAGAATGTTTTACCAAATTTTCAGAAACCGATTTTACGATACCGGCATTGATGTCAATCAATTCTTCGCGGGTCATTCCCGGTTTACGTGGAATTCCACTTGTTATCACAGCAACATCACTGCCTGCTGTTTTAGAATAATCGTTTGTGGTTCCTGTGATTTTTGTGTCAAAACCCATTAGAGATGCTGTTTGCATCAAATCCATAGCTTTTCCTTCTGCAAATCCTTCTTTGATGTCCAATAGGACTACTTCTTCTGCAAAATCCTTAATGGCGATGTATTCTGCACAACTTGCACCAACGGCTCCTGCACCTACAACTGTAACTTTCATATAGTATTGTTTTAGAGTTAAAAATGAAAGTGCAAAATTACAAATATCTCGGCAAAAAATTGAGCTTTAATGCATTAAATTCCAAAACCGATTCCGGCACTTGCGGTGCTGTATTCAGCGAAGTTGTATTCGGCGTAAATACTGAAAAAAGCAAGACTTAATCGTGTTCCCAGTGTCGCTTTGACTCCTGAAACTTTAGTATTAATTGAAAAAGGGTCTTCAAATGTGCTGGACGTTTCGGTTAAAGGAGTACCGGCTCTGACTGTATAAGTTCCCAAAACATCAAAGTCTGAAGTTCCGGTCACATAACCCAGCCCGCCATAAAAATTAATCACCGGTAGTTTTGTTGAGGCGTGTAGCTGAAGCAACCAACTGTTTTGATTGACTTCAAAACGCTGTCTGCTACCTTCAATAATCTGACTGTCTGTAAAATCAAAGCTTCCGTTGAAGTTTGTAAAACCAATAAATCCGGAAATCGCAACAGGTAAAAGGTCGTCTTGAGAAAACCATTGCGAAAATTCATGTTGCAGCCCAAAACCGATGAGTCCTGTCTTCACATCTTCATAATCTATTTTCGGGAAGTAACGAATCTTTAATTCGGTGGCTTTAAAAATTCCCACTCTTGCCTGTAAAAAAGCTGAGGGTAAAAAATTCATGTTTTCTGATGCCAAGCCCTGAGGAAGATTGAATTCCACTTCTTCTTCAAAGAGACCGGTACCATCTGTTACGACAGCATAAACCCTAATATCTGGATTGTTTTCGCCAAAAGCGGTTGCTACATTTTTTACAGAACTTTCATCTCGAAAGTATAAATTGTTGTAATCTGCAGTATTGAGTGTGAAATTTCTTTTTTCTTCCTTCACAAATGTCGCATTTCCAACAAAAGAAATTTCAAATTTAAGTGGTTTTTTAACTTCAGCAGATTGAATCCAACCGTTTGACAAGTTATAGATTATTCCCTCTGCTGCGGGAGTTATATATCCTTCAGAAAAGCGTTGCGCATCTTCGATTCCTGCGGCAAGAAGGTCTTCGAGTTGATTTTGGGCATGGGATATCATCCCAATTGAAAGCAATAGTAAAACACTCCATTTTTTCATAATTATTTTTTTTGACATTCAAGTGATTATAAACTATAACAGTTTAAAAAAATAAAACCCTAAGTGAGGTAAATTTAAAAGAAAAACCCTCAAAAAAATCTCTTTGAGGGTTTTAATTTATCAAACTGTACGGTTTCCTTATGCGTCTATATTAGCATAAATTGCATTTTTCTCGATAAACTCTCTACGTGGTGGCACTTCGTCTCCCATTAACATAGAGAAAATACGATCTGCTTCACTTAGGTTATCAATTGTAACTTGACGTAGCGTTCTATACTCCGGGTTCATTGTCGTATCCCAAAGTTGCTCTGCATTCATCTCACCAAGACCTTTATAACGCTGAATGGCAGCACTTCCTCCATATTCTGCATTGAGTGCTTCGCGTTCTTTTTCACTCCACGCATAGGCCTTTTTATTTCCTTTTTTGATTAAATATAAAGGAGGCGTTGCAATATAGACGTGACCGGCTTCAATCAACTCACGCATATAGCGAAAGAAGAAAGTCAAGATCAACGTGGCGATGTGGCTACCATCCACATCAGCATCACACATAATAACTATTTTATGGTATCTTAATTTTGAAAGGTTTAGTGCCTTGCTGTCTTCTTCAGTTCCTATCGTAACACCAAGGGCAGTATAAATGTTTCTGATTTCTTCATTTTCAAAAACCTTGTGTTGCATCGCTTTTTCAACGTTCAAAATTTTACCACGTAAAGGTAATATTGCCTGAAAGTTTCTGTCGCGTCCTTGCTTTGCCGTTCCACCTGCTGAATCACCCTCCACCAGGAATACTTCACATAAAGATGGGTCTTCTTCAGAACAATCAGATAATTTTCCCGGCAGACCCCCTATACTCATAACAGTTTTGCGCTGCACCATTTCACGTGCTTTATTAGCCGCGTGACGTGCCTGAGCCGCAAGTATTACTTTTTGAACGATGATTTTTGCATCATCAGGGTTTTCTTCCAGATAATCTGTGAGCATTTCAGAAACTGCCTGACTCACGGCGGCTGTCACCTCTCTGTTTCCTAGTTTGGTTTTTGTTTGACCCTCAAATTGAGGCTCGGCTACTTTAACAGAAATAATAGCTGTCAATCCTTCTCTGAAGTCATCTCCTGAAATTTCAAACTTCAGCTTGTCGAGCATCCCTGAATTATCAGCATACTTCTTTAAAGTTGTTGTCAATCCGCGTCTAAATCCTGAAAGGTGGGTTCCTCCCTCGTGTGTGTTGATGTAATTTACATAAGAGTGCAAATTTTCATTAAAGGAGTTGTTGTAAATCATCGCTACTTCGACAGGAATATCATTTTTTTCAGATTCCAGCGAAATTACATTCTTGATAATGGGTTCTCTGTTTCCGTCCAAAAAGCGGATAAATTCTTTTAACCCTTCATCACTGTAGAAAGTTTCTGTTTCAAAAGTACCGTCTTCATTTGGGTATCTTCTGTCTGTAATGGTGATAGTAATTCCTTTATTTAGAAAAGAAAGTTCCCGCATTCTGCCTGCGAGTGTATCGTAATTAAATTCTGTAGTTTGCTGAAAAATATCAGAATCTGGAGTAAACGTAATCAAGGTTCCTCTATCATCTGTTTCTCCAACTGACTTAACCGGGTATTGTGCTTTCCCTAATTTATACTCTTGTTCCCAAATTTTGCCATCTCTGTAAACGGTAGCTTTTAAGTCTGTTGATAAGGCATTCACAACAGAAACTCCCACACCGTGCAAACCACCTGAAACCTTATAGGAATCTTTATCAAATTTTCCGCCGGCACCAATTTTTGTCATCACGACTTCAAGGGCAGAAACACCTTCTTTCTTATGAAGATCAACCGGAATTCCCCGACCGTTATCTTTTACAGAAAGGGAGCCGTCTTCATTAATCCAGATATGAATGGTATCACAATAACCTCCCATAGCCTCGTCAATAGAGTTATCAACGACTTCATACACCAAATGGTGCAAACCTCTTATCCCAGTGTCTCCAATGTACATGGAAGGACGTTTACGCACATGCTCCATTCCTTCCAGCGCCTGAATGCTGTCGGCACTATAATTTTTCTTTGATTCTTCGCTCATAAATTTTTAGTTGAAATTTTTATTTTTCAAAAGCTTTTTTTCTGTGTTTTTAACTAAAAAAGCTTAACGAGCAAATATAACAAAAGCAATAGTAAATTTAGGGGTTAACACACTTTTTAAGCGCCAAGTTATTAACAAATATATGTGGAAAATTAAATTGAATTAATCGTATTGGTTGGGCTCGATTTTTATTTAACATAGTTTAAATAATTTCATCGTTACAGAATCGTTATATTGTGAAAAAAAATTATTTTATATTACCATTTAAAAGATATTTAATGAAAAAGTATACAGTTTTACTACTTATTTTCGGGTTTATTTTAAGCAATTCTTTCGACGTAAAAGCTCAGGAATTCCCTAAACTTGATGCCAGCCCATTGGACATAAACATTGCCCGAAATGATAATATGTCACCCATCATAAGGGTCATTTACAGTCGTCCTCAAAAGAAAAATCGGAAAATCTTTGGGGAGTTAGTGCCCTATGGAAAAGTATGGCGCACAGGAGCCAATGAAGCCACAGAACTTGAGATTTATGAAACTTTGAAATTTGGAAATGCAACTATAGTACCTGGCACTTACACACTTTACACTATTCCCAAAGAAAAAGAATGGGTCGTCATTATAAACTGTGACACCAATGCCTGGGGTGCCTATAATTATGATGAAAAACTAGATGAAGCTCGAATAACGGTGCCTTCAAAAAGTGCCGCAGCAACTATCGAGTCTTTGTCGATGGCATTTAAGCCCAATACTGATGGAGTAAGCCTTATGATTGGCTGGGATGATAGATTTATAGAAGTACCGTTTAAAAAAGTAAAATAAAATCAGGGGATATTAAGGTATTTATGTGTTTGAAGTGATACTTTCCACTTCGGATTTTTCATAACATAGTCAACAATTACGGGCATCATTTTTTCTCTTTTACTCCATTCGGGCTGTAAGTAGAGAATGCACTGTTTATTTACTTTTGCAGCTTGTTCTTCAGCAAAGCGAAAATCATCCTGATTGTAAATAATCATTTTCAATTCATGTGCCTTTTGGTAAATTTCATCTTTGGGTAACTTTATTTTTTTTGGCGAAAGGCATATCCAGTCCCACTCACCCGTCAACTCATAGGCACCTGAAGTCTCAATGTGTATTTGAAGATTTTTCTCTTTTAAACTGCTCGTAAGAGGGTCCATATTCCAGGTTAATGGTTCGCCGCCTGTTACAACGATTGTATTTGAATAGCGGGAAGCATTTTTTACAATTTGATCAATAGCCGTAGGTGGGTGAATATCTGCATTCCAACTTTCCTTCACATCACACCAGTGACAGCCCACATCACAACCACCCACTCTTATAAAATAAGCTGCTGTTCCCTTGTGAAAACCCTCTCCTTGAATGGTATAAAACTCTTCCATTAACGGAAGCATGACCCCTTGATCGACTAAATTTTGAATTTCATTTTTCATCAGGCAACAAAGATACTAAAAGGGATTGCCTTATGGATAATGACAACAAAAAAATGATAGAAAATCAATTCTTGATAAGTAAGTGGGTGTTTTTTTTTAACTAAAAAATTTAAATTAATAAACGTTAAATGAATATATTTGAAGCTTAAACATTTTAAAATGAAATTCTTATCATGAAAAAAACGTACTTCTATCTTATGTCTAGAATAAAAATATGGGGACTTTTATCCCTTATTTTTGTTTTCAACCTCTCCTTTGCACAAAACAATTACACGATTCAATTCCAGGATACTACCATTGATTTTCCTGAAAACATTCAAAGCTTTGAATGGAATCAAATGCCCGAAAAATCTCATTTTGATAATGGTTACTTCGGTTGGATTCAGTTTTATGAAACTCCAAACCAAACCATTCAAGACAGGTTCAAAAGTGCTAATCTTGAACTTTTAGAATACATTCCTCACAAAACCTATTTGTTTTTCTTTCCGGAAAACACTTCAGTTAGCTTTTTAAGAGACAATGGTGTGAGGGGTATAATACCCTTAGAAGCCGATTTTAAAATCTCCAAAGAATTAAAAAACCCGCCATTTGAGTCCTGGGCTATGGATGGCGATAATTACCTGGTAACTTTACAATTTCACAAGAATGTGAATGTACAATATGTAATAGACCAACTGGCAGTTCTTCAAATAAAAGTAAAGCAACAATACAAAAATACAAATTTGATTGATTTGTCAATTCCAGACAATTGTTTGGAAGAACTTGCAAACCTTCCCTTTGTAAAGTGGATTGAATTAATCGTTCCACCTGATGTCAAAGACGACACACGAGGACGAAGTTTACACAGGGCCAACAGTCTGGATCCTCAAACAAGTGTGGGCACAAACTATACAGGCGTCGGAGTGGGCGTTCTAGTGAGAGATGATGGTATTGTGGGGCCTCATATTGATTTTCAGGGAAGAATAAATAACAGTGCCGCCAGCGGATCTGGTCAAACTCATGGTGATGGTGTTGCAGGTATTATGGCAGGGGCCGGTAACTTAAATCCCGATTTGAGAGGAATGGCTGCAGGTGCAGATGTTTATGTTACAAACTATGCCTCTAATTTTTTAGATACTGCCACACAAAACTACATCAACAATGACATTGTCCAAATAACAAACTCATCATACAGTAACGGCTGTAATGCAGGATATACAACCACAGCTCAAACCGTAGATTTGCAATCAAATACGATTCCATCATTAATGCATGTTTTTTCTGGCGGAAATTCAAACAATAACAATTGTGGATATGGTGCAGGAAACCAATGGGGAAATATCACCGGAGGGCACAAACAAGGCAAAAATGTCATTGCAACTGCCAATGTCTTTTTTGATGGTTCGCTAGTGGGTTCAAGCAGTAGAGGACCGGCACATGACGGTAGAATAAAACCTGATATCACCGCACATGGTCAAGGCCAAGGTTCAACCAACGAAAACAATCAATATCAATCTTTTGGTGGAACTTCGGGTGCAGCACCCGGAATTGCCGGAGTATCAGCTCAATTATATGAATTGTATGCTGAATTAAATGGGGGTGACCATCCACCTTCCGCATTGATAAAAGCAACGCTTTTAAATACTGCAAGCGATTATGGCAATGTGGGTCCCGATTTTAAATTTGGATGGGGCATTGTTAATGGAAACAGAGCAGGCAGACTCATTGAAGACGGAAGACATTTAAGTGATGACATTTCTCAGGGAGTGACAAACACTCACACAATTAATGTACCTACCGGAACATCACAAGTGCGTTTTATGCTTTATTGGAATGACCCGGCGGCAGCAGCGGGATCAAATACAGCTCTTGTCAATGATTTAGACTTGGTGGTCAAGGATCCTTCAACAAATTCGTTATTACCATGGATACTCGATTCAACACCAAACCCCGTAAATCTTGATACACCTGCGACAAATGGTATCGACAGACTGAACAACATGGAGCAAGTACTCATAAACAATCCCGATGCCGGAAATTATGATATTGAAATCACCGGTTTTAATGTGCCTTTAGGTCCTCAGGAATACTTTGTAGTTTATGAAGTAATTACTGAGCAATTGGTTGTTACCTATCCGAATGGTGAAGAGAGCTATTTCCCGGGCGGACAAGAAGTTATTCATTGGGATGCCACAAACACCACCGAAGACTTTCTACTTGAATACTCTATAGACAATGGTGTAAGCTGGTCGACAATCACCACAGTAAATAATAATTTGAGATTATATTCCTGGACGACTCCTAATGAAATCACCGGAGAGGCTCTTGTAAGAGTTACTAGCGGTGTAAACCAAGATGTGAGTGATGCTAATTTTTCAATTGCAAATTTCCCGGGTGGTCTCATTCAAGTGACACAAGTTTGCCCTGAAGATGCCTCTTTTAGCTGGAATGCTGTTCCCGGAGCTGAATCTTACGATTTTTATGTCCTAGGCGAAAAATACATGGAGGTAGCAGGTACAACTAATACCAATTCTATTACCATATCAATTACCGATCCTGACGATCCAATCTGGTTTGCGGCTGTCGCCAAGAACGCTACTTTAGGCTGGGAATCACGTAGATCCAATGCATTATTTTATGCCGGTGGTTTACTAAATTGCTCTTTGTCTAATGATATGTCCTTGCTCTCTATAAACAATGAACCCAGTGATTTTAATTTTGTTTGTGATGACACTCCGGTTGTCATTTCTGCAACGGTAGTAAATACCGGAATAGATGCACAGAGCGATTTTACAATGCGCTATCAGATTAGTGGCCAGAATGCTGTGGAAGAGACGTTTACCGGCACACTCAACTCCGGTCAACAAATTGTTTATGAATTTGACACCCCTGTTTCCTTAACAGATGCAGGAGAATATACCTTAGTTGTTGAGGTCATTAATCCCGGTGATCAAAATACTACAAACAATGAAGAAGAGTTGAGCTTTTACGCCAATACCGAAGCCACATCACTGGATTTTACGGAAAACTTTGAAACCAACGGATTTCCACCAAATGGTTGGGTAATTTTAAACCCGGATGATGAGATAACTTGGGAAGAAAGAGTTCAAATTTTAGGTAGTGACGGTAATTTTTCAACCACCAGTTATATCAACAACTTTTCTTATAATGCTTCCGGCGAGGAAGACGCTTTCCAAACAGAAATTTTTGATTTAACTAATGCTAACTCAGCTTTAATGACATTTGATTTGGCAAAAGCTCAATATTCAAATACATTTTCTGATGGGTTACGAGTTGAAATCTCCATAGATTGTGGTGAGACTTTCACTACTGTTTATGAAAAAGATGGTATGGATCTATCAACGATTTCCAATTTTGCAACTTCAAACTGGACACCCACTTCTCCCGGAAACTGGAGAACTGAAGAAGTTGACCTTGCAGATTATCTTGGAAACATTGCACTTTTCAGATTTATCAATGTAAATGGGTATGGAAACAGTACTTTTATCGATAACATCAACATTGAAGGAGTTCTTAGCACACAAACTAATGAAAGTAACCCATTTGTGATGTATCCAAACCCTGCATCAAATGAAGTGTTTTTACGCTTTCAAAACACTCCAGAAAGTGATTTAGAAGTTACAATCACAAACACGATAGGCCAAATTGTTTTCAAATCAAACTCCCTATCACTGGATGGAAATAACAGTGCCGTTTTAAATCTGACAAACTATTCCAGCGGATTGTATTTTATAAGTATTAAACAAAGTAATGTTACACAGATTAAGAAATTAATTGTAAAATAAACAGTTTTCTTTCTGTTCAAAAACTACCCTTGATGTATCTCTCAAGGGTAGTTTTGTGTTTAAAAAGGTTTTATTGATTCGTAAAGCTGTTCTCTTTGAAATTGATTTTTCGAATATTTATATTTTATGAAATTCTTAAAAAACACACCAATCAAGTGTCAACTTGTCACCTCTCACCTCTTGGTACTTTTTTTGCCTTACCTTTTGAAACATTTATAAACAGAACATATTATGGCAAAAGGAAACATTAATGTATCGGTAGAGAATATCTTTCCGTTAATTAAAAAGTTTTTATACAGCGACCACGAAATCTTTCTTCGGGAGCTTATTTCAAATGCGACAGACGCAACCCAAAAACTCAAACACCTCGCCGCTATTGGCGAAAGCAAGGTTGAATATGGAAACCCCATTATTGAGGTAAAAATTGATAAAGACAAGAAAACGCTCCATGTTTTAGATCAAGGAGTGGGAATGACTGCTGAAGAGGTAGAAAAATACATCAATCAAATTGCCTTTTCAGGGGCTGAAGAGTTTATCGAAAAATACAAAGATAAAAACGGAAAAGATGCCGGTATCATAGGGCATTTCGGACTAGGTTTCTACTCGGCTTTTATGGTTGCCAAGAAAGTGGAAATCATCACAAAATCATATACCGATGCTCAGGCAGCACACTGGACCTGTGATGGCTCACCCGAATTTACTCTCAAAAAAAGCAATAAAAAAGAAAGAGGCACCGAAATCATCCTCCATATTGCAGACGACAGCACTGAGTTTTTAGAAGAAAACCGCATCAGTGAGTTGTTAACCAAATACAACAAATTTATGCCGGTGCCCATCAAGTTTGGCACCCGAACAGAAACCTTACCAAAGCCCGAAGGTGCCAAAGAAGAAGACCCGGCTCCCACTGAGGAAGTTGACAACATCATCAATAATCCGAACCCTGCCTGGACAAAAACACCCACAGAACTCAAGGATGAAGACTACAAAGATTTCTACCGTGAGCTCTACCCAATGCAATTTGAAGAACCTCTTTTCAATATTCACCTCAATGTAGATTATCCTTTCAACCTCACCGGAATTTTATATTTTCCTAAGCTGGGTCAGGATATGAATATGCAAAAAGACCGCATACAATTATATCAAAATCAGGTGTTTGTCACAGATAATGTAGAAGGCATCGTTCCTGAATTTTTAACCATGCTAAGAGGTGTCATTGATTCTCCTGACATTCCATTGAATGTCTCAAGAAGTTACTTACAAGCCGATGGTGCTGTAAAGAAAATCTCCAGCTACATCACCCGCAAAGTGGCAGATAAATTAAACTCCTTGTTTAATGAAAACCGCGAAGACTTTGAAAAGAAGTGGGACGATATCAAAATCGTTATTGAGTATGGAATGCTCTCTGAAGATAAATTCTTTGAAAAAGCACAAAAATTTGCCCTCTACCCCACTGTTGATGGTACTTATTTCACCTATGATGAATTAGTAGAGAAAATAAAAGACAAACAAACAGACAAAGACGACAAGCTCGTTATTCTCTATGCCGGAGACAAAGATGCACAACACGCTTATATCGCTACTGCGAAAGAAAAAGGCTATGAGGTATTGCTTCTGGATTCACCCATTGTGTCACACCTCATCCAAAAACTGGAAAGCGAAAAAGAAAAGGTAAGCTTTGTGCGTGTGGACGGCGACCACATCGACAACCTCATCAAAAAAGAGGATGCAGTTATTTCCAAATTGAGTGATGAAGAAAAGGAAACCCTGAAAACCACACTTGAAGAAATTGTACCAAAGCAAAAATTCAGTGTGCAACTGGAAGCAATGGACAGCCACGCCAATCCCTTTATCATCACCCAACCGGAGTTTATGCGTAGAATGAAAGAAATGAGCCAAACCGGTGGTGGCGGCATGTTTGGAATGGGGAATATGCCCGAAATGTACAACCTCGTGGTAAACACCAATCACGAATTAATTTCAGAAATTCTCAATACCAAAACCCAAAAGAAAAAAGAACGCTTGGTCAATCAGGCACTGGATTTAGCACGGCTTTCTCAAAACCTTTTGAAAGGAGAAGAGTTAACTGCATTTATTAAACGCAGTTATGAGATGATTAAATAAATTTTTCTATATAATAGCATAAAGGCTCCTGTTTCAAATCAGGAGCTTTTTTTTTCTCTTTAATATGAATCTTTGGATTCTTTGCGAAAAATCTTTGCGCGCCCTTTGCGTGAAACCACAGTATGAGTAAGTATTAAATTAATTTCTCAAAGACTCACAAACTCACCCCTTCCTAAATACTGCTACTGACCACTTGTTCCTCTTTTTGGCAAAGTAGTTGATATGTTTGTAGGGTAATACACAAAATACGCTAAACCATGAAACCACTATTCATTTTCGCTTTAAGCTTTTTAATCTTTCAGGGAGTGAACTCTCAAACCATTCAAAACTCCAGTTACAGTACCACAGGTTATATAAAATCAGATGGCACCATACAAAATTCCAGTTACAGTACTGTGGGGTATATTAGAGATGATGGCAGGATCCAAAACAGTAGTTATTCAACCATTGGGTATATTCGTGATGATGGAAGAATTCAGAATAGCAGTTACAGCACAGTGGGCTATGTAAAAGAAGATGGTAGGGTGCAAAACAGCAGCTACTCCACCATAGGCTATGTAAAAGAAGACGGCAGGGTGCAAAACAGCAGTTACAGCACCATTGGCTATTCAAAAGGGATAAAAAAAGAATGGGCAGCGGTGGTATTTTTCTTTTTCGAATTTGAGAAATAAAATTAAAACCCAACGTTTTCAAGTAAAAGAGATTTTGTTTCTTTGTAACAATTGCCAAATTTTTGCAACAAATAGATAATTAAATTAAAAAAAATGAAAAATATTTTAGCTTTCACACTCTTGCTTTTTGCCGGAATTACTTATGCCCAAACAGACAAAGAACTCGCAGCCTCATTCATTACCAAAGAAAAAATCGAAGGCCATATATATTTCCTTGCCAGTGACGAACTCAAAGGCAGAGCCACCGGGACACATGAAATCAAAATAGCTGCGCAGTATCTAGCCAATGCTTTTCGTTCTTATGGAGCAAAACCCGTTCCCGGGGCTAATGGTTATTTTCAGGATGTTCCATTCTCAAAAACCACTCCAGCTACAACTCGCAATCTCCTCATAAATGGTGAAGAAGTTGCAACAGCTCCCGTTCCCGTGGGTGGTGGAAATTTCAGTTATGACGGTGCAGCAGTTTACCTCAATTATGGTTTGGAAAATGACTATGTGGGACAGGATGTCGCCGGAAAACTAGTCTATATCAAAGCCGGAAGCAAAACTGCAACCAGTCCGCAGGATATGTTTCGATTGATGGAAGAAAAAAGAGAACTCGCTAAAAAGCACGGTGCTAAAGCGGTGGTAGAGCTTGCTAATATCAATCCCATTGTTTGGAGTTATATTGAGAATGCTTTCGGCGAAAGCCGCATGACACTTCAAAGTGATGAAGATGAAGAAGACGATTTTAATTATATCTGGTCGATTGACCCCAATAACGAAACCGCAAACTCGTTAGCAACAAAACGCAGTAATTTTGCAAAAGTGACCATTTCGGGTATTGAAGAGCAAACCATTTTGTGTCGCAATGTTGTCGCGATGATAGAAGGCTCAGACCCCAAACTCAAAGAGGAATACATTATTTATTCAGGTCACTACGACCACGTGGGCATTGGCACGCCTGACGCTACAGGAGACTCGATTTACAATGGAGCCAGAGACAATGTAGTGGGTATAACAACCGTTTTAAGTATGGCAGAAAATTTAGCCAAATACCCCACAAAAAGAAGTGCTTTATTTATTTTATATACCGGTGAAGAAATGGGTTTACACGGAAGCACCTATTATGTTGAAAACCCTTTACTACCTCTGGAAAAAATGGTTTTTTGCTTTAACAGTGACAATGCCGGCTATAATGACACCTCTCTGATTACTATTTTTGGATTGGGAAGAACCACAGCCGAAAATGACATAAAAGTTGCTGCAACAGCTTTCGGTTTAACCGCTATTGATGATCCCGCACCGGAACAGAATCTGTTTGAACGCAGTGACAACATCAATTTTGCCAGAAAAGGTATCCCCGCACCAACCTTCTCTATGGGATTCACTTCTTTTTCAGGACAAGTCACTGAAACCTATCACAAACCCAACGACGAGGCGCAAACTGTAGATTATGATTATTTGGTCAAGTTTTTTAAATCCTATGTACTCGCCGGAAGACTTATTGGAAACAATCCCAAAAAACCTTTTTGGACAGCAGGAGACAAATATGAAGAAGCGGGAAAAGCTTTGTATAACAAGTAACGCTCTATTTCTTTAAAAATTTAAATGTAACATTGCCTTGAGCGGTCTCTATACTTAAGAAATACATACCGGCTAAAAAGGGCTCTGTATCTATGACTAATTTTGAAGCAGATGTCTCTGACAGGGCATAGTTGATTGATTTTCCTTCTAAGTTATAAACCGTTAATTTATCAATAACAATTCCTGAAGCCAGTGTGATGTTGATAAAATTAGTCGCGGGATTGGGAAATATTTGAATTTGAGATGCAAGCGAAAAGTCACCGGCACTCAAAAAAGAATCATACAAATCCTGAAGAAGATCAATCGGTTCAATTCCTGGTGACTGTTGCCCAACATTAAGTCGAAGGTATGGATCTGATGGGTCATCATCGGGTCTGTAGACCAATAAATAAGCAGTGGTTGATGAGGTTCCCGCAGACAAGCAACGAGAGTCAGCACCGGGTAGATTGGCACCCTGCATCGCAGCCATTAATTTATCAGCCAAAGTCCCTTCTGTACTGTTGAAATTATTTTCCATATTGTCAATGACCGTTTGATTCAATAAAATATTTCCCTGAATGCTAAAGGTAGCTCCCTGGCGGTCTTCTTTATAATCATCTGCCTGACTTCCGGTAAAACCGGCAACCCGTGGATTTCCATCAGGGTCAAAATCTGCAATACCATATTGTCTGTACTCCGGATTGAAGTTTTGACTTGAACAAGCATCATTATTGAGTAACCAATCAATAATTTCTGAAGGACTTGCACCATTTTCCATTTGGTCAATGGCATTGTTAAGGTTGACATTGGGAATGCATACCCAAGCTTGGGAATTCACTCCGCCCCGTCCCGGAATAATTTTAGTGATAATATCAATAATACCTGAGGCTCCCACTCCTGTTACACAAGAGGCTCCTGCAGAACCAATTTCCCCGGTCACAGGGTCAACGGCTATAATCGAAAAAGTATCTTGTGCAAAAAGCTGAATATTGAAAGCGAAAAGTAAAAAAAGTAAAAATAAAGATTTCATAGTTTTCTGTTTTAACCAAATTTACAAAAAATAATGGTTAATTTTATAGTCTATTTTAGCAGAAGCTTATACAAAAATTTACTTGATGACAAACAACGACATCCTTAAAAAGCTGAGAGTGGCTTTAAAACTGACCAATGATGACATCGTCTCCATAATGAAACTGGTTGATTTTCAAGTTTCAAAATCTGAATTGGGCGCTTTGTTCAGAAAAGAAGATCATCCCAAATATATGGAATGTGGCGACCAGTTTTTACGCAACTTCCTCAACGGATTAATCATCCATTTACGAGGTCCGATGGAAAATAAAAAACCAAACAATCCTGCAAAAACAAAGCCCCTTCACCAAAAGGCAAAGGGACTTGACACTAACAAATTGGGGATAAAAAAAGGGAAAACTAGATCTTAGTAAAAGTCAGCAGGTCGATACTTCCATCGCCACCGCTCACGTGTTTTAAATCAATTTTTGTGTTTGTGGAACTTTCGATGCGCCAGTCTTCACTAATTTCTTCAAAGGGACCATTAGAGACATTAAATTCTAAAATAAATTTTGGATTGGATCCGCTACTGCTGCTGCTGCTTCCAATGCTGGTCACCCAGGTTCCGGTAATTGTGGTTGTTCCATTGGATGCCGCCACAACTCCTCCCTCACTAAAAGTAAAAACATAACCATTAAAATCACTGGTTTGATTGTTACCGTCTTCATTAAAGTTACTTACACGCCAGGTACCAGATTTTATTGAGGTTTCAAGCTGAGCGATTACTGTTGCAGAGTCACCCGAGTTTGAGTCGTCATCACTACTACAAGAAAACAACAACAGGCTCATAAAGAGTGCTGAAAAAATACTTAAAAGGTGTTTACTTTTCATAAAATTTAAATTTAATTATAATTATTTATTGGTCTAAAATTTTTCAAAAATTAAAATATCGGCATCAGAATCGTCGTCATCAGCAAGTTTGACTTGATTGTTTTGAAATTCAATAACCAGCCAATCATCATCCAGTTCGTCAAGCGGAAAATTACTGGAGAAATTTAAAACAAGCTCCAAGTTATCGTCACTGTCTATTGTGACCTGCCAGGTTCCTTGGAGAGTCACTTGTGAATTTGATACTTCTACAGTTCCGTTTTGTAGAAAATCAAAACTAAAAGAGTTGAAGTTTGATGTTTCATCATCTTCACCATCTTCAAGGTACAGGGCCACAAACCAGTTTCCGTCTGTGAGAATGTCTTTTAATTCCTGTACAACAGGGTTTCCTCCGCCGCCACCACCTTGCGTGGGTGTTCTGGAAAAGTTCAGATAGTCTGTACTTCCATCGCCCCCGCTTATATCAAAAAGTTTGATTATTTCGTTAGAAAATTCTGTGACATTCCAGTCGTCTTCCAGTTCGTCAAAAGGATTGTCAACTCCAAAATCAAGGTTTAACTTGAGTTGTCCGCCACTGGAATTAGTGACAGACCAACTTCCGGGAACCGTGTTTGAACCATTTGACGCATTAGCGGTACCGTCACTATTGAACGTAAACGCATAGCCCCCAAAATCATCTGTTTGATCTTCATCATCAAAATAGTAGGACACATACCAGATATCTGTTGTTAAAACAGTTTCTAAATCAAGAGGATTTGGCGGTGGATCGGTCACAACATCTTCACAGTTTTCGATAAGAGTCTGCAGTTGTTCATTTGTGGTTACTGTGACAGTAGTGCCGTCTGCTAAAATAACCGTAATTGGAAAATCAATTTGTACAAAAACACCCGGCTCAAGCGAACTCAAGAAGAGAAATAAATCGATATTGCTATTAATAACCACACTTCCGGTCTGCTCATTGTTTGAATTAAAGATAAAAAGTGTGATGGGATAGACCAGTTCGACACAATCAATCGCTTCATTTAAAGTTTCACACAGTTGACCCAAAGCATTTAACTCCTGTTGACTGTTTACAACGAGAGTTGAAAAATCCTCAAAAACAACAGTGATTGGAAAAACAATAGTAATGGGTGCCGTTGTATTTGCTATTGGGAGTAAGTCTGTTTCATCAGAGATGGTAATGGTCTGCCCATTAATGATGACCTGATAGGGAAACTGAATGGACGAGCAAGAGGTACCATCAATAAAATCATCAACACCTCCATTGTTTTGAGTGGTATTGAGAAGAAGATTAGTCAAAGGGGTTTCAAGTGTAATTGCATCTCCGGGAGTTTCATCTATGATATCAATTTCCTCCTTTTGGCAGGAAATAAAAAAAAGACTTATTACTAGAAAGTAAGTTATTTTTAAGTTGAAGTGCTTCATGGTTTTTACCTTATATAACAATAGAACAGTAAAGATATAAAATACCCTACCCACAATTTTTAAAAACTTTTAAATACATTTACATATTAAAAATAAATTTATGAGTGAACACGATACTGTCTGCAAAGAATCAGTTTATAACAAGTTGTTTCAAACGCTGTCGCCATCGATCTATAATTTCATCTATTTTAAATGTGGTAATGTCGCTCAATCTGAAGACTTGGTTCAGGAGGCATTCATCAAACTCTGGGAAAACTGCGCAAAAGTTCCTCAGGCAAAAGCCAAGTCTTTTCTCTATACCGTTTGCAACAATAGTTTTCTCAACGAAGTTGCCCATCAAAAAGTGGTTTTGAAATTCACCAAAAAAGCCACTCCACATATCAATGAGCAGTCACCTCAATATGTATTAGAAGAAAAAGAGTTTGAACAAAAACTCCAAAAAGCACTTTCCAATTTAACAGAAGCACAGCGCACAGCCTTTCTAATGAACCGTATTGAAGGCAAAAAATACCGCGAGATAGCAGAAATTCTTGAAATTTCTGTAAAAGCTGTCGAAAAAAGAATGAGCCAGGCACTGGAATCCTTGCGAAAAGAAATAAAAAATATCTAATCGAGGTAGGGTATTTACCGACACCTTTGTTTTATAATTAGTTAAACGAAAACTGATGAATGAAGAACTACTACATAAGTATCTAAATAACGAAATTACGGAAGCTGAGTTGAAACAATTGAAAGCTTCAGATTCCTTTCGTGATTATATCCAAATTTCAGAACTCACTTCACAAATGCAAACACCAGTATTTAATAAGGACAACGCCTGGAAGATGCTTTCTGAAAAGACAAAAAAACAACCCAAAGTCATTTCGCTTTTCAACTACAAAAACCTTTTAAAATATGCAGCCGTTCTGGTTTTGATTGTAACAGGCTTTTTGTATGTAACAAACCTCGACACTTCGGTTTCTGCAGCTATTGCCGAAAAAAAGAGCTTCACCCTACCCGATCAATCTGAAGTGGTTTTGAATGCCGGCTCTGAAATTGAATACCATAAAAATTCCTGGAAGAAAAACCGTGAACTTACCCTAGATGGAGAGGCCTATTTTAAGGTCGCTAAAGGCAAAAAGTTTGACGTAAAAACAAATCAGGGCGTGGTAAGTGTTGTGGGTACAGAATTCAATGTGCAAAGCAGAGGCGCTCATTTTCACGTGACTTGCTATGAAGGAAAAGTTGCTGTTGCTTTTAATGACAACAGTGTACAACTTTCTGCCGGTGACAGCGTTATCATTGAAGATGGTGAAATTGTCTCACAGCAAAAAGTAAGTACACTCCAACCCGGGTGGATGTTTGATGAAAGTTCTTTTGACAACAAACCATTAGAATGGGTTGTAGAAGAGCTACAGCGCCAATATACTGTTTCTGTTTCTCTTGAAAATGTAGACACAAATTCCCGATTTACGGGAGCTTTTACCCACACCAATCTTGAAGCTGCACTAAAAACAATTTGTATGCCTTTGGGATTAAAATACACGATAAACCAAAATGGGAACATAACAATTTATGGGGCAAATTAGGGGGCATTCTATTCTTTACATCGTTAGCTTGCTTTTGTTCCTTTATGGGAACCAGCAAATTTATGCACAAAACACCCAACAACCCCTACTCACAATTCTTCAACAAATTGAAGAATTGTATGACGTAAAATTTTCCTACGCCAATGAAGTGATAGAAAACAGTCGCTCCACACCACCGGATTTTTCTCAAACCCTCCCTGAAATTTTGGATGAAGTTTCAAAAAAAACATCATTGACATTCAAATATATTGACGAGCGTTATATTGCAATAACGGCTTCTCCGGATGCATTCATCAACCTGTGTGCAACCCTCATCAATGGGGAAACACTTTTCCCATTAGAAGGTGCTACCATTGAAGTTAAGGGAACAAACCAAGCAACTTTATCAAATTCTGAAGGTCTTTTTACACTAAAAAATGTACAGGTAGGTGCGCAAATAGAAATCAGGTTTTTGGGCTTTGAAAGTCTTTTAGTCAATGCTACTAGTATTCAGGAATCAGCCCCTTGTTTGACCTTAACTATGAAACCACAAATAAGTCTTCTAAGAGATGTGGTGCTGGAAAGTATTTTTGCAAAAGGAATTAATAAAACCAATGATGGAGCATTGAAACTTGACGTCAGTTCCTTTGGTAATCTTCCCGGATTAACAGAACCCGATGTTTTACAAATGATACAGGCCTTACCGGGTGTTAATAGCGTGGATGAAACCATTTCAAACATCAATATTAGAGGAGGTACCACAGACGAAAACCTTATTTTATGGGACGGCATCAGAATGTATCAAAACGGTCATTTTTTTGGAATGATTTCAGGCTTTAACCCCTATTTAACTGAAAATGTTTCTTTCTATAAAAATGGAACCCCGGCTCGCTTTGGCGAAAGTGTTTCGGGCTTAATTTCTATGCATTCCTCAGAAGAATTTCCGGAAAAAACCAAAGCCGGCTTTCAAATCAATATGATTAATGCAGGTGCTTTTGCCAAAATACCCATCAATGAAAAACTAGTCATTCACACCTCAGGAAGGCGCACATTTACTGACTTCTTTGAAACTCCCGCCTTTAAACAATATTTTGACAAGGTATTTCAGGATACAGAAATCACTAACCTTCAAAACAATCAGCAAGGTCAACTAAGTTCTGAAGATGATTTTACGTTTTATGATTTTAGTTTGAAAGCCATCTATGCCCCAACTGATAAAGACCAGTTTAAATTCAATTTTTTGGCGATCGACAACAGTTTAAATTTTACAAAAACCTTCACTACAGAAAACGCTCAAACATCAGAAACCAGTGAGCTTGACCAAAACAGTATTGCGGGTGGACTTTCGTGGAAACGCAACTGGAATGAAGCTATGGATACTGAGGTTTTGCTTTATGGAACCTATTATTTGATTGATGCTTCCAACCTCGATATTTTTTCCAATCAAAAGTTTATTCAGTCAAATGAAGTCATTGAAAGTGGAGCACAATTTGATTTTAACTGGCAAATAAAAGATAATTACCGGCTCTCAACAGGCTATCAATTTACCGAAACCGGAATAAGCAACAAACAAGAAGTGAACATCCCTTTAGTGCGCACTTTTGTGAAAGAAGTCTTGTTGAAACACGCTGTATTCATAAGTAATTTTCTGGAAATTGAACCTACACAAACCAATATTACCGCCGGTTTGAGACTCAATTATTTTCAAAAATTCAACGCCACACGTATTGAACCTCGTTTGAATATTCATCAAAAATTGGGGAATGGTTTTGCTCTTGAAGCTGCTTTTGAGCAAAAAAGTCAAACGGTCACCCAACGCATCGATTTTCAGAGTGATTTTCTGGGCGTTGAAAAACGCCGGTGGGTACTCGCAAATAATGATGATGTGCCTGTCGTGAATAGTACTCAATATTCGTTTAATATTCAATATCAAAAACTTAATTGGTTACTCCAAGCAGAAGCCTATTCAAAAAAAGTAAATGACATCACTTCAGCCAATCAGGGATTTCAAAATCAATTACAGTTTTTGCGTATTACAGGAAACTATGAGACCAATGGTATAGAATTCATCGTCAACAAAAAAACCAAAAACTGGAGTACCTGGTTGAGCTATACCTATGCAAAAAGCGATTATACGTTTGAAAATTTTGAACCGGAATCTTTTCCGCATAATTTTGACATCAGACACCAAGTGAGTTTGGCAACTTCTTACAGTTTCAATCATTTTAAAATTGCTTCCGGAATCAATTGGTACACAGGAAGACCAGTGTCGATTCCTGTTAGTCGTGATGCGATAGTGATTGAAAACGGTCAGCCTGTCATTCAATTTGAAGACCCTAATACGGCTCGAAATGATGATTATTTCAGAGCAGATGTTTCTGTTGAATATGATTTCAAATTAGGTTCAAATACCAATGCAAAAATTAATGCCGCACTGCTGAATGTTACCAATCGGAAAAACGTATTGAATACCTACTTTACCATAGATGGTAGCAGCGATGCAGAAAATCTTCAAATCAATCAGGTAGAACAAGTTTCTTTGGGGCTCACTCCAAATATGTCTCTGCAAATTCTGTTTTAATATTTAGTTATTTAAAAAAGTATTGTCTGGTTTAGGGCTTTTAAGGTTTAGCTATGCAGCACTTAGGAGCACTAAGAAAAGAGATCTTAGGTTTTTTTCTTAAACATATCGTTTATCACTAAGGCATGGGGAAAAGTCAAAGCAGCAATAAAGGGGAATAATATGGATAACAGTAGTTTTTTATCATCCCGGAAAAGGAAAATAAGAATCATTAAGCCACAAATGGAAACAAACCAATAAATAAAAGACTTACTGAAATAGTTGAAAATGCTTTTTATGGAGGTGTCTTTATACAAGTACAACATTTGAGAGCGTATGGATGGAATCGAGTGCCATATAATAAAATAAATGCCAAATCCCCAGAGTATTGTTGACCTCTCAAAAATGATTGCCAAAACAGCTAAAATTAACAATTCCCGTAAAAAATTTTGTGCAAGACCCAACCTGCCTTTAAATAACAAAACGCCTGTTACAACTAATAATAATGCACAAAAAACAAATGAAACTTGATAGACTTCCAGGGGAACAACAGACGAAGTAATTTCTTGAATAATTTGCTGTGATTCATTAAAGTTTAACCCCAGTAAAAGAGTTAAAATAAAACCCCCATAGGAAAAAGCAAAAAGCTTTTCTGATACCGTGGTTTCTTTTTTGTCATCAAGCCAGTGTTGCTCTCCAAAATGATAAGCACTAAATAAAATAAAGATTAGTAGAAATAGTCTCGGGAGAAAGTAATAAAGCACACCAAAAAAAAGAATGTAAAGTAAATACTTCAAGATTGTAAAACCAAAGTGAAACTTTTCAGGGTTGTTTTTTTTAATAATCAAGATGTCATTGGCTCCGTGAACCATTCCTACCGTCAAAATTAAAAACAAAGCCAGCTTTTGATGAAAAGTATCATATAAAAACCCCGTAATCCATAGAGTAAAGAAAGTAATTAGAATTAAATAATTATTAAATTTCATTTCTACAAGGTAGTTCATAATCTATATTAGTTCAAAATCATAATGTTTTATTAAAATAAAAATTATTTGTTTAACTTATATTAAATTTGATTAAACAAAACTAAAAACTTTTATATTATGAGTTCTTTTTTTAACACAATTTTACTAGTATCAAAAATAGATGCTACAGACTATGTAGGTTTTACTTTCTTTACAGGAGCAATGGCCATGATGGCTGCTTCTGCATTTTTCTTTCTATCATTAAGTACTTTTGATAAGAAATGGCGAACTTCAATCCTTGTTTCGGGATTAATTACTTTTATTGCTGCTGTGCATTATCTCTATATGAGGGATTACTGGGCAGCTTATGCAGAATCACCAACATTCTTTAGGTATGTTGACTGGATCCTAACAGTTCCTTTAATGTGTGTTGAGTTTTACTTGATACTCGTAATTGCAGGAGCAAAGCGATCACTAATGTGGCGACTCATTTTCTTATCTGTCGTTATGTTGGTAACAGGTTATATTGGTGAAACTGTTGACAGAGGTAACGCTTGGATTTGGGGACTTGTCTCAGGTATCGCTTACTTTGTGATCGTGTATGATATCTGGCTTGGCAAAGCAAGAAAACTTGCTGAAAAAGCCGGCGGCGACGTTTTAAAAGCACACAAGGCTCTATGCTGGTTTGTTCTCGTGGGTTGGGCAATTTATCCAGTAGGCTATATGGCTGGAACACCGGGATGGTATGAGGGTGTTTTTGGCGGACTAAACCTGGATGTTGTTTACAATATCGGAGATGCAATCAACAAAATTGGATTTGGTTTAGTTGTTTATAACCTAGCATTTAATGCCTCAAAAGGCAAACAAGTCGTAAGTAATTAAATTTCCAAATAGGATTTTAAAATGTTTAAAGAGGCTGCCTATATAGACAGCCTCTTTTTTTTAATTACATACGCTCCGGAACTTCAATTCCCAATAACTTAAAAGAAGATTGAATAACCGCTCCCACCTTTCGCGAAAGCTGCACTCTAAATTGCCGCTTATCTTCCTCAATTTCAGCAAGAATGGGCACACTTTGATAAAAAGAGTTATAGGCTCTCACCAAATCATAAATAAAGTTAGCCAGCAATGCAGGGCTGTAACTTGAAGCGGCTTGTTGAATCACTTCAGGATACAGCTGTAATTGTTTGATGAGTTCCTTTTCCTTTTCGTGCATTTCTAGAACAGCAGGCAAGGAGTAAGTTGAATTTTGATCTTTTCGTAAAATGGACTGTATGCGCGCAAAGGTATATTGAATAAAAGGTCCCGTATTACCCTGAAAATCTACTGATTCTTCGGGATTGAAAAGGATACGTTTTTTTGGGTCAACCTTTAGGATATAATATTTTAAGGCCCCCAAACCAATCGTGCTGTACAACGACTCTTTTTCAGTTTTTGTATAACCGTCTAGTTTTCCTAATTCTTCAGAAATTGTTTTGGCTGTTTGAGCCATATCAGCAATGAGGTCGTCTGCATCCACCACGGTCCCTTCTCTACTTTTCATTTTTCCGGTGGGAAGGTCCACCATCCCATAACTCAAATGGAATAAATTTTCTGCCCAGGCATAGCCCAGCTTTTTGAGAATAAGAAACAGCACTTTAAAGTGGTAATCTTGCTCGTTCCCCACGGTATAAACCATTCCGCCGATATCAGGAAAATCTTTAACCCGTTGTATGGCCGTGCCAATATCCTGTGTCATATAAACCGCCGTGCCATCACTGCGCAAAACAATTTTTTCGTCAAGACCTTCATCTGTCAAGTCTATCCAGACACTGCCATCTTCTTTGCGATAAAAAACACCTTTGTCCAGACCTTCTTTTACGACATCTTTCCCCAACAGATAGGTATTGCTTTCGTAATAATTTTTATCAAAATCAACTCCTATGTTTTTAAAAGTGGTCTCGAAACCTGAATACACCCAGCCATTCATCATTTCCCATAACTGTACGACTTCTTCATCGCCATTTTCCCATTTTTGAAGCATCAATTGAGCTTCCAGTAAAAGTGGGGCTTCTTTTTTGGCCTCTTCTTCAGTTTTGCCGGCAGCAATGAGTGATTCAATTTCTTTTTTATATTCTTTGTCGAACTTTACATAATAATTCCCCACCAATTTATCACCTTTGAGTCCGGTAGTTTCCGGTGTTTCACCGTTTCCAAATTTCTTCCAGGCAAGCATACTTTTACAAATATGAATGCCACGGTCATTTATGATTTGGGTTTTATAAACTTTTTTTCCGGAAGCTTTTAAAATTTCGGCAACAGCATAACCCAGTAATACATTTCTAACATGCCCCAAATGAAGCGGTTTGTTAGTGTTGGGTGATGCATATTCCACCATTACAGCTTGAGCATTTGGCAAAACCGGTTGAAACCCATAACTGGGATTGTCCTTACTATTTTTAAAAAAATCAAGGTAATAACTATCAGAAATGACAAGGTTTAAAAATCCTTTCACCACATTAAAACGGGCTACTTCATCAAGATGAGCCATTAAAAAAACTCCCAACTCAGTTCCCAATTTCTCGGGATTGGTCTTCACCTGTCGCAACATTGGAAAAATAACCACGGTGATATCACCTTCAAACTCTTTGCGAGTAGCTTGAAATTCCACTGATGGGAGTTCGGTTTTGTATAGTGATAAAAAAGCTTCTTTAATTTTGGCTTCCAGAGTTTGCTGTAAGGTCATTTTTTGTCTGTTTTATGCTGTTCTAAGCTTGCAAAGATAAGGAGAAAAAATGGTACTTGTTTTTGGATTTCTTTTTGTGATTTTGATGAGTTTCTAATCAAATTTACATAACTTGTTTTAGCTTTCATCACATAAAAAATTAGGATAAATTGATAGCAATTTGTATTTTTAAAACAAAAATATGCTCTTAAACGTCTCTTACAACAATTCTGAAATTAGAAGAAAAATTGATGCGGAGGTGGGAACACCTTTTCCGCTTGTGGAACGCATCAAAATGAAAGGTGTGGGCTCACCCAAATTGTTTATCACCTCCACAAGTCTGGAAATACACAACCTGCTCATTCTCGACAACAACCGCAATGTGTGTAATATAGAAATGCGCCCCGGCGGTATTATTGTGGGCTTTCGGTCTTTGCTGGAATCCTTTGCATTAATCATACCTTATTACAAACTCAATATCTACAAAGGCAAAGCTGAAGAATACAGCATTTACAAAGATCATTATTTCATTAAAGTGAGTGCTACAGACAAAAGCACCCACCGCTTTTTTCAAAAGATCATCAATTATAAAATTGACAATGCCCCTACACAGATTGAGGATTTGTGAATTTAATTTCACATTCACATAACACTACCGTGACTGTTAAAACATCTTGAAGCAGTTCCTTTGCCATAAAAAACAATGGATCTATTTCCCTATGCGTTTGCGGCGTTGTTCTCAATTATAAATCCGCTGGGAACGGTGCCTATTTTTGTGGGTTTGACACAAGATGAAGAAACTACAGAACGTAAAAAAACAGCACTGCTCACAGCCATTAATGTGCTGGTAATTCTTTTGATTTCATTTTTCCTAGGCACCTATTTGTTGCAGTTTTTTGGAATCAGTTTAAACTCCCTGCGCATTGCCGGTGGGTTGATTATTGTTTCCTCAGGTTTTGCCCTCTTGACCGGACGATTTGCCAAACACAAAGGCATGAAAAACAAACGGGTGCAGATAGATTTGTCTCAACCCGAACGTTTTTCTTTAACACCACTGGCCATCCCTATGCTTGCCGGGCCGGGTTCCATTTCATTACTCATCACATTTCAGCAAGAGTATGGCTGGACTGTCAACAGTATGTACATACTGACAGCGGTCGCTTTGGTGTGTTTCATCACCTTTTTGATATTGCGTTCTTCTTACTTAATAGCCAAAACACTGGGCGCATCGGGTATCAATGCCATTTCAAGAATTATTGGTTTTATCGTGATTGCCATTGGGATTGAATATATAAGTGGGTCAGTATTGGATTTGCTAAATGTAGCTCAATAAGTCTTTTTGTTACTAATCAGTTTCGAAAAATCATACAATTGTTATATACAAGTAGTTATTTATCAGAAATTTGTGTGTGTTTTTCACGCAAAGACCGCTAGGCATTTCGCTAAGGACACAAATTTATATATCAATAATAATCAACACTTTGCGTTTCTTTGCACTTTTTTTCTTTGCGAACTTTGCGTGAAATAAAAATTTGAACATCAATATTCTAAACAGACTAATTTGTTACGTTTATTTTTATAAAGTTCAAGCCACTTTCACAGGATAAACCAAAGAGAATCTGTATCTTTAAAATAAAAATTTGAAAATACTTCTCACCGGTGCCACTGGATATATTGGCAAACGTTTATTACCACAACTCATTGAAATGGGTCACCACGTAGTGTGTTGTGTGCGTGATAAAAACAGGATGGATGTGGACCCCGCTTACGCCGAAAACATCAGCTTTGTTGAAGTTGATTTTCTCGATACAGTCGATACCGAAAATTTTCCAAAAAATATTGACATCGCCTATTACCTCATCCATTCGATGAGTTCGGCAACAGGAGACTTTGACGAAAAAGAAGCCCGCTCTGCCGAAAATTTTAACCTGTATATGGCTGAAACTGCTGTGAAGCAGGTTATCTATTTAAGCGGAATTGTCAATCAGGAAGAACTATCTAAACACCTTTCGTCACGAAAAAAAGTGGAAGAGATTCTCTTTCAGGGCTCTTTTAAACTCACTGTACTTCGGGCCGGGATTGTAGTGGGCAGCGGAAGTTCCTCCTTTGAAATCATCAGGGATTTGTGTGAAAAACTACCCATTATGGTGGCTCCAAAGTGGCTCGAAACCCGAACCCAGCCCATTGCCATCAGAGATGTGATTACGCTGCTTACAGGGGTCATAGCAAACGAACCATGTTATAACCAATCTTTTGATATTGGTGGTCCTGATGTGCTCACCTATAAAGAAATGTTGCAACGCTATTCCAAAGCGAGAAAGCTTAAGCTCTGGATTATTTCTGTACCGGTGATGACGCCCCGCCTCTCCTCCTACTGGTTGTATTTTGTCACCTCAACAACTTATTCGCTTGCGGTAAATTTGGTAGAAAGTATGAAAACCGAAGTGGTTGCCAAAGACAACAAACTTTTGGAAATTATAGGTATAAAACCCATTACCTATGAAGAGGCCATTCAAAAAGCCTTTCAGAAAATAGAACAAAATTTGGTAGTGTCCAGTTGGAAAGATGCGCTAATTTCGGGGAGGTTCAACGATTTGAAAAAACAAATTCAGGTGCCAAAATATGGATGTTTAAGAGACGTAAAAACCATCAAAGTAAACGATGAAAAACAAGCCTTGGAAAACATTTGGTCTATCGGAGGAAAAAGGGGCTGGTATAATGCAAATTGGTTGTGGAAAATTAGAGGATATATGGATTTGATGGTTGGCGGTGTGGGTTTGCGTCGCGGTCGCACGCATCCTGATAAAATTTTTCCCGGTGACTCTTTGGACTTTTGGCGGGTGCTTTATGCAGATAAGGAGGAAAAACGCTTGTTGCTTTACGCCGAAATGAAATTGCCCGGTGAAGCCTGGCTGGAATTTGAAATCAATGATAAAGGCTTCTTAAAGCAAACAGCCACTTTCAGACCCAAAGGTTTGTGGGGTCGTTTGTACTGGTATAGTGTTTTGCCGTTTCACTATTTTATTTTTGGCGGAATGATTCGTAATATTGCAAATTATAAACCTAATTAATATGAATAAAGTAGTTTTACTTTTGGCACTTATAATCGCTTTTGGTTGTAAAAACAAAGCAACTGAAGAGCCTGTTGTTGAAATCGACACAGACCTTGAAGAACTGTTTGCCGTGATGGCGGGCAGTTACAATTCTTCCAGACAGGCCAAAGCAGATACTACTTATTTTGATATTAGCCTTCAAATGGCTCCCATTTGGCAAGACCGGGAAGGTTACTGGCTTTATGTAGAACAATCACTCTCAGATTCTCTGGAAAAACCATACCGTCAGCGTATCTATAAATTAAGCCGTGAAAATGATAGCCTTTTAAGAAGCGACATCTTCACGTTTCCAAATGAATCTCTATGGATTGGTAAATGGGAAACTCCCGAGACTTTTGATCGCTTACTTTTTGAAAGTTTAACTGAAAGAAAGGGTTGTGAAGTACTCCTTATCAAAACAGGAGAAAACTCATTTGTGGGCAAAACCATCGATAAAAATTGCCCCAGCGACTTGAGGGGAGCCTTATATGCTACTTCTGAATTAGAAATCAGCGAACACAGCATTACCTCTTGGGACAGAGTGTTTAATGAAAACGACAGCCTTGTTTGGGGAGCCCAAAAAGGAGGCTATGTTTTTGATAAAATAAGGGAATAGAAGTTAGAAGTACGAAGTACGAAATTAGAAGTATGCTCAAACTTGAAACTTGACACGAGCGCAGCGAACTGTGCGAAGCAAAACTTGAAACCAGAAACACTACCCCTTGGGTAGAAACACCTCAGCCATCATACAACGGGCACTGCCGCCTCCTAAAGTCTCAATTGTGGTGAGTGAACTACTTAGAATGTTGCTGTATTTTTCAATACTTGCTCTTTGTTGCGATGTCAAACTATCAAAAGCTGATTGTGACATAACAGTAATAGAATTTCCTTTTGCGTCTGAAACTTCGAGCATATTGCCTGCAAATTGATTGACCTGTTCCTCTGAAATGGAAATAATTTCCTTACCATCTTCTTTTAAATGTTTAATTACATTTTTACGTTCCTTTTGATCGTCAATACAATCCAGACAAATCACAGCAAAGTCTTTGGCAATACACATCATCACGTTGGTGTGGTAAATGGGTAAGCGTTTATTTTCAACGGTTTGGTAGGCAGTAAAAATAACCGGTGTGTATTCAAAATCTTCGCAAAACTCAATGAGTAATTCTTCATCAGCTCGAGGTGAAAGCGCACAGTAGGCTTTTCTGTTTACACGGTCTAAAACAAGACTTCCGGTGCCTTCCAAAAAAAGATTTTCTTGTTCAGCTATGGTATAATCAACAATGTTTTTTATTTTATATCCTTGCTCTTCGAGTTGAGTAATCACTTCTTCTCTGCGTTCTCTTCTGCGGTTTACAGCAAACATGGGGTATAATGCCACATCGCCGTTTTCATGAAAAGAAACCCAGTTGTTTGGAAACACAGAATCTGGTGTGTCCTGAGAGCCATCATCATTAAAGATCACAACTTTCACACCTGCATCTCTAAGCTTTTGAACCATAGCATCAAACTCTTCTTGTGCCAGTTTATTAACATCTTTGGATTCTAAATTTTCTGAAGTGGTTTGATAGTAATTATTCACAGCGGTTTCTTCATTCAATCTGAAAGTCGCCGGGCGTATCATTAAAATTGTATTGGTGGTTTGAAGCATTGCAAAAGGTTATATTAGGGTGCAAAAATAACGAAATGTTATTCAATTTTTCTTAAACAAAATCAAAAACTATTTTAAAGAAAAATTATAGACCAAACCAATACCATATCCGGCTCCTTGAAAAACATTTCTTCCTGAAATTGTATAAGAAAAACTTGCATATACACCAAAATCCTGACCCAAAGGCCTGTAAACAGTTCCTCCGGTTTTATGATAATCAACACCTATTTCTTTAAAATTTTGTGGCCGTGGCGTTCCCCTGTAGTCAATACCTCCAAAAGATTTTTGGTAATCATACCAAAAATCATAATACCAATTTGATAAGGCGCGGCCTGATTTAAATGTGAGTGGAAAACTATTTGGGACTTCGTCAAATTTAAAAGAATAGCCACTTTGTAACGTTAAAAACCAACCTGTATTCCATTGGTAATGAACCACCCCACGAGTTTCAAGTATAGTAGCTTTTTGTCCAATATCATTCAACCCTCCTGTTTCATAATCGCTTACAGGTGTAGAAAACCCCAATGCTGAACTAATTTCTAATTTACTGTTTTCAAATTCAGTTTGAAACAAACGATATTTTAAAAACAATGTTAAATCCTGAACTCTGGGCTTATCATTACTCACAAAAAATGGCAAGGAGGCGTTAATATCAAAATCCGGGGTAATACCATAAGCCACAAACGCAGAGCCAAAAAAAAGCGACCTGCCAATATCAGACCTTTCAGTTCCAATAAAATAATTTGGCGTATCCTCAAATCCCAGACCTAAGACAGAACTGGCGTTTCCGGAACCTCTGTAAAATCCATCTATTTTTCCCTGAGAAAATCCTTCAGAAAAGAAAAGAAGTAAAAAAAGTGTTCCAACAATTTTCTTCATAAAACGGTTTATTTTCTTAATACCGCTTGTAGTCGAAAAAATAAAAAAAGTTTACATCAATCTCTAATCAATGGCAAGGTGCTGCATCTCAAAAGACCTTCTTGTTTGGCAATTTCTGCATAAGGAATTTCTTCGACAGTAAAGCCATTGTCTCTTAACCAGTTGTTCAATCGGGTGAAATTTCTTTCAGAAACAACTACATTGGGTGCGATGGAAAAAACGTTGCTAAACATATGATACATCTCATCACGAGTGATGTGAAAGAGGTTTTCTTTTCCGAAAAGATTCACTAAAAAAGTATAATCTGTCTCTTCCCTGAACCCTTGTTTGTATATGATGGCTTTATGAGTTCCTACCGGTTGAAAGCAACAATCCAAATGAAGAGCATTGTCACGTGCTTCGATTTTGGATTTCACAAGGTCAAATTCTTTTACTTTTTTATTTGGAAACAGGTTTTTAATGTATTCAACACCTTCCATATTGGTTCTGGCAGTCATAAATTCTTTGTAGTCACTTCCTTTATAGGTTCCTATAAAAATATGTTCATTCCAAAGCATCACATCGCCCCCTTCAATATGGACTTCCTTTGGAGGTCTCACTACTTTTGCCGGGTCTATCTGGTCAATTACATATTGAATCGCATCGAGTTCCCGCTCACGATCAGGCAATATATTTGCTTTCACGAAAACATCGTCAATCACAAAGGCAATGTCTCTCGAAAATATCTGATTGTAATTGTTGATTTGTTCGGGTCTGAAAACCTGTACATCATATTTATTTAAAACAGCCAAAAATGCTTCCATTTCCGGAATCATATCTTCGTTTTTAGGATAGGTGCCGGCAAGAATGTGTTCTAGAGATTTTGGGTCGTAAGCTTCCTCTGCGAGCGGTATTGGGCCGTTACTATGAGCCGTTCCCAAAACGACAGCTCTCAGCCTGGAAGTTTCGTCTTTGACATTTAATTTTAGCATCTTCTTTGAATTTGTTCAAATAGTTAAAAACTCCATCGAGAATCCTCTGGATGGAGTTTTTAAACTAAAAATTGTATTTATTATCGTTCACTTCTGGTTTTGAAAGGTCTATGTGTGTAACCGGTATAGACTTGTCTGGGTCTTCCAATGGGCTCCTTACCAAGACGCATTTCTTTCCACTGTGCAATCCAACCGGGTAGTCTTCCCAGAGCAAACATCACAGTAAACATATCTGTTGGGATACCCAATGCTCTGTAAATAATTCCTGAATAGAAATCGACATTTGGATAGAGGTTTCTCTCGATGAAATATTCATCTTCAAGAGCTACTTTTTCTAATCCTTTGGCGATGTCAAGAACTGGATCTTCTATTCCGAGTTCTCCGAGAACTTCGTCTGCCGCTTTTTTAATGATTTTAGCTCTAGGGTCAAAGTTTTTATAAACTCTGTGTCCAAAGCCCATCAATCGGAAG
This sequence comes from Flavobacteriaceae bacterium, assembly GCA_040880345.1. Classification (GTDB taxonomy): domain Bacteria; phylum Bacteroidota; class Bacteroidia; order Flavobacteriales; family Flavobacteriaceae; genus Planktosalinus. The sequence continues at coordinate 41,738 of JBBDIQ010000053.1, forward strand.
GAGTCATCTTTGTCTTTTGCCTTTAAAATGTATTTTGAAGTATCTCCTCCATCTGCTTTGATCGCTTCGAGCATTTCAATCACAGCCTGATTGGCTCCACCGTGAAGGGGTCCCCAAAGTGCTGCAATACCGGCAGATAAAGATGCAAATAAGCCACTATGTGAAGAACCAACGATTCTCACAGTTGAAGTCGAACAGTTTTGCTCGTGGTCTGCATGGAGAATTAAAAGTTTGTCCAATGCCTCTATAACAGCTCTATCTACTTTATAATCTTCATTGGGCTGCTGGAACATCATTTTGTGAATGTTCTCAATATAACCAAGAGAAGTATCACCATAGTTGAGCGGTAAGCTCATTTTCTTGCGCATTGTCCAGGCAACAAGAACCGGGAATTTTCCTAAAATCTTTACAATGGCCCTGTACATATCCTCATCAGAATCCACATTGACTGACGAGGGATTGAAAGCTACAAGTGCATTGGTCAAAGATGCCAGAACACCCATAGGGTGAGCAGACTTTGGAAAGCCATCGAGAATGCGTTTCATATCCTCGTCAATAATGGATTGCCCTTTGATGTCTTTGTGAAACTTAGAAAGCTCATCTTGAGTGGGTAATTCTCCAAAAATCAACAGATAACAAACCTCCAAAAAAGAGGCTTTGTCTGCCAGTTCTTCTATGCTATAACCCCTGTATCTTAGAATTCCTTTTTCACCATCCAGAAATGTAATGGCACTTTCACAAGATCCGGTATTTTTATATCCCGGGTCTAATGTGATTACGTTTGTAGAGGCTCGTAATGATTTTATATCGATGGCGAGTTCATTTTCAGTTCCCTCAACGATGGGAAATTCATGTTTTTTTCCATCAATTTCTAGTGTGGCTATTTTTGACATATTTCTAAAATTTTGTTTTTTTTCTACTTATTGCGAATATACGAAATATAAGGCAAGAAATTTAATGACAAATGTCATATAAAGGTTAAAAATACCTTAAATGAGAATGGTTTAAATTAAACAACCTTGAAGGCATTTCCTTGTGGAAAATATCCCACACTGCCCAGTTCCTCTTCAATGCGAAGCAATTGATTGTATTTTGCCATACGGTCACTGCGAGAAGCAGAACCGGTTTTAATCTGACCGCAATTCAAAGCCACTGCCAGGTCTGCAATGGTGTTGTCTTCAGTTTCACCGGAGCGGTGTGACATCACTGATGTATAACCTGCATTGTGGGCCATATTTACAGCCGCAATGGTTTCCGTGAGGGTACCTATTTGATTCACTTTAATCAAAATGGAATTGGCAATACCTTCTTTGATTCCTCTGGAAAGACGCTCTACATTGGTCACAAACAAATCGTCACCCACCAACTGTACTTTATCACCAATTTTCTCAGTGAGGTATTTCCATCCTTCCCAGTCGTTTTCGTCCATACCATCTTCTATGGAAATGATGGGATATTTGGAAGCCAACTCAGCCAGATAATCGGCTTGTTGTTTTGACGTTCTCACTTTACCAGATTTGCCTTCAAATTTGGCGTAGTCATATTTTCCATCGACATAAAATTCTGCTGCGGCACAATCCAAAGCAATTTTGACTTCGGTTCCCATTTTGTATCCTGCATTTTTTACCGCTAGAGCAATGGTATCTAATGCATCTTCTGTTCCATCGAGTGTGGGTGCAAAACCACCTTCATCACCCACAGCGGTGCTTAATTTTCTGTCGTGCAACACTTTTTTTAGATTGTGAAATATTTCAGAGCCCATTTGCATGGCGTGAGCAAAATTTCTTGCTTTAACGGGCATCACCATGAACTCCTGAAAGGCAATGGGTGCATCACTGTGTGACCCGCCATTAATAATGTTCATCATAGGGACAGGAAGCGTGTTTGCACTTACGCCACCAACATATCGATATAAGGGCAACCCAAGGTCCAAAGCTGCAGCTTTGGCAACAGCCAGCGAAACGCCAAGTATGGCATTGGCTCCCAATTTTGATTTATTTTTTGTTCCGTCAAGCTGGATCATTGTTTGATCAATGAGGTTTTGGTCAAAAACAACAGCACCCAGTAATGCCGGAGCAATTGTTTCATTGACGTTTTTTATTGCTTTAGAAACTCCTTTTCCCATATAGGCCTTGCCACCGTCTCTGAGTTCGACGGCTTCGTGCTCTCCGGTTGAAGCACCGGAAGGTACTGCAGCTCTACCCAAAATACCGCTTTCGGTAATTACATCAACTTCGATGGTTGGGTTTCCTCTGGAATCAAAAATTTGGCGGGCGTGGATGTCGACTATGATACTCATATATTTTTATTTTTTGATTGTGGTGGCGTAATATATTACGCCTTTTCAAGGGATTGATTTATTATATTTTTGTCTGATTGAGGCGAAATATTACGCCTCTACGGATTGATTTTTTTGAATATTATTTATGAATTGATCAAACAAATAACTCGCGTCGTGTGGTCCCGGGCTGGCTTCAGGATGGTATTGTACTGAAAAACAATTTTTGCTTTTCATTTTGATTCCGGCAACGGTATGGTCATTCAAATGCACGTGTGTGATTTCTATGTCAGAATGATTTTCTGTTTCTTCTTTGTTTATGGCAAAACCGTGATTTTGTGAAGTGATTTCACCTTTTCCGGTAACGAGATTCATTATGGGGTGGTTGATTCCTCTATGGCCGTGGTGCATTTTATAGGTTGAAATCCCATTAGCCAATGCAATCACTTGATGACCAAGGCAAATCCCAAATAAAGGTAAATTTCTGTCAATGATTTCTTTGGCTACTTTTATGGCACTCGTTAAGGGCTGTGGGTCTCCGGGACCGTTTGACAAAAAGTAACCGTCTGGCTCAAAGGCAGCCATTTCCTCAAAAGTGGTGTCATAAGGAAACACTTTGATATAGCAATCTCTGTCAGCCAGGTTACGTAAAATATTTTTCTTGATACCAATATCCAGAGCTGCGATTTTATAAGTGGCATTTTCATTTCCGAAAAAGTAAGGTTCTTTAGTGGAAACTTTGGATGCTAATTCCAGTCCGTTCATTTCGGGCACTCCTGCCAGTTGCTTTTTTAGTTCTTCAATATTATCTACATCTGTAGAAATAACTGCATTCATCGCTCCGTTGTCACGAATGTAGCTTACCAAGGCTCTTGTGTCAACATCGGAAATAGCAAACAGGTTGTTGTCGTTTAAAAACTCTTCCAGGGAAGCGTCTGCAATATCACGAGAGTAATTGTAACTGAAATTTCGGCAGATTAATCCAGCGATTTTAATACCCTCAGATTCTACTTCGTCTTTATTGGTGCCATAATTCCCGATGTGGGCATTTGTGGTGACCATCAATTGTCCAAAATAAGAAGGGTCTGTAAAAATTTCCTGGTAGCCGGTCATTCCGGTATTGAAACATACTTCACCAAAGGCAGTCCCTTCTTTACCTCCCACGGCTTTACCGTGAAAAATAGTTCCATCTGCCAGTAAAATGATTGCTTTTTTTCTGCTGTGATACTTCATAGTAGTTTTTAAGTTGTGATGTTATACTGGTGTGCAAAAATAATATAAAAAAAGGGATAAACCTTGAAAGTTTATCCCTTGTGTATTTAGAATGAAATTAAAAATTTATTCTTTCTCATTTTTTGGATCTTGTTCGTTGTTTTCAGGAGCTTCTTTTGTTGCTTCAGGTGCTGTAGTTTCAGGAGTTGTAGCTTCGGGCTTTTCAGCCGGAGTAACTTCTTCCGTTTTTTCAGCCGGTGCAGCTTTTGCAGTGGTGTCATCAGCTTTCTTGCCTTTTCCGGCACGACGTGTTGATTTCTTTTTAGCGGGTTTGTTTGCGTTATAAACTTCGTTGAAGTCAACCAACTCAATCATCGCCATATCTGCGTTATCTCCTAAACGGTTACCCAATTTGATAATTCTGGTATAACCTCCCGGACGGTCTGCCACTTTTACTGCTACTTCTCTGAATAGTTCAGCAACAGCTTCTTTTTGACGAAGTCTACTGTAAACAATTCGTCTGTTGTGCGTAGTATCTTCTTTAGATTTTGTCACTAAAGGCTCTACAAATTGCTTTAATGCTTTCGCTTTGGCAACTGTGGTATTGATTCTTTTATGCTCAATTAGGGAACACGCCATATTTGCCAACATTGACTTTCTATGTGCTGTTTTTCTTCCTAAATGATTTATTTTTTTTCCGTGTCTCATTTTCTTAGTTATTAGAGTTGAGTGGTGAGTGGTGAGTAAAGTCTCTCATCTCAGATCTCAAATCTCAAGTCTTAATTAATCTTTGTCTAATTTGTATTTTGAAAGATCCATTCCAAAGTTCAGTCCTTTTACATTTACTAACTCTTCCAATTCAGTCAATGATTTCTTACCAAAGTTTCTGAATTTCATCAAGTCGTTTTTGTTGTATGAAACCAAATCTCCTAGGGTATCAACTTCTGCAGCTTTCAAGCAATTTAATGCTCTAACTGAAAGATCCATATCAACAAGTTTGGTTTTCAATAACTGACGCATGTGTAAGGATTCCTCATCATAAGTTTCCGTTTGAGCAATTTCATCTGCCTCAAGGGTGATGCGCTCATCGCTGAACAACATAAAGTGGTGAATCAAGGTTTTTGCAGCTTCAGTTAAAGCATCTTTTGGATGAATAGAACCGTCTGAAACGATTTCAAAAATTAGTTTTTCGTAATCTGTTTTTTGCTCTACACGAAAGTTTTCAATGCTGTACTTCACGTTTTTGATGGGTGTGTAGATGGAATCTGTAAAGATAGTTCCAAGAGGTGCGTTTGCTTTTTTATTTTCTTCAGCAGGCACATATCCTCTTCCTTTTTCAATGGTTATTTCCATATTCAGGTTTACTTTGGATTCCATATTACAGATTACTAAATCCGGATTAAGAATCTGAAAACCTGAAATGAATTTTTGGAAGTCTCCGGCAGTAAGCTGGTCTTTTCCAGATAGCGACATGGTCACTGTTTCATTATCGATTTCATCAATTTGACGTTTGAAACGCACTTGTTTTAAACCAAGGATAATTTCAGTTACATCTTCTACAACTCCAGGTATGGTTGAAAATTCGTGATCAACGCCTTCAATTCTGATGGATGTGATAGCGAAACCTTCTAAGGAGGAAAGTAGTACTCTTCTAAGCGCGTTACCAACGGTCAACCCATAACCAGGCTCTAAGGGGCGAAATTCAAATTTCCCCTCAAAATCTGTGGAGTTGATCATTATAACTTTATCGGGCTTCTGAAAATTTAGTATTGCCATGTTTGTGGTTCCTAAGGTTTATTATTTAGAATATAATTCGACGATGAATTGTGTATTGATGTTTTCCGGAATTTGGATTCTTTGTGGAGTAGAAACAAATGTTCCTTCCATTTTATCGTTATTCCAGTTAATCCACTCATAAGGGTGGGAAGCGTTTGAAAGTGAATGAGAAATAGCTTCCAATGACTTTGACTTTTCTCTCACTGCAACAACATCACCCGGCTTAATGTGATATGAAGGGATGTTTACCTTTTCACCATTAACAAGGATGTGTCTGTGAGAAACCAATTGACGTGCAGCACTTCTTGAAGGGGCAATACCCATTCTGAAGACTACATTGTCTAATCTAGATTCACAAAGTTGAAGTAAAACATCACCTGTGATGCCTTCAGCAGCTGTTGCTTTTTTAAACATATTTCTGAATTGACGCTCAAGGATACCATAAGTATACTTTGCTTTTTGCTTTTCCATTAACTGGGTAGCATATTCAGACTTCTTACCTCTTCTGCGGGCGTTTCCGTGTTGTCCCGGAGGGTAATTTCTTTTTTCAAATGCTTTGTCGTCACCAAAGATAGCTTCACCGAATTTACGGGCTATTTTAGTTTTTGGACCGGTATATCTTGCCATATTAAATTTGTTTTAGAAGGGATGATGAATTAAGGTCTGTCCTCCATCTATCGGTTTCCTTCTCTTGTTTATACTTATTGTTGTTTGAATATTCAATGTTTAAAGTTCTAGGTTCAAAGTTTTCACTTCTAACTTCGTACTTCTACTTTCTAACTTACTTAGACTCTTCTTCTCTTAGGAGGTCTGCATCCGTTGTGTGGCATTGGAGTGATGTCAATGATTTCAGTCACTTCAATCCCTGCATTGTGAATAGAGCGTATTGCAGATTCTCTTCCGTTTCCGGGTCCTTTAACATACACTTTTACTTTGCGTAAACCTGCATCTTGAGCTACTTTTGTAGCATCTTCGGCAGCAAGTTGTGCAGCATAAGGTGTGTTTTTCTTAGATCCTCTGAAACCCATTTTACCGGCAGAAGACCAGGCGATTACATCACCGTTTTTGTTTGTTAACGAAATGATGATATTGTTAAAAGAAGCTGTAACGTGAGCTTCACCTACAGATTCAACAATAACTTTACGTTTTTTTGTGGTTGTTTTTGCCATATCTCTAGGGATTATTTAGTTGCTTTTTTCTTGTTAGCAACAGTTTTACGTTTTCCTTTTCTGGTTCTTGAGTTGTTTTTGGTACGTTGTCCACGAAGGGGAAGACCCGATCTGTGACGAATACCTCTGTAACATCCAATATCCATTAAGCGTTTGATGCTTATTTGAACTTCTGAACGTAACTCACCCTCAATTTTAAAATTTCCTACAGCATCACGTATGCGACCGATTTCATCATCGTCCCATTCGTTTACTTTTTTGTCTTCACTTACTTCAGCTTTTGCCAAAATGTCTTTGGCACGGCTTTTACCGATACCAAATATGTAAGTTAACGCGATTACACCCCTTTTTTGTTTCGGGATATCTACACCTGCTATTCTTGCCATATCTTAACCTTGTCTTTGTTTGAACTTTGGGTTCTTTTTGTTAATAACATATAATCTGCCTTTTCGACGCACAATTTTGCACTCGGCACTTCTTTTCTTAATGGATGCTCTTACTTTCATTTTTTCTAGTATCTGTAAGTTATTCTTGCCTTACTTAAATCATAAGGACTCATTTCTAATTTTACTTTATCACCGGGTAATAATTTAATATAGTGCATACGCATTTTACCCGATATGTGTGCTGTAACAATGTGACCGTTTTCTAATTCTACTCGAAACATAGCGTTAGAAAGAGCCTCTATAATTGTTCCATCTTGTTCTATTGCTGCTTGTTTTGCCATAATTATGCTACTGCTTTTCTGTTTTTTCCTGACTTCATTAAACCATCATAGTGTCTGTTTAACAAGTATGCATTGATTTGTTGCATCGTGTCTATTGCTACACCCACCATAATGAGGAGTGAAGTACCGCCATAAAATAATGCCCATCCTGCCTGCAAGCCTAAAAGTTTTACGGCAAAGGCCGGAAAGATTGCTATTAAAGCCAAAAATATAGATCCGGGCAAAGTGATTTGAGACATAATTCTATCTAAATACTCTGCGGTTTCAGATCCCGGTTTTATTCCCGGCACAAAACCTCCACTTCGCTTTAGGTCATCTGCCATCTTGTTTGTTGGAACTGTGACTGCGGTATAAAAATAGGTGAATACAATAATCAATAGGAAGAACACTAGATTATACCAAAAGCCAAAGATGTCACTAAATGCTACTGTGAATGATTGTGCAGTTTCTGAGGTTGACAAACCGGATAGTGCCGCAGGAACAAACATAATTGCCTGTGCAAATATAATAGGCATTACTCCAGATGCATTTAACTTTAGAGGAATATATTGTCTTGATCCTGCAGCGTTTTTCTCATAACCTCCGCTGGCAGTTCTTCTTGCGTATTGAACAGGTATTTGACGTATTGCCATAACCAATAACACTGAGAGTAGGATAATTATGAACCAGATAACAAGTTCGATTAGGATAAAGATCAATCCACCGTTTGATTCAAATACTCTTGAAGCAAATTCCTGAACAAATGATTGAGGTAATGTTGCAATAATACCCACCATAATCAATATGGAGATACCGTTTCCAATTCCTTTATCTGTAATTTTTTCACCCAACCACATTGCAAAAATACAACCCGTTGTTAGAATGATAACCGATGCTGTTATAAACGTCACACTATTTCCTAATAAGAAAGCCTCTGCAGGTAATATATTAAATAGATTGTAAATATACCCGGGTCCTTGAACTAAAGTAATAGCAATGGTTAACCAGCGTGTTATCTGTGTTATTTTTTTTCTTCCGCTCTCTCCTTCTTTTTGAAGCTTTTGGAGATATGGTACAGCAATACCCATCAATTGAACCACGATAGATGCAGAGATGTAAGGCATAATACCCAATGCAAAAACAGAAGCATTTGAAAATGCTCCTCCGGTAAATGCATTAAGTAAACCTAAGATCCCACCATCTGTTTGATCTGCTAAACCTTGAAGTTGAGATGCGTCAATTCCAGGAAGTACTACTTGTGCTCCAAAACGATATACAGCAAGAAAACCTAGAGTGATTAAGATTCTGTTTCTCAACTCTTCAATTTTCCAGATATTTTTTAGGGTATTAATAAATTTCATTCTGATAGGATTGTTATAAAATTACCACTTCGCCTCCTGCTGCTTCGATAGCATTTTTTGCAGTAGCTGTAAATTTGTGAGCAGATACTTTCAATTTTGCTTTAAGCTCTCCTCTTCCAAGTATCTTAACTGATTCATTTTTGGTTACAAGTCTCAATGAAACCAATGTTTCAAAATCAAGTGTATCCTTAATTTTTTTCTCATCAACAAGTTTCTGAAGTGTATCAAGATTTACTCCTTGATATTCTTTTCTGTTGACGTTTGTGAATCCAAATTTAGGCACACGTCTTTGAAGTGGCATTTGACCTCCTTCAAAACCAATCTTTCTTGAATAACCAGAACGAGATTTGGCTCCTTTGTGACCTCTGGAAGCGGTTCCACCACTACCAGTTCCTTCACCACGACCCAATCTCTTGCTATTTTGTACTGAACCTGCTGCAGGTTTTAAGTTACTTAAATCCATAGTATATATTTCTTATTTAGCTTCCTCTACAGAAACTAAGTGTTTTACTTTATTGACCATACCAAGTATGCTTGGTGTGTTTTCGTGTTCAACGGTTTGTCCTATTCTTTTAAGGCCAAGTGACTCGAGTGTTCTCTTTTGAGTTTGAGTTCTGTTGATAGCACTTTTTACTTTGGTTACTTTTATTTTTGTCATGTCTCGCTTTTTTATCCTTTAAACACTTTTTCAACAGAAATACCACGTTGACGTGCAACGGTATGAGCACTTCTCATCTGTAACAAAGCATCAAAAGTTGCTTTAACCACGTTGTGCGGGTTTGATGAACCTTGAGATTTTGACAATACGTCGTGAACTCCAACGGCCTCCAGAACAGCACGTACAGCACCACCGGCAATTAAACCAGTACCGGGAGCAGCAGGTAGTAAGTTTACTTTTGCTCCACCATATTTTCCTTTTTGCTCGTGTGGTAAGGTTGTTTTGTTCAATGGAATGCGCACCAAGTTTTTCTTAGCATCTTCAATTGCCTTTGCAATTGCTGAAGCTACATCCTTTGATTTTCCTAATCCTTGACCTACAACTCCGTTTTCATCACCAACAACTACGATTGCAGAAAAGCCGAAAGCTCTACCACCTTTAGTTACTTTGGTAACACGTTGTACTCCAACCAGACGATCTTTTAATTCTAAACCACTTGGTTTAACTAGTTCTACGTTTTTATAATCTTGATACATAATATATTTAGAATTTAAGTCCGCCTTCTCTGGCTCCTTCTGCTAATGATTTAATTCTTCCGTGGTAAAGATATCCACCTCTGTCAAAAGAAATTGTCTCTACTCCGGCTTTTACAGCTTTTTCGGCAATTGCTTTTCCTACGAGTTTTGCAGCTTCAACTTTAGTAACTTTTGATGCATCTATGTCTTTATCTCTTGAAGAGGCAGCAGTAATTGTTTTACCGTTTACATCGTCAATAAGTTGTGCATAGATTTCATTGTTACTTCTGAAAACTGCAAGTCTGGGTCTTTGTTCAGAGCCAGAAATTGTCTTTCTTACTCTTAACCTGATTCTTGTTCTTCTATCGTTTTTAGATAATGCCATAACTTTTATGCTTATGCAGATTTACCTGCTTTTCTTCTTAATTGTTCACCCACAAATTTGATTCCTTTTCCTTTGTAAGGTTCTGGTTGACGGAAACCTCTAATTTTTGCTGCTACTTGTCCCACAAGTTGTTTATCGTGGGAAGTAAGCTTAACAACCGGGTTTTTTCCTTTTTCTGAAATGGTCTCCACTTTAACTTCGGGAGCAACGTCCAAAACGATATTGTGAGAAAATCCTACTGCGATATCAAGCTTTTGACCTTGATTGCTCGCTCTGTAACCCACACCGACTAACTCTAATTCTTTAGTCCATCCTTTTGAAACACCTTCAATCATATTATTGATTAAAGATCTGTATAAACCGTGTTTTGCACGGTGAGCCTTTGAATCTGATGGGCGCTCAACATATGCATTTCCATCTTCAACCTTAATGGCCACTTCTGAAAACTCTTGATTTAATTCTCCCAATTTTCCTTTTACCGTAATGATGTTTTCGTTAACACTAACTGTTACACCATCTGGGATTGCTACTGGATTATTACCTATTCTAGACATCTTGTTTGTCGATTTTTAGTAAACGTAACACAATACTTCACCACCCACATTCTCTGCTTTGGCTTGTTTGCCTGTCATTACACCGTGTGATGTAGAGACGATAGCAATTCCTAAACCATTAAGAATTCTAGGAAGTTCTGATGAACTTGCGTATTTACGTAAACCAGGTTTACTTATTCGTTGTATTTTTCTAATTACCGGCTCTTTAGTTATCTTATCATACTTTAAAGCGATTTTAATAGTTCCTTGCGGTCCATTGTCGTCTTCAAATTTGTAACTTAAGATATACCCTTGATCAAATAAGATTTTTGTAATCTCTTTTTTCAAGTTTGATGCAGGTATTTCAACCACTCTGTGGCTTGCCTGTGTTGCATTTCTGATTCTCGTAAGAAAATCTGCGATAGGATCTGTTGTCATTTATTTGTATTTGCGGATGTGGTTTTTCGATGTAAATCGAAACCTTCAACCAGTTAAATTTAATTTTTACCAGCTAGCTTTTCTTACTCCCGGAATCAAACCTTGGTTTGCCATTTCACGGAATGTCACACGTGAAATTCCAAAAGTTCTCATATACCCTCTGGGTCTTCCTGTTAATTTACAACGGTTGTGTAATCTTACAGGTGAAGCATTCTTTGGTAATTTTTGCAATGCATCATAATCGCCTGCTTCTTTTAAAGCTTTGCGTTTTTCTGCATACTTATCTACCAATTTTTGTCTCTTTACCTCGCGGGCTTTCATTGATTCTTTAGCCATCTCTTAATTCTTTTTAAAGGGTAATCCCAATTCTGTTAAAAGTGATTTTGCTTCCTTGTCTGTCTCTGCAGTGGTTACAAATGTAATGTCCATACCTTGGATTTTGTTTACTTTGTCAATATCAATTTCAGGGAAAATGATTTGCTCTGTAATACCCAGGTTGTAGTTTCCTCTTCCGTCAAATCCGCTGGCTTTAATACCGTTGAAGTCACGCACACGTGGAAGTGAAGATGTTACAAGTCTATCTAAAAACTCATACATTCTCTCTCCGCGTAACGTTACTTTTACTCCAATGGGCATTCCTTTACGTAATTTAAAGGATGCAACGTCTTTCTTAGAGATTGTTGCTACAGCTTTTTGACCGGCAATTCTTGAAATTTCGTCAAGTGAATAGTCGATTAATTTTTTGTCTGCCACAGCTGCCCCAACTCCTCTTGAGATCACTATTTTTTGTAATCTGGGAACTTGCATTACATTTTTGTAACCAAATTCCTCAGTAAGAGCTTTTGTTACTCTGCTCTTGTATTCTTCCTTAAGTCTTGGTGAATATCCCATAACTATATTACTTCATTAGATTTTTTAGAAAAACGCACTTTTTTGTCGCCTTCCATTTTGTAGCCAACACGTGTTGCTTTTTTTGATTTTGGGTCAATAAGAGCAAGGTTGGATATATGTATTGGAGCTTCCTTTTTTACAATACCTCCTTGTGGATTTTTTGTATTTGGTTTTTCATGTTTTGAAACCAGGTTCACTCCTTCTACTATGGCTTTATTTTTTTCAGTGATGACACGCATTACTTTACCTTCAGATCCTTTATGGTCTCCGGCAAGTACTACTACATTGTCTCCTGTTTTAATTTTAAGCTTTGTCATCGTTTATAATATTATAACACCTCTGGTGCTAATGATACAATTTTCATAAATTGTTTATCACGCAATTCTCTTGCAACGGGTCCAAAAACACGTGTTCCTCTCATTTCCCCTGTTGGGTTTAACAAAACACAAGCGTTGTCATCAAAACGAATGTAAGATCCATCAGGTCTTCTTACTTCTTTGGTGGTGCGCACAACAACAGCTGTAGATACAGCACCTTTTTTGATGTTTCCGTTTGGTGTAGCTTCTTTAACAGTTACTACAATCTTATCTCCAATAGAAGCATACCTTTTTTTAGTACCTCCTAATACACGGATGGTAAGCACCTCTTTGGCTCCCGTGTTGTCTGCAACTTTAAGTCTTGATTCTTGTTGTAACATGATTATTTAGCTCTTTCAATGATTTCTACTAATCTCCAACACTTAGATTTACTTAAAGGTCTTGTTTCCATGATTCTTACAGTATCTCCTTCGTTGCAATCGTTCTTTTCGTCGTGAGCGACATATTTTTTAGTCTTTAACACGAACTTTCCGTACATGGGGTGTTTCATTTTTTTAACCTCTGCAACTACAATGGATTTTTCCATTTTACTGCTGGTTACTACCCCGACACGTTCTTTTCTTAAATTTCTGTTTTCCATCTTTCAGCTATGTACACTTATTGTACTTCTCTTTTAATTAGTTCAGTCTGAATTCTAGCTATCGATCTTCTTTGCATTCTGAGTTGGATTGGGTTTTCCAAAGGTGAAATCGCGTGAGCCATTTTCAAATCAGTGTATGTTTTTCTAGAATCTGCAAGTTTTTCTTGCAACTTAGCCGTAGATGCTTCTGTTATTTCTGCTTGTTTCATAGTGTTGAATAATTAAGCTTGAAAATCTCTAGCGGTTATAAACTTAGTTCTTACTGGTAACTTTTGTGCCGCAAGACGCAATGCTTCTTTTGCAACGTCTGCAGGAACTCCGGCTACTTCAAAAAGTATTCTACCCGGTTTTACAACAGCTGCCCAATATTCTACAGCTCCTTTACCTTTACCCATACGTACTTCAAGAGGCTTTTTTGTGATAGGCTTGTCTGGAAATATTTTTATCCAGAGTTGACCTTCTCTTTTCATAAAACGGGTAGCGGCAATACGCGCAGCTTCAATTTGACGTGCAGTCAAAAAGTTTGAGTCTAATGATTTAATACCAAAGGTTCCGTTTGATAATTGGTTTCCGCGTTGCGAAACACCTTTCATACGGCCTTTCATTTGCTTACGGAACTTTGTTCTTTTTGGTTGTAACATTTTCTTTTATTTAAAAAATTACTTTCTACGACGTGGTTTTGGCTTTCCAGATCCTCTTTCAGGCTTTCCTCCTTGTTGTTTTTTTGATAAACCAACTAGTGGAGATAGCTCTCTCTTTCCAAATACCTCGCCTTTCATAATCCATACTTTCACTCCCAATCTACCATAAGTAGTATGAGATTCTACCAGTGCATAATCAATGTCTGCTCTGAAAGTAGATAAAGGAATACGACCTTCTTTGTAAGATTCTGAACGTGCCATTTCTGCACCGTTTAAACGACCGGAAATTTGCACTTTTATTCCTTCAGCATTCATTCTCATTGCAGCAGCTATAGCCATTTTGATTGCACGTCTGTATGAAATTCTGCTTTCAATTTGACGAGCGATACTTGTTGCTACTAAGAATGCGTCCAGTTCAGGTCTTTTAATTTCAAAGATGTTGATCTGTACTTCTTTACCGGTAATTTTCTTAAGCTCTTCTTTTAACTTGTCTACCTCCTGGCCGCCTTTTCCGATAATGATACCGGGACGAGCGGTGGTGATAGTAACGGTTACAAGTCTAAGCGTGCGCTCAATAATTACCCGTGACACACTTGCTTTTGCTAAACGAGCATGAACATATTTTCTAATCTTGTCGTCTTCAGCAATTTTATTGCCGTAGTCATTACCTCCATACCAGTTAGATTCCCATCCTCTGATGATTCCAAGGCGATTTCCGATTGGATTTGTCTTTTGTCCCATTTAATTAATTGCTTTGTGTGTTATCTTTAGCTCCTAAAACCACGGTCACGTGATTGGAACGTTTTCTAATTCTGTGTGCTCGGCCTTGTGGGGCTGGGCGTAAACGCTTTAACATGGTACCACCATCTACGCGAATTTCCTGAACAAAAAGATTTGCATCTTCAATGCTGGCATCTTCATTTTTTGCTTGCCAGTTTGCAATGGCAGAAAGCAAAAGCTTTTCAAGTCTGCGTGAAGATTCTTTTGAACTGAACTTCAAAATATTAAGCGCTTTATCTACGTTTTCACCTCTTACTAAATCTGCCATAAGGCGCATTTTTCTTGGTGATGTCGGGCAGTTATTCAACTTTGCAAAGGCGATGTTTTTCTTCGCTTCTTTGACTTGCTCTGCTCTTTCTCTTTTACGAACTCCCATAGCTTATTATTTTTTTCCTTTGTTTTTAGCACCTGAATGACCTCTAAAAGATCTTGTGGGTGAAAATTCGCCTAGTTTATGTCCCACCATGTTTTCAGTTACATATACAGGAACAAATTGTTTCCCGTTGTGAACTGCGATGGTTTGCCCAACGAAATCTGGAGTGATCATAGAGGCTCTAGACCAGGTCTTGATAACACTCTTTTTATTTGACTCCACATTGAGTTGAACTTTTTTCTCTAATTTATAATGAACGTAAGGTCCTTTTTTTAACGATCTTGCCATAGCTTATTTCTTTCTACGTTCTATGATATATTTATTACTCGATTTTGTCTTAGTACGGGTTCTATACCCTTTTGCAGGTATTCCGTTTCTAGAACGCGGGTGACCTCCAGAAGCACGACCTTCACCACCACCCATTGGGTGATCGACTGGGTTCATCGCTACCGGTCTTGTTCTTGGTCTTCTACCCAACCATCTGCTTCTACCGGCTTTACCGGAAACAAGCAACTGGTGGTCACTGTTTGATACAGCTCCAATTGTCGCCATACAAGTAACAAGAATTAATCTGGTTTCACCTGAAGGTAATTTTACAGTTGCAAATTTACCATCTCTTGCCATTAACTGAGCAAAAGCACCGGCACTACGCGCCATTGTTGCTCCTTGACCAGGTCTAAGCTCAATACAAGAAATTACTGTACCTAACGGTATACCTGAAAGTGGCATTGCATTTCCAATTTCAGGGGCAACATTTGCACCTGAAACCAAATTTTGACCAACTTGCAATCCGTTTTGAGCGATGATATATCGTTTCTCTCCGTCTTGGTAGTTCAATAAAGCAATGAACGCTGTTCTGTTTGGATCATATTGGATTGAATCGACAGTCGCGGGAATTCCGGTTTTGTCTCTTTTAAAATCTATAATACGATACTTTTGTTTGTGACCTCCACCAACTTGGCGAATGGTCATCTTTCCTCTGTTGTTTCTACCTCCAGATCGTTTTTTCGGAGCGAGTAAACTCTTCTCCGGCTTATCAGTAGTGATGGCATCAAAGCCATTTACTACTCTAAAACGCTGACCCGGGGTAATGGGTTTTAATTTTCTTACTGACATTGTTGTCTAATTTCTAGATGTTGTTGTAAAAATCTATTGTTTCTCCTTCTGCCACCTGTACAATTGCTTTTTTATGAGCATTTGTTTTACCAGTGATGACACCCGTTTTTGTGTACTTTGTTTTTCGGTCGGGACGTACATTCATTGTGCGAACTTTAGTAACAGAAACTCCATATACTGATTCTACAGCATCTTTGATTTCAATCTTATTCGCCTCATTTGCAACCACAAAGCCATAACGATTTTTGTCTTCAGCATCGCGGGTTGCTTTTTCTGTAATGATGGGTTTAATTAAGATATTCATAATTTCTATTTACTTAAGTTTTGCTCAATCCCTTCTAGTGAACTTTCTAACAGCACTAAACTGTTTGCATTCAATATTTTGTAAGTACTTAATTCTGAGTTAATTATAACCTCAGTACCTTTCAAATTGCGCGACGACAAATATACATTATTATTTAACTCTCCCAACACAAACAAGGATTTTTTGTTTTCCAGGCCTAATGCGCCAAGAAGGTTTGTAAAATTCTTTGTTTTTGGGGCTTCAAAATTGAAGTCTTCAATAACATAAATTTGCTTGTCTTTAGCCTTCATCGACAAAGCCGATTTACGAGCTAAACGCTTTAACGTTTTATTAAGTTTGAAGGAGTAACTTCTTGGTCTTGGACCAAAAACTCTACCTCCACCTTTAAACAATGGGTTTTTGATGTTACCTGCACGTGCGGTACCGGTTCCCTTTTGTTTTTTAATCTTTCTTGTACTTCCTACAATCTCTGCGCGTTCTTTAGCTTTGTGAGTTCCTTGACGTTGATTTGCCAGGTACTGTTTCACATCTAAATAAACTGCGTGATTGTTTGGCTCTACAGCGAAAACATCTTTAGAAAGGTTTACCTCTCTACCTGTTTCTTTTCCGTTGATATCTAATACTGCTACCTTCATTATTTCTGAATAATTACATAAGCGTTTTTATGGCCGGGAACACATCCTTTTACCACAATCAAATTCTTTTCAGGAACGATTTTTAAAACTCTTAAATTTTCAACTTTCACTTTTCCTCCACCCATTCTTCCGGCCATACGCATTCCTTTGAATACTCTTGCAGGATAAGATGCAGCTCCAATAGAACCGGGAGCTCTAAGGCGGTTGTGTTGACCGTGGGTCGCTTGACCTACACCGGCAAAACCGTGTCTCTTTACAACACCTTGAAACCCTTTACCTTTTGAAATTCCGGAAACATCCACAAATTCACCTTCGATAAATTGTTCAACAGTGATTGAATCACCTAATTTATACTCCTCTTCAAATCCTTGGAATTCTACGACTTTACGTTTTGCAACGGTTCCTGCTTTTTTAGCGTGGCCTTCGGCAGCTTTATTAACAGTCTTTTTGTCATCGAAACCAAGTTGAAGAGCTTCATACCCGTCAACCTCTTTGGTTCTGACTTGGGTAACTACGCATGGTCCTGCTTCAATCACGGTACAAGGAATGTTCTTCCCGTTCTCGTCAAAGATGCTGGTCATGCCTACTTTTCTTCCAATTAACCCAGACATATTTATTTAATTATTAATTAATACTATTTATTTGATTCTATTTAAAAAATTTCAGGGCCAAAAATACGTTCGACCCTGAATGTATTTTTACCGTTTTTCCTTCGCTCGCAGCTCCGGACATGTTCACACCCGCCTAGGCAGGTATCTATTTATCACACCTTAATCTCAACTTCAACTCCACTTGGCAACTCTAACTTCATTAGAGCGTCAATCGTTTTTGAAGATGAACTGTAGATATCAAGCAAACGCTTGTAAGAACTCAATTGAAATTGCTCTCTTGATTTCTTGTTTACGTGAGGAGAACGCAATACAGTAAAGATTTTTTTGTGTGTTGGTAACGGAATGGGTCCGGTTACAACAGCTCCGGTAGTCTTAACTGTTTTAACGATTTTCTCAGCAGATTTATCTACCAGGTTGTAATCGTATGATTTAAGTTTTATTCTAATTTTTTGACTCATCGCTCTTAAAATTAATCGTTAGATCCTTTTGCTTTTTTAATAACTTCTTCTGAAATATTTGAAGGAGTTTCTGCATAGTGTGAAAATTCCATTGTTGATGTTGCTCTACCTGATGACAATGTTCTTAATGTCGTTACATATCCAAACATTTCAGAAAGAGGAACAGTCGCTTTGATGGTTTTTGCACCTGCACGGTCTCCCATATTGCTCACTTGACCGCGACGACGGTTTAAGTCACCAACGATATCACCCATATTTTCTTCAGGAGTGATTACTTCAATTTTCATGATGGGCTCAAGGATAACAGATCCGGCAGCTTTAGAAGCAGCTTTATATCCCATTTTTGCAGCAAGTTCAAACGAAAGGGAATCAGAATCCACAGGGTGGAAAGATCCATCCTTTAGTGTTATCTTCATACTATCCATTTCAAACCCGGCTAGAGGACCATTTTTCATAGCTTCTCTAAATCCTTTTTCAACTGCGGGAACATATTCTTTAGGAACGTTTCCTCCTTTAATGGAGTTAACAAATTCCAAACCTAATTTTCCTTCTTCACCCGGCTCCATTGTAAATACAATATCAGCAAACTTACCTCGACCACCTGATTGCTTTTTGTAAACTTCTCTGTGGTTTGCTTGTTTTGTGATTGCTTCTTTGTATTCAACCTGAGGTTCTCCCTGGTTTACTTCTACTTTGAATTCACGACGCATACGGTCTACAAGAATATCTAAGTGTAGCTCGCCCATTCCGGAAATAATAGTTTGGCCTGAGGCTTCGTCTGTTCTCACAGTAAACGTGGGATCTTCTTCAGCAAGTTTTGCCAGTGCCATTCCCATTTTATCAACATCTGCTTTGGTTTTTGGCTCCACAGCGATACCGATAACGGGATCAGGGAATACCATACTCTCCAAAACAATAGGGTGTTTTTCAGAAGACAAAGTATCTCCTGTTTTTATATCTTTAAAACCAACTGCCGCTCCAATGTCACCTGCTTCGATATAGTCGATTGCATTTTGCTTGTTTGCGTGCATTTGGTAGATTCTTGAAATACGCTCCTTATTTCCTGAACGATTGTTCAAGATATAAGAACCGGCATCAAGTCTTCCTGAATAAGCACGGAAAAATGCCAAACGACCCACAAAAGGATCTGTTGCAATTTTGAATGCTAAGGCCGCAAATGGCTCAGAAACATTTGGTTTTCTAATTTCTTCTTTTTCAGTATTTGGGTTGATCCCGATAATTCCTTCTTTATCAACGGGTGAAGGCAAATAGCGGCATACAGCGTCCAATAAGAATTGAACTCCTTTATTTTTAAAAGCAGAACCGGCAATCATAGGTATGATGCTCATATCCATAACAGCAGCTCTAAGGGCAGCGTGCACTTCATCTTCTGTGATGGAGTCTTCATCTTCCATGAATTTTTCAAGAAGGTTTTCGTCATAACCGGCTACCTCTTCGATAAGCATAGCGCGGTATTTTTTGACCTCCTCTTTCATATCCTCAGGAATGTCAACCACGTCAAAAGTAGAACCAAAATTCTCTTCGTGCCATACAATCGCACGGTTTTTCACTAAGTCAACGATTCCTCTAAAGTCAATTTCATCTCCAATAGGAAGTACAATTGGAACCGCATTGGAACCCAACATTTCTTTAACTTGCTTACACACGTTAAGAAAATCTGCTCCTTGACGGTCCATTTTGTTTACAAAGCCCATTCTTGGAACTTTATAATTGTCTGCCAGTCTCCAGTTCGTTTCAGATTGAGGCTCTACACCGTCAACTGCACTAAATAAGAAAACCAATCCGTCAAGTACACGAAGTGAACGGTTTACTTCAACCGTAAAGTCAACGTGACCGGGAGTGTCAATAATATTAAAGTGGTAATCTTTTGCGTCTTCAGTGGGTTGTGCATTTTCTTTAGGAAATACCCAGGTACAGGTGGTTGCAGCTGAAGTAATTGTTATACCTCTTTCCTGCTCTTGTTCCATCCAGTCCATTGTGGCTGCTCCATCGTGAACTTCACCAACTTTATGGCTCACTCCTGTATAGAAGAGTATGCGTTCAGTTGTTGTCGTTTTACCTGCGTCAATATGCGCAGCGATCCCTATATTTCTTGTGTATTTTAAATCTCTTTGTGCCATTGTAAATTAAAATCTAAAGTGTGAGAATGCTTTGTTTGCTTCAGCCATTTTATGAGTATCCAAACGCTTTTTAACAGCGGCTCCTTCTTCTTTGGCTGCAGATAAGATTTCTGCGGCAAGTTTCTGAGACATTGCTTTCTCATTTCTTTTTCTTGAATAAGAAATTAACCACTTCATAGCGGTTGAGATTTTTCTGTCTGGTCTGATTTGCATTGGGATTTGGAAGGTAGCTCCACCCACTCTTCGGCTTCTAACTTCTACGTGAGGCATTACATTTGATAATGCATCTTTCCAGGTTTCGATTCCCGATTTCTCGTCGTCTTGTTTTTTCTCTTCTACAATGTCTATCGCATCGTAAAATACTTTAAAGGCAACCGATTTTTTACCATCATGCATCATCATGTTCACAAAACGTGTAACAAGTTGATCATTGAATTTTGGATCTGGTAAAAGAGGTCTTTTTTTGGCCTGTCTTTTTCTCATGTCTTCTCTTTAAAAGTTGTTAATTACTCTTTGGGCGTTTTGCTCCGTATTTAGACCTGCGTTGTGTTCTTCCTGCAACACCAGCGGTGTCTAAGGCTCCACGAACGATGTGGTATCTAACTCCCGGCAAATCTTTTACCCTTCCACCTCTAACCAATACTATCGAGTGCTCTTGTAAATTGTGACCCTCTCCGGGTATGTAGGCGTTTACTTCCTTTCCATTTGTTAACCTTACCCTTGCAACTTTACGCATTGCAGAGTTTGGTTTTTTTGGAGTGGTCGTATATACACGCGTACACACACCTCTTCTTTGAGGACACGATTCTAAAGCAGCCGATTTACTCTTCTTGGTTATTTTGGCTCTTCCTTTTCGTACTAATTGTGAAATTGTTGGCATATATAATATTTGTTACTAGAATATAATAAAATAATCCCCTATTTTTAGGGTTGGCAAAGGTAGAAATAAATCTTAATTAATCAAATCTTAATTCATTAATTTTCAAATAAGTCATTTTTTATTTTATCGTTTGCACGAAAAAGGCGTTACTTTCGTTTGAATACAACAATATACCCATACAATTGAAACCCTATTTACAACTATTTTTATACCTATATATATACACACTTTTTTCAGTGAGTGTATTCAGCCAAAAATTATATCTTAAAGTTGAGGGAATTGACAGTACAGAAACAGCCGTTTTAAAATCAAAAATTCCACCAACTATTTTCTCTGATTTTCAAAGCTTGGAATCGGCTATCGACACCTTAAAATCACGTCTCGAAAATTCAGGATATATTGAATCTGAATTGGTTGAATTTTCAAAAATTTCAGACAGCAGTTATTTGGCTCAATTTGAGTTAAACACGCTTTATGACAAAATCATTTTGAATAATACAGAAAATCTCAAAAGTTTTGGAATCACAAAAAGAGAACTGGAAAACATCTCCTTAAATTCCGGCTTAAATGAAATGACTGTTGATTTTAATACTATTGAAACTGTTTTAAAATACCTTAACTCAAGGCTCAGTGAAATGGGCGACCCATTTGTCTCAATAGAATTAAAAAATATAAAACCCTCACCGGAGCTTAAAAATACGCTTCAAGCGAACTTGATCATCACCTCTCAAAAGAAAAGATATGTCAGCGCAATACAATTAAGAGGATATGAAAATTTTCCAAGAGCGTTTTTGCGTTATAGTATTGGTCTAAAAAAAGGGATGTTGTTTCAGCAACAAAAAATCAATCAACAAAGTTTACTTCTGGAAAATCTTGGTTTTGTAAAAAACACAAAGCCGCCTGAAGTTCTTTTTACAAATGAATCAACCGAAATCTATTTGTATCTTGAAAAAGTGCCAAATAACAATTTTGATGGGATTTTAGGATTCACTACAAATGAAGAAACAAATAAGTTAGAGTTAAACGGGTATCTCAATTTATCCTTGAGCAATAACCTAAATTTTGGCGAACAATTATCCATACAATACAGAAACGACGGAAATCTTCAAGAGCAATTTGATGTAGATGTAGAATTGCCTTACCTTTTTAAATCACCTGTGGGTATGGAAATGGGTTTGCGTCTTTTTAAACAGGACAGCACATTTTCAATCGTCGAAAAAAACATTCTGGCAACATATCGATTTGATACTAAAACAAAAGTATTTGCCGGTTATAAAGATTATGAGTCAAGCAATTTATTGGATGAACAACAAGCGGGAGGATTTATTCAGGATTATACATCCCAATTTTTTGTGTTTGGGGGAAACTTCATCAATTCCCAAAGCAGCCTGCTATTTCCATTCAAAAGCCAGATAGTATTAAAAAACGAACTAGGCAAAAGGGAAACAGCCGCGACGACCACCTCCCAATACAGGATTGATTTAAAGGGAAATCACATTTTCAATCTCAATAGTTTAAACAGTGTTTATGTAAACAACCACACTCGCTTTTTATCATCAGAAAATTATTTAACCAATGAACTATTCAGGTTTGGTGGGATAAATAGTATAAGAGGTTTTGATGAAAACAGTATTGAAGCTTCACTTCTAAGTGTTTTAAATACAGAATACCGTTATTTACTAAACTTAAATACGTATTTGCACTCTATTATCGACATAGCCTATTTTGAAAATGAAATTTTGGATTTAAAGAGTCAGATTTATAGTTTTGGAATCGGTATGGGACTGAGAACCAATGCAGGTATTTTTAAATTTGAACTTGCTAATGGAACCTTTGAAGGGCAAAATTTCAAATTTTTAAACACAAAATTACACATCAGTTTAAATTCAAGATTTTAAATTAAGTTAACGTTAACAAAACTTTAATTTAACAAAACACTAAATTTATGTCTTTAAAGTTGTTTTATTAAGTTTTAATTTAGAATTTTGGGGCCAGCTAATTTAAATAATATAATAAAATGACAACAAAGTTTAGAGGATTTTTAACGCTTTTATTGGCGTTAGTTGTGCAACTTTCTTTTGCTCAACAGAAAACAATCTCCGGAACGGTGACAGATGACATCGATTTACCATTACCCGGAGTTAATGTTATTATCAAGGGAACGACAACTGGAACACAATCAGATTTTGATGGTAATTTTTCCATCAATGCAGAGCCAGGACAAACTTTGGTATTCAGTTATATAGGATTTGCCACACAAGAAGTCCCTATTACGCTGGCGACCAATACACTTAATCTAAGGTTACAGCCAGATGCTGCAGTGTTAGATGCTGTTGTGGTAACCGGTTACACCCGTAGAAACCAAACAGTACAAACTTCGGCAGTTGTTGCAATCTCTGCAGAAGAAATTAATCAATTAACACCAACAACAAGTATTGACAACCTTTTACAAGGTAAAGCTGCCGGTGTTCAGGTAACCGCTGCAAACGGCAAACCCGGACAAGGTGCATTTGTTAGAATCAGAGGGATGGGATCACTTGTTGCGGGTGCATCTTCCCCTTTATATGTTGTTGATGGTGCTCCTGTGAGAGAGCAGGATTTAGCTTCAATTTCAAATGAGGATATTGAAAACATTACCATTCTAAAAGATGCTGCTGTAACCGCACAATATGGTTCACGTGGTGCAAACGGTGTTGTCGTTATAACGACAAAGACCGGTAATAGAAACCGTGATGCAGTTGTGAGATTTAGTTCACGCTATGGAACCATCAATAAAATCAAAGACAATTTTACAATGATGAATGCAGAGCAAAAAATGCAGTATGAAGCTGAAATGTTTGCTCTAGGTGTTGCTGCTGCATCAACAAGACCCGGTGTAACAACCGAGCCTGGATCTGAAGAGAGACAGTTTTTATTGAACAACTCTCGTGATTGGCAGGATATTATGCTTAGAAATGGTGTAATTCAGTCTACAAATGTTTCTTTTTCAGGTGGAGCTGAAAGAATGGATTATTTCTTTTCTACTGGGTATGATAGAAATACCGGTATCATAGACAACATTAAAGGATTTGAAAGAATCAACAGTCGATTGAATCTTAATTTTGACGCTAAAGACTGGTTGACAATAGGTGCAAATGTGGGTTATACTAGATCTTTGAGTGATGAGCCGCGTGACAGGAATAATGTTCAAAACCCTTTCAGGGCAATGTATATTTACAACCCATATGAACCGGAATTTCAATTGAACCCTGACGGAACAGTAGAATTGGATGAAAATGGAAACCCCATTTACAACCCAACTCACCAAGGATTCTCAATCAGAGGAGCGTTATTGTCTGAACCTGAAAACACAGTTACAAACTTGCTTTTAGCAAGCGTTAATACAACAGTTAAGTTCAGCCCAAACTGGAATTATACCTTTAGTGCCGCATTTAACCACGTAAATTACAGGAGAGAAAGTTACTCTAAGCCCGGTGGTATTCTTCAAAACATAATAGGAGACCCTGATTTTCCCGGCCTGAAAACTGATAATGGTGCACAAAGACTTGATATGACTTTGAGCAATAGATTAAATTATAACATCAATACAGATAGTGGCCATAATTTGAATGTCCTGGGTCTGTTTGAATACAACTTCAATGAGAACAATTTCTACAGAGTAACAAGTAGAGGTTTTCCTTCTGCTGCTTTAACAACCCAAATCAATGCTGCAGAGGTGACCATTGGTACGACAAACAGAAACAGACTTACACTGGTTTCATATGGTCTTTTTGCTGACTACAACTTCAAGGAAAGATATCTTGCAAGTGCATCTATAAGAACTGATGGTTCTTCAAATTTTGGTAAGGGAAATGAATTTGGTACATTCTACAGTGCAAGTTTAGGATGGAACATCGCTAAAGAGGAATTTTTTAGTGTTGATGCTGTAAATGACTTAAAAATAAGAGCTTCTTATGGTACTGTAGGTAACAGAAATGGTATAGACAGATATGCACCTCGTGACTTAGTGGTTTTTGATTCTTATCCGGGAGGTTCCTCTACCATTCCTTCTAATATTGGAAACCCTGAACTTAAGTGGGAGACAACAAAAACATCAAACATAGGTCTTGAATTAAATATGTTCAACAACCGTTTAAGAACTGTTTTTGATTATTTTGAACGAAACACTACGGACTTATTATTCAATATTCCTACTGCTCACGAAGCTGGTGTTCCGGGTGGTGGTATAGCAGGTAACCTAGGTGAAATTGAAAACAAAGGTTTTGAGGTATCGATTCAAGCAGATCTCATCAGAAAACCCGGTCTATTATGGACCGTGGGAGGTAATGCTGGATTCATGAAAAACAAAATTATAGAACTTCCAGACGGAGAGGACATTGCTCCCCCAACAACTTTTAATATACTTTGGAGAGAAGGTGAATCATTAAACCAACATTATCTATTAAGATATGCAGGTGTGGATCCTGATACTGGAAGACCGTTGTATTTGGGTATTGATGGAAATGCTTATACTTCTGATGAATTAGTCTCTCTATTCCCTGAAGATACAGATCACAGAGTTTTAAATGGAAGATCCACAATCCCTGAAGTAGAAGGTGGGTTCTTCAACAGTATTACCTATAAGGGATGGGGTCTTAGAACTGATTTTGTATTCAAAGTGGGCAACTATATAAATAACTTTGTTCGTGCTGCTATTGAAACTGACGGTAACAACCCTGCTGGTAACCACCACGTGGGAGCATTTAATTACTGGCAGCAACCGGGAGACACTAATGTACTACCGAGTCCAATATACAGAACAGAAGTAATTGCATCTGACCGATTCCTCGAAAAAGGTGACTTTATTAGAATGAGAAATATAGTTCTTTCTTATACTTTCCCATCAGAATTACTTGAAAGATCACCTATTAATTCTTTGAGAGTTTATGCTCAAGGACAAAACTTATTGACCTTTACAGAATTCTTCGGCGATCCAGAAGTAGGTATCTCTTCCGGTGAGACTATTAATTTTGTTAATACCGTTGCACCGGGTGAAGCAACTTTATTTAGTTACCCACAAACAAAGTCTATCCAAGTTGGTGTAGACGTAAGTTTCTAATATAAAAAAATAGAAAAATGAAAAAATTAGTTTATAAAATATTTAGTTTAGTTTTTATCGCAGGTGTTTATACATCTTGTGACGATAGTCTGGACCAAATTCCTTTTGATAATTTATCATCAGACACTGCTTTTATTACTGCTGCAGATTTTGAAAATGGTATCAGAGGGGTTTACAATGGTCTGACTGCCCCAGGTTATTACGGGAGCAGTGATGCAGGATCTTTGCTTAGTTTTCCTGATATAATTTCAGACAATGTTACTCTAGCACAAAGAGGTAGAAGGTCAAAAGCGTATTTACACGAATTTCAATACCTTCCATCAGCATCTCCAACTGGGTTTTATGTCAATGCGTATTCAGTTATTTTCAGAGCAAACAATATTTTGTTTCAATTGGATGGCTTTAACGGAGACAACAAAGCAAGTATTGAAGCTGAAGCCAGAGCACTAAGAGCTATGGCACACTTTGACCTTGTTAGAACTTATGGTAAAATACCTACCCAGTCTGCAGATGCCAATGAATCGCTTGGTGTTGCTTATTTAACAGATCCTGATCCTTTGGCAGAGCCTGCTAGAAATACTGTAGGCGAAGTTTATCAAAACATAGTAGAAGATTTAACTTTTGCAGCTGCAAATATTAATGTAGATAATCCTGAAGGTAGAATGGGTAGAGATGCTGTTAATGTATTACTTTCAAGAGCGTACCTATATATGGGACAATGGCAAAATGCAATCGATGCTGCCAATAATGTAACTACTCCTATTGCACCTAGAAGTAGTGTGGTTGATATCTGGGAAGATTCTTCTCAAGACGGTCTGGTTTTTTATATACCAAACGAAGCAACTGTACTTAACCTCAATATTGGTGTTACTTGGAGCCAAGGAGGATTAACAAGCTTGATTCCTGAATATGTTGTTTCATTTGAGTTTTATAATAAATTTAATGACGAAGATATTAGAAAGGAAGCTTACACCCTGCCTGCGGCAAACAATGCATCAGGCCTTCAGTTCAATGCCATCAAGAAACTTTTTGGAAGACCTGGACAAAGCAACGGCTTAGTTGACTTTAAAATCTTAAGAGCAGAAGAAGCGTTACTTAATAAAGCTGAGGCTCAATTTGAATTAAGTCAAACAGGACAAGCGCTTTCTACACTTAACCAACTTAGAGACCAAAGATATACTTCTTATGCAGGGGGTGAGGCTGGAAATGCTCTCAGAGATGCCATTCGTCTTGAAAGAAGACTTGAGTTTGCTTTTGAATACCAAAGATTCTTTGACTTAAAACGATGGGGTCAGCCTATTCAAAGAGGAGCGTTTGGTGATTTAGCAGATGGTACAGGAACACCTTCTGAAAACCTAACATTACCTGCCGGTGATATCAAATTTCAGTTGCCGTTTTCATCTAGTTCTTTAGATTTAAATCCAAACCTGGTTCAAAACCCCGGTTACTAAATATTAATTATAAAACATTTAAATGATGAAAAATTTAAAATATATAATAACAATTCTTGTAATTGCTGTTTTAGCAGTTTCTTGTGAAACTTATGACGATTTTGATCAGGACAGATTACCGGTTGTTGGATTTACTTCAGCTGTTGGTGGAATAAATGCAACAGTACCTGAAGATGGTACTTTAGACAAGGAAGTCAATGTATTTGTCTCTGACGTATCTTCGTCCGAAAGAACCTTTTCCGTATTAATTAATGAAGAAGGAACTGAGTTAGGTTCAGAAAATTACACATTCGGAAATATTGTAATTCCTGCTAATGAAAGAGGAGGAATTTTTGTGGTCACTTTTTCTGATGTAAGTATCACACCAGATTATCAGCCTGTAAGTTTTAGAGTTGATAATTCTTCAGGTGTAGTTTCAGGAAGTGAAATAACATTACAAGTGAGAACAAACAACTAATTTTTATCTTGTTTTTATATAACCTAAAGAGGCTGCCTAACGGTGGCCTCTTTTTTTATTTTTATAAAAAACTCTAATTTTAACACAGCTAAAAATAATTTTGGTAACTTTCTGGTAACATAAACTTAAAAAAAACCAAAAAATCGATAGAAAAAGTTGTTTTATTAAGTTTTTATTAAGACTTTTGGCATTGGCTAATTCAAATAAATTATAAAAATGAGAACAAAGTTTAGTGGAATTTTAACGCTTTTATTGGCGTTTACCGTGCAACTAACATTTGCACAACAAACAATCTCAGGTACAGTGACCGATGATAATGGTCTCCCGTTACCCGGGGTTAATATTGTAATTAAAGGGACTTCTACAGGTACCCAATCTGACTTTGATGGTAATTTTACCATCGATGCCAATGTGGGACAAACCTTAGTTTTTACCTATGTAGGTTTTGCAACTCAAGAAAGAGCTGTAACTGCCTCCACAACAAGAATCGATTTACAAATGCAAGCTGGTGAAGAACTCACACAGGTCATTGTAACCGGTTTTTCGATTGCACGAGAAAAGAAAGCTCTCGGTTATGCCGTGAGTGAAGTTGCAGCCGAAAGTATCGAGCAGCGCTCTGAGGGCGATGTCGCGAGAGTACTTTCAGGAAAAAGCTCTGGTGTTGTTATCAACAACACGAGTGGTATTTCAGGATCTGCAACAAACATTAACATTAGAGGGTACAACTCGATTAGTGGTAGTAACCAACCTCTATTTATTGTTGATGGTGTGCCAATTTCCAATGACACAAACACTGTAGGTAACTTTTTAGTTGGTAACAGTGGTTCCAGTCGTTCTTTGGATATTGACCCAAACAACATTGAAAGTATTTCAGTACTTAAAGGATATAGTGCAGCTACACTATATGGTTCTGAAGGAAAAAACGGGGTAATTCTTATTACTACAAAAACAGGAACAAGCAAAGATGCTGTGAAGAAAACTGAAATCACAGTTATTCAATCTGTTTTTAACAACGAGATTGCATCTTTGCCAGACTATACCAAGAAATATGGTAATGGTTTTGACCAATCCTTTGGTAACTTCTTCAGTAACTGGGGACCAGGATTTCACGCTGAAGGACTTGGGGGCTATTTAGACCCTACCAGTAACATCAACCCTGATGGTACTTATCCTCACCCTTATGACAGAGCCGGACTTGCTGATGCATTCCCTGAGTTTCAAGGAGGAACAACATTGCCTTGGATTCCTGTGAAAGATCACGTGAAAGACTTTTTTAGATCCGGACTTGCTTTGAATACTTCTGTAGCAATTGCAGGAAGTTCTGAGGACGGTAAACTTAACTACAGCTTTAACTATGGTCGTTTAGAAGATGAAGGGTTTACTCCCGGTAACAAAACATCTAGAGATAACTTCAGTTTGGGTGGTAGAGCTCAATTATCAAATAAGTTTTCTGTGAGTGGTACTTTTAATTTCTCTATTACAGATTTTCAAACACCGCCGGTAGCTTTTAGTAACGGTTCATCTGCACAAAATGGTTTGTCTGTTTTTGGTGATTTATTTTATACACCAACAAACTTACCTTTAATGGATCTACCTTTTCAAAATCCATTGACAGGTCAAAGTGTTTACTACAGATCTGATGATCGAATTGTAAACCCTAACTGGACTGTTGCAAACTCTTACATAAATCAAGTTACAAATCGTTTCTTTACATCAAGTTCATTGAACTATGAAATTAATGAAAACTTGAACATTTCTTACCGTTTAGGTTTGGATACATATTCAGAAAATACTACTCAAGCGACAAATCGTGGTGGAGGGTTCCCTGCTTCTATTGACTTAGGAGAATACAGAACCTTTAATTCTACAAATACTATTTGGGATCACAACATTATGTTAACCGGTAGTTACTCCTTAACAGATGATTTAGGACTTAACTTTACTGCTGGTGCGACTTCTAAATTTGAAAGATTTGACCGTTTTGGTGTACGCAGTGAAGACCAAATTGTTTTTGGAGTAATGAGACACTTTAACTTTAGAACACAATCATCTACAGCTGAAGCAACTTTCTTTAAAAATATTGTAGGTCTTTATGCTCAAGCAGATTTTGATTATAAAAACTACTTATACTTAAACTTATCTGCCAGAAATGACTGGGTTTCAAATCAAATTGAAAATGATAAACTTTACCCTAGTGCCAGTATATCATTCTTACCTTCAGTTGCGTTTCCGGGTATTAGAAGTACAAATGGAATTAATTACTTAAAAGTGAGAGGTAGCTTTGGAACATCAGCAGGTTTTGCCAGCGGTTTCCCGGTTGCTAATAACTTAAATTTAATTTCACAGTTCTTCAACGATGGTAGTACAGATGATATTTCAAATACAACCTCATCTGTGTTAGGTAACCCCGGTTTAAAACCAGAGCTTTATGAAGAAATCGAAGTTGGTTTTGAATCTCGTTTCTTAGACAACAGATTGTCCTTAGACTTCTCATACTATGACAGAACAACCACAGATTTGATTACTCAAAGACCTTTGGATCCTTCTACCGGTTTCACAAGTACTCAAGTAAACGTTGGTCAATTAGAAGGATATGGATTTGAAATTGACTTAGGATTAAATCCTGTACGTAATGAAGGTACCGGTTTTAACTGGGACATCAATGCAAACTATACCAAGTACAGAACAACTGTTATTGATTTAGGAGAGGACTTTGAAGAAGGTGCTAGTTTAGGTATATCCGGATTTACAGATTTAGGTAACAGAGCTTACGAAGGTCTTCCTTTTGGTACTATTGCCGGAACACAGGTTGCCAGAGATGAAAACGGAAACTTATTAGTTGATGCAACTGGTAACTACCTTTCTGAAACAGGTGTGAACCCAATTGGTGATGCCACTCCAGACTTTATCGTTAACGCTTCAAACAGTATGAAGTGGAGAGGATTTAACTTTAACTTCCTGATAAGCTACCAGCACGGTGGAGATATTTTCTCAAACACCATTGGTGGTCTATTGGCCAGAGGTATCACAAATGACACAGACGATCGTTTAAACACCTTTATTTTACCAGGTGTAAAAGAAGACGGAACACCCAATGACATTCAATTAAATGCTTCTGCATATTACTTTGATAACATTGGATTTGGACCAACTGAATTAAGAGTTTATGATGGTTCTGTAATACGTTTGAATGAAGTCTCCCTAGGATATGATTTCCCTAAAAAGTACTTAGAGAAAACTCCATTTGGTTCAGTTACATTCACAGTAGCAGGTTATAACCTCTATTATGACGCAATCAATACTCCAGACGGTATCAACTTTGACCCTAACGTAATTGGTGTAGGTGTTGGTAACGGTAGAGGTCTTGATTTCTTGAACGGTCCTAGTGGAAAACGTTATGGATTCACAGTAAAAGCATCATTCTAAAAAAAATAAAACAATGAAAAAATTAAAAATATTTATACTGGCCAGTTTGGGTC
>JBBDIQ010000054.1:0-69430 GCA_040880345.1 Flavobacteriaceae bacterium
CAACATTAGTATATACGTAATAACTTAGGGTTTTATTGTTGATATATTGCGTTTGTGCACCATGCCCCGACGTTATTTTTTATCGAAAGTAGCACTTTCCATAATAACATCCAAAGGACTCTTTAAAGTTTTACTGTTTATGCTTAAAACTCGCGTGTAAACCTCTGTCGTTTTACTACTGCTGTGGCCCAAAGCCGTCTGTATGTACCTGATGTTCACACCACGCTGCATCAAATGAGTGGCAAAACTGTGACGCAAAGTATGCGGCGTGCTCCAGGGGTTTGAACCCGTTTCCTTTACTGCCTTCCGGTAAATCTGCTGTATGCTCGTTGCAGAATACTGTCCGCCGTCCTGCCCCTCAAACAACCAGTATGAAGGCTTGTGAACCTTGTAATAGTTTCGCAACAAACCCAGTAAAAACGGACTCAAAACCGTATGCCGGTCCTTCTTGCCTTTAGAATCCTTCACAAATAAAAACCCATCGTCAGACCGCACATCCTTCACCCGCAACCTGATCACCTCACCAATGCGTAAACCTGCACTGTAAATAGTATGCAGAATTGCCTTGTGCTTGATGTTCTCTGGCGAATTGATAATAGCAAGCACTTCTTCTTCACTCAAGGTGTCGGGCAAGTCCCTGCTGCGCTTGGGCCGTGTGATTGTGTAATACTCCCGTGGCTGCCCAAGCGTATGCTCATAATAACTCTTGATGGCATTGATCATCATATTCTGTTTCTGCTCGCTTATTTTGTACTTCTGTACCAATTCATAAACAAAACCCTCAATCTGTTCTTTGGTGAGAGTGGCCAAATCACTGTTCTTAAAATAGCCAAAAAACTGCTCCAGGTTGGCTTGATAACTCCTTATGGTGGAAGCACTGTAATTCTTGAGTTTCATTTTTTGAAAATGCCTGTCCAGCTCCAGCTGAATAGCCTCGGTAACTTCTACTTTAGGCACTGGAGGTGGTGCGTGCTGCTCCACAAGTTTTAGCTTTTTACCAAACAATGTCATCACTCGTTTTTTGTGTTCCTCAGTATTGGGAAG
This sequence comes from Flavobacteriaceae bacterium, assembly GCA_040880345.1. GTDB lineage: Bacteria > Bacteroidota > Bacteroidia > Flavobacteriales > Flavobacteriaceae > Planktosalinus. Next base: position 1,045 of record JBBDIQ010000054.1, read on the forward strand.
ACTCCATAAACGCTGTGTAGGGTGATAAAAAGAGCCGTTAAGTTGCTTAAAAGCGGTGCGTTCCTCCGTCATAAGAAAAGGAATCATAAACTTGATACGCCCGGCATTTTTGCGGGGTAAATACATTATAATAACAGAATCATCCATATGTTGTAAGCAATTTTAAAAAGGGTTTATTCAAAACTAACAAAAAAAACTCCCACAAGCCGCTTACAAACATTTACAAATGTATATAAATGTTTATAACCGTTTAAAACGAATACACTATATTTGTAACGCAACCCAGAGTTCTGATGAGAAGAAAATGTAAAATATGTGATAAACCCGTGCTTGGTAGATCAGATAAAATCTTCTGCTCTGTGCGCTGTAAAAACTTCTACCATACAAACCTGCGAAAAGCTTCCGGCAAAGCAGCAGAACAAATCAATGAATACCTTGTGCGCAACCACGGCATCCTCCTTGAACTCATCGGAAAAAACAAAACCCAAATCAAAATATACCGCACCCTGCTCGAACAAAAAAAATTCCGCTTTAAATACCATACTCACTTCCACATCAATAGCAAAGGCAAAATGTTTCACTACGTCTATGACATCGCCTGGATGGAATTTTCTGACGACGAAATTTTAATCGTTAAAAGAAATTGAAGTTTAAGATCTAATTGTAAAAACGCAAGAGAAAGTTGATTGCAATTAACAGAGTGATAAAAGGATTAGGCAGATTTGAATAAACTAAAAATACCCTTTTCATTCCATTACAAACGCGCCCTCTTTTCCGGTATGGTGAAAAGGGAGTTTCCTTTTTTGAGCCGTTTCGCGCCAGCGGTTTACATACGATGTATAATTGCTGCCATCTGCAATGACTCTCCCGGGTTTCAAACTATCAATCATTCGCTCCAAATGAACTTTAGGACTGTTTCTTAAAATCACGACATCCACGCCTTTCTTGGTTGCAGGATAGACACTCACACTGTCTATGATGACAATTGTTTTTTGGTTGAACCAAAAAGTTTCTCTAATGGGTTTTGTGGTTAATTCTTTGATTTTCGCATGGGTTCTGTACGTTTTAAGCAACCTTTCTTTGTTGAGTTGCTCCCCATCCAGATTTGAAAATAATGCAAGCTCATTTCCGTGTTTAAAACCAAAAATGGAGTTTCGGCTTTTGTGAAAAATAACAAACTCTTGATCTGCATTTTCCTTTTTGTTCAAGATCCAAGAAAGTTGTATCATTAGAACAGTGATGAGGAAAAAAATGACACGCCTTCGCGAAAACTTTTGAAAAACTAAAATACCGAAAATGATGAGTAAATAATAAAGAATCACTTCCGGCTTTGATAAAGTAAGCGAGTCAAAATAGAAACTTCTATGATTTGCTACCCAACTTATAAAATTGACTAATATTTCTAAAAAAGCGGAATATCCTTCCACGAAAGTAGCAGGCAATGCTTTATAAACAGCCAAAAGAATTATAAAGATTCCAAAACCCAAAATCAAACCCAAAAAAGGCAACACCACCAGATTGGTCACAAAAAACAAACCCGGAAAGTGATTGAAATAATACACACTCAACACACTTACCCCCAGTTGAGCAGAGCAGCTAATTGTGAAAATTTGCCAAAGTTTTTTCACAACAAATGACTTGGGTCTGTAAAGTCTTTGCAGCATAGGGTTGATCCAAATAATCGCAAAAACCGCGAGATAACTCATTTGGAAACCAATATGAAATATAAGGTTGGGATTGAACGTAAGCAATAAAAAGGCAGAAGCCAGCAAAGTATTGAAAGTGCTGGTTTCCCGATTTGACTCCATCGCATACGCTAAAAAAGAAAACATCGTCACCGCTCTTAAAACCGAAGGCGACAAACCGGCAATCACTGCAAAAATCCAAAGACATATAACCACACAACAAATTTTGATGGTTTTCCCTTTTCTCAAACGTTCCAAAGGCTTAAAGAGAATTTGTAAAATCAACATTATAATTCCCACGTGAAGTCCCGAAACAGCAAGAATATGCACAGCACCTGCGGCAGCAAAATCTGAATAAACTTCTTGTGATAGTTCCTGTCGTTGCCCAAGAAGCAATGCATTGATTAAAGCCAACGGATTCCCTTTAAAACCTTCCCTTACAAGCTGTGTATTGATATGATTTCTTATTTCAGATGCTAGTCCTCTTAAGGTCGTTTTGCCTTTTCTTTGAAGAAAGATATCCTGTTTATGGATGCGCATTTGATGATAAATACCCAGTTGGTTTAGGTAAGCTGCATAATCAAATTGATAGGGGTTTTTTGGAATGGGAAGCTCTTGAAGTTGAGTGGTTACAAAAACCAAATCATCAACAGCAATTTGAAAATCTAAACTGTCTTTAGGGATGAGTAAAAGCACATCACCACTTACTTCTTTATCATCAATCGCCAGAATGGAAGCGGTGTATTTTTCATTGTACAAATCGGGTTTTAATTGTGATTTGATTTTTAACTGAAAGCTGTTTTTTTCAGATTTAAAAGCTTCATTTAGATAGTGGTCATTGTGGTTGTAAGGTTGATGCAATTGATAAACCCAGGCGCCAAAAATAAAAAGAGAAACAAATGCAAGTCCGCCAAACACCCCATCCTGAAAAATCATTTTTCGTGCCCGAAACCAGGCAATAAGAAGCAGCAATAAGATCAAAACCCCGGCAATTTGTACTTGATTCAATGCAACCTCAAAGTAGTGACTGCAGAGAATTCCTGCCAGATAGCACAAAGTGATATTAAACGCTGTTATATTGAGCAACCGCATAACAAAATTGGGATTGTAATGAGTTGCTTTAAAAAATTGGAGAGCTAATAAAAAGGGGAGACGAACCGTATTAGGATCCTAAATTAATAAATTTTTTAGTTACTTTTAGAACTTTAAAGTTTAAATCCAATAAATTCAACATTTCATGAAAAAATACTTCGCTTTATCGGTACTTTTTGTAAGCACGCTAAGTTTACTTGCACAAGATGTAATGACCCCACAAAAACTATGGGAACTCGGCAGGGTTTCACCCATAGGAATCACTAAGGACGGCAATGCTGTTGTCTATAGGGTAACGACACCCTCTGTCGAAAACAATGATTTTAGCAGTAAAGTATATTCGGTGCCCATTTCAGGTGGAACTGCTACTGAAATTGAAGACCACAGTGCCTTGGTGCACGACGAAAACCGTTCGCCAGATGGCAAACACCTTTTATATCACAAGGCTGTAAAACTTAAAAATGTTTTAGGCAAAGACTACTATGAAGGCGTTGAAGAATCCAATGTGCTCATTTATGACGCCCTCGATTACCGTCACTGGGATTCATACAATACAGGCGAATACAATCATGTTTTTTACAAAAAAGTGGGCGAGGAGGAAGGAATTGATATTATGAAAGACGAGCCTTATTATTCTCCACAAAAGCCTTTCGGCGGAAGCTCAGATTATACCTGGAATACTGACGGAACAAAAATCCTTTACGTAAGCAAAAAACTCACCGGAACCGAATATGCAAACAGTACCAACACCGATATTTATGAATATGATTTGCAAAGCGGTCAAACCAAAAATCTAACCGAAACCAATCCGGGTTATGATAAATATCCGGCATTTTCTTCAAAAGGAAATCTTGCCTGGTTGCAAATGAAACGGGACGGTTATGAAAGTGATAAAAGCGATATTATCGTGAGACATAATGGAATGGATATGAACCTGACAGCCGGTTGGGACGGTACAGTCAATTCTTTTAAATGGAGCCCTGATGGGTCAAAAATTTACTTTGTAGCACCTTCCGGCGGAACGGTAAACTTATTTGAAGTAGATTTCCCGGGCAACACTAAAAAACTACCTGTGGTGAAAGAAGTTGCCAAAGGCGATTTTGACATCACCGGCATCGTGGGCTTTTCAGGAACTAAAATCATCCTCACCCGAACCGATTTTAACCACGCTACTGAAATTTATTCGCTCGATTTAAAATCAAAAGCCTGGAACCAAATCACTAAAGTAAATGATGCAATCTACAATTCCATTTCGCTTAGCAATGTTGAAAAGCGCTGGGTAAAAACAACAGATAACAAAGAAATGCTCGTTTGGGTGATTTATCCACCCAATTTTGACCCTTCAAAAAAATACCCTACACTTTTATATTTGCAAGGTGGACCACAAGGTGCTTTGAGTCAGTTTTATTCTTTTAGATGGAATTTTCAGGTGATGGCAGCACAAGGATATATCATTGTAGCACCAAACAGACGCGGGATGCCCGGTCACGGTGTAGCGTGGAATGAAGAAATCAGCAAAGACTGGGGCGGCCAGGCGATGGACGATTATTTGTCTGCCATCGATGCTCTGTGTACAGAACCTTATGTTGATAATGCCAGAGTGGGAGCCGTTGGTGCCAGTTTTGGCGGTTACTCAGCTTTTTACCTCGCCGGAATTCACAACAACCGTTTTAAGACTTTTATTTCCCACGCCGGGGTATTCAATTTAGAGAGTATGTATGGCACTACAGAAGAATTGTTTTTTGTCAACTGGGACATTGGCGGACCTTACTGGGAAAAAGACAACAAAGGGGCTCAAAAAACCTATAACGAATTCAACCCCATCACCAATGTGTCCAAATGGAACACACCAATGCTAATTATTCAAGGGGCAAAAGATTACCGTGTGCCCATTGGACAAAGTCAGGAAGCTTTTCAGGCGTTGCAACAAATGGGAATCAAAAGTCGCTTTATGCTCTTCCCGGACAACAACCACTGGATTCTCGACCCCCAAAACGGAATCGTTTGGCAAAAGGAGTTTTTTAGATGGTTGAAGGAGACGTTGTAGTATTGTGAATAAGAAAATAGCACGCTGGTAACCCGGATCTGGCAGATTCTCACGGATCTTATAATTCGATTATCAGCGGAAATCCGTTTAATCCGTGTCATCTGCGTGCTATCAACAAGAAGTAAAAATAGAAAATGAGTGCCGATAAAATCTCCATACGTTTTTTTGACGACCGTGAGGTGCGTGCCGTTTGGGACGAAGAAAACGCCAAGTGGTGGTTTTCTGTATTGGATATTGTAGCGGTGCTTACAGACCAAGACGACTACACCAAAACCCGTAACTATTGGAAATATCTTAAAGCTAAATTAAAAAAAGAAAATAATCAGGTGGTTAGTGTCACTACCCAACTGAAATTGACTGCAGCAGACGGCAAAAAATATAAGTCTGATATGCTTGACTACAACGGAATTATAGCCTTGGGGAAAACGTTCCCCGGGACGAAAGCCAACCGTTTTATTGACTGGTTTACTTTCAGTGATGAAAGCATAGATGGAAAAAGCAAAACAAAAGCCTATGCACTATTTGAAAGTACGTTTATAGACGGCATTGAAGTAGGCACTACCAAAGGTCTGCAACAAATTCACGGGTATTTGTTTGGGGGCTTGTATGATTTTGCAGGACAACTAAGGCAAAAAAACATTTCAAAAGGCGGTTTTCAATTTGCAGTTTCACGCTTCCTGGGTGATACGCTTCAGCAAATAGAAGCCATGCCCGAAACCACCTTTGTTGAAATAGTAGAAAAATATGTAGAAATGAATATTGCACACCCATTTATGGATGGTAACGGTAGAAGCACCAGAATATGGCTGGATTTGATACTTAAAAAGCGTTTGAAAAAATGTGTGGATTGGAGTAAAATTTCCAAAAGTGATTATATGAACGCAATGATGCAAAGCCCAACAAACAATAAGGTTTTAAAAACACTTCTGAAAAACGCATTAACCAATAAAATAAACGACCGCGAGATGTATATGAAAGGAATTGATTATTCCTATTATTATGAAGAAAATGATTAAGAGAACTTATGATTATGGAAATTACAAATGAAACCTGAAACCTGAAACCTGAAACAAAATAACCCTCCATGGAATCCAACCTAATCACCCAACTCTTCCTTCCTCTTGCCCTGTTTATCATTATGCTGGGAATGGGCTTGACTTTAAAACCCACCGATTTCAGGAATGTGATTTTGTTTCCTAAAGCAGTAGGTGTAGGGCTGGTGTTAAAATTGCTTTTTATCCCGGCGTTGACTTTTGGGATGTTGTTTGTTTTTCCGCTTCAACCTGAGCTGGCGGTGGGGTTTGTACTGCTTGCTGCTTGTCCCGGTGGGGCAACGACCAATCTGATCACTCATCTCGCAAAAGGCGACGTGGCGCTTTCCATCACGTTAACAGCTATCGCAAGTGTTATCACAGTTTTCACAATTCCCATTCTGGTTGATTTTGGGATGGTACAGTTTATGGGCGAAAGCCAGAAAATCGAACTTCCTTTTTTAAAAACCATTGGTCAAATTTTAGCAATAACGATTGTTCCTGTTGCTATTGGGATGTTTATTCACAGTAAATATCCCAAACTTTCTCACCGGGCAGAACGACCGGTTAAAATACTTTCAGCTTTGTTTTTAGTGTTGATCATAGCAGCGGTTTTAATTAAAGAACGGGCGCAACTCGGTGAGTTTTTCGCGAAAGCGGGACCTCTCTCGTTGCTATTGAATTTATTAGGCATGTTTTGTGGCTATTACATCACTAAAGCCATTACCAAAAACAAAGCACAGGCCATTGCTGTTGGCATCGAAGTGGGGATTGTCAATGGCACATTGGGTATTGCCATTGCAGCCGGTATTTTACAAAACTCGGTGATGACAATACCTTCAGCGATTTACAGTATTATTATGTTCCCGGCTGTGTTATTGATGGTTTATTTGGGGAATAAAAAGCCAAAAGAAACTTAAATCATTCGCCTTGCCTCCACAAAAGCCTTGTTCCAGTAAGATTCATCCATGGCAGAAACGATGACTCCCTGTGAGGTGGAAGAGTGAATAAATAAAATTTTTCCCGGAAACACATCAACCACAAGACCCACATGATTGATGACATTGCGCCGGCTGTCTGTTTTAAAAAAAACGAGATCACCGATGGTCACTTCGTTGAGGTTAATTTTTTTACCCTGAGTAGCCATATCCCTTGAGGAACGTGGGAGGTAAACATTTTCCTCTTTAAATGCTGTATAAACAAGACCCGAGCAATCCATTCCTTTTGAGGTTGTGCCGCCAAATCTATAGGGAGTACCGTGAAAAGAACGGGCAACTTCAATAATGTTTTTTACTTTTAATTCGATGGGTTTTGTGGATGTAGCTTCCGTTTCATTATAGACAACCACTTCTTTTTCTTTTTCTTTGGCTTTGGTAATAGTTTTTACAGGTTCTTTTGGAATGTTTCGGGTAGAAGGATCCAGGATAATATTCCTGTCATATTTTTTTCTTGACGTTCCGCAAGATACTACAACAAGAGCCGATATTAATATAATAATTATTTTCTTCACACTTTGTTCTATTTAAGTTTATCAGGATTTAATTTAACCACCCAGCACCCAGCATCCAGCACCAAATTTAAACTGACTTCATTTTCTCAAATTATTCTCATTGAACTTTCGGCTTAAGTTATCGGTTATCGGTCATCATTCATTTTTAAACTATTCACAATTAAATTTGCCGTTTTTTCACTGGCACCTTTTCCGCCCAATTTCTTCTCCAGGTCATAATAATCCAGAAAGAGTGTTGCCCGTTTGTAATCATCCAGAATTTTTGTCAATTCTTCTTTTAGGCGATTTTTGTTAAAATCTGTCTGTATGAGTTCAGTAACCACTTCCTTGTCCAGTATCAGGTTTACTAACGAAATGTATTTGAGTTTTATTACGCGTTTAGCAATTTCATAAGAAATGCGACTGCCTTTATAACAAACCACTTCGGGTACTTTGTAAAGGGCGGTTTCCAAAGTTGCTGTTCCTGAAGTGACTAAAGCTGCGTAAGAAACACTTAATAAATCATAGGTTTTATTGAGTAACAAATGCACATTTTCCTGTTTGATAAACTGCCTGTAAAAAGCTTCATCCTGATTGGGCGCACCGGCAATTACAAATTGAAAATCGGGAAAGTCATTTACAATGCTCAACATGACGGAAAGCATCACTTTGATTTCCTGTTTGCGGCTACCGGGAAGAAGCGCAATAACGGGTCTGTCGTCTAGCTCAAGGCTTTCTTTAAAATCTTTTGGATTCACCAAAGGCCTGTTTGAAATTGCATCAATCAAAGGGTGCCCCACAAAATGAACCGGGAAGTTGTGCTTCTTTTCGTAAAAATCTTTTTCAAACGGAAGAATAACATACATAGCATCTACATCGCGTTTGATGGCTTTGATGCGGTTTTCTTTCCACGCCCATATTTGAGGCGAAATGTAATAATGTGTGGGAATTCCTTTTTGTTTGGCCCATTTGGCAATACGCATATTAAAGCCGGGATAGTCAATAAAAATAAGCGCATCCGGCTGAAAGTTTTCAATATCCTTTTTGCAAAATTTAATATTCTTTAAAATGGTGCCCAGATTGAGAACCACTTCAATAAATCCCATAAAAGCGAGTTCGCGATAGTGTTTTACTAAGATTCCGCCCTGAGCTTCCATGAGTTCTCCTCCCCAAAAGCGAAAATCAGCTTGGGTATCAAACTTCTTGATTTCTTTCATCAAGTTTGAAGCGTGTAAATCTCCTGATGCCTCTCCGGCTATAATATAATATTTCATTTACTCTACCCTCGCGACTTTGTGCTACATAGCTTTAGCAACGTAGTAAGGCGGGGTCTCATTAATTAAATTTCAAATCAAAACTTAGAAAATAAAATAACAAGTGCCGCCAAAATGGTTGCCATCAAAACACCCCGAGCACGGTACAACTGTCTTTTTTTAATTAATAAAAAGAAAGCAATTAGATTTAAAATGGCTCCTAAGGCTATTAAATTTCCGATGCTGTCATTTTCTCTTGCTAATTGGATAGATGTTTCAAAATCATAATCCAAAAAGAAATATATATACAAATACATTCCTGCAAGATTTGCAAAAATGCCTATTAAAAACCCAATTAAAATTTCTTTTTTCATAATCTAAATACAATTTTAAAACTCACAAACTCACAAACTCACAAACTCACAAACTCACAAACTATGAAAGCTCCCAATTGTTAATTTCCTTAATCGCATGGTGTGCCGTTAAATCAAACTGAACCGGAACAATTGAAATATACCCTTTTTCCAGTGCTGCCTCATCAGTATCTTCGCCTTTGTCTTCATTGACAAACTCTCCTGTGAGCCAGTAATAATCCCTTCCCTGCGGATTGGTGCGTTTGTCAAAAGTTTCTATCCATTGGGCATTGGCCTGTCTGCATACTTTCACACCCTTGATGTCTTGTTCTTTTAATTTTGGGATGTTTACATTGAGTACAACTCCTTTTGGTAAACCATTTTTTAATGTTTCCAAAGTGATTTGCTTAATGTATTTTGAAGCCGATTTAAAGTCAGCATCCCAGGAATAGTCCAGTAATGAAAACCCTACAGCGGGGATACCCTCAATTCCGGCCTCGACCGCAGCACTCATGGTGCCTGAGTAAATGACATTTATGGAAGAATTTGACCCATGATTAATTCCGGAAACACAGATGTCCGGCTTTTTCTTTAAAATTTCATGAACGGCGAGTTTTACACAGTCCACAGGAGTTCCCGAACAACTGTACTCCTCTTTTACATCATCATCAATATTTATTTTATTTATATAGAGTGTGTTATTAATGGTTATGGCATGACCCATAGCACTTTGGGGGGTGTCTGGTGCCACAACGATGACATCACCAATCTCTTTCATAATGGAAATGAGCATTCGTATTCCCGGTGCAGAAACACCATCATCATTAGTGACTAAGATAAGGGGTCTTTTTTTGGTCATAGAAATCAATTTTTATGCTAAAATACATAATTTATACGCGAAAACTTGGGCGACCTTAATCGCTGTTTTCACAAAGTTATCAAGAACGTAAAAAAAGCAAAAATAAGTCTCTTTTTTCTAGTTCATTTTTTATCTTGCCTCTTTAATACACGTTTAACATAAAATTAGTACCGATTCCTTAATCTGGCACGGTTTTTTGTATAATTTAGTAGTTCAAAAAAAATTATTCTTATGCGATTTATGAAAAAGAACCTAAAAGTGCTATTGCTGGCAGTATTTGTAGCTGCTGCCTCTTGCAGCTTTACCACAAAATCAATTGACGACCCCGATAAAGATAAAGTGCTTGTTGAGTTGATTACTTATGTGCTTGAAAAAACCCATTTTGCTAATAAAGATTTTAATGATGAATTTTCTGCTGCTGTTTATTCTAAATTCATCAATGATTTAGACCCGCTAAAACGGTATTTTCTGGCTTCAGACATAGAAGAATTCAGCAAATATGAGTTTCAGATTGACGATCAGTTAAAAAATAAAGATCTCTCCTTTTTTGACCTTGTTCATACCAAGCTAGAGCAACGTATGGAAGACGCCAAAAAAATCTACAAAGAGACATTGGAAGTTCCATTTGATTATACTGAAGATGAAACCATAAATGTTGATTATGATAATATCGCTTACGCGAAAAACTTAGCGGAACTTAAGGACCGTTGGAGACAGCAACTTAAATTCTCAACCATCTCAACCTATTATGATATTGAGGAAGAGCAAAAAGCCCAAAAGGACTTGAAGCCCGGTGAAGGTGATGATGAAAATGATTTTGAAGAAACTGATAAAGTAATTCCGGAACCCAAAGAACCCAAGTCTGATACCGAAATTGAAAAAGAAGCAAGGGAGTCAACCCTTTCTTCACTTGAGGATTATTTTTCATTTATGGATGACTTAAATCGAAATGATTATTTCGCCATATTCATCAATTCTGTTGTTGAACAATTTGATCCCCATACAAATTATTTGGCTCCGCAAGACAAAGACCGTTTTGATATGGCGATGTCTGGAAAACTGGAGGGAATTGGTGCACGTCTTCAAAAGCAAAGAGAGAGTGTTAAAGTAGTTGAGGTCATAAGCGGTGGGCCCGCCTGGAGGGGTGAAGAAATTGAAGTGGGTGATCTCATTACTCGCGTTAGACAAGAAGGTGAAGCAGAATCTGTGAGTATCGGAGGTATGCGACTGGATGATGCAGTCAACCTCATCAAAGGCCCCAAAGGCACAAAGGTAATACTCACTGTAAAAAAAGTAGATGGTAGTTTTCAGGATATAACGATTACAAGAGATGTTGTAGAACTTGAAGAAACCTATGCAAAATCTGCAGTAATTGAAAAAGACGATCTTAAATATGGTCTCATTGAACTACCACGATTTTATTTTGATATGACCAATTACAAAGCCCGAAATGCAGCAAGCGATTTAAAAGAAGAGGTTCTAAGACTTAAAGAAGAAGGTATGGAAGGTCTTGTCCTGGATTTGAGAAACAATGGAGGAGGTTCTTTAAAAACAGCTATTGATATCGCCGGTTTGTTTATAGAAAAAGGCCCCATTGTTCAAATTGCATCCGGTGATGGAAAAATTGAAGTACTTGAAGACAGAGATAAAAATATAGAATGGGATGGCCCATTGGTTATTTTAGTCAATGAAATCTCAGCTTCAGCTTCAGAAATTTTAGCAGCAGCCATGCAAGACTACAAAAGAGGTATTGTTATTGGAAGTAAGCAAACATATGGAAAAGGAACTGTTCAAAATGTAATCGATTTAAATCGCTGGATGCGAAACAATCAACACGGTGATCTGGGTGCGCTTAAAGTAACCACGCAAAAGTTTTATCGAATTAATGGAGGTTCTACACAGCTTGAAGGTGTAAAAAGTGATGTGGTCGTCCCAGACAGATTTAGTTTTATTGATGTGGGAGAAAGAGATTATAAAAATCCGTTGCCCTATGATAAAATTGCACCCGCAAATTACACAACTTGGGATGGGAATTTTGACTTTGAAGAAGTTGTCAAAAACAGCAAAGAACGTATGGCTGTAAATGAACAATTAAAACTCATTGAAGAACAAGCCAGATGGATTAAAGAACGCAGAGATAATAATTTGGTGCCACTCAATTATGATCAATACATCGCAGACATAGAAAAAAACAAAGAGCGTTCAAAAACCTTTGATGCCATTTCTGAATACCAGAATGATTTAAAGTTTAGTTCGCACGTTAAAGAAACAGAACTAAAAAGATTAGACACCATCTTAAACGAAAAAAGAATCAGATGGCATAAAAATCTCAGTCAGGACATTTATGTAGAAGAAGCTGTACATGTTCTTGAAGATTTAAAAATGAGCAAAACCAAAATCGAAAAATTAGCTAAATTAAAAGACTAATTTGTTGCTATGGGTGTCAAAGCAACATCATTATCAAAAATAGCGCTCCAGAAGTTTAAGAAAAACTTTTGGGGCGTTTTTAGTTTTTGTTTTTTGGTTTGTTGTGCCCTTGTTGCTATTTTTTGTTATGTGATTGTACCTGATAATTCTGCAAACGCAAACCAGATGCACCTTTCGATACATTCTCAAAAACCCGGTTTTGAGGTGCAAATCCTTACAATTCCTTCAGGCGTAAACTCGAATCAAAGCGTACTGAAAAATTTATTTTTTGGCAAGCAGAATACAGATGCTGCAATACCCATTTCAAATTATACACTCACAGAACAGGGAATATCCATTGAAGAATATGTTGACGGAGCATCTACAGGATTGATAAAAGAGTTTCCGTTAGACCAGTTCCCAAAAGCCAAAACCACTGCTGAAATTGCTCAAAAATATATCAAAACTCAAAAATTCCTTTTGGGAACAGATAAATATGGGCGGGATTTATTAAGCCGTCTTCTGGTGGGAATGCGCATTTCGCTCTCCATAGGTTTTGTAGCCGTCTTTATCTCCTTGATAATTGGAATCACACTCGGAGCCATCGCCGGCTATTACGGCGGAAAAATAGATGCTCTAATCATGTGGTTAATCAATGTCACCTGGTCAATCCCCACTTTGCTGCTTGTTATTGCTATTACACTTACCTTAGGAAAAGGATTTTGGCAGGTTTTTATCGCCGTGGGGCTTACGATGTGGGTGGAAGTTGCCCGGGTTGTGAGAGGGCAGGTGATGGGAGTCAAACAAATGCAGTTTGTTACTGCCGCGCGGGCACTGGGATTTCATGACTCACGAATTATAGTAAAACACATCATACCAAATGTTTTAGCGCCGGTGATTGTGATTTCTGCTGCAAACTTTGCAGGAGCCATTCTCATTGAAAGCGGATTGAGCTTTTTGGGTATTGGCGCACAACCACCCATGCCCAGTTGGGGAGCTATGATTAAAGACCATTACTCCTATATTATTCTTGGCAAAGCCTATCTTGCCGTGATTCCGGGTATAGCCATTATGAGCCTTGTGATGGCTTTTATGTTAATTGGGAATGCACTGAGAGATGCGCTGGATGTTAAAAATTAAAAAATGGCAGGGTGCTGGATCCTGGATGTTTTGTGCAGGAATGAAGAAAAATTAGTGGATTTAAAATTAAAAAGAAAACTATTTCTGGTCACTTTTAGAGTAAGTAGTTATTCTAAATTCATATGTTAATAGCAACCAAGATTCTGCGTCTATCTGCGAAATCTGCGGGAGACAATGAATACTAGACATGAAGTAAAGCATAAATCAGCAATTTCTAATAAATATATTTAAAGCGTGAGTCGAAAAACTATCTACCCTTTACTCATCGTCCTTATCGTTTCCGGACTTTATTATTTTGAGAATCATTATGATTTTGATAAAACCAAAACAGAAGAAGTTTATCAGGAAGTTGACCAAAAGGATAGCAACTTTGACGATTCCTTTTTACCGCATTCCACAACCGGTGAGCTTGTACATCACCAATTTTATTCATTGTCATACAGCAGTAAACACAAACAAGCCGAATGGGTTGCCTATACTTTACACCCAAGACACTTAAGTGACAATTCTTTTAAAAGGCCATATTTTGAAATAGACAAAAAAATCAAAGGGGGTTCTGCAGATTGGCGCAATTACAGAGGCAGCGGTTCTGACCGCGGTCATCTTTGCCCGGCAGGAGACAGACGTTTTTCTTATGAAGCGTACGCCGAAACTTTTTTAACAAGCAACGCAAGTCCACAGGATTCAAAATTTAATGCCGGCGTTTGGAACCGGCTTGAAATACAAATAAGACAATGGGTTCCAAAAACCGGAGAACTTTATATCATCACAGGTGGTGTTTTAAAAGACGGTTTAAAAACAATAGGGAAAGACAAAGTTTCCATCCCTGATTATTTTTTTAAAGTGGTTATGGGCTATGATGAAACAACTCCAAAAGCCATAGCATTTTTAATCCCAAATAAACCTTCGGGCGAGTCGCTTTCGACTTTTGTAACTCCCATTTCCCATATTGAAAACCTCACTGGGTTATCCTTTTTTAAAAACGGCAATCAGGAAACAGAAGCTCAATTAAAAGGTCCGGTAGATTTTGATTTTTGGAAGTTGAGGTAGGGTTACTTTGAATTACACTTCTTTTATCCAAAAAAGAATTTTCTGATAAATCTTACAGTTTTTAAAAGCACCCAATAATGCTAATGTGAAACCTTAAAAAAATAAATTAAAATATATCTTTTTATTAGTGTCCGGTAAAAAGTTCCACTAGCCAGGCGGCGGGCAGGTGCACGAATATAGCTTAAAAAATTTTAGCTTTGATTGTATCTTGTTTAAATTCAATTAATTATAGCTTTAAGCCCCGTTAGGAGTGTATGTTGGTAGTAGTAAATAACCCACCCAAGTTAAAAAGTCCGCCTTTGGCGGACAACCTGTATTGAGTTCCAAAGCGTTTTCAAAATTTTTACCGGACAACAATGATATCTTTTGGATATCGTAATGACTTTTAGTCATTACTTTTGGATATTATAGTTTCAAAGTATATCTTTGAAAGAAAAAATGTTCACTAGAATATTAGAAGACAGAATTAGAGACAAAATTGGCGGAGGTAAGGCGATTTTATTAGTTGGAGCACGACAAGTCGGGAAAACCACGCTCATAAATAGCCTCTTAAATGACTTAGACTTTTTGTTTTTGGACGCTGATGATCCTACGACCAGGACTCTGTTAACAAATCCAAACACCGAGCAAATCAGGACACTATTAGCAGATAATAGGATAGTATTCATTGATGAGGCCCAAAGAATTTCAGGAATAGGACTCACTCTAAAAATTATCACTGACCAATTTAAAGAGGTTCAACTATTTGTTAGTGGTTCCTCATCTTTTGACCTAGGGAATGAATTGAACGAACCATTAACAGGAAGAAAATGGGAATATGAAATGTTTCCTATCTCGTGGGAAGAGTATGAAAATAAAATCGGTTTTGTTAAATCAGAACAGCAACTAGAAAACCGCTTGCTTTATGGTTTTTATCCTGAAGTAATTAATAATCAGGGTAAAGAAAGAGAAGTTTTGAAAAGTCTTGTAAATAGCTACTTGTATAGAGATATCTTAGCATTTTCAGATATCAGGAAACCTGAAGTACTTGAGAAACTTTTACAAGATCTAGCCCTTCAGATAGGAAGTGAAGTAAACTACAACGAGTTAGCACAGACTGTTGGAATAAACAAAGTTACGATACAAAAGTACATTGAGATTTTGGAAAAAGGGTATATCGTTTTCAGGCTTAATAGCTTTAGTAGAAATCTTAGAAATGAAATCAAGCAAAATCGAAAAATTTACTTCTATGATACTGGTATGAGGAATATGATAATAGGAAACTTCAATCCACTTGAAATGAGAGTTGACAAAGGAGCACTTTGGGAAAACTTTTTAGTATCTGAAAGGAGAAAACAAAATATTTACAAAGATACATTTTCAAAAATGTATTTCTGGAGAACGAAGCAACAACAAGAAATTGATTTTGTGGAAGAATGCAATGCTAAGATTTATGGATATGAATTCAAGTGGAATAGCAAAAAAACAAACTTTCCTCAAAAATTTATAGAAACATATAAAGCGGAAACATTATTAATAAACAAAGATAATTTTAGAAGCTTCGTGAAACTTTAAATTTAAGAAAGACAATTGCGACACCCATTTCCTAAATTGAAAATGCAACGCGCTTATCGGTTTTTAAAAACCGAAATCTGGAAACAGAAGCTCAATTAAAAGGACCTGTTGATTTTGACTTTTGGAAGTTGAGGTAGGGTTACCCGTGAATATGCTTTTGACTATCCAACCTTAAAAAGATAAAGATTAAAACCGTAAACGCCCAAAGTCCGGAGCCTCCATAACTCAAAAACGGCAAGGGAATCCCCACGGTGGGAAATAAGCCAATGACCATACTGATGTTGACAAAAAAGTGGACGAAGAGAATGGATGCCACACTATAACCATACACTCTGTTGAAGGTGGATTTTTGTTTTTCTGCGAGATGCAATAACCTCAAAATAAGTAACACAAAAAGCAACACCACGAGAAAACTTCCCACAAAGCCCCATTCTTCACCCACTGTACTAAAAATATAATCGGTATGTTGCTCGGGCACAAAATTACCTTTGGTTTGTGTGCCTTCTGTCCAACCTTTTCCGGTCCAGCCGCCACTACCAATTGCGATTTCACTTTGGTTTGTGTTGTATCCCACACCTTTTATGTCCACATCTTTACCTAAAACAATATTGAAACGGTCACGATGGTGCTGTTTAAAGATGTTTTCAAAAACATAATCTACAGAAAGTGAAAACCCAATACAAGCTGAGCAAATCACGATGTATTTAAACAGATTGGGTTTTTTCTTTTTGTTTTTTAAGAAGAGAATCAAGGCAAATAACAATACACCAAAAATCACAAGAGGAGGATCAAAAGCGAGGGTAATCACAAACAAAAAAGCGGCAAAAAAACCTAGTAATAAATAAATAAAATGCAAACCTTCACGATACATAGGAAAAATAAACGCAAAATAGACCAAGGCACTTCCAGGGTCTGGTTGAAGTAAAATAAGAACAATGGGTACGCCAATGATGACAAAGGCTTTTAACTGGTCTTTAAAGTCTTTGATGTTTGTTTGAATATCACTGAGGTATTTTGCCATCGCTAAAGCGGTAGCTGCTTTTACAAACTCAGAAGGTTGAATACTTACACTTCCAAATACATACCAGGCTGTTTGGCCTGCAATGGTACTTCCAAAAACAAACAAACCCACAAGTGAGGCAATGGCAAGAAGATAAATAAGGCTGGAAAAACGCTCATAGAATTTAGAGTCAATCCCCAAGATAAAGAAAATTAAAACAACACTTAAGCCAATAAATACCAGTTGTTTACTGTGAGGAAAATCAAAGTTAAAAAATACATCTGTAGTGTCTGTAAGGGAAGCGGAGTAAATATTAATCCAACCAATAATTACAATTGCTATAAATAAAAATATAGTAATCCAATCAAATTTACCTTTACGAACACTACTTTGCATTATTGATTGATTCTAAAGGGTTCACCACTCAGCGGTTTTGCATATTCATCTTCAAGACTGTTTGACAAAATCCAGTTTTCCATATCGGTTCTTGTGATTTCGCCACGAAGGTATTTTTCAATCATCAATCCGGCAATTCTTCCGGCATAGCGCCCGCCCCAGTAACCGTTTTCAACAAAAACAGCAATAGCGATTTGAGGGTTGTCTTTGGGAGCAAAGGCTACAAAAATAGAATGGTCAGTAAGTTGAACACGTTTCCCATCAATGCGTGTAAAGTTTTCTGCAGTTCCCGTTTTTCCGCAAATTTCTATACCGGGAATTTGTAAAGCAGCGGCTGTCCCTTTATTATAAACATCAAACATCCCCTCAATAATAGGGTCAAAATGTGCCTGGTCTATAGTTGTGTAATTTTTTTTAGTATAAAGACTGTCTTTTGTGGCGTCCCCTTCAATATCTTTTAGAACATGAGGTGTGATATAGTATCCCCTGTTGGCAATAGCTGCTGTCATATTGGCGAGTTGAATGGGTGTGGTGATGATTTCACCTTGACCGATGGCGTTAGATATTGTTGCGGTGCTATACCATTTATAAGTTGGATAATTGTAAATCCTGTTGTAATATGCTGAAGTGGGTACTTTTCCAGGTCTTCCAATGGGTAAATCATTTCCAAGAAACCCGCCCAGGCCAAAACTTTTGAGGTGCTTTTCCCAAACATCCATGCCCTCTTGGGGTGTATTGTATTTATCAATGATTTTTCTGTAAATAGTTCCAAAATAGGTATTGCACGAATGATATACAGCTGCGTGTAAATCAACAGGATTGGAATGAACATGACAGCCCATAAATGCCCCACGACCATAACTAAAGCCTCTGTTGCAATAAACAGTTTCTTTGGTATCAGCCACTTCTTCCTGCAGAGCGACAAGCCCGGTAATCATTTTAAAAGTAGAACCGGGAGGATATTCTGCGAGTAGTCCTCTGTCATAAAGAGGCTTTGCAATACTGTCGTAATAAAGTTCAGTATAATTTCTGGAACGTTGACGACCAATCAAAAGGGCGGGATCATAACTTGGGGCGGTTATAAGTGCTAAAATTTCACCGGTTTTAGGCTCAATCGCAACAATGCCACCTCGCTTGTTTTTCATTAACTCAGTCCCATAGGCCTGAAGTGTTGCATCAATAGTAAGCTTTATGTCCTTGCCTTGTATAGGAAGCGTGTCATAAATACCCTCTTTATAAGGACCAATATCTCTGTTGAAACGATCTTTCTGAATGTACATCACTCCTTTTTGACCTCTTAAAACATTTTCATATTGTGCTTCAACACCGGTTTTACCAATGAGGTCTCCCATTTGATAGTAAGGATTTTGCTCGATGTCTCTTTGGTTTACTTCCGCTATAAAGCCAAGTATGTTAGCGGAATGATCAACCTGATAATCCCTGAGAGCTCTTTTCTGTATATAAAAACCCGGAAAGCGGTACATGCTTTCCTGAATGTGAGCATACTCTTCTTTTGTGAGTTGGGGTAAAACAACTGAAGGAAGTCTGGGTGAATAAACCCGCGCACGTTGTAAAGAGTTTTTTAAATCTTCTTTCGAAATATTCAATAAATTACTAATAGCAAGGGTGTCCAGATTTTTTACGTTGTTGGGAATGATCATCACGTCATAAGAAGGTTGATTGGAAACCATCAACTCTCCGTTTCTGTCAAAAATGAATCCACGTTGGGGGATGTCATACACTTTGTTTACAGCATTCAATTCAGACCTTAATTTCAATGAATTATCAAAAACCTGTAAATACAGTAACCTCGCCGTAAAAACAATTCCGGTGAGGATCACTAATGCGTAAATAAGCAGGGTTCTCATGATTTTTTAGTACTGAAAATAATCATCAATATAAGCGACAACAGTATAGTAAAAATACTTGAAAATAACGCAGATTTTAAGATGAAAAGTGTGTGTTTCAGATTAAAAATTTCAAGGGTATAAAAAATCAAGTGATGGAGTACCACCAGAGAAGAGATGTAAGTGAGTCTTCCGCTCATCGTGGTGTGGTTAATTTTTATAGTGTTGTATTCATAACTTACCCCAAATGAATATTTAAGAACAGCAGGTCGTGCATAGGCCAGCATCAAACAGGATGCGGCATGAATTCCTCCGGTATCACTAAAAAAGTCCATTGTTAATCCCAATAGAAACCCTAAAAATAAAAACAATTGCTGGTTGACTTTCACCGGGTACAAGAGAAGAAACAGTATGTAAACAAACGGCGAAATAAAACCAAACAAATGAATATTGTCAAAAATAAATACTTGAGCTAAAATCAAAACTACAAAACGGGTGATATGTAAAACCAGTGGGTTATTCATTGATGGACCGGTTTTCAAGTTCTTTTATCTCTTCTGCATTCGTATTTTCAATAATATACACATTTTCTGTGCGGGTCATATCATTAAATAAAGCAATGTCGATAATGTAGAAGTTTTCACTTTGGTCAAAAGTGAAATCTTTTACGATACCCACAGGGATATTTTTAGGAAAAATAGTTGACCTCCCATCTGTTGTTACAGAATCTCCAATAGCGACAGGAGCCTGTCTGGAAATATCAATGAGTTGAAGTACATTGGGATCCTTTCCATTCCAAACCAGTGAACCAAAATGCCCCGTTCTTTTCAATTTTACGCTAATGCTTGAGTTTGTGTTAAGAATTGATAAAACAGTTGAATAATTGTCGCCAACCTGGTCTGTGATACCCACAATACCATTGCTTGTAATCACACCCATTTCCGGTTTGATGCCTTGATTTTCACCACCTTTTAAAGTGAGAAAGTTATTTGCTTTGGAAAAGTTATTGTTGATAACCTCTGCCGGCCGATACACAAAACCCAATTCAAAAAGGGCTGTATCTAAAGGTGTGATCTTTTCTTTTTCTGAAAGTTGCAAAATGTTTTTGAGTCGGCTGTTTTCTTCTAAAAGCAACTCGTTTTCTTTTCGTAAACCAAAATAGGTAGTAATGTCACTTTTTATGGAGTAAACAGACCCGGTAATAGCATTGGCTGAACTTACAAACTTACTTTTATGGTAGGAGTGAGATTGAAGGGTTAGACCCAGCGAAATGGAAAACAAAAACAAAAACAACAGAAAATTTTTATTGCTTATAAAAAAATTAATAATCTGTTGCATAATAAGTAATCCTAAAAATATAAACTATTCCAATCTGAAAGCCCGATTTGATTTTACCTTTTCAATTTCCGATAAGTAATCCTGAACTATTTTATTAAAATGCTGCGGTAACGATTCAAATTTTTAAGGCAAATACCGGTTCCTCTTACGACTGCTCTCAAGGGATCTTCAGCGATATAAACCGGCAAATCTGTTTTTTGAGATAAACGTTTATCAAGTCCTCTTAACATAGAGCCTCCACCGGCAAGATAAATTCCTGTGTTGTAAATATCTGCCGCAAGTTCCGGAGGGGTTTGCGAAAGGGTTTCCATCACGGCATCTTCAATCCTTAAGATAGATTTGTCGAGTGCTTTGGCGATTTCACGATACGAGGTTTGTACCTGCTTGGGCTTTCCGGTGAGTAAATCACGTCCTTGAACTGACATTTCTTCGGGTGGGTTTTCAAGGTCTTCGGTAGCAGCGCCAATCTGGATTTTTATTTTTTCAGCAGTGCGTTCACCCACATACAGGTTGTGCTGGGTGCGCATAAAGTAAACAATGTCATTTGTAAAGACATCACCGGCAATTTTAACCGATTTGTCACAAACGATTCCGCCAAGAGCGATGACAGCAATTTCTGTGGTTCCACCTCCAATATCGACCACCATATTTCCTTTGGGTTGCATAATATCAATCCCAATACCAATAGCAGCAGCCATAGGCTCATGAATCAAATACACTTCTTTCCCGTTTACACGCTCCGCACTTTCTTTTACAGCACGCATTTCCACTTCTGTAATCCCACTGGGAATACAAATGACCATTCTCAAAGAAGGTGTAAACCATTTTTTCTTCAAAGCCGGTATGTCTTTGATGAACATATTGATCATTTTTTCACTGGCATCAAAGTCAGCTATAACACCGTCTTTTAAGGGTCTGATGGTTTTAATGTTCTCATGGGTTTTTCCCTGCATCATGGCAGCTTCTTTTCCCACAGCAATAATTTTTCCGCTTATTCTGTCACGTGCAACGATTGACGGGCTATCAACCACCACTTTATCGTTGTGAATAATCAGGGTGTTTGCGGTTCCAAGGTCAATGGCAATTTCCTCGGTTAAGAAGTCAAAAAATCCCATAGTGTGTTTGTTGTCAGAGTTATATTATTTAGGGTTTGTTGTTAGTGCAATAAACAAATGTAAAAAAATTAATGTTTAAAATGGCGTGTTCCGGTAAATACCATTGACATTTTATGTGCATTGCAATAATCAATGCTTAGTTGATCTTTAATCGAGCCACCGGGTTGAATGACAGCGGTGATTCCGGCATTGTCTGCAATCTCAACACAATCGGGAAATGGAAAGAAAGCATCACTCGCCATCACGGCTCCTTTCAATTCAAACCCAAATGAGGTTGCCTTATCAATTGCTTGTCGCAAAGCATCTACTCTGGAGGTTTGACCGGTTCCGGAAGCACACAATTGTTTGTTTTTCGCCAAAACGATTGTGTTTGACTTGGTGTGCTTACAAACTTTTGAAGCAAAGATTAAATCTTCTAACTCCTTGTTTGTGGGTTTATTGTCTGTGGCATGTGAAATATCTGAAAGACTATCTGTTTTTAAATCTTTTTCCTGAACCAAAACACCATTTAAGGACGTTCTTACGAGGTTTTTTGGCAATTCCACTTGTTTCTGAACAAGAAGGATCCTGTTCTTTTTTTCTTTTAATATTTCTTCCGCTTCACGCGAAAAAGAGGGTGCAATCACGACTTCACAAAACAATTTGTTGATTTCAGTAGCTGAAGCCTTGTCAATTTCAGTATTGCTAATCAAAATACCACCAAATGCTGAAACCGGATCACCGGCCAGAGCTGCATTGTAAGCTTCAAAAATAGTGTCTCTTTGCGCAATTCCACACGCATTGTTGTGTTTTAAAATCGCAAAAGTGGGTTTTTCATTTTGGAATTCCCCCATTAAATTAACGGCGGCATCTACATCAAGTAGATTGTTGTATGAAAGTTCCTTGCCATGCAATTTGTCAAACATCGCGTCAAAATCACCAAAGAAATAACCTTTTTGATGAGGGTTTTCACCATAGCGCAATTCGTGTCCTTTGTTATAACTCACCTTAAACGAAGGCAGATTTTCTGAAGTATTGAAATAATTAAAAATCGCGGTGTCATAATGCGAGGAGACGTTGAATGCCTTGGCGGCGAAACGTTTTCTATCTGTGATTGACGATTTTCCTTCTTTCGCCTCGAGCAATTCCAAAAATTCAGCATAATGATCCACAGACGAAACGCAAAGTGTGTCTGAAAAGTTTTTTGCAGCAGCCCGAATGAGCGATATCCCGCCTATGTCAATTTTTTCAATGATATCCTGTTCTGCAGCACCCGAAGCGACTGTTTTTTCAAAAGGATATAAATCAACAATCACAATGTCAATCTGAGGAATTTTGTATTCAGCCATTTCAGCAACATCGCCATCGTGGTTTTGTCTGTTTAAAATGCCTCCAAAAACTTTCGGGTGAAGTGTTTTTACCCTTCCGCCCAGAATGGATGGATAAGAAGTAACGTCCTCAATGGGTATCACCGAAATTCCTAAATCTTTAATAAACTTTTCAGTACCACCGGTAGAGTAAAGGGTCACTCCCAGTTTGCTTAATTTTTGAACTATGGGTTCTAAACCGTCTTTACTGAATACGGAAATTAGTGCCGAGGAAGCCTTTTTGAAATCGTTCATTGGGTTGTTTTTGCTTTAAGTGCAAAAGTAGGGATTTACAAAGAAAAATCTTGGAGATTAGGTTGTATATTTACAAAAAGTTGTAACTTTTTTATACATATTACGTCCTATCTGAAACATTCAAAAATAAGACACTTATTATTTTATGGTTATCTACCTAAGGTTACTTAAAGAGAGTTTTACATTTGCTATTAATGCATTGTTTAACAACAAGCTGCGTACATTTTTGTCGTTGCTTGGCGTGACAATAGGGATTTTTTCCATCATTGGAATTCTCGCAGCAGTAGATTCTCTTAAGAAAGAAATCGAGGGTAGCATAAGTGGTTTGGATAACAGCACTTTGATTATAGCACGCTATTCTTTTGGACCCACCACAGTTCCGCGCTGGCGTCGCGAGCAGTTTCCAGATGTGAAATATGAAGAATATCAATTTTTGTCACGAAATTTAGAAGATGCCGAAGCGGTTACTTATGGCATGAATGTACCGCCGGAAACCATTCGGTTTGGTGATAAAACCGTGACCAATGTTCAAATAGGCGCGATTACCCACGAATATTATCAAATAGAATCCCTGCAATTGGCAAAAGGACGCTTTTACAATGAGTCTGAATCAAACAGTGGAGCCCCCGTTTTGGTAATTGGTGACGAAATTGCAAACAGTCTTTTTGGAAATTTAGACCCCATCGGACAAACGGTAAGGTTGTATGGAAGAAAATTTGCTGTTATTGGTGTTTTACAAAAAGAAGGTGCCGGCCTGTTTGGAAACTCAAAAGATGGGAGTATTTTTTTTCCGGTGAATGTGGCACGACGCATTTATGGCGATAACAATAGAGGCTCCTTTCCGCAAATTGTAATTAAACCAAAAAAAGATGTTGATCAGGCAGAATTTATTGCAACGGTCACGCAGCGTTTGAGAACAGCCCGCGGATTAAAGCCTGACGATATTGACAGTTTTTTTATCAACGAACTCAAAGGTTTTTCAGACCTGATTGATAACCTCACGGGACAACTCAATTTTATGGGGCTTCTCATTAGTGGCTTTTCATTACTTGTGGGAGGCTTTGGTATTGCTAATATTATGTTTGTTTCTGTTAAGGAACGTACAAACCTCATTGGCATTCAAAAGTCGCTTGGTGCTAAAAATAAATTTATACTCTTGCAGTTTTTGTTTGAAGCTACAATTCTTGCTATAGTGGGCGGATTGATTGGGTTATTTTTTGTGTGGATTGCCTCCATCTTAGCTTCCACGCTAACTGGTGACTTTCAGTTTGTAGTTTCTTTTACTAACCTTGCTATTGGAACCATTGTTTCTGCCTGTATTGGGCTGATTGCCGGGATTATCCCTGCCATTTCGGCTTCAAGGTTGGATCCTGTGGAAGCGATTAGAACGGGGATGTAAATTAGTATTTAGAGGTGAGTGGGTAGTGGTGAGTTTGGAAAAGCACCAAACTTCAAGCACCAAATTCCAAATCGCTTTAAATAACAGTTTTCTTTTAAAATTTATTATTATTTTACTTGCTGATTTGCTTTGTGAATCTTAGTGGCTTGGTGCCTTTATCTCATCAAATATAGTTTTATCGGTATTCGATGAATCTTCGATTTGTGGCTAAAAACGATGTAGCTAAAATTTAGAGTTTTGTATGTTTTTGGAATTTGGTGCTTGTGATTTGAAATTTTATTAAAGAATCTTCGCCACTTCGGCATTTACCCATTCCAGAAATCGCTCATCAGCTTCTGTGAAAGGGTCAATGGTACTGGAATCAATATCAATCTGCCCGATGTTCTTTCCGTCTTTAAACAAAGGAATCACGATTTCAGATTTTACATTGATACTGCAAGCGATATAGTTGTCCTGGGCTTCTACATCAGGCACCACAAAGTTGTTGTTTGAAACGGCTACTTGTCCACATATTCCTTTTCCGAAAGGAATCACCGTGTGGTCTGTTGGTTCACCGGCAAAAGCTTTCAGGTGCAATGTTCTTTCCGCTTCATTGGCAAAATAAAAACCCACCCAGTCATAATAATCGATGTGTTTCTGAAGGAGTTCACAAACCATGGTCAATTTTTCAACTTTATTTAAGTTGTCATCACTTAAAATTCTTGAAACTTCGGGCTTTAGCTGGTTAAATGTCATAGTGTAAAAGGTTTCCGCAAAAGTATTTAAAATCTGAATAGTGTTTCTTACTGAAATGGTATTTTTTTGTTAACCTTGAATGTTTGCTTTTCGCAAAGTATTTATTTTTATCTGACCATGGGAATGGTTATTTTTATGGGCTAAAATTAGTATATAACAATGTTTAATAATGCAGGATTTTCCTCAATTTTTTGCCCCGTCACTAAAAGGTGAAATCGAGGAAAATCAGACTCCCTTTAGGGAAGGGGAAAAGCTGATTTTCCGGCGAATCTATGCTAAAGAAAATTTTGTTATGCACTTATCAACTAAAATTTAAATCAATGCTTTGCATTCACCACCACAGTACCGACCCTTATTTTAATATTGCCACCGACGAGTTTATTTTTAAACACATCGATGAAGACTGCTTTATGTTGTGGCAAAATGACAATGCCATTATCGTGGGGAAACACCAAAATACCTTGGCGGAAATCAACCTGGATTATGTAAAGGAAAGAGACATCAAAGTGGTAAGGCGGCTTTCAGGTGGTGGTGCGGTGTATCACGATTTGGGCAATCTCAACTTTACGTTTACCCGCACGAGTGACAATGAAGATATGGTAGATTTCAAGCGCTACACAAAACCTATTTTGGAAGTGCTGCAGGGATTGGGAATTGACGCCAAATTTGAAGGCCGCAATGACCTGACCATTGAAGGGAAGAAGTTTTCGGGCAATGCCGAGCACGTGTTTAAAAATAAAGTGATGCATCACGGCACTTTGTTGTTTTCTTCAGAAATGAAAGATGTGTCGGGGGCTTTAAAGGTCAATCCGTTAAAGTATAAGGGGCGCGGGACAAAATCGGTTCCTAAACGCGTGACCAATATTAGTAACCACCTTAAGGCTCCGCTTTCGCTGGAGGCGTTTACCAAAAGGATAATGCAGCACATCCTCACCACTTTTCCCGATGCGAGGATGTATGAATTCACTGAAGATGATCTGGCAAAGATTCAAAAAATAAGGGATGAAAAATACGCCACCTGGGAGTGGAATTTTGGTTACTCACCCGAGTATAATTTTAAGCAGGGAATGCGTTCAGAGGGGGGGGTCATCGAAGTTCACCTCGATGTTGAAAAGGGCATCATCAAAAAGGCCCAAATAACCGGTGACTTTTTCCATATCAGGGACATAGCACCAATAGAGGAGGCGATGATCAATTTACCCCACGAGGAAGCAGCGATTAAGAAAGCACTGAGTCAGTTTGATTTTAAAAGGTATTTTAAAGACATTACAAAAGAGGAGTTATTAAGCATTATGTTTTAAAATTAAATCTGCGAAAGTCTGCGAAATCTGCGGGAAAAAAAGGTAGCCCGCAGATTTCGCAGATATACGCAGAATACTAATCATAAGAAGTTATTTTTACCGAACGCGGTTAATTTATTTTAAAACCATCTCTTTTCTCTATTTTTGCTTAAAACCAAAACACAATTATTGAGAGCACTTTTTCTAAAATACAAATCCGTTATCCGCTTTTTGGTTCTTTTTTTGGGAACTTATGTCGTGCTAAGCTTGCTGTATAACGCTTACTTACATTTCGGGCAATCTGAGACCTGGTATCCCGATCCCATCACACATTTGGTGGCCAAACAAACTTCGGTATTAACATCCGCGTTTGGGTATCAGGCTGAAATTACACCACACCCCAACGAGGCGTCGATGAAGCTCATTGTCAATGACCGTTACTTGGCCCGCATCGTTGAAGGGTGCAACGCCCTGAGTGTGATGGCGCTGTTTGCTGCTTTTATTGTCGCTTTTCACCAAAAATGGAAACCCACTTTGCTTTATATTTTTGTGGGGGCGGTATTGATTTATTGTGCCAACCTGTTTCGCATCGTGCTGCTGGCAATCGCACTATATGAATACCCGCAGTATGAGGAAGTATTACATGGCGTGGTGTTTCCGGCCATAATTTACGGTATGGTGTTTTTGCTTTGGGTGCTTTGGGTGCGCCGCATTCCTATAAATAGACAACAAGATGAACAGGCTGCTTAAACTAACAGGAATCGTTTTTTTGTTTGGACTTCTTATCCTTGTGCGCCTCTTTGAAGCCGACTTGTTCTATGACCCGCTACTCTCTTTCTTTAAACAAGACTATCTACACGGCAAAGTACCCGATGTCGAATTTGGAAAGCTCATGCTGCACACTGCTTATCGGTTTTGGATGAACACCTTGATTTCGCTTGTGATACTCTATGTGGCATTTAGGGATAAGGATGTGATTAAATTTTCTTTGATACTGTATGTTTTGGCCTTTGTCATTTTGTTTTCCTGGATGGCCTGGCTCGTTGCAAACGCTTCTCCGGAAAGCAATTATAACATCCTTTTTTATGTGCGCCGTTTCTTGATCCAGCCACTTTTTGTGTTGCTTTTGCTGCCGGCTTTTTATTATCATAGGCAGAGAACCAATTAGTTAAGCTTTTTCTAAAAAGAACAATCAATCAAAAAAATCCCTATCTTTGTGCGTTATGAAGTTTGTTTTTCAGAAAATAATCAGTCCACTTATGGCACTTTTAGTGCTGTTTTCGACCATGTCGTTTACAGTGGATATGCACTATTGCGGCGGACATTTGGTTGATAAAGCCATATTTTCTGAAGTCAAAAAATGCGGTATGGAAATGCATACTGACCACAATACCTCAAAAACCGAAATCAAAAAACCCGCTTGCTGTGAAGACATCTCCATAACCGTGGAAGGTCAGGAGGAACTAAAAATTTCACTGGAAAAACACGAATTACAAACCCTTCAGTTTGCCCTGCTGTTCAGCTATTCTTATTTGAACCTGTTTGAGCCGCTTTCTGAAAAACACATTCCTTTTGATCACTATTCGCCGCCCAGGCTTATAGAAGACCTGCATATCCTCAACGAGACGTACTTAATCTGATTTTAAATTTTAGAAACTTCCTCCGGAAGTAAATGGTGTGCTGTTCATTCAGCAACCAATACCATTTCATTAAAATTTAAAATCATTTTTATGTTTTCAAATCTCATAAAATACTTTTTACACAACCGTCTGGTTACGTCAATTCTACTGCTGTTTTTCATTGGCTGGGGAATTGTCACCGCACCCTTTGACTGGAACACAGGCTTCCTTCCCAGCGACCCCGTAGCTGTTGATGCCATTCCCGATATAGGTGAAAACCAGCAAATCGTCTTTACCGAATGGCCGGGCCGTTCCCCTCAGGATATTGAAGACCAGATTACTTATCCGCTTACGTCCTCCTTACTGGGAATTTCGGGTGTGAAGTCCATTCGCAGCACATCTATGTTTGGCTTTTCCAGCATCTATGTCATTTTTGAAGAAGGCGTGGAGTTTTACTGGTCACGCAGCCGGGTGCTTGAGAAGTTAAGTTCGTTACCGGCCGGTTTGTTGCCGGATGATGCTCAGCCCACTCTGGGTCCTGATGCCACAGCTCTCGGACAGGTATTTTGGTACACGCTTGAAGGCCGCGACAAAGAAGGTAATGTCACCGGTGGCTGGGATTTACACGAAATTAGAAAAGTACAGGATTATTATGTAAAACTGGGTCTAAGTGCTGCCGAAGGTGTTTCAGAAGTGGCATCTATAGGCGGGTTTATACAGGAATATCAAATCGATGTCAACCCTGATGCGCTAAAAGCATATAACATCGGCATAGACAAGGTGATGATGGCCGTGAGAAATTCCAACCGTGATGCCGGTGCCAAAACTTTGGAAGTTAACAAAGTGGAATACCTGGTTCGTGGTTTAGGCTATATCAAATCTATTGAAGATATCGAAAATACGGTGGTTGCCGTAACCGAAAATACCCCGGTACTAATTAAAGATATTGGAAGGGTTTCCCTGGGCCCGGCTGAACGCCGTGGGGTGCTGGACAAAGGCGGTGCTGAGGTTGTGGGTGGTGTGGTTGTCGCACGATATGGTTCCAATCCTTTGCAGGTGATTGAAAATACCAAACAAAAAATAGCCGACCTCGCTACCGGGATGCCTGAAAAAACCTTGGCTGACGGAACGGTCAGTAAATTGACCGTTGTTCCTTTCTATGACCGCACCCAACTCATTAATGAAACCATTGCGACATTGGAACACGCACTGTCTCACGAAATCCTGATCAGTATTATCGTGATTATCGTTTTGATGCTGAACCTTAGGGCTTCAGTCCTAATCTCGAGTTTGCTCCCCATAGCGGTGTTGATGACCTTTATCGTAATGCGCTATTTTGGTGTGGATGCCAATGTGGTGGCCCTTTCAGGTATTGCAATTGCTATTGGTGTCATGGTGGACGTTGGGATTGTCTTTGTCGAAAATACCATCCGGCATCTGGAAATGCCTGAAAACCTGAACTCGCGCGGAAAAAAATTACTGGATGTAATCTATAAAGCCACCATCGAAGTGGCACCGGCAGTCACCACCGCATTGGCAACAACCGTAGTGAGTTTCCTGCCCGTGTTTTTTATGGAAAATGCCGAAGGGAAACTATTCAGGCCCCTGGCATTTACCAAAACCTTTGCACTCGTAGCCTCCTTTATCGTAGGGATCATTATACTACCGATGCTTTCCTACTACGTTTTCAATTTCAAACTAAAAAAGGAAAAATGGCGGCAGGTTTCCAACATTCTTCTGATTGTTTCAGGAATTGTATTGTGGTTGTATTTTAGTTTTTGGCTACCCTTGGCACTTACCGCCATCGGAGTCCTTAAAATTCTGGAGCACAAAAAGCCGGAACTTTTAGGAAAATACACCTCCCGCATTATTTTTGGACTCATACTGGCCGTGACCATTTTATTCTTAACACAAGAGTGGCTGCCATTAGGCTATCAAAATTCGCTGGTAACAAACTATATTTTTGTGTTGGTGATGCTGGCAGTGATTTTGGCGATACTTTTCAGTGTGGTAAAATACTACAGCCATATTCTTAGTTGGTGTCTGGAAAACAAAGGCAAATTTTTATTGCTGCCACTCGTTACCATTTTCTTTGGAGCCATGATTTGGTTCGGTTTCCCGAAACTCTTTGGTTTTGCGGCAAACGGCTTTGATAAAGTGGGCTGGAATATCCGAACAACTGCTGTTTGGTCCACAATGACGCATAGTTTTCCGGGAGTAGGGAAGGAATTTATGCCTTCGCTCAATGAAGGTAGCTTCCTTTTAATGCCCACCGCTATGCCCCACGCCGGTATGGAAGCCACCAAAGACATCCTTCAGAAACTGGATATGGCAGTGACTGCCATTCCCGAAGTTGAAATTGCTGTCGGAAAGCTGGGCCGCATTGAAAGTGCCCTCGATCCTGCGCCCATTTCGATGTATGAAAACGTCATCAATTACAAATCCGAATATGCAAATGATGCGTCAGGCAAACCCCTGAAATTTAAAACAGATAACCAAAAAAAGTTTATTCTGAAATCGGGTGACACACTTTCCAATGAAGAGATTTTAAACCAAAGATATTCATCTTCAGATTTAATAGAAGATAAAGACGGAAACTATTTTAGAAACTGGCGCGAGCACATCAAAAATCCGGATGATATTTGGGATGAAATCGTCAAGGTTACCCGACTTCCGGGAGTGACTTCAGCGCCTAAATTACAACCCATAGAAACCCGACTGGTAATGCTTCAAACCGGAATGCGCGCCCCTATGGGAATCAAAGTGTTTGGACCCGATTTGCAAACGATTGAAGATTTCGGAACTCAATTGGAAGCACTTCTCAAAGAAGTCCCTTCCGTAAAAACCGAAGCCGTTTTTGCCGACAGAATCGTCGGGAAACCCTATATGGAAATCGACATCAACCGTCCGGCGATTGCCCGTTATGGTTTGAGTATTGAAGAAGTACAAAGCGTTTTGGAAACAGCCGTCGGCGGAATGGAAATCACCACAACAGTAGAAGGCAGGGAGCGTTTTCCGGTTCGGGTGCGTTATCCAAGGGAACTGCGTGAAGACCCCGAATCTTTGGAGCGCATTTTAATTCCTACCTCTAATGGAGCACAGATTCCTTTGGGCGAACTGGCTGAAATCACCTATGTGCGCGGACCTCAAATGATTAAGAGTGAAGATACCTTTCTGGTGGGCTATGTGCTTTTTGATAAACGGGAAGATTTTGCCGAAGTCAATGTAGTGCAGGATGCACAAAAGTACATCGCCGGAAAAATTGATTCCGGTGAACTGAAAGTGCCTGCCGGCGTGAGCTATAAATTTTCAGGAAACTATGAAAATCAGGTGCGGGCGATGGAGCGTTTGGCGATTGTGATTCCCATTAGTTTAATCATCATTTTCCTGTTGCTGTATTTTCAGTTTAAAACCATTATAGCCTCATCCATTCACTTTTCAGGAGTATTTGTGGCCTTTGCCGGTGGTTTTATTATGATTTGGCTCTATGGTCAGGGCTGGTTTATGGATTTTAATCTGGCAGGTATGAATATGCGTGACCTCTTTCAGATGGGAACCATCAACCTGAGTGTCGCCGTTTGGGTTGGGTTTATCGCCCTCTTTGGTATTGCTACAGATGACGGCGTTTTAATGGGAACGTATATCCACCAGGTGTTTGAGAAAAACGACCCGCAAACGGTTACTGCTGTTCGTGAGTCTGTAATGGAAGCAGGTTTAAAACGGGTGCGACCCGCAATGATGACCACGGCGGTAACGATTATCGCTTTGGTGCCGGTATTGACCTCTACAGGAAAAGGTTCTGATATTATGGTGCCGATGGCGATTCCTATTGTGGGCGGGATGGTCATTCAAATTATGACCATTTTTGTGGTGCCTGTGTTGCAGGCCTATTGGAGAGAGACGGTTGTTAAGTCCCCCTCTAACTCCCCCAAAGGAGTAGAGCAGGGCGGAAGTTCTATAAATAATATAAATTAAAATGAGTCAGATGTATCAAAAAATAAAATCTTTTATAATCAAAAACTCCCCCTCCTTGGGAGGGGGCTGGGGGGAGGACTTCAAAAATGTATGTCTTTTCTTTTTCTTTATAGTTTGTACGTTTAAAGGCTACTCCCAAACCCTCGACGATTACCTCCAGGAAGCCGCAAAGAACAACCCGGAACTCCAGGCGAGTTACGCCGGTTTTGAGGCAGCACTACAAAAAGCACCACAGGTAGCAAGTTTGCCCGATCCTACATTTACAGCGAGTGCTTTTGGACGAATGATTGAAACCCGCGTGGGAGCGCAGGAAGCGCGATTTTCATTGACGCAGATGTTCCCTTGGTTTGGTACGTTGAAAGCACAAAATGACGCTGCTACCGCTGCTGCAGAGGCCCGCTTTCATGAATATATCAATCAGCGCAGTCTGTTGTTTGTCAATGTCAAAACCCGATATGCCGACTTGTATCTGTTGGAAAAAACCATTGCACTCAAAGAAGAAAACCTGGAGATCCTAGACAGCTATCGCGAACTCGCATTGAGTGGTTTCAGAAGTGGAAATGCACCTATGGTAAATGTGGTAAACGTGGATATGGAACGGGAAGCGGCAATCACCGAAATTGAATTGCTGAAAGATAAAAAGAAGCTGCTGGAAGTCCAATTCAATTTGCTTTTAAACAGGGAGAAGGAATTGCAGGTAATCATTGCCGATTCGCTAAGGTTAGAACAAAATCTCGCCTTGATGAAGGAGCCGGAAAATGATAACCCATTTGATGCACATCCCACGGTGGTTGCGCTGGACAGTGAAAAGACCGCTTTAAACAGCCGGATTACTGCTATTGAAAAGGACGGATTGCCAAAGTTGGGTGTGGGAGTGGATTATTCCATTATTTCAAAACGCACCGATGCCAATCCTGAAATGAACGGGCAAGATGCCATTATGCCTATGGTTTCGGTGACACTCCCTATTTTCCGAAAGAAATACAAAGCAGCAAAAAAGGAAGTAGAATGGATGCAAGTGGAAGTGGAAGCAAGGCAAACGACTCAAAGAAACAATTTGCAAAGCAGTTATGAAATGACGTTGTATGAACTGAATCAGGCGAAAAAGCTTTTAAAACTCTATGAAGGGCAACTGGAGCGAATTGATCAGGCAACACATTTGTATGTTTCCGGTTTTGCCAACAATACCGGTGACTTTGAAGAGGTTTTAAGGATGAACCAACAAAAAATATTATTACAAACCCAACAGTTGGAAGCCCTGAAAAATGGCTTTATTGCTCAGGCACAACTGGAATATTTACGTTCTAAAACAGAGTAATTATGGAAACAACAACAAAAAATAGAATCAAAGCGATTGCGATACTGGTACTGGGATTACTCCTGGGGTGGTTGATTTTTGGCGGAAACGGTCAAAATGATAAAGAGCATGCACATGAAGAAGCAACTGAAGATACCATCTGGACCTGCTCGATGCATCCCCAAATCCAGCTTTCTGAGCCGGGACCTTGCCCGCTTTGCGGAATGGACTTAATACCGATGGATAGTGATGAAGGCAGTGATGACCCTGCAGTATTTATAATGAGTGAAAACGCCTTGCGCCTGGCCAATGTCAGCACCATGATTGTTGGAAAAAGCGATGCGGAACGTTCCATTAGATTGAATGGAAAAGTTCAGGTAGATGAACGGAATTCCTATTCGCAAACCTCGCACATACCGGGCAGGATTGAGCAATTACGCATCAATGCTACCGGTGAAAAGGTGTCAAGAGGACAAACCCTCGCGCAAATCTATTCGCCGGAGTTGGTGACGGCCCAACAAGAGTTGTTACAGGCCTATGCCATCCGTGCTTCACAACCGGAATTGTTTGAAGCGGCTAAAACAAAGTTACGCAACTGGAAAATCAGCAATGGACAGATTGATCAAATCATCGCCAATCAAAAGCCCCTCGATCGCTTTTCCATCCAGGCCGATGTAAGTGGCGTCGTGACCAAAAAGAATGTCGAACTGGGCGATTATGTGGAGCGTGGTATGTCGCTTTACGAAATTGCAGATCTCAGTAAATTATGGGTGCTTTTTGATGTGTATGAAAGTCAGATGGCTTGGGTGAAAGAAGGCAGTGTTGTAGAATTTACAATAAATTCCTTTCCGGGAGAAACCTTTGAAGGAAAAATTTCTTTTGTCGATCCTTTGTTGAACACACAAACCCGAGTAGCCACAGCGCGGGTGGAAGTCCCAAATAAAGACGGCAGGTTAAAGCCTGAAATGTTTGCTTCGGGCGTTGTAAAAACGGCTCCCGGGCAGACGGTTGAAAACGAGATTGTTTTACCAAAATCAGCAGTATTATGGACCGGAAAACGCGCCATTGTCTATGTTAAAAAAGAAAACGGATTTACCTTGCGGGAAGTGGAATTGGGCGCTGCTTTAGGTGAAAATTACATAGTGAAAAGCGGATTGACTGAAGGAGAAGAAGTTGTAGTTAACGGTGCCTTTACTATTGATGCCGCTGTGCAACTTTCGGGAAGACCCAGTATGATGAGTCCGGAAGGCGGAGGCGGAAATACAGGGCATAATCACGGCGAAACAATGCAGACACAACAAGTAAAAGTTGAGAAAGTAAACCTTTCGGCGAAAGCCAAAAAAGCACTGGAACCTGTATTCACTGCTTATTTTTCACTCAAGGAGCATTTGGCTGAAGATCATTTTGAAAATGGAAAATCTGCGGGGATTACATTAAAGAAAACCTTGGAAAAAGTAGATGCCAATCAATTTGAAAAGGAATCGCTTGACAGCTGGACACGCTTTTCTGAAGCGCTGGCAAAAAGTTTAAATCACGTTGAACACGCTTCCGATATGGAAAGTTTGAGAAAACAATTCAATCAGGTGTCTGATGTAATGGTTGCAGTGGTTAAAAGTTTTGGAGCGCCCTCAGAAGCAATTTATGTGCAGCACTGCCCTATGGCGAATAATGATACCGGTGCCGACTGGCTCAGCCTTTCAAAAGAGATAAAAAATCCGTATTTTGGAAGTATGATGCTTCGTTGCGGAGAAGTGACAGATAGTATTCAATAACCTTTAAAAACCAACAACGATGAACAAGTACCTGAAATTTGCACTGATGATGGTAACGTCTTTTGTGATTATGTATGCCGTCATGTTTTTAAATACAGCCAGTATAGACCACGTGATGCTCAGCACCATGCGCACCTATATGACGTTATTAATGATTGCTCCGATGGCAGTGGTGATGCTCTTGTATATGTTGGGAATGTACAAAAATAAGAAGCTGAACGTTTTGATTTTAGTGGTGTCGGTTGTGCTGTTTGGAGTGGTTTTTTCGATGATGCGGAATCAAACCGGTATAAGTGATGTGCAGTATATGAAAGCGATGATCCCGCATCACTCTTCGGCGATTTTAACCAGTGAAAATGCAAACCTGCAAGATCCGGAAACCAAAAAACTGGCTGAAGACATCATCAAACTGCAAAAAGAAGAAATTGCCTTAATGAAAGACTATTTGGAACGCATAAACAACAAGAATAACTAAATTTGAAAACAATTAATAACCCTTTAATTTAAAACCATGAAAAAAGTACTATTAAGTATCGCTGTGGTAGCGATGATAGGAATGACTTCCTGCAAAAACCAAACAGAAGAAAAACAAGAAACTACAGAAACCACTGAAGAAGTCAAAGAAATAGCTATGGCCGAAACCACTTTTGGCGTGCGTGGCAACTGCGGGATGTGTAAAAGAACAATAGAAGAAGCTGCAAACAGCCTGGAAGGTGTCGCCACAGCAAGTTGGGATGTTGACAGAAAAAAAATCCATGTCTCTTACGACAAGGAAGTTGTTGATGAGATGAAAATTCATAAAGCGATTGCTGCTTCCGGCTATGATACAGATCAAATTGAAGGTGATGCCGGAGCTTATGAAAAGCTTCCTGAATGTTGCCAGTATGACCACGAAATGGAAATGAACCTAACAGAGCCTAAAGACGGTGAAGAAGGCAACCACCATCATATGGAATAATTATTTCAAAAACCACCTGTAATAACTTGCAGGTGGTTTAATAGTATAGATTTTGGAAACCACTCTTCAAATAAAAAACGTTGTTTGTCCTCGTTGCAAAATGACACTTCAAAACATTTTGGAACGTCTGGGGATTGCTTACGACAAAATCTCGCTGGGAGAAGTGGTTTTAAAACACCCGCTCACTCCTTCAGAACACGAAAAGTTAAGTGCCGAACTGGAACAAGTCGGTTTTTCACTGGTATCAGATAAAAACGAGCAACTGGTCAACAAGGTTAAATCCATTCTCATCGAACTGGTATATAAAGAAAAAGCGTTCAGCAATAAAAACCTGTCTGAAATTCTTAAAACCCAACTCGGTATGGATTACAGCCACATCAGCAATCTTTTTACAAAAGCAGAAGGCCAGAGCATTCAAAATTACCACAATGCCCTGCAAATAGAACGCATCAAAGAGTTGTTGGAATATGGCGAAATGACGATTGCTGAAATTGCTTACGATGTAGGCTACAGCAACGCAGGGTATCTTTCTTCACGGTTCAAACAAGCCACAGGGTGCAGCCCCTCTGAATACAAACAAAACAGTGTAGCAAACCGCAAAGCACTGGACACTGTTTAGTCAGCCATAAAAACAGAAGTCTTTGCCACAATATCATAAGTCCTTCTGTTTCAAAGACTGTACATTTGTTAAACTAAAAGTTGAACGCAATGAAACACACCTATCCCATCACCGGAATGACCTGCAACGGTTGTCGCTCCCATGTAGAAAAAACACTTTCTGAAGTAAAAGGCGTCAAAAATGCAACTGTTGATTTGCAAAAAGCAGAGGCGACAATCGAAATGGAATCCCATATTGAAATCGAGACCTTTCAGAAAGCCTTAAAAGAAGGAGGTGGCAACTACCAAATTCACAAACCCGGAGCCGATAAGCATCAGCACGCAAACCAAAAGCAAGAAAAAGAAACATCAAAAGGAGAAGGTACAGGTACGTTTTACTGCCCCATGCATTGTGAAGGTGATAAAACCTATGACGAACCCGGCGACTGCCCTGTATGCGGGATGGACCTTGTTGAGGAAATGCAAATGCCCACTGGTGGTACGCAATACACCTGCCCCGTGCACCCCGAAGTGGTCAAAGATGAACCCGGTAACTGCCCCATTTGCGGGATGGAGCTGGTGCCCAAAGAAGCCGACCTCTCAGCAGAAAAAAAGACCTATAACAAACTCCTCAAAAAGTTCAAAATAGCGGTGCTTTTCACTGTCCCCATTTTTATCATCGCCATGTCTGAAATGATTCCCGGCAACCCTTTGTATGACTGGATGGACATGAAATACTGGAACTGGGTGCAACTGCTGCTTTCTATTCCGGTGGTGTTTTATGCCACCTGGATGTTTTTTGAACGCGGCTGGCGTTCCATCGTTACCTGGAATCTCAATATGTTTACGCTCATCGCTATTGGTGCCGGAGTGGCGTGGGTCTTCAGTGTTGTAGGTTTATTGATTCCCGATATCTTCCCCGATCAATTTAAATCCCATACGGGCACGGTGCACGTCTATTTTGAAGCAGCAACGGTCATCCTCACCTTGGTACTGCTGGGACAGTTACTGGAAGCACGGGCACACAGCAAAACCAATTCAGCGATTAAGGAATTGTTGAAACTGGCACCCAATAAAGCCATTCGCATTGTGGACGGCGAGGAAGAAGAAATCCCCACAGATAAAATCCAAAAAGGCGACATACTTCGAGTCAAACCTGGCGATAAGGTACCTGTGGACGGAACCATCAAAAGCGGGTATAGCAGTCTGGACGAATCCATGATTACCGGAGAACCCATACCCGTCGATAAAAAAGAAGGGGATACTGTGAGCTCGGGAACCATCAACGGCAATCGCAGCTTCACGATGACAGCCGAAAAAGTGGGGAATGAAACCCTGCTGGCACAAATCATTAAAATGGTCAATGAAGCGAGTCGTTCGCAAGCGCCCATTCAAAAACTAGCCGATAAAATATCGGGGGTTTTTGTACCCATTGTGGTTATTATTTCTGTAATTACCTTTATTGTATGGGCGGTTTACGGCCCCGAACCCAGCTATGCCTATGCTCTCATCAATGCCATTGCCGTGCTTATTATCGCCTGCCCTTGTGCATTGGGTTTGGCAACACCCATGTCGGTTATGGTGGGCGTGGGGAAGGGCGCACAAAACGGAGTGCTGATTAAAAATGCGCAGGCGCTGGAGCAAATGGACAAGATTGACACCTTGATTATAGATAAAACCGGAACCATTACTGAAGGAAAACCTTCCGTGGAAAAAACAGTTTCAGTTGCAGCGTCTTTTACTGAAGAGGAAGTGCTGCAATACATCGCTTCAGTCAATGCCAATAGTGAGCACCCGCTGGCGGAGGCAACAGTCGCTTACGCGAAAGAAAAACAGCTACAAATCACGAAATCAAGCGATTTTGATTCCGTTACCGGAAAAGGGGTCACCGGCGAAGTCAAAGGAAAACAGGTTGCCGTGGGGAATGACAAACTGATGGCTCAGATAAAAGCTGAAATTACACCGGAAGTCTTAAAAAAAGTAGAAGCAGAGCAACAGCAAGTAAAAACGGTTTCCTATCTTGCAGTGAACAACGAAGTGGCGGGCTATATCA
Organism: Flavobacteriaceae bacterium; assembly: GCA_040880345.1. Lineage (GTDB taxonomy): Bacteria > Bacteroidota > Bacteroidia > Flavobacteriales > Flavobacteriaceae > Planktosalinus. The sequence continues at coordinate 39,986 of JBBDIQ010000054.1, forward strand.
CCATTACCGATCCCATTAAAAAAACCAGCCGCCAGGCCATTCAGGAATTGATGGATGCGGGACTGGAAGTATATATGTTAACCGGCGACAATGAAAACACAGCGGCAGCCGTTGCCGAGGAGCTACACCTCTCAGGATTTAAAGCCGGGATGTTGCCCGAAGACAAGTTAAACGAAGTAAAACGCCTGCAAAGTGAAGGAAAAAAAGTAGCGATGGCAGGTGACGGCATCAACGACGCTCCGGCATTGGCACAAGCAGATATCGGCATCGCCATGGGCACCGGCACCGATGTAGCCATAGAAAGCGCAAAAATTACCCTGGTTAAAGGAGACCTGCAAGGTGTGGTAAAAGCCAAAATGCTCAGCAAAAAAGTGATGCGCAATATCAAACAAAACCTCTTTTTTGCATTAATCTACAATACACTGGGTGTACCAATCGCTGCCGGAGTGTTATTCCCCGTCTTCGGCATCCTGCTCTCCCCGATGATTGCAGCCCTAGCCATGAGCTTTAGCTCGGTATCAGTGATTGCCAATGCGTTGCGGTTGAAACGGGCTTCCCTTTAATTTTTTAAAGTTTGGGGAACCATCATTTTTTCTTATTTTTGTTGTATGCAAAAAACCATCTCCATATTATTTTCTTTGTTGCTGTTGTTGAGCACCACCGGCTTGACCTATGGGCAACACTTTTGTGAAGGGGTGGTGGTGGAGTTCGCCTTGTCTTTTGGTGCTGAAAAAATGAATTGTGATGAAGCCGAAGCAGAGGATTCCTGTGAAGATACCATACAGGAAAATGATTGTTGCGCAGATGTGTACTACCAGGTTCAAGCCGACACTGATTTTGCCGGTAAATCGTTTGAACCTGCATCAGAACTCCCTGTTTTAGGTACAAGCGTCAGTTTCCATTCACTTTTAGCAGCAGATCCCCTAAAGGAAAAACACCCTGAAACACATTACCTTCCGCCGGACATTGATACAGACCGGCTCTCCTTATTCCAGGTTTTTCTCATTTAAAAGTAACTGAATTTATAGATAATTTATCCGCAATCGCGGACAGTTTTCATTTTTAAATTTAGATACTAATGTATAAAACCATTTGGCTTGCCCTGTTATTGCTGGGCCTTAATCTTACAGCACAGGAAAAAATCACCGGAACCATTTATGAAGCTTCCAATAGCAACGACAACCTGCCATTAGCCGGAGCGAATGTTTTTTGGGAAAACACTTCGGTGGGAACCATCACCGGTATTGATGGTACCTTCGAAATTCCGTATAAAAAGGAATATCAGAACCTCATTGTCAGTTATGTGGGCTTTAATACCGACACCCTGAAAATCGAGGGCCCCACAGCCTTAAAACACTGGCTGTTGCCGGAAGCCAGTCTGGATGAAGTGGTCATCCAAAACCGAAAGCAAACGGCTTTCCGCTCTTATTTGCAGGCGCAAAACGTCACCAATGTGAGCAGTGCCGAATTGCTGAAGGCAGCCTGCTGCAACCTGGCAGAAAGCTTTGAAACCAATCCGTCCATTGATGTCAATTTTCCCGATGCCCTCACCGGTAACCGGCAGATTAAAATGCTGGGACTGACGAGCCCTTACACCTTGATAGCCATTGAAAATATCCCTGCCATTCGGGGTGCATCACAAGCATACGGACTGAGTTTTATTCCCGGAACCTGGGTTGAAAGCATACAAATTTCTAAAGGTGCGGGTAGCGTGATCAACGGCTATGAAAGCATTGCCGGACAAATCAATGCCGAATTGCAAAAACCGTCCACCGATGAACGCTTCTTCCTGAATGCTTACGGCGGTTCAGACGGACGCCTGGAACTCAACAATCATTTGAATTTTAAACTCAATAACAACTGGTACACGGGTTTGTACCTGCATGGCAACCTTCGGGAAACCAAAAATGATATGAATGATGACGGCTTTCTGGACAACCCCTTGCAGCAGCAACTCAATGTGATGAACCGTTGGCAGTACACCGATACGGAAAAAGGATGGGTGGGCTTTTTGAACCTCCGGTTTTTGACAGACAGTAAACAAACCGGGGAAGTGAATTTTAATCCGGAAACCGATAAATTCACCACCAACGCCTGGGGTGCTGAAATAGAGACCACTCGTGCCGAAGCTGTTTTAAAGCTGGGCTATGTCTTCCCGAATATTCCTTATCAGTCTTTTGGGTTTCAAGGTGCTTTTAGCCATCATGACCAAGATTCTTATTTTGGCTTGAAAGTTTATGACATTCAGCATGAAAGTTTCTATTCCAATTTGAATTTCAACTCCATCATTGGTGACTCACGGCACAATTTTAAAACAGGGGTGAGTTTTACCTATGACCGTTATGACGAAAACGTCCTCGCTGAAAACTATGTCCGCACTGAAAATTCAGCAGGTGCTTTTTTTGAATATGCCTATGACAATCTCGGTGATTTGTTGCTCACAGCCGGGCTGCGGGTGGATCACCACAATTTGATAGGAACCTTTGTAACGCCCCGTTTTCATTTGCGCTATACGCCCTGGGAAAAATCATCTTTAAAAACCTCTTTTGGTCGGGGTGTTCGGGCACCAAGTGTTTTTGCTGAAAACCAGCAGCTTTTTGGTTCTTCGAGAGCGATTTCCATTTTGGATACCGGGGGTGATTTTTATGGTCTGAACGCCGAAGAGGCCTGGAATTACGGCATTTCATTTATGCAGGGCTTCCGGCTTTTCAAAAGAGATGCAGACATCGTGTTTGATTTTTACCGAACTGATTTCCGCAATCAGGTGGTCGTCGATTGGGAGGACCCGCAGCAAGTTCGGTTTTATAACCTTAACGGAAGCAGTTATGCCAACAGTTTTCAAACGGAAGTGAATCTCTCTCCGGCAGAACGAGTCGATGTTCGGTTATCCTATCGTCTTTTTGACGTACAAACAGATTATCTTGATGGAAAACTTCAAAAACCCTTAACCCCAAAACACAGACTGTTTGCCAATGCCGGTTACGAAACTCAACTTACAGACAAAGGCTCACAGTGGAAATTTGATGCCACGTACAATTGGTTGAGTGAGCAACGCTTTCCGGCAACGGTTTCAAATCCGGAAGCCTTTCGCTTAGGCGAAAAGACGCCAGATTTAAACACTTTGAATGCACAAATTACCAAAGTATTCAGCCCTAAGTTTGAATTTTATGTGGGTGGTGAAAACATCACCAATGTAAAACAAAATAACCCCATCGTGGGAGCAGATGACCCTTTTGGACCTTATTTTGACACTACCTTGGTGTATGGCCCCATTTTTGGGAGTATGTATTATGCGGGATTGCGATGGAAAATCTAAAGTTAGAGAACGAAATTAGAAGTATAGAAATTTTGTTAAATTTATAAATTAAAAATAGTATGAAAAAAATCATTTTAGTAGTATTAGTAATGATGCTTGGTGTGCAAGTTCACGCCCAGGATAAAAATGCCAGAGCCACCATTGAAGTGGATGGTGTGTGTATGATGTGTAAGGAACGCATTGAAAAAGCAGCCATTAAGACCAAAGGTGTAAAGTCTGCCGTTTGGGATATAAAAACCCATATGCTTTCCCTTATTTTTGATGAGCGAAAAACAAGTTTGGACACCATCCACCAACGGATAGCAGATGTGGGTCACGATACCGAAAAAGTAACCGCAACTGAAAAAGCGTATAACAGCGTTCACGCCTGTTGCAAGTATCGTGATGAAGCGGTGATTAACGAGCATTAAATAGAATAAACCTGTTAGAAGGGTTTACCATTAGCTAAAGTTATTCAATAAGTTTAGGGAGAGACATATTATTTTTCGATATACTCTGTCAACTCCCTAAACAATTCCTCCAGGTTTTTATTTTTGGTATTGAGTTGCAAAATTTTGAGTCCGTTGTCATGTGCAAAGTCAAACACCGCGGGGCGCATGTCTTTTTCGGTTGAGAAAGTGAGTTCGTAGATAAAATCGTGGGTGTTATTGACTTCTTTAATTTTAGGGAGCTTTTTAAGGGCAACTTCTTCCACACGGTAGTCAAATTCCACTTCGATAATCTGCGCTTGATTTGCTTTTAATTCGGTTATTTTTTTGTCGGCAACTATTTCGCCTTTGTGAATCACAATCACGCGGTCACAAATGGCCTCCACTTCCTGCATAATGTGTGTAGAGAGAAACACAGTTTTTTCTTTACCGGCATTTTTAATGAGGTTTCTTATTTCGACGATTTGGTTTGGGTCAAGTCCGGTGGTAGGCTCGTCGAGAATGAGCACATCGGGGTTGTGGAGCAGGGCATTTGCGAGTCCTACACGCTGGCGGTAGCCTTTGGAAAGCGCGCTTATTTTTTTATGCGCTTCCGGGGTAAGTCCGGTTTGTTCTATGACTTCTTCTACACGGCTTTTTGAAATTTTATAGATAGAAGCATTGAAACGCAGATATTCGCGTACATACATATCGAGATAAAGCGGGTTGTGTTCCGGGAGGTAACCCACACTTTTTTGAACGTCTTTTTTGTTTTCGGTTACTGAAAAACCATTAACATTGGCCGAGCCTTCAGTCGCAGGAATAAAGGTCGTTAGGATTTTCATCAATGTTGATTTGCCGGCACCGTTGGGTCCCAGAAACCCAACAATTTCACCTTTTTTGACTTCAAAAGAAACACCACTCAGGGCTTTTTGCGCTCCATAATTTTTTGAGATGATATTGACCTGTATTGACATAGTGGCTTTTTGACAAAGATAATTTTATTTTCTCTTGTAGGTGGGTTATTAAAAAAACTACTTTTTTTTCGAAAAAGTATTTTTGAATTCATTTTTTTCTATATTAGCCACTTCAAATCATAACAGCGAGATGGCTACACAGCATTTCTTTTATTATAACAGCTTCTTTACTTTTTTCTACTGGAAAAAAGCGGGATTGTTATTGTGTTATGATGAATAAATAGAAATCAAAAAACTAACAATACAATCCCGAAATTTTTCGGGATTTTTTTTTGGATACAATTATGATAGACGTTTTACAAAAAGTGGCCATTCAAGGCATATTGGGTTCTTTTCATCATCAAGTGGCATTGGAGATTTTTCCGGGTTTGCAGGAAGATGGGATTGAGGAGTGTTTGTCATTCAGGCAACTTGTTCAGGATTTGGCATCAGATAAAACTCAAAAGGCGGTGATGGCTATTGAAAATTCTATTGCGGGTGCCATACTGCCCAATTTTACATTGATTGATCAAAACAATTTGCATATTACCGGAGAACATTATCTCAATATTAAAATGAATTTGATGGCATTACCGGGTCAATCACTTTCTGAAATTAAGGAAGTGCATTCACATCCTATGGCCTTATTGCAATGTGAAGAATTTTTCAGAAAACAGCCTCATCTAAAATTGGTTGAAAGTGATGATACCGCTGCTTCAGCCAAATACATACAGGAAAATCAACTCAAAAATATCGCGGCTATCGCCGGAAGTCACGCAGCTACTTTGTATGATTTGGAAATTCTATCCAAAGGAATTAACACCGTAAAAAACAACCAAACGCGATTTGTAGTATTAAGCAACTCACCGGGAGCAATCGAAAAAGAAATCATTGACAAGGCCTCTTTAAAATTTGAGTTGGAGCACACACAAGGAAGTTTGGCAACAGTTCTCAACGTGATGAACAATTGCAATATGAGTCTCACAAAAATACAGTCACTTCCCAATATTGAAGTTCCTTTTCAATATATATTTTTTGTGGATGTTACTTTTGAGAACTACACTCATTTTGAAAAAGCAAAACAAGTATTGGAAATTTTAACCTCCCAATTTAAAGTCCTGGGGGAGTACAAAAGTGGAAACCGATGATAGAAACAGCAAAACGATTAAACACAGTCGAAGAGTACTACTTTTCGCAAAAATTACGACAAGTTAGACAAATGCTCAACGCCGGTAAACCCATTATCAATTTAGGTGTGGGAAGCCCGGATTTGAGTCCTCCAAAAGAGGTTGTCACTGCTATGCAACTAGCACTTTTTGACGAGCAGGCACATCAGTACCAAAGCTATCAAGGCATCCCGGAATTGCGAGCGGCGATGGCCAATTTTTACCAAAATCACTTTCAAGTAACATTGGAACCCAATTCTGAAATTTTACCCCTCATGGGTTCTAAAGAAGGGATTATGCACATCTCCATGGCATTTTTAAATGAAGGAGATGCCGTTTTGATTCCAAATCCCGGGTATCCTACCTATGCTTCGGTGACAAAACTTGTGGGTGCAACACCTATTTATTATGAGTTAAACGAAAATGAAAACTGGTTGCCCAACCTCAAAGAAATAGAGAAACAGGATTTGAGTCGGGTGAAGTTGATGTGGTTGAGCTATCCTCATATGCCAACAGGTGCCCTTGCAACTACTGAAAATTTTGAAGAGCTCATTGCTTTTGCAAAAAAACACAACATACTTTTGATCAATGACAATCCATATGGATTTATTTTAAATGAGAAAAAGGGTTCCTTACTGTCGATTCCCGGGGCAAAAGAGGTTACATTGGAGCTTAATTCGTTGAGCAAAACCTTCAACATGGCGGGGTGGCGCATTGGGATGGTTCTGGGAAAATCAAGGTTTTTGGAAGCCATTTTAAAAGTAAAAAGCAATATGGACAGCGGTATGTTTTACCCTTTGCAAAAAGGTGCTGTTGCAGCATTGCAACTCAATGATGAATGGTTTGCTTCTCAAAATGAGATTTATAAAAAAAGAAGAGACTTACTATATGAATTGGTCGCCTTATTGGGATGCACCTATGAGAAAGACAAAGCCGGATTGTTTGTGTGGGCAAAACTACCATCCTCACATCAATCTGCTGAGGTTTTCATCGAAAAAATTCTTATTGAAAAGAATATATTCATTAGCCCGGGGACTGTTTTTGGAAGTCGGGGAGAGGGATACATTCGGTTTTCTTTATGTGTTTCTGAAGAAAAAATTAAAGAAGCTATAAGCAGGTTTTAAAAAATTATACGAATCAAATGAATGTATTTATAATCGGAATTGGATTGATTGGCGGGTCTTTGGCAAAAGACATCAAAGCACATTACCCAAAATCTAAACTATTTGGAATTGATAGCAATGAACTGCATGTAAAGCAAGCACTTTCTTTAAACATCATTGATGAAGCGGCTACTATGAATGATTTAAACAAAGCCGATTGGGTAATTGTTGCCGTTCCTGTTGATGTGGCTGTTTCTATGGTCGCTGAAGTGCTTGACAAAATTTCCTCTCACGCCTTGGTCATAGAGGTAGGCTCCACAAAGGCAGCACTTTGTAAAGCCATTTCAAATCACAAAAACCGAAGAAATTTACTGGCCACACATCCCATTGCCGGTACCGAATTTTCGGGACCCAAAGCGGCTCACAATGGCTTGTTCAAAGGAAAAACAAACATCATTTGCGAAATAGATAAAACCGCCTTTCCCATTCAGGAAATGGGGTTGAAGTTATTTGAAACACTGGAGATGAATATCCGGTATATGAAACCCAAAGCGCACGATAAACACATTGCTTATGTATCTCATTTATCGCATATTAGTTCGTTTATGCTCGGTAAAACGGTTATCGAAAAAGAACAAAATGAACGGGATATTTTTGATTTGGCAGGCAGCGGATTTGAAAGCACCGTCCGCTTGGCTAAGAGTTCACCGGCAATGTGGACGCCTATTTTTCGTCAAAACAAAAAAAATATTACTTCCTGTTTGGAAGAGTATATTAAAAACCTCAAACAATTTAAAAAATTAATTGAAAATGATGAATACGATCCCATCTTCAAAGAGCTGGAGGGCACTAATAAAATCAAAGTAATTTTAAACGGAAAACAATTTAAAGCGTAATTTTATAGTTATGGAAAACACAAAAAAAATGAGAAGCTGGTTAAGCGCCTTCAACCTTGAACACCCCTTAGTAATCGCAGGTCCTTGCAGTGCTGAAACCGAAGAACAGGTTCTCAACATAGCCCACCAATTAAAAGACAGTGACGCCACCGCAATGCGTGCAGGAATCTGGAAACCACGCACACGCCCCGGAAATTTTGAGGGTGTGGGCGCCATTGGTTTAAAATGGATGCAGCGCGCCAAAGAAGAAACAGGCTTGTTGCTGGCTACCGAAGTTGCCAATAAAAACCACGTCGATCTGGCTTTGGAAGCCGATTTTGACATCCTCTGGATAGGTGCCCGCAGCACCGTGAGCCCGTTTATCGTTCAGGAAATAGCAGATGCCCTCAAAGGAACCGATAAAATTGTGTTGGTTAAAAATCCTGTTAACCCTGATTTATCACTTTGGCTGGGAGCTGTAGAACGCTTGCACAGTGCAGATATTAAAAACCTGGGTGTCATTCACAGAGGTTTTTCTACCTATGAAAAAACAAATTTCCGCAACAATCCTGAATGGCAAATACCCATCGACCTTCAAAGTCGTTTTCCTGATTTACCATTATTCCTCGATCCATCGCACATTGCCGGTAAAAGAGACATTATTTTTGATTTATGTCAAACAGCATTGGACTTAAATTATGACGGTTTTATCATTGAAACCCACAATGACCCTGACAATGCCTGGAGTGATGCGGCGCAACAAATAATGCCAAAAAGGCTCACAGAAATCACAGAAGAATTGAAAATAAGAAAGGAAAAAGGAGAATCACAGGCATTCAACAACAAGCTCAATACTTTACGCACACAGATTGATTTGATTGATATGCAGTTGATTTCCTCAATGGGAAAACGCATGAAAATCGCTGATGAAATTGGATTGTTGAAAAAAGAAAATAATGTCGCTATCTTGCAAGCGCAACGCTGGAATAAAATTTTAGAACGAATGAACGCTCTTGGAAAAGAGGAACATTTAAGTGAACAATTTATCGAAAGAGTCTTTAAAGCCATTCACCAGGAGTCCATACAGCATCAACACAACATTCTCAGCGAAAACAAACATTAAAAATGAAAGGAACCGTTTATAAATCTACCGGAAGCTGGTACACGGTCAAAGCCGAAAACGGTTTGTTTTATGAATGCAGAATCAAAGGAAAGTTTAGGATACAAGGTATTAAAAGCACCAATCCCATTGCTGTGGGAGACAAAGTAACCTTCAAATTGCAAACCAAAGACGAAACAACACAAGGCATCATTTCTGAAATAGCTGAACGAGAGAATTACATCGTGCGTCGTTCCGTCAACCTTTCCAAACGCACACACATACTCGCTTCAAACATTGACCAGCTTTTTTTGGTCATTACTTTAAACAATCCGCCGACATTTACCTCGTTTATCGATCGGTTTTTGGTAACAGCTGAAGCCTATCACATCAAAACCGTTTTGGTGTTCAATAAAATGGATACTTACAATGAAGAAGAAATCCTCGAAGTTGAATACCTCAAGGCAATGTATAGTGATATAGGTTATGAATGTTTGACGCTTTCGGCGCAGACCGGAAAAAATTTAGAGCAACTTAAATCATTTATGGAAGGCAAAGTAAGTATTTTTGCCGGGCATAGCGGCGTGGGAAAATCAACTTTAATTAATAGGCTCGAGCCCGGTCTCGACATCAAGACCAAAGAAATTTCTGAACAGCATCTGCAAGGACAGCACACTACCACCTTTGCAGAAATGTATGATTTGAGTTTTGATGCAAAAATTATTGACACGCCCGGTGTAAAAGGTTTTGGAGTAGTTGATATTGAAAAAGAAGAACTTTCAGATTATTTTCCGGAGTTTTTTAAACGAAAAGAACAGTGTAAGTTTAACAATTGTCTGCACTTGAAAGAACCACAATGTGCAATAAAAGAGGCACTGGAAGCGGGGGAAATACCCTGGTCCCGTTACCGAAGTTATGTGCAGATTTTGGAAGGTGAAGACGCCCATTACAGAACAGACAACTGGGAAGAAGAAAATTAATATTAAAATACCTGTTTCCCTTCTCCTCGGGAGAGGGGGTTAGGGGGTGAGGAATGAGAGCAGTTATACAAAGAGTAAGTGAAGCAACTGTCACTATTGAGAACAATAAGGTGGCTCAAATAAATCATGGTCTTTTAATACTTCTGGGCATTGAAGATCAGGATACTGATGAGGACATCAATTGGCTAGTTGCAAAAATCAGTAAACTTCGTATATTTACCGACGAAGACGGAGCGATGAACTGCTCTGTTAAAGAAACAAATGGTGACATACTCATTGTGAGTCAATTTACATTGCACGCATCCACAAAAAAGGGCAATCGCCCTTCTTTCATAAAAGCCGCAAAACCGGATGTTGCAATTCCCCTCTACGAGCAATTTGTAAGCACTTTTGAAAAAGAACTGGGAAAACCCGTCAGCACCGGAGTGTTTGGTGCCATGATGCAGGTCTCACTCGTTAATGATGGTCCGGTTACTATTGTAATCGACACCAAAAATAAAGAGTGAAATTTTAATTTTAACTTGGTTCTTTGTTTAAAGTTTTTATTTTTGAAAATCACAAAATTATGTTAATGCGGCTTATTCTATTTTTTTCCTTCATTTTTGTTTTTAATGTATATTCTCAAAAAGAAAATTTTCAGTCTTTAATGATTCCCTCAGAATTAAAGGAGGGCGCTGACGCAGTTATAAGACTGGATGAGGTCGAAGTAACTGTCAATTCAAAAAGGGATGTTAGACAGCTTCAAAGAACGGTTGTGACAGTTCTTAATCAAGCCGGAAACAGACATGTGGTTGACCATATTTATCACAGCAATAGCGTAAAAGTGCGAAAAGCAGAAGCCATTATTTATGATGCTTTTGGTAAGGAAATTAGAAAACTGAGAAGGCGTGATTTTAGAGATCGAAGTGCGGTGACGAGTAATGACTTATATTCTGATGCTCGGTATCTTTATATTGATTACACGCCCATAAGCTACCCATACACACTTGAGATTTCTTTTGAAATTAGCCTTTCAAATTCAATATATCTTCCCAATCATTATTTTATCAAAGGCTTTAATGTCAGTACAGAGAAAAGTAGTTATGCCATAAATTATGACCCAACTGATTTTTCAATTAATTATAAAGAAAGTCTTTTGGAAGAACATCTAGTAGAAAAAACAAAATCAGATGGGAATTTACATTATTTGGCCAAAAGCCTTCCTGCCAAGCGGTATGAGGAGTACAGTTTGCCTTTTCAAAATTTAGTGCCCAGAGTTCAGCTTGCCCCCAATTCATTTTTTTATGAAGGCTTTTCCGGAGAGGCAACAAATTGGAGTCAATTTGGTCACTGGTTTCATTCAAATCTAGTTGCCGGAAGAGATCAGCTTCCAAGAAATACAGTTGCTGAAATTACCACATTGGTAGCGGGTGTGGAAGACCCTACAGAAAAGGCAAAGATTGTGTATGACTATGTTCAACGAAATACACGATATATAAGTGTGCAAATTGGAATTGGGGGTTATCAAACCATTCCAGCTGCTGAAGTGGACCGTGTAAAGTATGGTGATTGCAAAGGTTTGACAAATTATACAAAAGCACTGCTTGAAACTGTTGGCGTGACGTCATATTATACAATCATTTATGGAGGAAAAACACAACTTGGTTTTCAAGAAGATTTTCCATCAATAGAACAAGGCAACCATGTGATTCTTGCCATTCCTCAGGATGATGATTACAAATGGCTGGAATGTACAAGCCAAACACTGCCATTTGGGTTTATTGGTGATTTTACAGACAATAGAAATGCACTTGTCTTAAAACCCGATGGGGGCGAACTCGTAAAAACAACAGCATACCTCAATGAAGATAATCACGAATCATTCTCAATAAAAGGGGCGCTAGATGATGAAGGTCACTTAACAGCTTCACTTGAGATTTCTTCCAGAGGACTTGATTATGATAGAAAACAATATCTTCCAATCTACTCAAATACTGAAATTGACACTCATTACAAAAAAAGATGGGCAAACATCAGAAATCTTCAGCTAAACAACATTCAATTTGAAAATGATAAACGAGAGGTTGTTTTTAAAGAGCAGGTTGAGGTTTCAGCTAAAAATTATGCATCAAAATCAGGCGACAGATTTATTGTGGAACTAAACCCGTTTTCAAAATATACTTCTGTGCCTCCCCGATATGAAGAACGCACCCAGCCCATCATCATCAAGCGTGGTTTTTATGAAACGACCACTTTTGATTTAAAATTACCTGAAGGCTATGAAATTGAAGCAATACCAACCGTTTTAAATACAAGCTCACCTTTTGGTGATTATAGGGTGGATATTCAGAAAAACGAGGACCATTCATTAACCTTTACCAGACATTTTTTGCTAAAAGCCGGTATCTATCCAAAAGAATCTTACACAGATTTTAGAGAATTTTTAAGCAATACCGCCCTTAGAGATAATTTGAAAATAGTTTTAATCAAAAAATAAGTCAGCTATGAAATCGCTTCTTTCCCTTTTTATAGTACTATTCAGTATCGTGTTAAATGCACAACGATTTGATTTTGGAAAAGTCTCAGAAGAGGAAATTAAACAAAAAGAACACCCTAATGACCCGGAAGCACCTGCAACTTATATCTATAAAAAAGGGAAAGTGACATTTACACACGATAAAATATGGCGCTATGTATATGAAGTTGAGGGTCGTATAAAGATTTACAAAAAGGAAGGTTATGAATATGCAACTATTAATGTTCCCTTGTTTCGAGAAGGGGCAGGTAGTAATGAGATTTTTTCAAACTTTAAGGGTTTTACTTATAACATAGTGGACGGGAAAACAACTAAGGAGCGGGTGGAAAACAATCAAATCTTTGATATAGATGTCAATGAGTTCTGGGATATGAAGAGGGTAACTTTCCCAAATATACAAGAAGGGTCAGTAATAGAATATTCTTACACAATTACATCACCTTTTATTCAAGCGCTTCCCGAATTTTATTTTCAAGACCAAATTCCGGTTGAATATGCAGAATACACAATGGAAATCCCGGAATATTTGGGCTTTAAAACTCATATAAGAGAGCGTGTAGAATTAAAAAGAGAATCAAGTTCCCGCCTAAAAGGGTTAATGTATTCATATATACCAGATAATCAGCAAATTAAAGCTTTGAACGCAAATAAAACTCATCACGCTTCAGTAACCATACTTTTTACAACCATTAAGTACAGTTCTCAAAATGCTCCAAAAGTTTTACAAGAAGACTATATGAACAGTTATAGAAATTATTTGACGTCCATAAGACCGGAACTGGAATGGGAAAAGTATAGTGAAAATACACCTGTAAAAAAGCATAGCACTTCCTGGGAAGACATAGCAAAATCAATAACTCGTCATAGATCATTTGGAGAAGAATTAGAAAAAAGAAATTACTTCAAAAGTGAACTAACATCTGCCCTAGCAGGGACATCAAGCCAAATAGAAAAAGTAAAAGCAATCTATAACTATGTTAATAAAAATATAGTTTGGAACAAATTTTACTCCATTTACTCAAATGAAGGTCTTGAGAAGGCATTTGCAAAAAAAACCGGTAATGTAGCCGAAGTTAATTTGATTTTAACAGCAATGTTAAAGGAAGCCAATTTGGATGCTTATCCCGTATTAGTTAGTACAAAATCCAACGGTATTCCTTTATTTCCTACTAACACGGGATTTAATTATGTGATTTGTGCAGTAAAAGTAAACAATGAACTTCTGCTATTAGATGCTACAGAAACCTATGCCTCACCCAATATTTTACCTGAACGCACATTAAACTGGTATGGAAGACTCATCAAAAATAAAGATGAAAGCGAGCAAGTGGAAGTAATTCCAAAATCACCTTCACGTCGCATTGTGAACATGGAAGTCAATCTTAATGAAGGAGGAAAAATGGAAGGAAAGTTAAGAAACACATATACAGATCATTTGGCTTTGGAAATTAGAGATTCCTATGCTTCATTAAGTGATGAAAAATATATTGAAAATTTGGAAAATCGGTATTCAAGTCTATCTGTATCAAACTTTAGCTTTCAAAATAAAAAAGACCCTTATAAACCTTTGGTTGAGGGTTATGATTTTGAATATACAAACGCCTTTGATCAAATGGGTGATAAAATATATTTTCAACCCTCGTTTTTCTTAATTTCTACTAAAAATCCTTTTATCGCAGAAACTCGAAGCTATCCCATCGACTTTAAATATCCAACACAGGAAACATATATGATTAATATTTTTGTTCCCGATGGATATCAGGTAGAATCATTGCCTCAATCTGAAATTTTTGAACTCCCGGGGGGTTTGGGTGATTTTAAATATATGATTTCACATACAGATACTAACATACAGCTTAGAATCGATACAAGTATCAATTCGACACTGGTTCCCGCAGATTTTTATGAGCCACTCAAAGCATTTTTTGAAGCTAAAGTCACTAAACTTTCAGAAAAAATAACCTTATCAAGAATATAGAGATGAAAGTAAAAATATGTCAATTAATCAAAAATTGATCATTCCCCCAAGGATAGTTTACACTTATAAAACAGTGCGTGTGATTTAAATCAAATAAGAAGTGTTAAAAAAATAACCTAAATACTAATAATATTAAATAATAAATCAATTATGAAAACGCTTTTCACCCTTTTTGTAGTTCTATTCAGTATTGTATTAAATGCACAACGATTTGATTTTGGAAAAGTCTCAGAAGAGGAGATACTTGAGCAAGAACATTCCACAGATCCCGAGGCACCGGCAGCTGTACTTTATAAAAAATCAAGAATCTTTTTTGAATATGATAATCAATGGCAGTATGTTCAAGAAGTAGAAGCCAGAGTTAAAATCTACAAAAAAGAAGGATTTGATGAAGCTACAGTTGAAGTGCCTTTATACAGACCCGGAGCGGGCAGCAATCAAATATTTTCAAATCTAAGGGCATTCACTTACAATATGGACGGAAAAAAGGTTGTCAAAGACAGAGTGAGAAGTGACAGCCAGTTTCAAGAGGATCAAGATGATAATTGGGTATTAGAAAAATTTACATTCCCCAATGTGAAGGAGGGTTCTGTTCTTGAGTACACATACAAAGTGACTTCACCCTATTTGTCATCCTTACCTTGGTTTTACTTTCAGGAAGACATTCCGGTTAATTTTGCCGAGTTCAAACTTGAGGCACCTGAATATTTGGGATATAAATCATACAATAAAGGGTTTTTTCCAGTAAAAAGAGAAGAGTCGCGAGAACAAAGCCTCTTTACTTTTAGATATGTGCCAAAACTTACTGATGGTAATTCAGCAGTGGGTTCACATAAAACGCAAGAGAGTTCATTAAACTACACATTGTTTAAAACTATCTATACGGCAGAAAATGTTCCAAAAATAGCAAGAGAGGAGTATTTAAATAATTTTTATAATTACCTCACAGCAATGAAACACGAGTTGGAATGGACAAAATTTCCCAATACTGAAGTAAAAACTTTTGCAAAATCTTGGGATGATGTGGTGAAAAATATCTTTAAGAGTGACCGTTTTGGAAAAGAATTGGAAGAGAAAAATTATTTCGAAAATGAAATTGCCCAAGTCACATCAGAAACAAAAACAAATCCTGAAAAAGCAGTAGCAATTTTTGAATTTTTAAAAAATAAAATGACTTGGAATGGCATCTATGGAAAATATACAAGAGACGGCGTTAAGAAAGCGTTTGCTAATAGAACAGGCAATGTAGCAGAAATCAATTTGATACTCACGGCCATGTTCAGAAATGCCGGATTGTATGCAAGCCCGGTACTGGTAAGCACAAAAAAACACGGCATACCTATGTTTCCTACTGTTGACGGGTATAACTACCTCATTTCTGCTGTTGAAATGGACGGTCAAACTTACCTTTTTGATGCAACCAATCCATATAGTACTCCAAACATACTGCCAGAAAGAACCTTAAATTGGTTTGGCCGCAAAGTAAGAAAAGATGAAGAATCAGAAGCCATAAATTTAATGGCAACAAACACATCAAGAAGAGTGACAAACCTGGAAGTCAATCTTAATGAAGGAGGAAACATGGAAGGAAAATTAAGAAACACATATACAGATCACTTGGCTTTGGAAATCAGAGATTCTTATGCTTCATTAAGTGATGAAAAATATATTGAAAATTTGGAAAATCGGTATTCAAGTCTATCTGTATCAAACTTTAGCTTTCAAAATAAAAAAGACCCTTATAAACCTTTGGTTGAGGGTTATGATTTTGAATATACAAACGCCTTTGATCAAATGGGTGATAAAATATATTTTCAACCCTCGTTTTTCTTAATTTCTACTAAAAATCCTTTTATCGCAGAAACTCGCAGCTATCCCATCGATTTTAAATATCCAACACAAGAAACATATATGATTAATATTTTTATTCCCGATGGATATCAGGTAGAATCATTGCCTCAATCTGAAATTTTTGAACTTCCGGGAGGTTTGGGTGATTTTAAATATATGATTTCACATACAGATACTAACATACAGATTAGAATCGATACAAGTATCAATTCGACACTGGTTCCCGCAGATTTTTACGAGCCACTCAAAGCATTTTTCGAGGCTAAAGTCACCAAATTATCAGATAAAATAACACTTTCAAAAATATAGAAATGAATTTAAAAAATTCACAAGCAGCAGTTGACAACTGGATTCAACAACACGGAGTGAGGTATTTCAATGAGCTCACAAATATGGCTCAACTCACTGAAGAAGTGGGCGAAGTGGCTCGCATTATTGCCCGTCGCTATGGCGAGCAAAGCGAAAAAGAAAGCGATAAAAGCAAAGACCTGGGTGAGGAACTCGCCGATGTTGTTTTTGTGGTACTTTGCCTCGCCAATCAAACAGGTATAGACCTGCAAGAAGCCTTTGATAAAAAAATGGCGCTAAAAGCGAAAAGAGATCACGACCGCCATCAAAATAATGAAAAACTAAAGTAGTTGTTCAGGTAACCGTTTGTACTTTTACACTGAACTCATCTTGACTTTTTTGATTGAAGTGAAAATCAGCTATTTTGAGTCTGATTGAAGGCTTTTTAGAGTTGCATCCGCCTCAGGCGGACGGAAGGAGAAAAAGACAGGGCCGAACGTTAAGAAAACAGCCAGCGGCTGTTTTTAGTGAAGGAGCCAGATGGCGCGTTGGAGAGCATAAAGAGCGATTTTTTAACCAATTGGAAAAAGTCAAGATGAGTTCACTAGTTAACACAACTCATTTTTTAACTCTATGGACATTCATCTTAGCTTACCGAAAGCCATTCCTCATAAAGAAATTCAGATATGTGGTTCAAAAAGTGAATCAAACAGACTGCTTATTCTTCAGAAACTTTTTCCTGAAATTGAAATTTCAAACTGTTCTGATGCTCAGGACACTCAGTTACTCAAAAAAGCACTAACATCAAATGATCAAACAATAGACATTCACCACGCCGGCACAGCGATGCGATTCTTAACAGCATATTTTGCAACTCAAGAAGGCAGAGAAGTTATTTTAACCGGTTCTCAAAGAATGAAAGAGCGGCCTATTTCCATTCTGGTTGATGCACTTTTAAACCTTGGAGCAGAAATCACTTATACTGAAAATGAAGGATTTCCACCCATTAAAATCACAGGGCAAAAAATATCTAAAAATAAAGTCACCATCAATTCCAATGTGAGCAGTCAATACATTTCGGGCCTGCTTTTAATTGCACCCATATTAAAAAACGGACTTAATATCACTCTTGAGGGACATAAAACCTCATTTCCCTATTTGAAAATGACTCTGGATTTATTAGAGGAACTAGGGGTTCAATATGTAATGGAAGAGAATACAATCTATGTAAAACCTCTGAAAAAATTGGATGGAAGTAAATCATTTACGGTAGAGTCAGATTGGTCATCTGCTTCCTATTTTTATTCCATTGTGGCGCTTTCGCCGAAAGGCACCTCTTTATCACTCTCTACATTTTATAAAGAAAGTAAACAGGGAGACTCAGCTCTTTCGGAAATTTATAAAAACTTTGGAGTTGAAACGAAATGGCTTGAAAATGGAATCACACTCACTAAGATTGAAGAGGTTAAACCAAATAATTTAGTGCTGGATTTAAAAGACACCCCGGATATAGCACAAACTATTGCAGTAACGTGTTTTGGACTTGGCATTTCCTGTAAATTATTGGGTTTACACACGCTAAAAATTAAAGAAACAGACCGTCTCGAGGCCTTAAAAAATGAACTCCAAAAACTGGGTGCATACTGCAAAACGACAATCGACAGTTTTACACTTTTGGAGTCACCGTCAAAACAACTTGGAAATTCCGCAAATAAAATAACAATTTCAACTTATAACGACCACAGAATGGCGATGGCTTTTGCACCATTGGCTATTTTATTTCCCATTGCTGTTGAAAACGAATCGGTCGTCGAAAAATCTTATCCTTCGTTTTGGAAAGACCTTCAAACACTCGGGTTTCAAATTGATTCATTGAAATAAATCCCATAGAAATGACTTTGAAACAGGTCTATTATCCAATGTCTTTCGTCTTATGTCTAAAAAAAGAAATAATAAACAGTAATTTACTTGACAACGCCTGCTTTGAGGTTGTATATTTGCAACCTTGTAAAAATCAAACTTTTTAACAATCACAATCTATGAAGCTATCTCATTTTGATTTCAATTTACCCCCAGAACTATTAGCAGAATACCCCACCTTAAACAGAGACGAGTCCAGATTGATGGTACTTGACAGAAAAACCCAAACAATTGAACACAAAATGTTCAAAGATTTGATTGATTATTTTGAAGAAGATGATGTTTTGATTTTAAACAACACGAAGGTTTTTCCGGCAAGGTTATTTGGAAACAAAGAAAAAACAGGCGCAAAAATTGAAGTCTTCCTTTTGAGAGAACTCAATTCAGAAACACGTCTTTGGGATGTTTTAGTTGATCCTGCAAGAAAAATAAGAATTGGTAACAAACTGTACTTTGGTGATGACGAAACTTTAGTGGCTGAAGTGATTGATAATACTACTTCAAGAGGTCGTACGCTTCGTTTTCTATTTGACGGAACTTATGAAGAATTCAGAAAAAAATTAACTGAGCTGGGAGAAACACCACTTCCAAAATACATTTCCCGCGAGGTCGAGCCGGAAGACGCAGAACGTTATCAAACCATTTATGCAAAAAATGAAGGAGCTGTTGCAGCACCCACCGCCGGACTTCACTTCTCAAAACACTTGCTTAAACGACTGGAAATTAAGGGAATAAATTTTGCTGAAGTTACGCTACACGTTGGTTTAGGAACCTTTAGTCCTGTTGAAGTTGAAGACCTCTCCAAGCATAAAATGGATTCTGAAGAGTATGAAGTGGATTCAAAATGTGCTCAAATTGTCAATCAAGGCAAAGCCAAAAAACGTAAAATATGTGCAGTGGGAACAACTGTAATGCGCTCTATTGAGAGTACAGTATCTTCTCAGGGAACTTTAAACCCTTACAAAGGCTGGACAAATAAATTTATATTCCCTCCCTATGAATTTAGTATTGCAAATTGTATGATTACTAATTTTCATACACCAAAATCTACATTGCTTATGATGGTCTCTGCTTTTGCAGGGCATGATTTTATGAAAAAGGCCTATGCAGAAGCTATTAAAGAAAAGTATCGATTCTATACTTATGGTGACGCTATGTTGATATTATAACTGAAATTTCAAACTATTTTTAAACTACTCCTCATTAATTATAAAATTGATGGGGATTTTTTATTATTATTAAGTTATTGGTTATTAAGATAAAAAAGCTATTTTAGTAGGATGAATGAAAATGTCCTTATGAAAAAAATTACCCTTTTCTTATTACTTTTTATTTTTTCCGGGGTTTACGCTCAAGTAACTAATGAAGGAGAGCCTGCAAGCTGGAAGTCACAAAATCTTAGAAGTGTCTCACCGGTCGTTATGGAAGAAATTGATTTAGAAGCTCTGATTCAAGAGGATATCATCAATGACAACCGTCTTGACATGCCCTGGAGATTTGGAACAGAAATTGCCGTTGATTTAAATACTACAAATTCTGGTGTTTGGGACGAAATGAGTAACGGGGATAGAATTTGGAGACTTAATATTCACTCATACGGGGCAAAAACATTAAATTTTGTATTTGATGATTTTTATTTACCTCCCGGAGCTACTCTCTATCTTTACAGTGATGATCGTTCAGATTTACTGGGTGCTTACACGGCTTCTCAAAACCGGGATGACAGACAATTGGGAACCTGGTTTGTCGATGGTGACAACGTTTGGTTAGAATATTTTGAACCACGCTCTCAGAGAAACAGTGGAAGCTTGAATATTGATAAAGTTGTACACGGCTACCGTTCTATCGCTCAAAATATAGAAAACAGAGGTCTCAACCATTCCGGACCTTGTAATTTAGATGTAGATTGTTCCATTGGGTCAGATTTTGATACTATAAAAGACGTTTTGAAGCGATCTGTTGCCCTTGTTCTTGCAGTGAACTCCCTTTGTTCAGGAACTTTAATAAATAATACTAACAACAACAATGCCCCTTACTTTTTAACCGCAAATCATTGTAACGACGGGAATACCGGAGCTTGGGCATTTCGATTTAACTGGGTGAGTCCAAATCCTGTTTGTGCTCAAAATCAGAACAGTTCAAATGGTAATATGAATAATACAGTAAGTGGAGCTACAGTTTTAGCAACAAACACCAAATCTGACTTTATGCTTGTCAATATTGATGCTGATTTACCATCTGCCTGGAATCTTACTTGGGCAGGATGGAATCGCAGCACTACTGATATCCCTGGCTTTACGATTGGAATTCACCATCCGGCGGGAGATATTATGAAAATATGCAGAGATGATGATGCTCCAACTAAACAAACATTTAATTTTGGAGGAAACACATCCGCTCAAATGTGGAGAGTTGGGAACTGGGAACTGGGAGTTACTGAAGGAGGATCCTCAGGCTCTGCGCTTTTTGACCAGGAAGGAAGAATTGTAGGTCAACTGGCCGGTGGAACCGCAGCCTGTTCAGGGACTTCAAACAATGGTGGATTTGATATTTATGGTCGTTTTGAAACCTCCTGGGATTTTGGAACAACAAACAGTTCACGCCTCTCAAACTGGCTCGATCCCAACGGTACAGGGGCGACTTCGATAGACATATTAAATGCGCCAGATTTTCAATTTATTGGCAATATTTCAATCTATCCCAATCCAGCAAGCGATTTTATTTATGTGATGAACAACAACTCATCACAGTTAAATTTTGAACTTTATTCTGTGACCGGGCAACAAATAAAAGCAGCTGGTCTACCCTTGACTAATAATAGCATAGACGTTACTGGTTTTGCAGAAGGGGTGTATTTCTTAAAACTTTATGACGGAATTACAAACAATTCATTGGTTAAAAGGATTGTTGTAAAAAGGTGAAAATAAATTCAACTTCTCTTTCTTAAAAATCACATTATATTTTTTATGAAGATGCACTTAGTATAAACTAATAGCATTAATTTTGTTCTATGATTAACAACAAAAAGGATATCCGGTCTTTATCTAAACAAGAATTGCGAAACTTTTTTGAGAGTATTGGCGATAAACCCTTTCGGGGAAATCAAGTGTATGAGTGGCTCTGGAGTAAAGGAGCTCACAGGTTTGAAGCAATGACCAATCTATCACTTGAAACCAGAAAGCATCTTGAAGACAATTTTGTAATTAACCACATTCAAGTTGACCAAATCCAAAAAAGTGCAGACGGAACCATAAAAAATGCAGTTCGTCTTCACGATAATTTAGTTGTTGAATCTGTTCTCATCCCCACCAAAAGTAGAACGACAGCCTGTGTATCATCACAAGTGGGTTGTAGTCTTGATTGTAAGTTTTGTGCGACGTCCAAATTAAAAAGAATGCGCAATCTCAATCCAGATGAAATCTATGATCAGGTGGTGGCTATAGACCGGGAAAGCAGATTGTATTTTGACAGACCCTTATCAAATATTGTTTTTATGGGAATGGGTGAGCCTTTGATGAATTACAAGAATGTTTTAGCCTCTATTGATAAAATCACTTCGCCTGAAGGTCTTGGAATGTCACCAAAACGAATCACCGTTTCAACTTCCGGTGTTCCAAAAATGATTAAAAAACTGGCTGATGATGAAGTGAAATTTAAGCTTGCTGTCTCTTTGCACAGCGCTATTCAGGAAACGAGGAAATCCATCATGCCTTTTGCTGAAAGTTTTACCCTTGATGATTTAAAAGAATCTTTAGAATATTGGTATCAAAAAACAAAAAGCAAAGTTTCCTATGAATATGTAGTTTGGAAAGGAATCAATGATAAGAGAGAGGATATACTTGCACTTGTTAATTTCTGTGGCTATGTGCCGTGTAAGGTAAATTTAATTGAGTACAACCCTATTGGTGAAGACGAGTTTCAACAAGCAGATTCCAGAGCACTCGATGCATACATAGCGGCATTGGAGTCCAATAGAATACCGGTTACTGTAAGGCGTAGCAGAGGAAAAGATATTGATGCTGCTTGCGGGCAGCTTGCAAATAAACAATAAAAAAAGGCTTCCAAATTTGGAAGCCTTTTTTGAAATTGATATGATAAAATAAAATTATCTCTTTACAATTTTGAAAGTAGCTACTTGATTATTAATTTTTGCAGTTCCAATGTAAACTCCATTTGAAATTGTAGATAAATCAACTACTTCACTATTGCCAGTAACGTTTTTTGTAATCACTTTCTGGCCTAAAAGGTTGTATAAAGTAATGTTTGAAATCGCTTCATTTGCTGATAGAATTAATTGTTTTGTAGATGCATTATAAAACTGATTAAAGCCAGCAATTGTTTGATCATTAGTGCTCAAATCGCCTTCATCACCAGCTTCAATTGCTGTGTCAGGAGTAGCTTCATAAGCATAATCTAGTACTATAAAATTAGCACTGTCAGCAACATCTATTCTAATCCAGCCATAATGAGTGTTACCAGAAACGTCAAATAAAACCCCAACATATCCTTCACCCTCACCACAGAATTGACTACCTGCATAACCAACTCCCGCACAAACATCTCCAAAATCTCTGAATACTCCTGTTGCTGCATTAATTGGGGTGCCATAAGCAAGATTAGATGCATAGAAATACCCGGCGTTGGATGTTGCGATTACTCCATTTAAAGGTTCTGCAACAACTTGAACAATGTCATATCCTACATTTTGGGCTAAAACCACAATATCGTCTATTCCATCGTTGTTAAAGTCTATAGCAAAACTATCACCAACTGTTCCAGCAAAATCAGGATCCACATCTGTATAAACAACTTGACCTGATGCGTCAGCAATACCTGCAATAGCAAGTGTTAAAGCACTGTATTTTGCTAGTTTTTTACTAAATTTCTTTTGAGTAATATTCTCCATAATTTTTAGGTTTTTATACGCAATTTTTGTTTTTTTACAAAACTTAAAGGCAGCGTTAAGATTATATATTATGGTAAATATACAAATACAAAACATACCATCAAAAAAAACATGAAAAAAAGAAACAAAGAAATTAATTTTGAAAATTTCCCAATTGATAGTTCTTTAGGTCATTTAGCATATGGGGATTTAGCTTTTGCGAAGTGGAGAGAAGTTAAAAAGGAAAACAATAAAAAATTAAATGAAAAAAAATAAATTATTGCTAATTGGTTGGGACGGTGCCGACTGGAAAATTATTGGTCCTTTACTTGCTAAAGGACTCATGCCTTCATTAAAGAAACTAATAGACAATGGAGTTTATGGTAATATGAGTACAATGAATCCACCGTATAGTCCTATGCTTTGGAGTACTGTAGCAACCGGAAAAACTCCTGACAAACACGGTGTACTTGGGTTTGTGGAGGTTGTTCCAAATCAAAAAGCTCTAAGACCTGTTACGGCAAACTCAAGAAATACTAGAGCTATTTGGAATATTTTACATCATAATGGTTATAAAAGTAATTTAGTGGGCTGGTGGCCTAGTTTTCCAGCGGAGCCAGTTAATGGTGTTGTTGTTTCTGATAAGTATCAAAGAGTTAGTGCAGATCCTTCTAAAGTTACAGATATGCTTAAGGGGACTATTCATCCGGAAAGTTTTGAAGGTGATTTAAAAGATTTGAGAATGTTTCCATGGGAAGTAACAAAAGAGCACATCCTTCCTTTTATTCCACAAGCTTCTAGAATTAACCAAAGCGAAAATAATAATGGGTTGATTCCTTTTTCAAGAATTTTATCGCAAAATGTGTCTTTGCACAATGCGTCCACATATTTGCTTAGAAAAACTGAGTGGGATTTTATGGGAATTTATTTTGATTTTATTGATCATATGTGTCATTCATTTATGAAATATCATCCGCCAAAGCTTGAAGGGGTAACTACTGAAAAATATGAAATTTATAAAGAGGTAATAACCGGAAGCTATCGTTTTCAGGACATGATGTTGGGAAGGGTAATGGAGCTAGTTGATGAAGACACTACTATTATAGTGATGTCAGACCATGGGTTTGAATCTGGCAAAAAGCGGATACTCAATATGCCCAAAGTTGCGGCTGCACCTGCATTAGAGCATAGACAATTTGGAATGTTTGTGGCTAGTGGTCCGAATATTAAAAAGAATGAAAAAATTTTTGGTTTAGGCTTGATAGATGTTGCTCCAACAATTTTACATCATTATGGTTTACCTATTGGCGAAGATATGGACGGAAAGGTAATATTGGATATTTTCAAAAAAACCGAGGTACCAAAATTTATTGAAAGCTGGGATAAAGTAGCGGGTGATTTTGGAGAACTCGAAAAAGAAGAAAGCGATATTTTTTCTGATGAAGAAACATTGGAACAACTTATCGAGCTTGGTTATATAGAAAGACCTGATGAAGAAATTGAAATTGCACTTCTAAAAACGAAATATGAACTTAAACATAACCTTGCAAGAGTGCATTTAGGTAAAAAAGATTTTGATACAGCTAAAATACTATTGTTTGAATTGATAGATGCGGAAAAACCCATTGATACATCACCCTATTATATAGACTTAATCAATGTTTTTCTCAGTGAGAAAAACTATGAGGAAGCAGAAAACTATTTAAATAAATTTAAGAATTTAGAGACTGAGGTAAAATATAATTTATATTTTATCGAAGCAGAGTTATTATCTAGCAAAGGAAAATTCAATGATGCTATAGAAATTTTACAAAATGCTCTTGACAAAAAACCAAATTCTGAAATTTGGTATAGAATAGGAAATATATATTTTATTTTAAATGAGTTTGAAGAAGCTAAAAAAGCTTTTGAAAATGCTATTGAAATGGAGCAGGATAAAGCCAAATACCACAAAGCTCTAGCTGAAACACTTTATGAACTCAAAGAGTATGAAGAAAGTGCAGAGTATGCAATCACAAGTATAGAACTTGTAAAATTCTTTCCAGCTGCACATTACATTTTAGGTAAATCTCTTGAAAAAATGGGTGATTTAGAAAATGCAAAAAAAGCATATCAAACAGCAGTTAGTTTAAAAAGAAAATCATACCACAAAGCAGAACAGGCTCTTGAAAATTTAGAAGAGAAAATAAATACACCCATTGAATTTAAAGATAAAGTAATTCACAAGTATCGAGAGAATCAAATCATAATAGTATCGGGTTTGCCTAGATCAGGAACTTCTCTTATGATGCAAATGCTGGATATGGGAGGAATTGAAATTTTGACCGATAACAAAAGAATAGCAGATGAGTCTAACCCAAAAGGTTACTATGAATATGAACCGGTTATGTCAATTCATAAAGACAATTCCTGGCTTGAAAGATCAAAAAATAAATCAGTAAAAATTGTTGCCCCTTTATTAAAATTTTTGGACCCTCAATATCGGTATAAGATCATTTTCATGAAAAGAGATTTAAATGAGGTCATTAAATCTCAAAGAAAAATGATTGGTAAAGACCCAGATACTATACCGATAAGGCTTTATAATTCTTATATTAAACAATTACAATCTATAAGTAGATGGAAAATGAAAGAACCAGGTGTTGAGTTGGTATATGTAGATTATAATGAGTTAATTAATAATCCCAATGAAATTATTCAAAAAGTGGAATCTTTTGTTGGAGTTGATTTAGACAAAGACAAAATGGTTCAATGTATAGATAAATCACTATATCGAAATAAATCTAAAAAAGTGTGATCATTAAAATGGGCTTTCTGTGCATAAGAATGCATTTTTAGAAAAATAATATCTAAACTTTTAAACCTCCTAAATTTTAATTTTCCTATCAATGTCAAGATTAACTGTTTCAATGCACTAGTAGCAGTTGGTAAATCATATGACAAAAATTTTGTCTTTAAAAGCTCGAAGCTTTTCAAAATAATTAGATTTTAAGACAATTATAACAAGGTTATTAACTGTTTATACTGTGACTTACCAATAATTTTAATACTATTTTATGCTTATTTTTTTGAGTATCTTTGACTCAAAATGAAACCAGTTTCTTTAATTAAACAACCCATCCTTGAGGAAATGGAACTTTTTGAGAAAAAGTTCTATGCTTCGATGACTTCAAAAGTGGCGTTGCTCAATCGCATTACTTATTTTATCGTCAACAGAAAAGGCAAACAAATGCGCCCCATGTTTGTCTTTCTCATTGCAAAAATGGTGTCAAACGGTAAGGTCGATGAACGCACATACAGAGGAGCTTCGGTTATTGAATTAATACATACCGCAACCCTTGTTCACGATGACGTTGTGGACGACAGCAACCGCAGACGAAACTTTTTCTCAGTCAATGCGCTTTGGAAAAATAAAATTGCCGTTTTGGTGGGCGATTATTTACTTTCTAAAGGTCTTTTACTTTCCATAGATAACGGCGATTTTGATTTACTGCAAATTATTTCCGTGGCCGTAAGAGAAATGAGCGAGGGCGAACTCCTTCAAATCGAAAAAGCAAGAAAACTCGATATCACTGAGGAAATCTATTATGAAATCATCAGGCAAAAAACGGCAACACTCATTGCTGCCTGTTGTGCAATGGGGGCGAAATCGGTAAATGCTCCCCTGGAAGAAGTGGAGCAGTTGCGACTATTCGGCGAACTCATTGGCATGGCTTTTCAAATAAAAGACGACCTTTTTGATTATGGCACTGAAAAGATTGGCAAACCCACCGGCATCGATATCAAGGAACAAAAAATGACCTTACCCTTAATTTACACTTTAAACAACTGTTCTGAAAAGGATAAAAAATGGCTCATCAATTCGGTTAAAAACAAAAACAAAGATGCCAAACGAGTCAAAGAAGTCATAGCCTTTGTTAAATCTTCTGGCGGACTCGAATATGCCGTCTCAAAAATGAAATCCTATCAGCAAAAAGCCCTTCAATTACTAGATGCTTACCCCGATTCTCCCTTTAAAAACTCCCTTGTTTTAATGGTCAATTATGTAATTGACCGAAAAAAATAATTTTTTCAGGCAACCTTATTCTCTATTTTTACGTCTTTAAGAATAGAAGACCTTATGGAATTTTGAAAATCATCAATTTACATAAAAACCAATCCCAACTCATTGCCGCTGCAAGTCAAAACAACAGACAGGCTCAGCACCAGCTGTATCAATTGTATGCTCCAAAAATGCTAAGCGTTTGCAGAATGTACATCAATGATATTCATCACGCCGAAGAAGTGATGCTCGATGGTTTTTTTAAAGTGTTCACACACATTTCAGAATTTAATCATCAGGGAAGTTTTGAGGGGTGGATACGGCGTATAATGGTTAGACAATCCATAGATTTTCTTCGGAAAAAGAAAACAATCCTATTTCAAGAATTAAATACTGAAATTCAAGAACCAACTGAGGAAGAGTTTCATTTTAATTTTGAGTTAACTCACATACAAAACGCCATAGATGCGCTGCCTGAGGGCTACAAAATGGTATTTAATCTTTTTGCTATTGAAGGGTATAAACACGAAGAAATAGCGGTTATGCTCAATATATCTGAAGGCACTTCAAAATCACAATTGCACAAAGCCCGGAAAATGCTTCAGTTTAAATTAAAGGACACTAAATCCAAAGCACATGGAAACAAATAATTTTGACAATCAAATAAAAAATCAACTAGAACAAAGAACGGTTGATCCTTCCGCAAAAAGCTGGGAGCAGTTGCGTTCCAAATTGGATAAAAAAGATAAAAAGACCACACCAATTTATTGGTGGATGGGCATCGCAGCTTCATTTCTGGTCGGGATACTTTTGATGGGAGTATTTGTCAATTCAGAAAATGAAACAATCAACAACATTGTGAATGAAGACGCTATGGAACCAAAACCGGAAGCCGTTTTTAATCCAATTGTAGATACAAACTCAATTGATACCGAAATCTCAGAAATTTCAGATTCTAACTCAATTTTAGAATCTAAAAAAGAGGAAAAAACTTATCAATTAAAGCAACTTAATTTGCCAAATTCTAAGCAAGAAAAATCATCGACGATAGTTGATTTCTCACCAGAAATTTCAGAAACGATCACTCAAACTGAAAGTCAGGAAGACCAGCACATTGTTGATGAACTTATTGCAAACATCAAACCCGGGAAAGAAGTTTCAGACGATGAGATTGATACGCTTTTAAATGAAGCTTTCGACAAATTAGCAACCCAAAAAGCAAACTCAAATCCTGTCATCACCTCAAGCAGTTTGCTGGAAGATGTAGAGGGCGAGATTGAAGAATCCTTCAGACAACGCATTTTTGAATTACTCAAAGAAGGTCTTTTGCTTTCCCGTGAAGCAGTAGCCAATAGAAACCAATAAACTTTTACAATTCATTCATTCATCAATCACTCTTTTTTGAGGCATTTCGTAATGAAGTGCCTCTCTAAAGAAAAAATCAAATCAAATCATTATGAAAACAAGTACATTTTATCTAGCAATTTTCATGTGTCTTTTCACAGGTAGTTTAAGCCAGGCTCAAGAAACCACAAGTGAAAAAATTGAGCAGCGAAAACAAGAAATTATTGAAGAAGAACGCGAAGCTTTAAGAGTCGAAGTTGAAAATATCAATAAACAAATCGATGAAGAACAAATCACTTTTGAAGAGGCAACAAATTTGAAAAAACAAGCGGCCGAAAAACACGCTTTGAACATTGAAAATAGAATTACTATTCTTGAAAATCAGGCTGCTTTGAGTGAGCGAAATCAGGCAGATAGAGATTTGGAAGACGAGCAAAACAGTATCCGTTTTTTGGGTGAAGACTACATTGTGAACGTAAACCTCAAAAAAGAACGAAAATATGACCGCCGCACCACTAGCGATTTGGTTTTTGCAGTGGGGTTCAACAATGTGATCACCAAAGGAGAATCTCTGGACGACTCCCAATTTAAAATTGGTGGAAGCCGTTTTGCAGAGCTGGGCTGGGCTTGGAAAACAAGAGTTTTTGAAAACAGCAACTGGTTGCGATTTAAATATGGGGTTTCCTTTCAATTCAATGGTTTAAAACCCATAAACAATCA
>JBBDIQ010000055.1:0-54454 GCA_040880345.1 Flavobacteriaceae bacterium
ACAACGTGTATTCTGGGATAACAATCCACTGGATGGATTTCCTGTAAACAATTAATGCATCTACAAGTTTTAGCTTAATTGAAAAAGGGACAAACTAATTTAGTTTGTCCCTTTAATTTTATCATCAAATAATAGCTTAATTTTTGAGAAGTGTGTTCTTAAACAACTTCAAAATGCGCTTGTACTCATCAGTCCAGCTACTGGGTTCTACAAAACCGTGATCTTCTGCAGGGTAAACCGCCATTTCCCAGTTGTCTTTTTCCAGTTCGATTAAACGTTGCGCCAGTCTCACCACATCCTGAAAGTGCACATTTATATCCACCATTCCGTGAGCAATTAACAAATGACCTTCAAGTCCTTCAGCAAAATAAATAGGAGAGGAGCGACGGAAAGCGATAGGATCATTAAAAGGCTCGTTTAAAATATTTGAGGTATAACCGTGATTGTAGTGTGCCCAATCTGTCACAGAACGCAAGGCTGCCCCACTTTTAAATGTATCTGCTTCATTGAATAAGGCCATCAACGTAATAAAACCACCATAACTTCCGCCGTATATACCCACTCTTTTGGAGTCAACTCCCATTTCTTCAACCAGATACTTTGCGCCATCCACCTGATCTGATAAGTCTTTTCCGCCCATATGGCGGTAAATAGCCGTTCTCCAGTCTCTTCCATAGCCGGCACTACCGCGATAATCAATATCTAAAACGGTATAGCCTAAGTCTGTTAGTAGATTATGAAACATATATTCTCTAAAGTAGGAAGACCACCATTTGTGCACATTTTGAAGATAACCGGCACCGTGAACAAAAATAACTGCAGCACCATTATTTGCTTCTGCTGAGGGAGTGTAAAGTCTGGCCGGTACTTTAACACCATCTGATGCTGTGAAATGGACGATTTGTGGGTCACGCCAGTTGTAATTTCTAAATTCTTCAGTCTGCCCATTTGTCAAAGGAGTTTCTTTCACGTTTGCAATAGTTGGTTTATAAAACAATTCCCACGGCTGATTGCTGTATGAATACCTTATTGCCATATAGTTTTCATCCGGGGAAAGCGAGACATCATTATTTCCGGTAAGGTTGGTTAATTTTTCCATTTTACCACCCATCAACGGCATTTTGTAAAAATGACGTTCACCGGGACCCACTTCAGAAGTGGTGAGGTACCAGTGTTTTTTATCTTTTGAAATGAAAGGGTCAAAAACTTCGAAGTTACCGGAGGTTAAGGCTTTTTTTCGTCCATTAGTAACATCGATAATGTATAAATGAGAATAGCCTGTGGCTTCAGATTGAAAATAGAAATGTTTATTGTCAGGCAACCACCCCATAGTGCCGCCACCCATAGACCAACCAATCCCAGGCCCGGCAATCCAGGCTTCGTCACGTTGTCTGTCTATTGATTCAAGCGTTCCGGTTTCAAGGTCTAATTTTGCAATCCAACGGTCTTTATTGTCTTTGGAGCGCACATTGACGATGGCGTTATTACCATTGTCAGAAAAATAAACTCTGGATAGATACACATCGCGCACATTTTCTTCCCATTCTTTTTCAGGGTAGTCTTTTACATAATCGGGCAGGTCTTTGATTCCGGGAAGGTTTTCGGTTTTAACCAAATAAACGGTGTCCTTTTTGAGGTTGTAAATGGTAAGCTCGACTTGAGTTTGATTGTCACCCACTTTGGACCTCGTGTTTAAATCAACGGTGTAACCTGAAGCGTCAATATAATCGGGCACAATAGTGGCGTCTGAGTCTCCTCGTGTCACTAAATTGAATGTGACAAAATTTTCTTTTGGTGAAACCTGCAAATTGGTCATCGATTTTTTACCGAGATAAAATTCAAAAGGATCTTTATCCTTTGTCATTTCATTGTGCTTTTTACTGCTTTCTTTTTTATCTTCCCGTTCTCTAATTACTTGAAGCAATTCAAGATTATCCTCTCTCAACCATTCATTTTTAACTGATTTCTCTTTTTCTTTTTCAGTTTTCTTTTCACCGGTTTGAATGTGAGTTAATTTCTTTAAAGAGCCGCTTTGAATCGCATACACATAGGCATTGTTGTCATATTGAAAAGCAATGTGATTTTCATTGGCAAGAAAAATCGGGTTTGTGATTCTTCCGGGAAGTTCCAGTAAATCCTGTTCTTTTTTGGTGTTTATGTTGTATAATTTAAGGACGTTGTTTTTTGTGTAGAGTTTTAGTGTTTTGTCATTATTGTAATTTCCGTTAAACGGAATGAGTTCCTTTTCTTTTTTCCAGTTTACTTTTTCAATCACATTCGGTTTGTTGATGGCGATGCGATAAAGTGAATCAGCCGGATCGTTGTCTCGGTTATAATTAAAATAGATAAACTCGCTGTGATCATCCCATTTGATGTCAGAAGGAAAGGTACCCATCCATTTGGGATCCTGCATGATTTTTTCTACACTGAGGGTTGATGTTTGCGCACTTATCGAAAGTGTTGTAAGGAAGATGAAGGCAATTAAAAACAGTTTTTTTTTCATTTTGAGCAGAGTTATAAAGTTGATTTTACGAAACTACACATTTTTTAGGAAATAAAATTATTCAAGATACCTGCCTGGATGTGCCACTAATGCACGAATGTTTTTCTTTAATAAGGATTCTGAAAGTAATTATCTGTGCATTCGTTAAATAATTAAATGGTATTAGACTTTTGAAAATATATTATTATAAAAAAGTTCCTTTTCAAAAATACAGTATTTACTTTCGCGAAAGCGCAATAAATCTTTGAAAATTAAAAATTTAATACTACTTTTGCACTCCTTTTTGCAGCTTATGAAAATTGAAAAGGGAACAAATAATAAATTTTACTAACACTTCTGTGTTTCAGTTGCTTAAATTTTCAGGAAATACAGGATACAAATTAATTAATCAGCAATGGCTGAAGAAACAAAAAACGAAGAGGTACAAGTAGAAGCTGCTACAGCGACTCAAGAACCAAAAAAAGAGGTGTCTGCCAAAGAAGCAAACCCCGAAAAATTTCTAAAAGAATTCAACTGGCACAATTATGAAGAGGGCATCGAAGTAATTGATGAGAAAAAGCTGGATGAATTTGAAAAACTAGTTGCAGAAAATTTTGTTGACACACTGGACGACGAAGTCGTAGAAGGTGTTGTTGTACATATGACAGATCGCGACGCTATTATTGACATCAATGCGAAGAGCGAGGGTGTGATTTCTCTTAATGAGTTTCGCTACAACCCAGACCTTAAAGTAGGTGACAAAGTAGAGGTTTTAATTGATGTGCGTGAAGACAGTACAGGACAACTTGTATTATCTCACAGAAAAGCAAGAACAATCAAAGCGTGGGATCGTGTGAATGAAGCTCATGACAAAGGAAGCATCGTAAACGGTTATGTGAAATGCAGAACCAAAGGCGGTATGATTGTCGATGTATTTGGTATCGAGGCATTCTTGCCCGGTTCTCAAATCGATGTGAAGCCTATTCGCGATTATGAAGCTTATGTTGGAAAAACAATGGAATTCAAAGTGGTTAAAATCAATCACGAATTCAAAAACGTTGTGGTTTCTCACAAAGCACTTATCGAGGCTGACATTGAAGAGCAGAAGAAAGAAATCATTGGTCAATTAGAAAAAGGACAAGTACTGGAAGGTGTTGTGAAAAACATTACTTCTTATGGTGTGTTTGTTGACCTTGGAGGTGTTGACGGACTTGTTCACATCACAGACCTTTCTTGGAGCAGAATCAATCATCCTAACGAAATCGTAGAATTAGACCAAACGTTAAACGTTGTAATTCTTGATTTTGATGAAGATAAAACAAGAATCCAATTGGGTCTTAAGCAATTAAATGCACATCCTTGGGAAGCACTTAGCTCAGATCTTAAGATTGGTGATAAAGTAAAAGGTAAAGTAGTTGTAATCGCAGATTATGGTGCATTTATCGAAGTTGAAGAAGGAGTAGAAGGATTAATCCACGTTAGCGAAATGTCATGGTCAACTCATTTGAGAAGTGCTCAGGATTTTGTGAATGTTGGAGATGAAGTGGAAGCTGTCATCCTAACTTTAGACAGAGAAGAGCGCAAAATGTCTCTTGGTATCAAGCAATTAACTCCAGACCCTTGGACAGATATTACTAGTAAATTCCCTGTTGGTTCAAAACACAAGGGTGTAGTGAAAAACTTCACAAACTTTGGTGTGTTTGTTGAACTGGAAGAAGGAATTGATGGTTTAATCTATATTTCAGATTTATCCTGGACTAAGAAAATCAAGCACCCAAGTGAATTTACCAATGTAGGTGATACTCTTGAAGTGGTTGTTCTTGAATTGGATGTTGAAGGACGTAAGTTGAGCTTAGGTCACAAACAAACTGAGACAAATCCTTGGGATAAATATGAAAAAGAATTTGCTCTTGGAACCAAGCATACTGCTAAAGTAACTGAAATTGTTGACAAAGGTGCAACAGTTGAGTTTAACGAAGATGTAGTAGCATTTGTTCCTGCTCGTCACCTTGAAAAAGAAGACGGAAGCAAATTAGGCAAAGGTGAAGAAGCAGAATTCCAAATCATTGAGTTTAATAAAGAATTCAAGAGAGTGGTCGCTTCTCATACTGTAATTTTTAAAGAAGAAGAGGCAAAAATCCTTAAAGAAGCCGTGAAGAAGCAAGCAGATACTGCTGCTGAATCTAAGCCAACCTTAGGAGATGCCAATGATAAATTACAAGCATTGAAAGATCAAATGGACGGTAAAAAATAATTTTTACACCCATTAAATCCTATTAAAAGGCTGTCTGAAAAGGCAGCCTTTTTTGTTTTAGAGAAACCAAAAATCAAAAAGCGAGTTTGAAATATTTTTATGTACTTTTGCTTTCAAGAAACAAACCAACTTCATGAGTCAAAAAGTGTTGCTTAACGAAACCGAAGTTCACATTGCTCTTCATCGCTTAGCATGCCACCTGATTGAGAACCACGATACCTTTCAAGATACTGTTTTAATAGGATTGCAACCACGAGGTACGTTCCTGGCAAACCGTCTCAAATCCATATTGGAAACAGAGTACAAAATTAAAACCATCAAACTGGGTTATCTCGACATCACCTTTTTTAGGGATGATTTTAGAAGAGGGGACAAAACGCTTGAAGCCAATAAAACCAAGATTGATTTCCTGGTGGAAGACAAAAAAGTGGTGCTCATAGATGATGTGCTTTACACCGGAAGAAGTATCAGAGCCGCTTTGACAGCTATTCAGTCCTTTGGAAGACCCTCAGGAGTGGAATTACTTACACTAATTGATAGAAGATTCAGTCGGCATTTGCCCATACAACCTGATTACAGAGGAAGACAAGTGGACGCCATCAATGAAGAAAAAGTAAAAGTGTGCTGGAAGGAGAATGATGGGGAAGATGCAGTATATTTAGTAAGTTAGAAATTAGAAGTACAAAGTTAGAAGTAAAAAAACATATCTTAAATATCCGAACAAGGAACTTGAAACCTGAAACTATAAACAAAAAGAATAATGAGTGAGCTAAGTGTCAAACACTTATTGGGAATCAAATATCTCACACCGGCAGATATTCATCTTATTTTTGAAACGGCCGACCATTTTAAGGAGGTGATCAACCGCTCTATAAAGAAAGTGCCTTCGCTGCGGGACATCACTATTGCTAATTTATTTTTTGAAAACAGTACCAGAACACGACTTTCATTTGAACTGGCTGAAAAAAGACTTTCGGCTGATGTGGTTAATTTTTCTGCGGCTTCTTCATCAGTGAAAAAAGGGGAGACCCTCATTGACACGGTAAACAACATCCTCTCTATGAAAGTGGATATGGTAGTGATGCGTCACCCAAATCCGGGAGCAGGAGTGTTTCTTTCAAAACATATCAACGCCAGTATCATCAACGCCGGTGACGGCGCGCACGAGCATCCCACACAAGCCTTGCTTGACTGTTATTCCATCAGGGAACGACTGGGTGATGTGGCTGGAAAAAGAGTGGTGATTGTGGGGGATATCCTTCATTCACGCGTGGCATTGTCCAATATTTTTGCACTGCAATTGCTTGGAGCAAAAGTAAAGGTGTGTGGTCCTAAAACTCTTATTCCTAAATACATAGAAAAACTAGGAGTAGAGGTAGAAAGTGATTTACGAAAAGCGCTTGAATGGTGTGATGTAGCTAATATGCTTCGAGTCCAAAACGAGCGAATGGAAATTAGTTATTTTCCTTCAGTGCGCGAATATACCCAGCAATATGGCGTGAATAAAACCCTGCTCGACTCACTTAAAAAAGAAATTGTTATTATGCACCCGGGACCCATCAACCGCGGTGTGGAAATCACCAGTGATGTGGCCGACTCCAAACAGTCCATCATATTGCATCAGGTTGAGAATGGAGTAGCCATCAGAATGGCAATTATTTATTTATTGGCTTCAAAAATTAAACATCATGAAAGTTAGTAAACACAATACATTTTACCGCATTGAAGATGAAAAGGATGATATACAAGATTTTGGTGCTTTTTTGGAATACATCATTCCCAAAGAATTTTCTAAAGACAATGTGGTTATCGATATATTGAAATACAACAAACTCACCTTACCCGAATTGTTAAATTTCCTCATTGTCTCTAACAAGCACAGGGCGAAAAAGAAGTCATTTGTCATCATCAACGAGGCTATCGACCCGGATGTCATCCCTGAAGAACTTATCGTTGTGCCCACGTTGCAGGAAGCCGAAGATGTCATCGAACTGGAAGAGATTGAGCGGGATTTGGGGTTTTAGTTGATTTTATAAAACTCCTAAAAGTATTAATGAGCTACCAACAATCGCTAAAAAAGGAATAAAGAAATCTTAGGTTTTCAGCAATTTTCCCATCTTTGTCATAGAAAAAAGACTCGACATTATCTTTTTTCAAGATCCAGTTCTTCAAAGTATAATCACTATAAAAAGTATCAATTTGTTTTTCATTTCTCACAATAAAAGCATAGTTATACTCATTAAAATTATGTAGTTCGTTGTCTTTTAGTGCTTTTACATTTTCAATAAAATCATTATTTCTTATTTTCAATACAACATGTTCATCTTGAAAAGCCCAAAATGATTTTTCTCCGACAGAGTAGGGTTGTGTGGTTATTGTTCCCATAAACTTTATAGCTTTAATCTCCCAATTTGTATTTTTTTCATTTTTAATCGAAGACTTATAACTATTACATGAAAGGAAAGCTATAAAAAAGCTGATTATTACTATAAATACTATTCTATTCATATTTGTTTTTAGCCCATTGTTTGATTCGATCTCCCATTTCTTGATGTGTGTAGGTTTTTCCACTTTCTATTTGGGCGATAGACGCGTCAATTTTAATGTTGTATTCCTCAATGCTAAGACCTTCTGTTGAAGCTTTTTTTCTGTATTTCAACATGTTTTTTATGGCTTCAATAAACACAGGGTCTTTAATAGTATCTAATTCCTGATGAATCCATTTCAAATCTGCCTGTAAGTCTATAGCTAAATCATTTTGTATTATCAAATATAAGCCATATTTTTTATCTTATAAACAAAATGCTAAACTAGAAGTTTAATTATCTCAAAGTGAGGAAATTTTGAAGGGGGGTAATGAAATTAGCTTACTTTACAACTGTTAATCATAGTATTTAAAGTATAAAGTCAAATTTCTAAATTTTACTTCTAACTTTGTACTTCTAATTTCTAACTTTAACAATGATCCTCACCATTCTAGGTTGCCATTCTGCTACCCCAAGAACATTCCAAAATCCCACGGCTCAATTGCTGGAGGTCAAAGGTCATTTGTTCTTGATAGACTGTGGCGAAGGTACTCAGGTGGCGCTTAGGAAGTCAAAGGTTAAGTTTGCACGGGTCAAGCACATTTTTATTTCCCACCTGCATGGTGATCATTATTTTGGGCTCATTGGTTTGATTTCCACCTTCACTTTGCTGGGCCGCGAAGCCGATTTACACATTTACGGTCCCAAAGGCATCAAGGAAATAATTACCCTGCAACTCAAACTGGGTAAGGCCTGGACTAACTATAACCTTATTTTTCACGAACTTGATTCCAAAGTATCTCAACTGCTTTTTGAAGATGAAAAAGTGGAAGTCCACACCATTCCGCTGGACCACCGGGTGTATACGAATGGGTTTTTGTTCAAAGAAAAACTTGGTGAACGTAAACTCAATATAGAAGCCGCTGTTGCTGCCAAAATCGACAACAGTTATTTCAGGAAATTAAAGAGTGGGGCAGATGTGGTTAATTTAGAAGGAAAACAAATCCCAAATGAAAGTGTCACCTTTCCGCCAGACCCGCCTAAGAGTTATGCGTTTTGCAGTGATACCGTCTATAATCGGGAGATCCTTCCGCAAATACAGGGAGTAACTGCTTTGTATCACGAAGCCACTTTTTTGGAAGAACACAAACATCTTTGTGAAAAAACCAAACACACTACCGCAAAGGAAGCCGCCACCATAGCCTGTGATGCCGGAGTGGGTCAATTGATACTGGGTCATTTTTCAACCCGTTATGACCGTTTAGCCCGCTATCTGGAAGAAGCACAACCCATATTTGAAAACACCCAACTCGCTGAAGATTTTAAAGTCTTTGAAATTTAAGTGATTCTTCACATTCGCTTGTTTCAAATTCCTATAAAAACCCGTAAATTGCATTCCAAATTCCAATAATGCAAAACGATTTAAGCAACTACCGAAAAACGTATCAAAAGAAAGAACTTCTTGAATCAAACGTTGACGCAAACCCCTTACAGCAATTCAGGACTTGGTTTTATGAGGCTGAACTTCATGGCGGTTCAGATGAGCCCAATGCTATGGCTGTAGCTACTTTAGGACTGGACGGTTTTCCCAAAAACAGAATGGTATTGTTAAAAAAATACAACGAAGAAGGTTTTGTTTTTTACACCAACTATGACAGTGAAAAGGGTAAATCCATTATAGCAAACCCCAAAGTGTGTCTTTCCTTTTTTTGGCCAACACTCGAGCGGCAGGTTATTATCAAAGGTATTGCAGAGAAAACTTCAGAAACAGATTCTGAAAATTATTTTCAGTCGCGTCCCAAAGGAAGTCAGCTGGGAGCGGTGGTTTCAGACCAAAGTGAAGTGGTCGCTTCACGCGAAATACTGGAAAGTAAACTCAGCGATTTGGAAAAAAAATATGAAGACACCGAAGTACCCAGACCATCAAATTGGGGTGGTTTTTTGGTAAGGCCACAATCTATAGAATTTTGGCAAGGAAGACCCAACAGATTGCATGACCGATTGAGGTATACTTTACAACCGGAATTTGATTGGAAAATGGAACGTTTAGCACCATAGAAATTAAATAGTAAATATTCGCTTTTTCGAAAACTATAAAAAATGAAAACACTATACATTACACGACACGCTAAATCTTCCTGGAAAGAAAATGTAGAAGACCACCAGCGACCACTCAACAAAAAAGGCAAACTTGATATTGTTTTGGTTTCTAACTATGTAGCAACCAATTTTAAAAAACCAGACCTGATAAAAACCAGCGATGCCAATCGAGCACTTACCACAGCAATGGAGTTTAAAAAGGCCTTTCAAATAACAGACGAGTTTTTTCAAATTGAAAACAGTATGTATGACTTTTCAGGAGAGCTTGTGCTGCGTGCTATTGAGAAAACCCCAAATGATGTTGATTTATTGATGGTTTTTGGACACAATTATGGACTCACGCAACTGGTGAATAAACTAGGAAGTAAATTTATTGATAATTTACCCACTTGTGGATTTGTACAAATTGATTTTGATACAGACAATTGGAACAATTTAGCAAAAGGAAAAACCATAAAGATGGTATTCCCTAAACATTTACGATAATGATAAAACCTCAAAACCCATATATAAACCGAGAGTTGAGTTGGTTACAATTCAACGCCCGTGTGTTGCAAGAAGCAGAAGATCCTGCTGTTCCATTGATTGAACGCTTGCGTTTTCTCGGAATTTTCTCAAACAATCTCGACGAATTTTTTAAAGTGAGGTATGCCACTATCAAACGAATTGACCTTGCGGGTAAAACCGGAAAAAGCGAGCTTGGCGGTATCAAAGCCAAAGACCTTTTAGAGCAAATCACAAACATAGTAATCGCCCAGCAAACCGAAAGCCTTAAAATTCTTCAGGAAATTCAAACAGCTTTGCGAGAAGAAGGAGTATTTGTAATTGATGAAAAAGAGATCACACCCGATCAGAGTGAGTTTATCAAAGATTTTTTTGTTCAAAAGGTAAGACCGGCTTTGATGACAATTGTTCTCAATGAAGTTGATGAGTTTCCGTTGTTGAAAGACAGTGCTGCTTACCTTGTTGTTAAAATGTCTATGAAGCCTGAAGATAAAGTGTTCTCAACAGATAAGGTTTACTCACTTATAGAATTGCCAAAATCCATAGACCGCTTTATCGAACTCCCAAGAAAGGATGGAAATCATTATATCATTCTCTTGGATGACTTGATAAGACACTGTTTGCATTTTATATTTAATATTTTTAATTATGAAAGCCTGCAGGCAAATATGATAAAAATCACCCGCGATGCAGAGCTGGATATTGATAGCGATTTGAGTAAAAGTTTTCTTGAGAAGCTTTCAGAAAGTGTTAAAGATCGTCGCATTGGAGACCCTGTTAGGTTTGTTTATGATAAAGAAATCGAAACCGAAACACTTGATTATCTTCTTAAAAAAATGGGTATTCACAGTACAGACAGCCTTATTCCCGGTGGCCGCTATCACAACCGTAGAGATTATATGAATTTTCCTGATGTGGGTTTGAAAGACTTATTTTATGAGAAAAATCAACCTCTTCCAGTGCCCGGTTTAGTGTTGCAAGGGAGTGTGCTTGAAAAAATTGCGAAAAAAGACTATTTACTTTATGCGCCCTATCAATCATTTGCTTATTTGATTAAATTTTTACGGGAAGCCGCCATAGACCCCAAAGTAAAAAGCATCAAAATCACTATATACAGACTTGCAAAAATCTCAAACATTGCCAGTTCCATTATAAATGCCAAGAAAAACGGAAAAGACGTAACAGTTCAAATAGAACTTCAGGCGCGATTTGATGAAGAGGCAAACATAGGTTATGCCGAACAAATGCAGGACGAAGGTGTCAAAGTTATCTTTGGTGTTCCCGGTCTCAAAGTACACTGCAAGGCCTGTGTTATTGAACGGTTAGAAAACGGGAAAGTAATGCGATATGGATTCATTAGCACCGGAAATTTCAACGAATCTACCGCAAAATTATATACAGATTATACGCTTTTTACTGCCAATCAAAAGATACTCAAAGAAGTCAATAAAGTATTTGATTTTTTTCAAATCAATTACAAAGTAAAAAAATACCGTCATTTACTGGTGTCTCCTCATTACACCCGCAATGCAATTTACGCTCTGATCAACACAGAAATTGAGAATTGTAAAAAGGGATTATCAAGTGGGATTCAGTTAAAACTAAACAGTCTTTCAGATACCGCAATGATTGACAAATTTTATGAAGCCAGTCAGGCCGGGGTTAAAATTAAAATGATTGTGCGCGGAATTTGTTGTTTAATCCCCGGGATTAAAGGTTTGAGTGAAAACATTGAAGTAATTAGTGTTGTTGATAAATTTTTAGAACACCCGAGAATGTATATTTTTGAAAATGGAGGTACTCCTAAATATTATATTTCCTCAGCAGATTTTATGTCCCGCAATTTGGACACTCGAGTCGAAATTGCCTGTCCCATTTACGATAAGGACATTCAGAAGGAGTTACAGGAAACCTTTGATATTTGCTGGAGTGATAATGTGAAGGCGAGAATTATTTCGGCGAAACAAGACAACGCATACAAGAAAGCTAATGGATCAGAAGTGCGTTCTCAGGTTGAAACGTATAATTATTATCTAAAAAAATTAGAGATTAACGAATAATACTTTTAAAATGAAGATTCAAAAATATGGCGCTATCGACATTGGTTCAAATGCTGTGAGGTTACTCATCGCAACAATCATTGAACGAGAAGGGCAGTCCACAATATTTAAGAAAACTTCATTGGTGCGAGTTCCAATCAGGCTGGGTGAAGATGTTTTCCAACATAAAAACATAACTGAAGAAAATATGTTACGCCTTACTGACACAATGAATGCCTTCAAGTTGTTAATGAAATCTCATAAAGTTGCTAAATATCGTGCCTGTGCAACTTCAGCGATGCGCGAGGCCGAAAATGGACGTGAAATCGTCAATAAAATCTATAAAAAAACGGCAATCAGTATTCAAGTGATTGATGGTAATGATGAAGCGGCCATTATTGCTTCAACAGACATTAAAGATTTGATTATGGTTGACAAAACCTTTCTCTATGTTGATGTTGGTGGGGGTAGTACCGAGTTTACCATTTTCTCAAATGGCAAAACCGTCACTTCAAAATCATTTAATCTTGGAACTGTAAGGCTGTTAAATAATATGGTTTCAGATACGATTTGGGAAGAAGTGGAGGAGTGGATCAAAAAAGAAACAAAACACTTTTCCAAGATTTCTCTTATCGGTTCCGGAGGAAATATAAACAGTATTTTCAAGCAAAGTGGAAAATCACTTGGTAAATCACTTTCTTATATGTATCTGGTTAACTATTTTGAATTGATACAAAACTACTCTTATGAAGAGCGAGTGGTTGAAATGGACATGAATCCGGACCGGGCAGATGTAATCATTCACGCAACACGCATTTACCTCTCAGCAATGAAATGGAGTAAAGCAAGGAAAATTCTCGTGCCAAAAATTGGTTTATCTGATGGAATTATAAAAAGCTTGTATAAAGAAGAATTGGCTAAAAAAATGGATGTAAACACTTAGTAACCTGGATATGATTTTTATTGCTTTGTAAAAGAATACGTTACAACAGATATGCCCATTTTTTTTGAACCATTAAGAAATTAAGAAAATTAAGAGTTGTTTTAAGTAGTTCTTAATGTCCTTAATTTCTTAATGTTTTTTATGTTTGTTTATCAACGAGTTGCCCACCATTTGATATTTTTGGATTGAAAATGAAATTTAAAAAATGAATAACGAATTGATTAAACAAAAAAGTTTCTGGAAACGGAATTGGAAATGGTTCTTACTAGTTTGCGGGATAATAATTACAATTTCTATATTCTTTTCAACAGGAATGGGCGGAATTACGAACGATTTAGTTCAAGCATATGCAGATACTGAACTCTATGAAAATGCCCTAAAAAAAGTAAAATCTGATGATAGAGTGACTGAATTGCTTGGAGAAATTGAGCCAATTGACAAACTTGCAATTTTAGAAGGACACGTTGAATATTCAAACAACAACAAAACTGTGAATTCCTCAATTCGTCTTGTTGGAGCTAAGGGTAGAGCAAATATGGATATTTCTGCCGACCGTATAAATGATCTGTGGAACTATAAAAAAATTAATATTCGAATTAAAAACCCACCCGAAAAAAAGCAGACGATTGAAATAATCAGACTGGAATGAAAACGTGAACAATATCGGTACAAAATCCAAGACCTCTATCCACCCACTTGGAAAAACCTCTCGGATTTTGTCAGGTCTGGTTATTATTTGTTAATTTAGTTCTTTAATCCACGTCATATGCTACAGCGGTTAGCGTATTTCATATAGTCAAAAATCAACTCAAATTATTAAATAAAAGACAGAACATGACATGAAAGGTATTGAATTAGCAAACCGGCTTAGAGAAGTTTTTTTAAACGGAAAATGGATTGCAAATACTAACTATAAAGAGCAAATTTCAAGTCTTGATTGGAAACAGGCAACTCAAAAAATTGGTAGTTTAAATACCATTGCCGCATTGACATTTCATATCAATTATTACACAAAGGGAATTCTTAGTGTTTTTGAAGGTGGAACACTCGACATTAAAGATCAATACAGTTTTGATATGCCTCCAATAACATCAAATGCAGACTGGGAAAAGTTGGTTGAAGAACTTTTATTTAACGCCGAGCGATTTGTTGATACAGTTTCTAAAATGTCTGACGAAAGGTTAAATTCTCTATTTGTTGAAGAAAAATACGGTACCTATCACAGAAATATTGAAGGGGTTTTGGAACACAGCTATTACCATTTGGGGCAAATTTCCCTGATTAAGAAATTACTGCTTGAAAAATGATATTTCAATGCATTACCCGTGAATATGTTCCTTTTTACTTAATTCTTTCATTATTTGAGCCTCATAAT
Organism: Flavobacteriaceae bacterium; assembly: GCA_040880345.1. Taxonomy (GTDB): domain Bacteria; phylum Bacteroidota; class Bacteroidia; order Flavobacteriales; family Flavobacteriaceae; genus Planktosalinus. The sequence goes on from JBBDIQ010000055.1 coordinate 14,223, forward strand.
CGAGTAAATCCTGCCATTTTTGATTCACATCTTCTAAATCCCCATACTTTCTGGCAAATCCTAAAAACATGGTATAGTGATTGGCTTCAGAGACCATCAACTTCCGGTAAAATTGGCGGAGTTCTTCATCGTTTATTTCTTCGGATAACAATCGAAATCGTTCACAACTGCGCGCTTCTATCAAAGCTGCATACAAAAGTCTGTGAACAAGTTGGGTCGTTCTGCTGCCTCCTTTTGGGAAAAATTTGTGTAAGGCGATTACATAGTCATCTTTCCGGTCTCTTCCCATTACCCAGCCGCGTTCCAGTATTCTGTCATGTACCATTTTAAAGTGGCTTATTTCTTCTTTAACTAAGGCAACCATTTCTTCCACAAGTTCAGTATATTCCGGAAAGCTCACAATCAGCGAGATGGCAGTAGAAGCAGCTTTTTGCTCACAGTAAGCGTGGTCTGTAAGAATTTCTTCAATGTTTTTTTCGACAATCTTAACCCATCGAGGGTCTGTGGGTAATTTTAATCCGAGCATTTTAGTGGCATTATTTGGTGTGGTTGAAAAAATCCTAAGGCAGACTCTATTTCTTTAATTCGTTTTTGCGCTCCATATAGCGTTTTCTGAAATTACGGTTTTTACGGTCGTTTCTATTTCGTTTTAAACGCCTGTTGTTCCATATAAAAAAAACAAAAAATGCAATGATAATTCCTAAGTACCATAGCAAATCATTATTTGTAGAAAACCAATCCATATCGATATCTTAACGTAACAAAGTTCTTAAATAAAGCATTGAATTACAAACCAAATATAATTTCAACACTCTCAAATAGATAGCAATTGATATAAAAAAGGAGGTTGAACTTGTTACAACCTCCTTTACAATCTTTTTAAATCCTGTTACTTTTCGGGAACCGGAAATCCGCGATCTCTCATTAAAGCATCAATCGTTGCATCTCTTCCTCTGAACAATCGGTAAGCTTCTGCCGGATCCATTGCGTTGCGTGGAGCAAAAAGGTATTTTACCAGTTTGTCTGCCATTTCTTCATCATAAAATCCGCCGGGGGCTTGTTCAAATGCTTCAGCAGCATCACTTGTTAAAACATCTGCCCACATATATCCATAATAGGCTGTTGCATAACCTTCGCCGGAAAATACATGTCCAAAATGAGGCGTGCGGTGACGCATCACTATTTCTTTGGGCATTCCCAAAGCTTTGAGCGTTTCTTTTTCAAACTCACGCGGATTGATTCCTTCAGGATCAATGGTATGGTATTTCATATCCATCAAGGCCGAACCCAAAAACTCTGTGGTAGCAAATCCTTGATTAAATGTAGATGCATTTTTCACCTTTTCAACCAATGCCGCAGGAATTACTTCGCCGGTCTTATGGTGTTTCAAAAAGCGGTTGATAACTTCATCAGTATATAACCATCTTTCAAGCAATTGGGATTGAAACTCAGTATAATCCCTTACGCCGCCGTTTAAAGTGGGGTATTTTACTTCAGAAGACAAGTAGTGCAAAGCGTGACCAAATTCGTGGAAAAAGGTTTCTGCATCATCCCAGGAAATCAAAACAGATTCTCCCGGAGCGGCTTTTACAAAGTTGGAATTGTTTGAAGCTAAAACATTGCGCTTTTCATCATAATTAGCGTGACTTCTATACTGGGTTGCCCAGGCACCGGAGCGTTTTCCCTGACGGGCAAAAGGGTCTAAATAAAACAAACCAATGTGGTCACCTGAGTCTTTATAAGTGACCTCCCATACCTTTACATCTTCGTGAAAAACAGGAACACTTCCATCTATAATAGGTGTGAACTCATAATTAAACAATTCACCGGCTACATAAAAAATGGCATCGGTAAGGTTGTTGAGTTCAAGATATTGTTTTACTTGGTCTGAGTCGAGATCATATTTTGCTTTTCTCACCTTTTCTGCATAATATCTGTAATCCCAGGGTTCGATAATGATGTTGGCGTCTTCTGCATCAGCGATGGCTTGCATTTCTTTAACTTCTTCTTCAACTCTGGCTAGTGCGGCCGGCCAAACGGTTTCCATTAATTCCATTGCATTTTCAGGGCTTTTTGCCATACGGTCTTGCAACCGCCATTGGGCAAAGTTTTCATAACCTAATAATTGAACACGCTCGTGACGCAATTTCAAGATTTGGGCGATCACTTCATTGTTGTCATATTCGTCCTGATTGTCACCACGTGAGTAATATGTTCTCCATACTTTTTCGCGCAAATCTCTTTCGTCAGAATAAGTGAGAAAAGGATCCATAGAAGAACGGGTGTTTGTAATAGCATACTCACCATCTTTTCCACGGTCTGCAGCCGCTTTCGCGGAAGCGTTTATAAATGATTCGGGTAAACCGCTTAATTGGTCTTTAGAGATGTAAGTCACATAGTTCTCTTCATCGTGTAGCACATTGTTTGAAAAAGTGGTGTAAAGTGCTGCGAGTTCTTTGTTGATTTCGGCATAGCGCTTTTTTTGCTCTTCATTGAGGTTGGCACCGTTCATTTCAAATTCCTGGTATGTGAGTTCGACAAGTCGTTGTTGCTCAGCTTCCAATGGATTTTTCTGTGCGTTTTCATAAACGGTTTTAATGCGTTGAAAAAGCGCTTCGTTTTGAGATATTTTTGAATTGTATTCTGATATTTTTGGAGACATAATACCTTGAACGTCTCTAAATTCAGGGGTTGACATATTGCTGCTCCAGATGTAATAGTAGGTAAACACGCGATTGATTTCCTCTCCGGCTTTTTCCATCGCGAGGATTGTATTTTCAAAAGTGGGTACTTCAGTGCTATTGGCAATGGCATCAATTTCTTTTAGATGCATTTCCATAGCAGTTTCCATAGCGGGTTGCAAATGATCCACATTCATTTTATCGAATGCTGGAACTCCCTGATAAGGACCTGTCCATTCAGCTAGTAATGGGTTGTCATTCATAGTTTCGTCTTTTTCAGTTTTTGTATCAGCACAGGAGGCAAACAGTAAAATAGTGGAAATCCCGAGGGAATACTTCAGGAGCGTGGTGTGTAAGTTTTTCATGTTTGGTTATTTCTAGAAGTGAATTTTAAAGTTCCGAAAATACGGATTTATACATAAAAATAATGTTAATTACTGACTAAATTGTTTGTTTACCAGAGCGTAATTGTCTCATTGAGATGCGGTATGGTGGCTTTTAATTTCAATTCATCTTTTATTTTTACCCTGAAGGCATCCAAAGCTGTGGACTCCCCGTGAACCAGAAAGACCTTTTCGGGTATATTTTTAATAGCGCGCATCCAGTCGATGAGTTCGCTTTGATCAGCGTGGGCAGAAAGGCTTTGAATGGTTCTAATGCTAGCTTTAACGGGAATGAATTTTCCTCGCAATTTGATTTCATGAGCACCTTCCTGCAATTGACGTCCGCGAGTTCCTTCAGCCTGATATCCGGCGAGTAAAACGATGGTATCGGGTTTGTCAAGATAGTACCTCAAGTATGTGAGCACTCTTCCGCCGGTGACCATCCCGCTTCCGGCAATAACTACCTTTGAGCGTTTGTCATCTATGGTTTTCCAGGTGTCTTTGTAGCTTGTTATGATGTTGAAATGGCTTTGCATCACATTGAATTCATTTCGGGAGAGCTTATGCCAATCCTGAAATTGAGTAAAAATGCTAAGCACCTCATTGCCCATTGGGCTATCCACAAAAATGGGTATATCGGGTATTTTGTTTTTATTGTATAAATCCCAAAGTTTATACATCAACGTTTGTAGGCGTTCAACTGCAAAACTAGGAATGATGAGGGTGCCTTTTTTGTGAATGCATTGTTTGATAGAGTCAATAAGCATTTGATCTGCATCATCATCAGGGTGTAATTTGTTTCCATAAGTACTTTCGATAACAAGCACATCGGCCCATTCAGGTTTATTTGGCGGGTCGAGTAACACATCTTTTTTACGTCCAATATCCCCGGAAAAAACAATTATTTTTCCATCTAGCTCAATTTCGATAAAAGTGGCCCCAATGATGTGTCCGTTTTTTTGATGACGGTAGTTTAGGTTTTCTGCAAGTGGAATCCACTCGTCTGTTTTTTGGGGTTTGAATTGTTTGATGGTTCTTTCTGCATCTTTCAGAGTGTAGAAGGGCAGGGCAGGTTGGTGTGAAGAATAGCCTTCTTCATTGGCCTGTTTGGCTTCCTCTTCCTGAATGACAGCACTGTCTCTTAAAATAACACTTGCAATCGCGAGTGTGGGTGCTGTTCCATAAATGGGTCCCTGAAAACCTTGCTGAACGAGCTTTGGTAAATACCCACAATGATCCAAATGACCGTGAGTTAAAAGAACCACATCAATATCTTTGGCGGGAAAGGGAAGTTGTTCCCAGTTTAACAAGCGTAGTTCTTTAATTCCCTGAAACATACCACTATCAATTAGAATATTTAGCTGAGGAGTTTCAAGAAGAAATTTGGAACCGGTTACAGTTCCTGCGGCACCAAAAAAGTGAAGTTTTACAGGAGAATTCAAGGTGTTTTATTTTTATTAAAGATAGTGAATTTGAACTTACGATAAACAAAAAGCGCTTCAGTTTCCTGAAACGCTTTTATTATTAATTATGTAAAATCTTTAGTTGGCTACTTCAACAATTTGAATTTTAAAGATTAGCTCAGCATTAGGAGGAATCACATTTCCGGCTCCATTTTCTCCATATCCAAGATGTGGAGGTATAAATAAAACGGCTTCATCGCCCACCTTCATTTTGAGCATTCCTTCTTTAAACCCGGCAATCAACCCGGCATTTAAACTGTATTCAGCGGGCATTGGTGCATATTGACCGGCTTGTAATCTACGCTCGTCCACCATTTCATATTTTTCTGCGACTTCAAGTTTATTTGAGTCAAAGAGTGTTCCATCTGCTAAATAACCTTCATAATTGAGTGCGACCCTCTGTCCTTCTTTTGGTTGTACTCCATCACCGTTTTCAGTTATGATCATTTTAAGACCTGAAGGAAGTTCTTCTGCATTTTCTTTTAAGTCCTGAAACATCTCAGCAGTTTCAGACTTTACTTTAGAGAGTCTTTCTTCTTTTGCTAGGCGCTCTTTTTCAACTTCTTCCATTTCTTTTTCAAAGGAATTCATTTTCACATTTCCTTTTCTAATGATGTTTACTTTTTCAATGATTACATCATCAATGGGTTTGTCACCCTGGCCTGTGGGAACAAGACTTATGGCTTCTACAACTTCCATACCTATTACTACTTCACCAAAAACAGTATGTCTCCCATTGAGGTGAGGAGTTTCTCTTACTGTTATGAAAAATTGGCTTCCATTTGTACCGGGACCCGAATTTGCCATAGAGAGAATTCCTTTTCTGTCGTGAACAAGTCCCTCTACAATTTCGTCAGGAAAGCTGTAACCCGGGTTTCCGGTTCCATTTCCTAGAGGATCTCCACCCTGAATCATAAAATCTTTGATGACACGGTGAAAAATAAGACTGTCAAAATAAGGTTTTCCTTTGTACTGTTCATCAACCAATCCATTTTTACCTTCTGCCAAATCAACAAAATTGGCAACTGTTTTTGGTGTTTGGTCGTGGTATAATTTTGCTACAAAGGTGCCTTTGTTTGTTATAAATTCTGCATAAACGCCATCTTCAAGATCGGGATATTTGTCTTGGCAGGCAAAAAGTGTGAGTGCAAAAAACGCAAATAATAAAGCTGTTTTGTTCATAAAATAGTTGATTTTTAAATTTAATTAATTTGTTCAATATTCAAAATGGTCACGGTGCTTATAATAGGCATATTAGTACCAATCTTCTTTAAATCACCGTAATATCCGTAGGCTTTGTGCGAGGGAAACAAAAATGTAGCGGTTTCACCTTCTTTTAATAATTTGAGTCCATCTCGTAAACCGGATATTAATTCTTCTCTGTCTGTATAATATTTTTGGGGGCCTAACTCTTCTTTTGAATAAATAGTTTTACCACTTAAGTCTTTGACATCATATTCAAATTCAATTAAATCTCCAAAGTCTGCTTTTTCAGTTTCTGAACTAGTTTGATTGTTGAAGTAATACCAAAATCCTTGTTCAGAATTTATATAATCATTAAGCGAATCTTTTTCGATGATTTCCAGAATGTCATTTTCTTCATCGGCTATCATTTTTTTGTTTTTTTCAACAGAATAATCGATATAACTTCCCGAAGATGTTTTGATAGGCTTTCTGGCCTCAGGGGTTTTACAGGCAGAGGCAAGGAAAACAAGTGATAAAAGGATAAATAAATACCTATTCATTTGCAAGTTCATTTTTATGGGATTGCAAGTTAGTAATAAATTGGTTAACAGTTTCTTTCATCGATAGATTACTTTTACCTCCCGCAGCATTGTTGTGACCTCCACCTTCAAAATAGTTACGCGCAAAGTGATTGACATTAAAATCACCAATACTCCTGAAAGAAATTTTAATTAATCCCTCTTGTTTGTGTTCAATAAAGATGGCAGCAAATTTTATATTTTTTATTGATAAACCATAATTTACAAATCCTTCTGTATCTCCTTTTTGAAAGTTGTGTTTGTCGAGTTCATCCTGAGAAAGAGTTATATAAGCAGTATTAAATTCATCCAGAATCACCAGGTTTTGAAGTGCAACACCCAAAAGCTGCATTCTATTGGGGCTATTGGTGTCAAAAACGGCTTGGTGAATACCGGCATTGTCAATACCTTTTTCTATAAGATGAGACGCTACTTTATGAGTGGTTGCGGTTGTTGAACTGTATCTAAACGAACCGGTATCGGTCATAATGCCTGTGTATAAACAAGTTGCTATGTCTTTATCTAAAAGTGACAAACCGTTCATCATTTCAATAAAATGATATACCATCTGTGCCGTAGAGCAAATAGTTACATCGCTGTACTGAAAGGTTGCATACCCTTCGGGAAGCTGGTGATGGTCTATCATCGCAAATGGAATTTCGCTCTTTTCTAAAACTTGTTGCAAATCATCGCCCACTCGTGATAACGAATTAAAATCGAGTGTAAAAATAAGGTCTGTATTTTTTAGGGATGTTTCAACTTTTTCCTTTTCCTTTTCATAGATCAGGATCGATTCACTTTGAGGCATCCACTTTAAAAAATCAGGGAAATCATTTGGTACAATAACCGTTGTGTTGTGGTTTAGTTTATTTAAATACATTGAAAGTGCCAATGTAGAACCCACTGCATCACCATCAGGACCTTTGTGACCAATAATCGCAATGTTTTTTGGAGTGCTTAAAAAAGTTTTAAGTGCCGCGAGTTGTTCTTTTTTCATAAGCAGCGAAGATAAAAAAAATTAGAAGCCTTTCATTTCAATTTATGACAAATTTAATTTGCGGTGAGAGGGTAGTTGTGAGAGGTGAGTCATCAACTTGACTAAAGACGGTACTGGGAATTAAATTTCAAATTTGACATTTGACATTTTGAAATTTCAAATTTGAAATCTTTAACTCCCAATCTCCCCATCATGCCAACACCAATCATTCAGCATCAAACAACAATTCGTCCTTGAGATTCAACAGTTCAGTAACAAGAAATTTTATCAGAGCTCTTTGTATTGGATATTTGCTCCATTATTAATCATAAAAAAAAACATCATGGAAAAAGTACTCTTAATTTTAGCGTTGACAATTTCTTTTTTAGGCGTAAGCCAAACAAATTATGAACAAGGGATGCAACAAGCCATGCAATTATGGGGTGAAGGCAAAACCACAGAAGCTTCTGCACTTTTTGAACGAATAGCAGGCGTTGAAGAAACCAATTGGTTGCCAAATTATTATGTGGCTTTAGTCAATACAACTCAAGCTTTTCAAACCAAAGAGCCCGGAGCTTCTATGGCACTTCTGCACAAAGCACAAGAAAAATTGGATGCCATCATGGATGGGAAAGAAAATAATGTAGAACTATTGGTTTTGCAAGCGATGATTTACACGGCTCATATTGCCAGAGACCCGATGACAAATGGCCAAAGACTCTCCGGTAAAGTGATGCAACTTTATGGAAAAGCAGAAGCTCTGGCTCCCCAAAACCCTAGAGTGGTTTTGAACAAAGCCCAATTTGAAATGGGTTCAGCACAGTTTTTTGGAACTGATACCGCGCCCATTTGTGCAAAAATTGAACAATCTTTAGAACTTTTTGATACCTTTAAACCGGAAACACCCTTTCATCCAAGTTGGGGAAAAAACCAAGCAGAACAGGCTTTAAAAAGCTGTAAATAACATGACTTTAAAAGCTGAACTTATAAAGAAATTTAAAAGAGTTTATTTCAAATAGGTAAAAAAACAAACAGATGAAAAAGTTACTTTTTATAATTGGTATTGGTCTTTTGATTGGGGTGATTCTCTTTGTGATTGACGTGTCATTTCGACTTGCATCAGGATTTGACGTACATTTTGATGAACGGCTTTGGACTTCTTTTTCATACTATTTGCTTTACAGTGTGCCTTTAGCTTTTGTTAACTCTTACTTTTTTGATTATATAAATCACAAAGTGAATTGGGAGCAGAGAAGTAAATTCAGGATAATTATTGGGGTTTCAGGGTCTGTGACACTTACGCTCATTACTATTTTTATTGTGAGAGTCATTCATAGAGTGAGTATTGAAGGTTTCACATTCGAGGAATTTCTGGAAAAAGAACGTTTGCAGTTTTATTTCATAGCTTTTATAATAACGATGGTGATGAATTTGTTTTTTCACGCACTGTATTTTTATAAAGAGCTACAAAAAAACAAGCTTAAAGAACAAAAAATCATCGCCGGAACAGCATCGGCGCAGTTTGAAAGCTTAAAAAATCAAATCGACCCTCATTTTTTGTTTAACAGCTTGAATGTTCTAACCTCATTAATTGAAGAAAATCCTGAAAACGCACAACAGTTTACAACTTCATTGTCTAAAATCTACCGCTATGTTTTAGATCAAAAAGACAAAGAACTGGTGAGTTTGGAAGAAGAACTCGCTTTTGCGAAAATCTATGTTAAACTCCTTCAAATGCGATTTGAAAACAGCATTCAGTTTGATATACCAGCCTCGGCCTCAAACCCTGAAGCCAGAGTTGTGCCACTTTCGCTTCAGCTTTTGCTGGAAAATACCATTAAGCACAACATTGTAAGTGAATCAAAACCACTTCGCATTCGCATTTATGAAAAAGACAATTATCTGGTGGTTGAAAATGATCTACAACGCAAAGAAGTTTTAAAAACCCGAAAAGGAGTAGGTCTTCAAAATATTATTAACCGCTATGGGATTCTTACTCATCGAAAAGTTGAAATCCTGGAAAATGAACAACTATTTCAAGTAAGACTGCCCATCTTAACAAAACAATTTACGATTATGGAAACAACAGCAGACAAAAATTATGACAGTGCTTATATAAAAGCACACAGACGCGTTAAAGAAATTAAAGAATTTTATAGTAATTTGATTTCTTATTGCATCGTCATTCCCTTTTTAATTGGAATTAATTACTATACGTATTGGGATTTTCAATGGTTCTGGTTTCCTTTAATTGCTTGGGGAATCGGGGTAGCCATCCACGGTTTTACAGTCTTTGGTTATGGTGCTTCCTGGGAAGAAAAGAAAATCAAAGAGATAATGGAAAAAGAACGAAATAACACTAAAAACTGGAACTAATGGAACGAAATTATAAAGAAAACGAGCTCTATGAAATGGCTCAAAAACGAATTAAGGAAATCAAAGGATTTTATGTACATCTTCTGGTTTATACTGTAGTGAATCTTTTTATTTTCGCAGCGAATTCAAACTTGATTTCAAGTGGAAAAATACACATTGAGTTTGGGCACCTTTCTTTACCATTTTTCTGGGGAATTGGTCTCTTTGCTCACTGGGCAGGTGTTTTTGGTCCCAATCTTTTCCTTGGAAAAAAATGGGAAGAAAAGAAAATTAAAGAGATTTTAGAAAAAGAAAAGCAACAGCGCAATCAGTGGGAGTGAGTTGAAAGTTAGAAGTTAGAAGTACAAAATTAGAAGTTATATGAAAACCCTTATCATAGAAGATGAAAAACCGGCAGCGAGACGCCTGTCCAGGATGCTTGAAAAACTACAAGTCGAAGTGGTGCATATTCTTCATTCAGTTGAGGAATCGCGCGCTTGGTTTTCATCAAACCCACATCCCGATTTGATTTTTCTCGACATTCAACTCAACGATGGTTTGTCGTTTGAAATCTTTGAAACCCATAAAATATCGAGTGCCATTATTTTTACTACCGCATATGATGAATATGCGCTGCAAGCCTTCAAGCTCAATAGTATCGATTACCTCTTGAAACCTATTGATGAAGAGGAGTTACTCAATGCCGTAAACAAATACAAAAACATGAAGTCAACCTTAGGAAATGAGGAGAGTAATTCCCTTCAAATGAGTTTTGAAGAAATTAAAAAACTTCTGGTAAACCCCATTGACAGGGAATATAAAAAACGATTTACAGTAAAAGTGGGCCAACATCTAAAGATGATTCCCATCGACGAAATTGAATGCTTTTACAGCGAAAATAAAGGTACTTATTTGCACACCATTGACGGAAGAAACTATTTGATGGATACCACACTTGAATCTCTTCAAGATGCCCTCTCGCCTGAAGAATTCTTTAGAGTAAACAGAACTTATTTTATTAACATCAAAACGATTAAAGACATTGTGGCTTATTCCAATTCGCGTTTAAAAATTTATTTAAACACCTACAAAGATGCCGAAATTATTGTCGCCCGAGAACGAGTAAAAGAATTTAAGGAGTGGATTGCTTAATTTTTTAAATCTTTAACGACTTTCTGCCTCTTGATTGTTATTTTTGTAACAAACAATAAGGAATGAACAATCCAATTGAACACCTTCAATGGCGGTATGCCACAAAAAAGTTTGATGCTACAAAAAAACTTTCTGAAGAAAAAATAAATACCCTCAAAGAAGCTTTTAACCTTACAGCAACCTCATACGGCTTGCAACCCATAAAACTTTTGGTAATCAAAGACCGGCAAGTTAAAGAAGATTTAGTGCCAATGACCATGCATCAAATGCAAGTGCAGGATGCCTCTCATCTTCTGGTTTTTTGCGTTGTTACCGAAATTGATAAAGACTATGTGACAAACTACTTTGAACTGGTCGAAAACAAACGAGGTACTTCTAAAACAATTTTGGCACCTTTTAGGGATTTATTAATCGATGAGTTTAAGCAAAAAGAGGAACAGGAAATTTTTGCGTGGGCAAAAAATCAGGCGTATCTGGCGATGGGAAATTTACTCACCGTCTGTGCCCTTGAAAAAATAGATTCCTGCCCCATAGAAGGCTTTGAACCTGAAAAATATGACGAGTACCTCAATTTGAAAGAAAAAGGCTTAAAGTCGGTTTTAGTGATGCCGGTGGGATACAGAGCCACAGATGACTTTTTCGCCGAATTTAAAAAAGTGCGGAAAGACATCGCTGAGACAATTATAGTAATTGATTAGTTAAGTACAGCCGTAATCCCGATAGCTATCGGGACGGCTCAACCAAAAATATCAAATATCATTAACAAGATTCCCGCGTTCGCGGGAAAGAACTTGAAACTTGAAACCCTTTAAACCTGAAACCCACCATGCCCGGATTTGAATTATTTGGAAACGAAGAACGAAACGAAGTAAACGATGTATTGGAAAGCGGCGTATTGATGCGCTATGGCTTTGATGGTATGCGCAACGGCCACTGGAAAGCCAAAGAATTTGAAACAGCTTTTGCCAAGCGAATGGATACCAGATATTGTCAGTTGGTTTCCAGCGGTACTTCGGCGCTTACTGTTGCACTTGCAGCGGCAGGAGTTGGAGCAGGGGATGAGGTCATTATGCCCACCTTCACTTTTGTAGCCAGTTTTGAATCGATTATAGCAATAGGTGCCGTTCCGGTTTTGGTGGATATTGATGATACACTCACGTTAGACCCGGCTGCTGTTGAAAAGGCCATCACTCCAAAAACCAAGTGCGTCATGCCGGTCCATATGTGTGGTTCTATGGCAGACTTAGCTGCATTGAAACGAATATGCAATAAACACAAATTATTACTTCTTGAAGATGCTTGTCAGGCTATTGGAGGGAGTTTTGACGGGAAACCCTTAGGTGCCTATGGTGATTTGGGTTGTTTTTCATTTGATTTTGTCAAAACAATTACCTGTGGAGAAGGCGGTGCTGTGATTACCAACAATAAAAAATATTACATCAACGCAGACCACTATCAAGATCATGGCCACGATCACATTGGTAAGGACAGAGGAGCAGAGACGCATCCGCATTTGGGTTACAATTTTAGAATATCAGAGCTGAATGCAGCTGTTGGAGTCGCTCAACTTAGAAAACTCGATGACTTTCTTGCGATTCAAAAACGCAATTATACCATCATCAGGAAAGCACTGGCTAAGGTTGACGGAGTTACTTTCAGGCGTGTGCCTGTTACAGGAGTTGAGAATTATTCGTTTGTCAATTTCTTTTTGCCTAATGCAGAGTTAGCAGAAAAGGCGCATTCCGCTTTAAGCGAAAACGGTGTAGATGCCTGTTTTTATTGGTTTAAAAACAACTGGCATTACATCAACGGTTGGGAGCATTTACGAAACTTAAAGTCACTCGCTCCATTACCGAAAGAAATAAAAACACAAATACAGGATTTAAACACTACAGATTTTTCCAAAAGCGATGCCATTATGGGAAGAACAATCTCATCGCTGGTAAAACTCAGCTGGACAGAAGAGCAAGTCAAAGAACGTGCTGAAAAAATGGCTCAGGCAATTAAATCTGTTCTCTAATAACCTAAGTCTGATCCTTGACCACGTTAAATACTAGCTGATTAATAAATATTTAATAAAAAACATTAAGAAATTAAGGTCATTAAGATTAACTTAATGCATCACTTAATTTTCTTAACTTCTTAATGGTTCAAAAAAATTAGGCGAACGTAAATTGTAAAAAATTGTTTTACAGTCTAATAATAATACAATTCAGATTAGTAGCTAATGTATTCCGTAATTTCCAATCCATAACCAATCATTCCCACACGTTTGGCTTGTTGTGTGTTTGACATCAATTTGATTTTGTGGATGCCCACATCGTGTAAAATTTGGGCACCGATACCAAAATCTTTGGTGTCCATTTTAATTTGAGGAGCTTTGGCAATGTGGTCTTTGGTTTGCAGTTTTCTAAGTGCCTCCAAACGATTCAAAATATCCAGCGACTGGCTTTGCTGATTGATAAAAACAATGGCTCCTTTGCCTTCCTCATTTAAAAGCCTAAACATATCATCCAGTTTTTTATCAGAATTGTTTGTAAGGGTGCTCAAAATATCATAATTCACCAAAGTTGAATTGACACGCACTAAAACGGGTTCATTATCTTTCCAGATGCCTTTGGTTAAAGCTAGATGAACTTGGTCATTGGTGGTTTGTTTGTAAGCTCTCAGGCGAAATTCACCAAAATTTGTCAGAATGTAAAAATCCTCTTTTTTCTCTATCAGGGAGTCATATTGCATTCTGTATGCAATTAAGTCCTCGATAGAGACGAGTTTAAGGTCAAATTTTTCAGCAATTTTTATAAGTTGTGGCAACCTTGCCATGGTACCGTCTTCATTCATTATTTCAACGATTACACCGGCGGGTTGCAAGCCGGCAAGACGGGCGAAATCTATTGCAGCTTCTGTATGTCCTGTGCGTCTTAAAACGCCACCTTCTTTCGCTTTAAGCGGAAAAATATGCCCCGGGCGACTCAAGTCCCAAGGTTTTGTATTTGGGTTGATGAGTGATTTTATCGTTTTTGCTCTGTCTGAAGCTGAAATTCCTGTGGTAACCCCTTCGCCTTTTAAATCAACTGAAATGGTAAATGCGGTTTCCATGGGGTCTGTATTGCTTCCTACCATCATATGTAAATCAAGCTCTTTACAACGGGATTCGGTGATGGGTGCACAGATGAGACCGCGACCATGAGTGGCCATAAAGTTAATCATTTCAGGTGTGACCATTTCAGCGGCGGCGAGAAAATCGCCTTCATTCTCCCGGTCTTCATCATCAACGACGATAATGACTTTCCCGTTTTTTATGTCTTCAATGGCTTCTTCGATAGAGTGGAGTTGCATGGTTTTGTTTTTCAATTGTAAAGAGTAAAAAGTGGATGTGTTTAGAAGTGCAAAGGTATTGAAACTAGCTGTTTTTAGATTTAATTCTGAATAATTTCTTAAAGAAACTTCCAATGGGTTCTGTAATGGAGCTTATGTCAAAAATGCCCTGGTCTGTAGTGGCTCTGTATGTTAACCAAATACCCAGAGGTAACATTATAAAAGTGGAAAGCCAGGCTCCAAAAAACGGTAGTAGTTTTCCGTTCTCAGCGCTGTTTTTTGCAAAAATTCCCAAAAAGTGATAGGTAAGAAAAATTGAAATAGCGACCACCATGGGCAATCCCATTCCGCCTTTTCTTATAATTGCACCCAATGGGGCACCCACAAAAAATAAAATAATACAGCCAAAAGCAATCACATATTTATCATGCAATGCAATTTCATATTTATTAAGTCTTTTTTGTTTGGTTTGGAGGTGTATCTTCTTTGCTGTTATGGATTGAATGGATCCATCAACAGTATTGATTGCTTGACTTAAAATCTGACTTTTCTCTGCATCCAGAGTGTAAGCATCCAGAATATCCACAACCTTTACTGTATCACTGGTTTGTGGCTTATATCCACTTTCCATAGTTGTTATTCCACTTCTCACTTTTATATCATCCGGAAACTTTTTAATATCCTGATTGAAGTCCTGAGACAAGGAATCTATTTCTATTTTTAATTCACTGATTCGATACATTTTTTCATTGGAAAGTTCTTGTTCTTCCTCTAAATCAATGTTATTCATTTCAGATAAGTCAATATTTATAGTATAGGATTCAAAATAGCTTTTTGCAAATGGTTTGCTGTTTTGTCTTTTTTGGTCATTGGAAATGATTTCGTCATAATAATTTCCATCAAAGAGAATTAGTGAGAGTGTATTAGAGCCTTCTTTACTTGTCAATTCGCCATTTTTAGCTTTGATAACCGTAAAATTTCCAACACGATTGGGATTTTTTTTATGAATAATAACATCGTCGAGGTATTGCCCTCTGTCACCGCTTTTTTTGGCGACTTTAATGGTTATATCACCCACAGTGCTAAACTGGCCTTCAGAAATGGCAACTGCAGGTTTTAATTGAGCAATGTTTCTTCTGAGATTAAGGGATTTATATTCAGACCAGGGAATCACTTCATTTGCAAAATAAAAAACAGTTCCGCTAAGGATTAAAATAAACACCATCAAACTTCTCATCGCTCTTTGAAGCGATATTCCTGTCGACTTCATGGCTGCAAACTCATATTTTTCTGCAAAGTCTCCAAATACCATGATCGATGAAACCAAAATGGTCAAAGGCAATACCAAAGGAATTAATTTTGGCGAAAAGTAGAGCAGGAACCTTAAAATGATATCAAGGTCTAAATCTTTTCCTGCAAGTTCAGATATATAGAGCCAAATGGTTTGTAAGACAAATATAAACATCAGAATTAAAAAAACACTGACGAAGGTTTTTAGGTAAGAAACCAGTATGTATCTGTCTAAAATTTTCAAAGGTTAATCCAGATTGTTGATGTAGTAGTTTTTATATTTTGAAGCATCAAATGTGAACAGCGAATTGGGGATGGGCTGGTTTGTTTTGAATGAATTTACAGTAATCGTAATTTCTGTACCATTATCCTGACGCTGAATCAATTTGTAAATGTGTTTTGTTTGCTTGTCAATACCTAAAAGGATGTCTTTGATTTCTGCTTTACTGTCTATCGGTTTTAATTGGACATATTGAATTTTTCTTCCTTTGACATCTTGAACGATATCCCATTTGTAAGTATATCCTTTTTCATAAAAAGTGAGCATTTTTGAAGGGGTAATATTGCCATCGTTTTCAGGATTGTGTTTTGATATCGTCACTTCTTCATCTTCCGGAACAATGGTGTGCAGTTTTTTACCATCAAAAAGCATGGTGGTTCCCATTAAATTGAGTACATAGTTATCACCTTTTAAAGTCACATCGCCTCGGGTTTCCTGGTTGATGTTTTCTTTGGTATTTTTAAGTGTGTATCTAAATTCAATCTGAATATTGTCATAACTTTTTACTTTGGCTGAAACTTCATTCAAAAGAGTTTTGGCTCGTTGGGCATCCTGCGCCTGAGCAATTGAAAGTGTAAAAATGGCTAGTAATACAAAAATTACTTTTTTCATGGTTTTAAAATTATTGAGATTCATTGTCTAAAAGTTGATTGAGTGCGTCAATTGTTGGGACCAGTACTTGCCTGGCTTTGCTTCCTTCAAAGGGACCTACGATCCCTGCTGCTTCCAGTTGGTCGATGATTCTGCCTGCACGGTTGTAACCCAGTTTCAGCTTTCGCTGCAAAAGCGATGCCGAACCTTGTTGTGCTATGACCAAAACTTCTGCGGCTTCCCTAAACATCGCATCTCTTTCATCAATTCCTATATCAAGATTTGTGCCACCATCTTCACTGCTGTATTCCGGAAGAATGTGCGCGCTGGCATAAGCTCTTTGGGAGCCAATATAGTTTGTGATTTGATCAACCTCCGGCGTGTCAACAAAGGCACATTGCAGTCTGGTTAATTCATTTCCTTGTGTGAAAAGCATATCACCACGACCTATCAATTGGTCTGCACCCGAATTGTCGAGAATGGTTCTTGAATCTATTTTTGAAGTTACCCTAAAGGCAATACGTGCCGGGAAATTTGCTTTGATAATTCCTGTAATGACATTTACAGAAGGACGTTGCGTAGCTATAATTAAATGGATACCTATTGCTCTTGCTAACTGTGCCAGTCTGGCAATGGGTGTTTCTACTTCTTTACCGGCAGTCATGATTAAATCGGCAAATTCATCGACTACCAAAACGATGTAAGGTAGAAACTTATGACCGTCGTTGGGGTTGAGTTTTCTGGCTTTAAATTTTACGTTGTATTCTGCAATGTTTCTAACCATAGCGTCTTTGAGCAAGTCATAACGCTGGTCCATCTCAATGCACAACGAGTTGAGTGTGTTAATTACTTTGCTGTTGTCTGTGATGATGGCATCGTCTGTATCGGGCAATTTTGCGAGATAGTGACGTTCAATTTTATTAAAAAGTGTAAGTTCCACTTTTTTAGGATCCACCAAAACAAATTTTACTTCGGCGGGGTGTTTTTTATAAAGCAGGGAAGTGAGAATGGCATTCAATCCAACCGACTTTCCTTGTCCGGTAGCACCGGCCATTAACAAGTGCGGCATTTTGGCGAGATCGACCACAAAAGTTTCATTGGAAATGGTTTTTCCCAGGGCAAGTGGCAACTCCATTTCGGCATTTTGAAATTTGGGAGAGGCAATCACAGAGCGCATCGAAACCATTTTTGGGTTTTTATTGGGCACTTCTATACCAATGGTTCCTTTTCCGGGGATGGGCGCAATGATGCGTATTCCCAACGCTGAAAGCGAAAGCGCAATATCATCCTCCAGATTTTTGATTTTAGAAATCCGTATGCCGGCTTCAGGGATGATTTCATAAAGGGTGACGGTAGGTCCCACTGTTGCTTTAATCTGGTCAATTTCAATCTTGTAGTTTCTCAGGGTTTCAACAATGGTATTTTTATTTTGCTCCAGTTCTTCTTGATCAATGGTAATACCGGTGTTTGCATTGTACTCTTTTAAAAGTTCAAGCGTTGGGAATTTGTAGTTGCTCAATTCCAGTTTTGGGTCAAATTCGCCAAAATCTTTGACCAGTTTGTTGCTGAGGACTTCAACTTCCTCTTCGTCTTCTGCCTGTTCTACCTCAAGCGACAAATCGTTTTCGTTTTCCGGTTTGATGACAATTTTTTCTTTTTCTTTGGGAGGTTCAGGATTCGGACTTGTTTTGTCTTCTATTTTGGTTTCCTGAAGGGGTATTTCTTCATTATTGGTTTTTATTTCTGCTTCGCTTTTCGCGGAAGCGAGATCCTCTTTTAATTCTTGTTTCTTCTGTTTAAAGTAAGTGATTATTTTATCGGGTGTGAGTTTAAATTTTGAGATAATATAGGCTAAAAACAAAAAGGACATTACTAATACAGTACCAATAAAACCGAGATAATCCTGAAGAAAATGATTCATTTCAAAGCCTATGACACCTCCCAATAAGGCCGATTTAGATGCAAAAAATCCAAAAAACACAGACAACCAAACCATGATTAAAACACCCCAGAACCAATGGCGTTTGAGCGGTTTTTTTGAAAGACTTAAAAACAAGTAGATTCCACTGGTGAAAATCAATCCACTGAGGATGATAGCTGATACTCCAAAGCCCTTATAGACAAAAAAGTCGCTTACCCAGGCTCCAAATTTATTGAGTAAGTTTTGGGCTTGCTCTTCACGGTCTGTGAATTGCGAAAGGGTGCTTTGGTCTGCTTGCCAGGTGAAAAAATAAGAAATGAAAGAAATGGTCAGCGCGAGTCCCAGAATCATAAAAAAAACGCCCAGTATGACTTGCTGTTGTTTTCCTATTTGGAACTTAGGGGTACCGGTTTTTTTTGATGAAGTTTTATTCGCTTTCTTTCCTGCCATGAATGATTAGATGTAATGGAACAAAAGTACAAATTGTTAACGGTATAACGATTAAAATATTCTAAATTCCAATATACAGGTTTTGATTCGCACAGTTCGCTGCGCTCGTGTCAGGTTTCAGGTTTCAGGCTTGCCTTCCGTAGCTTTAGCGTAGGGAGGTTTCAAGTTTCATGTTTCAAGTTTGTTTTGTTTGAGCTTGCCATACTGATGGAGGGCCTAGCAAATTCCTATCGGATTTTCCGAGTTGATGTTGTGCACAGTTGCTTTTATTCCTGTTTTATTAATTTTATTACATAATCTCCTCCGATAGTTTTTTCATTTGTAATTACAATGTCAAATTTCGCATTGTCTCTTTTAATGAATTCAACCTTATTTGTTGCGAAGTCTCCTGGGAAACGTGGATACTCTATCATTTTAATTGGTTCTCCGTCTTTAAAGAATATTAATTGGCTTATATCATCTCGTGACTGAATGCTCGTATGCCGGACCTGAGAGAGATTGGTGTTAAATTGAGTTTCAATTTTGTCATAATTTATATAAGGAGTGAGAATGATTAAACTGTCCCACTGAAATTCAGTAATCTTTCTTAAATCCAATGATTTTTGTCCGGAGGTTACCTTTTTTTTAATAATCTCCTTTAATTCATTATCAGAATTGAGTTTGGTCTCTTGTTTGCAAGCAACGAATACTAATAAGGAAAGTATAAAGATTATTTTGTTAAACTTCATATCTAATTGTGTGCAACAAGAAAAAAAATTATTATCACTTTTTCCTACTAAAGGTTTCAATAAGTAGAGCAATGCTGATTACCACAACACATCCAAAAAGATTGAGCCATAAATAAGGCATCCAGTCGTGCCACCATCCATAAATAACAATGACTTGTGTGATGAGAGCTGCTATGAAAACCGCATTTCCTCTCACATATTTGATGAAAAATGCCAGTAAAAAGATGCCCAATACATTTCCGTAAAATATAGATCCGATGATGTTTACAAGCTGAATTAAATTATCAAAGAGATTGGCAACACAGGCAATGCTTATGGCAATGATTCCCCAAAGGAGGGTAAACCATTTTGAGACTTTGAGAAAATGGTTTTCATCACCTCCGGAGGTTTTGTTGCGTTTGTATAAGTCCATCGTGGTGGTGGTGGCAAGCGCATTAAGTTCTGAGGCAGTTGAAGACATGGCTGCACTCAAAATTACTGCTAGCAGAAGTCCGATTAAACCACGCGGAAGATTGTTCAGTATAAAATGAATAAACACATAGTCTTTGTCATTTGTTTCTACTATGCTGCTTGCTTTACTGATAAGCTCTTTTGCTTCCTCCCTGT
The DNA here is from genome assembly GCA_040880345.1 of Flavobacteriaceae bacterium. Lineage (GTDB taxonomy): Bacteria > Bacteroidota > Bacteroidia > Flavobacteriales > Flavobacteriaceae > Planktosalinus. Next base: position 34,180 of record JBBDIQ010000055.1, read on the forward strand.
AAACCTGGTCTTGTGCATCCAGACTTACAATGCTTTCCTGGTAAATGGATTTGTCTGCAGCGTTTTCCTTATTGGTGAAATTGTAAATGGCTTGTTGCTTGCTTTCAAAATTGGCTTGTTGTTTGGCTTCCAAAGTGCGGTATTCATCTGCATATTCAGAATTTAAAACACTATCTGTTGCCACCGGATTGAAGTTTAAAGGCGAGGTATTGAATTGATAGAAAACAAAAACCATCACACCCACAAGCAAGATAAAAAACTGCATGGGCACTTTAAGGATACCATTCATAATGAGTCCCATTTGGCTTTGCTTCACAGATTTGCCTGAGAGATAGCGTTGCACCTGACTTTGGTCTGTTCCAAAATAAGAAAGGGCTAGGAAGGTTCCTCCAATGATGCCGCTCCAGAAAGTATAGCGGTTATCCATATTGAATGAGAAATCAATAATGTCCATTTTTCCGCTGGCGCCGGCTATATCGAGTGCGTTTGAAAAGGTGATATTTTCCGGTAGGTAACTTATTATGATAAAGAAAGCGGCAAACATTCCTGCAAAAATGACGGCCATTTGTTGTTTTTGGGTTATGCTCACAGCGTTTGTTCCACCGGAAACGGTGTAAATAATCACTAAAATTCCGATGATGATATTTAAATAAATAAGATTCCAGCCCAAAACAGCCGATAGGATAATCGCAGGAGCAAAAATGGTAATTCCGGCAGCGAGGCCGCGTTGTATGAGAAAAAGTATGGCGGTGAGCGAACGGGTTTTCAAATCAAAACGATTTTCCAGAAATTCGTATGCAGTATAAACTTTAAGCCTGTGATAAATGGGAATAAATACCATACAAATCACTACCATCGCAATGGGAAGACCAAAATAGAACTGCACAAACCCCATCCCGTCGTGAAAGGCTTGTCCCGGTGTAGATAGAAAAGTAATTGCACTGGCCTGTGTAGCCATAACAGAAAGACCGATGGTCCACCAGTTTGAGGTATTTCCACCCTTTAAAAAGTCCTGAACGTTTCTGCTGCCTCGTGTTTTCCAAACGCCATAACTAACAATAAATACTAGGGTGCCAATAAGTACAATCCAGTCAATTATCTCCATCTTAAGTCAAGGCTTTCATTAAAAAATAAAACAAAACGATGTAAATGGCATTGCAAACCAAAACGATGGTGTATGATTTTTTCCAGATGTATTTTTCAGGTTGCATATTCAATATGTTGAGGGTTTATTTATTATATTTTAAAGGAATATTTTATAATTGAACTTGTTTACTTTACTATTTAAGAAACCTTCTTGCTTCTGTATTTTCCAAAATACTCATTTGCTGAATGGCAATTCGATTTAGTTTAATAAGTCTTTCTTTTTGAGGAATATTTTCATCAATTAAAACGGCATTTAAGTTTTCCAAATTGCTCAAACATATTAAATCGTTTATCGATGCATAATCTCTCATATTGCCCTTTAAGTGTTGATTTTGGTCTCGCCATTCTTTTGCCGTAATACCAAAAAGTGCTACGTTTAGAACATCGGCTTCATTGGCATAAACCATTGCAGTTTGTTTTGGAGTAAGCTCTTTAGGAATTAAATTTTGCTTGATAGCATCTGTGTGAATGTGATAGTTAATTTTGGCTAATTCGCGCTTTGCAGACCAACCAAATTGCATTTGTTCTTCCTCTTTAAGTCTCTGGAATTCAGTAATTAAATAAAGTTTAAATGCCACACTAATGGCTGAGCCAAATTCAAATGCAATATCTTTATAGGCATACGTCCCGCCATATTTTCCTCTTTTAACAATTAGACCGATCGCGTTTGTCTTTTCAATCCATTCTGAAACACTTATTACAAAGTTGGTTAACCCTGCTTGAGTTTTAAAGTGGTCAGATTCGACCACTTTAAAATTAGGATTATTGATTTGTTCCCAAACACTTAAAAATTCGATTGTATATCTTGTTCTTAACCAATTTTTTATAATATCAGCTGCTCTACTGGCACTTTGCTTGGCGTTTGCCATATCAGTGAGAGATATAAAATCCTTGTTGTTAATTTTTAAAACGTTGATTTCAATAGCATTTACATTTATTTTTGCCAATTATATCAATACTTAGGTTAATAATTTTTTTTGAATTCGTTTATATTACTAAGATAACAATTTTACAGAGATAACAAATTTGCAAACAATCGATAGGCTCCGGAAACACCCGCCGGCAATTGCCTGAAAAAGCTCAAGCCGGTGTAAGTGATTGTTCCATTTCCGTAATTTGCGATTAAGAGCGAACCTTCAACGGCATCTTCATTAGGGTCGTTCATTTTTAATATTGGTTGAAACTCGTCTGCCCATTCATTGGCAAAATACAAGCCGCGTTCCTGAACCCAATTTTCAAAATCTTTTTGCGTGATTTTGTTTGGAGTGTTTAAAACCGGATGATTTGGGTTGACGAATTCTACTTTTGCCTCTTCGTCTGTTACCCGGTCTCTGGAAAGTTTTAAGTCGAAAGGTGCCAATTGCTCCGTCACCAAACCGCGGGAGACATTGTATTGCATAATTAAATTTCCGCCGTTTTTTACATAATCAAAAAGGACATCCTGTCTAAATCTTAAAAGATCGTGTACATTATAAGCCCTGATTCCCACAACGATGGCATCAAAATCTTTAATGCTTTCTGACGTCATCGTTTCAAGATTGATTTCTGAAACCTGATAGCCTATTTGGCTTAAAGCCGAAGGAATCTCGTCACCGGCACCTGCGATGTATCCAATGTTTTGACCCTCTATGTTTAGCTCAATGCGAGCTACTTTCGCTTGAGCAGGGACTAAAATATGTTGAAAGGGAATGTGGTCATAATTCAGGGTTACCATTTCGTTGTTGTAGTAGGAATCACCCACTTGCAGCAACAAATTCAAGTTGCCTTCACTTTGGTTATTTGGTGGAGTGACAGTGAAAATGAGTTCCCTTTCCTGGTCTTTTGTTTCCATTTCAAAAGTTTGTGGGGCACTTACGCTCCAGCCTTCAGGGTGTTGGAGTGATGCAATACCCGAAAGATTGTCTTTTCCGGCCTTGACCGTTACAGAAACCTGCTGGGCTTTTGGTTCTGAAAAAATGAGTACTTTATCATTGATTTTTCCGGTGACTTCAGGTAAAACCTGAAACGGTTGATATACTTCTCCTGTTACCTGACTGTTGAACTTGTAGATGATGTCTCTTTCAAAAGTAAAAGGTTCACCCTCAATGTTAACTTTAAAATAGACGGGCTCGTTTTGATTGACCGTTGGAAGTCCGATAAGGTCAAGCTCGTCCACTTTGAAAAGTCCTTTACTTGGCTCTTTTTTCAACCAATAGGGTGAACTGTAAATCGCATTTTTCGGGATTGTTATGGAACTTTCTGATGTTACCCGCTTGTTGTTTACCAATTGGTTTTTCTCGTTCAAGATTGATTTTGAGTTGTAAGTGACATCGACTAATTCCATCGAGACCGATGAGCGATTGATGGCTTCCAAATTTATTTTTATTTGAGAAGCAGGGGAGGTGTATTGTGTTTCGGCAACCGCCTCGATGAAAAGGCCTGTTGCGGCAGTGATAATTTTTTTGATTTCTTTGGTTTTTTGAATGCCCCAGAAATCAGTTCTGTTTTTGAGGAGTTGGTACCCTTTTACAAGTTGAGGTACACTTGCCGCCGGATTTTTAAAATCAAAATCTTTTTCTACTTGGTAAAGAATAGCACCAATTTCTTCACCGCCTTTAATGCGGGACCAAGAGGTATCGATACCTTCAAAAAGGTTTGTGGGATCTGAGGGCATTGTGCCTTTTAAGAGCTCTAAATATTCGGTATTCTCACCACGTGTTCCGGTATTTCCAAAGCCCTGTGATTGGTGTTTGCTTCTGCTTAGGGCTGCAATTTCGCCGTTTGATAGTCCCAGTGAGGGGTAGAATTCACCGGTTTTTAAAGCAACCAAATTGCTTTTATCTGCCTTTTCAAAGGCTTCCTGACTTCCGTAAAACCACCAGGATGTGTTGAAAAAGAGACGTTTTGCCTGCCAGGGTTCATAATTTGACAATTGGCTTGCAAAAGCCGTTTTGTCAGCTGCTTTATCAAAAGCCTCTACGCCCAGAATGGCTGCTGCGGTGTGGTGCCCGTGTGTGGTACCCGGTGTGCGATGGTTAAACCGATTGATGATGATGTCCGGTTGAAATTTTCGTATGGCAAGAACCACATCACTCAAAACGGCATCTTTTCCCCAAATTGAAAAGGTTTCATCCGGGTTTTTTGAATAACCAAAATCGATGGCTCTGGTAAATAACTGTTCGCCACCATCGGTTTTTCTGGCTTCCATAAGTTCGTTGGTTCTAATAACACCCAGCAAAGGTCCCAACTCGGTTCCAATTAAGTTTTGACCGCCATCACCGCGAGTAACTGAGATATAAGCAGTGCGCGCTTTGACTTCATTAGAAAGATGTGAAATGAGTCGTGTGTTTTCATCATCAGGATGGGCGGCGACAAAGAGAACAGATCCTAAAAAATTAAGTTTTTTGATGGACTCATATATTTCTGAGGAGGTAGGTTTTTGAGGATTTTGTGGTATTGCCGGTGTGATTAATACTATACAAAAAATAAATGCGAGAAAGGTTTTAAGCATAATTTATGTTTTAATCGTGGGTTTGTGATAAGTTTTTTTCTTCATCTGTGTCATTGATTTCAGAAAGGTGACTTGCAGAAATCATGGTGATTCCTTTTTGTAGAATCAGGTTGTTTGGATAGGAGAGCAGTTCGCCTTTTTCACTTCTCAGGATTGTTTGAAAAGTGAGTATATCATCGATAATCAATGGATCGGAGTAAAAGTCTTTATCGTGAATCTTTATTTTATCTCCTATTTTAAATGGAAAGGTAAAAAACATTATAATCCCACTGGTAATATTGCTTAAAATTGACCATTGTGCAAAAAGAGCGACACCAATGATTGCAAAAACCGATGAAAAAACCAATCCCACATCGCTAAATTGAACTCCCCAAATGAGAATATTCCAAAAAATCAATAAAAAGACAAATGCGAAGTTGAAATATTTTTTTATGAGGTTTGTTCGAGTTTCAACTCTCTCTTGATTTTTCGCAAAACGATTTACCAATTTTATAGCAACACCTTGCACGATGAGTATAACAATAATACTCACAGCAGAATAAATAAGTTTTGGAAGTATTTCTTCAAAAGTCATGTCTAGTTAGATTTAGTTTAGTTGAAGGGAATCTCTTAAATAAGCATCTTTGTTTTGATTTTTTGACCAATAAGCAGATTGTATTTTTTTCATAAAAGTAGCCTGCGTCATAGATTCTCCAATTTGTTCAGTCCATTTTGTGATGTGATAGGGTGAAGCGCTTTCAAACCAAATGGTCAATGTCCTGTCAAGTTCCGGATAGTTAATACTGTATTCAAAAGAAGATTCTATTTCTTCAAGTGAGGCAATGGCTTTGTATGCTTTGAATTCTTTATGCCTTAGTCTGGAAAATTCCATTGAGGGAATGATTTCTATTTCGCCCACAGGTAAATCCGAAGGGTCAACTCTTATTTGCGTCCAAATTTCGTCTTCAAGATGCGTTTTAGTGAGGTTGTATTCCTGGTCTGCTTCCCCTTCAAAATAAGAATGGGATTTGATTTCAAAATCATTTCGGTTATTGAGTTGTGCATAAACGTGTCCACACCATTCCTGAATTGAATGGGTCACTTTCAATGCGTGATTTTTTTCTTCTAAAGGATAAAAAACACTTGACATTATGGAGTATGGATAAATACCCGTATTGAAGTTTTTTGTTTTATTCAGTTTTAGTACGCTTTGAGTTGTTTCAGTTTTTATGTTTGCCTTTACTTGAACATCCGGTAAAAAATCTTCGGTTACAAAAATAAGGACAGCTGTTCCGGTTCGTATTTCGCCATAGCGCTCTTGTTCCAGAGAATAAGAAGTGATTTCGGCTTGACCGTTAAACCAGTACTCTTTGAATTCATTTGATAAAACTCTGGACGGAACCTGATTTTCAACTTCAGATTCTTGATTGGTTTTACAACTTATGAGCATTGATACTATTGAAAGGAAGGTGATAAAACGCATTTTTATAAAAATTTTAGCTAAAAATACTATAATTTCATTGCCCAGCAAACTCCATTAACGTTTTGTAAACAAGATGTGTGGGAAGTCCCATCACAGTGTTGTATGAACCTTCAATTTTTGTGACACCAATAGCACCAATCCATTCTTGAATTCCATAAGCACCTGCTTTATCAAAAGGGTTGAAGTTCTCAATGTAAAAATGTATTTCGTCTTTTGTGAGTTCTTTAAAATAGACTTTGGTGATATCACTCACCACAATTTGCCTTTCGGCGGAAGTAAAACAGACAGATGAAATCACCTCGTGGGAACTGTTTGACAAGGTTTGCAGCATTTCAAAAGCTTCTTTTTTGTCTTTAGGCTTGCCCAAACAAACCCCTTTGTGAATTACAATTGTATCTCCGGTGATGAGAATGTCGTTTGGGTTTAAATGGGTAAAAACCGAAGCTTTTAGTTGAGATAGATATTCAGATATTTCCTTTCCCTGAAGGTGTGAAGGATAGGTTTCTTCAAGAGGTTTTACTTGAATGCTTACGGGAATGTCCAGTTCCTTAAAAAATTGCTGCCTGCGAGGCGAACCCGAAGCGAGGATAATGTTTTTTTCTGAAAGGAATTGTTTTAACATATTGAGTTATTCAAAGTTTAATGTTCATAGTTCAATGTTGTTGTGCGTGAAACTTGAAACCTGAAACTTGAAACTAATTTACTTAAACATCCCATCCATTCCCGGAATATTGGGCATTCCTTCTTTAGCTACGGCGGCGAGTTCGGCTTCATTAACAGCGGTGGCTTTTGCAATAGCCTTATTTAGGGTTACAACCAAATAATCTTCTAATTGTTCCTTGTCTTGGAGTAATTGCTCATCTATGGAGATCCTTTTAATTTCGCGATTAGCGGTGAGTGTGACATTCAATAAACCGTCATTACTATTCTCATCAATGAGAACTGTGTTCAATCGTTCCTTGGTTTCTTCTACTTTTTTCTGGGTTTCTTTGAGCTTTCCCATCATTCCCATTAAATCTCCAAACATATTTTTATTGAATTATTAGTTTAAACGTCAAAATTATTAAATTAGCCCGTTATTAACTAATTAAACACTTATGAAATGCCCTTTAAATAAATATAAACAAATAAGAAGATGTTTATTGGGGCATTCCATCTTCCTATTTATCAAATATTAAATTCAGATGAAAATTATCGCCTCCATTTGTTTGTTAAGTCTTATTTTTGCGACTTCGTGTAAAAAACAAACCCCACAAGAAGACCGCATGAACCACACACCACCCACTGCACAAAAAATTGATAAACATCTTGAAATTCACGGTGACGTGAGGATTGACCCTTATTTTTGGCTCAATGACAGAGAAAACCCCGAGGTTATTGATTATCTGGAGCGTGAAAATGACTATTATGATAAAATGACGGCGCATACTAAAGATTTTCAGGCAGATTTGTTTGAAGAAATGAAGGCGCGCATCAAGGAAGATGATGAATCGGTGCCTTATCTCTACAATGGCTACTTTTATATCACACGTTATGAAACCGGAAAAGATTACCCCATTTTTACCAGAAAAAAGGGTTCGCTTGACGCGGAAGAAGAAATTATGTTTAACGGAAACGAAATGGCAGAAAGCCATTCCTATTTTCATCTTGCCGGAATTAACGTAAGCCCCGATAATAAACTAGCTGCATTTGCCATAGATACCGTTAGCCGAAGAAATTACACCATACAAATTAAAAACCTGGAAACCGGCGAAATTTACCCACAAAAAATAGAATTAACTACCGGAGGCTCCACCTGGGCAAATGACAACACAACCCTTTTCTATACTCGAAAAGATCCTCAAACACTTCGTTCTGATAAAATCTTCAGACACAAATTTGGAAGTAATCCACAAGAAGATGTGATGGTCTATTTTGAAGAAGACGATACGTTTAGAACCTATGTTTACAAAACCAAATCTGATAAGTACCTTGTGATTGGTTCAGGTAGCACGATGACGTCAGAATTTCGCATTTTAGATGCTAACAAACCTGAAGGGACGTTTAAAATTTTTAGTCCCAGAACACGTGGGTTGGAATACAATATCGCACACTTTGAAGATCATTTTTATGTTTTAACCAATAAAGATGGTGCCAGTAATTTTAAACTGATTAAAACCCCCGAGAATAAAACAGAATCAACAAACTGGGAAGATGTGATTGCTCACAGAGAAGATGTACTTATTGAAGATTTTGAAATATTTAAAGACTATCTCGTGGTGAGTGAGCGTGACAACGGTTTGAATAAAATTCACATCCAGCGTTGGGATGGTACAGATGCTTATTATTTGCCGTTTGACAATGAAACATACACAGCATACACTACACAAAACATCGAGTTTGATACAGAGGTATTGCGATATGGCTATAACGGTTTGGCGCAACCTAGTGCAGTTATAGACTTCAATATGAAAACCAAAGAGCAAACTATCCTGAAAGAACAAGAAGTACTAGGAGGGAATTTTGATAAAAACAATTATGCATCAGAACGCATTTGGGCAACTGCCGCAGATGGCACGAAAGTTCCGGTATCTTTGGTTCACAGAAAAGGAATCAAAAAAGACGGAAAAAACCCCTTGCTTCAATATGGTTATGGTTCCTATGGGGCTACCATTGATCCTTATTTTTCTACAACCCGTTTGAGTCTTTTAGACCGTGGGTTCATCTTTGCAATTGCTCACATTAGAGGAGGAGAGTATCTGGGAAGACAATGGTATGAAGACGGAAAATTGCTGAAAAAGAAAAACACGTTTACAGATTTCATTGATGTTTCCAAGCATCTCATTAAAGAGGGCTATACCTCCCCGGAACATTTATATGCAATGGGCGGTTCAGCTGGAGGTCTTTTGATGGGTGCTGTGATGAATATGTCACCGGAATTATACAACGGAGTGGTTGCTGCCGTACCTTTCGTTGATGTAGTGACTACAATGCTCGATGATTCCATACCATTAACCACCGGTGAGTATGACGAGTGGGGAAATCCCAATGAAGAAGAATCCTACTTTTATATGAAATCTTATTCGCCTTATGACAATGTTGAAGCTAAAGAATACCCCAATACACTGGTAACAACAGGATTACATGATTCTCAAGTGCAATATTGGGAGCCGGCAAAATGGGTTGCAAAATTGAGGGATTTGAAAACTGATTCCAATTTATTACTATTCAAAACAAACATGGATGCAGGTCATGGTGGTGCTTCAGGAAGGTTTGAAGCACTTAAAGAAGTGGCGATGGATTATGCTTTTTTGTTAGACTTGGAGGGTATTAATGAGTAATTAAAAAATTTATCTTAAATTTGCGAAGTTTTATTTGATTGATGGAGTTTGTTTTTTTAGTATATTTAACTCCATTTGTTTCTTAATCAAAACTCAATTTATGAAGCAAGATATAAAAGCACATAATAATGTTCTTGAACTCATTGGCAACACACCGCTAATACGTTTAAACAACATTACAAAATCCCTCAAAGGTGAATTCCTTGCAAAAGTTGAAGCTTTTAATCCCGGGCACTCCACCAAAGACAGAATAGCACTTTACATCATAGAAGAAGCAGAACGCAAAGGCATTTTAAAACCCGGTGATACTATTATTGAAACCACCAGTGGAAATACCGGTTTCAGTATCGCTATGGTGAGTATTATCAAAGGATATGAATGTATTTTGGCGGTAAGTTCCAAGTCTTCCAAAGACAAAATTGATATGCTTAAAACGATGGGTGCCAAAGTATATGTATGCCCCGCTAACGTTAGCGCAGATGATTCCCGTTCTTATTATCAGGTTGCAAAACGTTTACACGAAGAAATTAAAGGCTCTGTTTATATCAATCAGTATTTTAATGAATTAAATATTGATGCACATTTTAATTCAACAGGTCCTGAAATCTGGGAGCAAACCGGTGGTCAAATCACCCATCTGGTTGCTTGTAGCGGAACAGGTGGAACAATATCAGGAGTTGCACGCTATTTGAAGAGTAAAAATAAAAACATACGAATCATAGGAATCGACGCATACGGCTCTGTATTGCAAAAATACCATGAGACCAAAGAATTTGATGCAGAAGAGATTTATCCATATCGAATTGAAGGATTGGGTAAAAATTTAATTCCCACAGCTACCGATTTTGATATTATCGATAAATTCATCAAAGTAACCGATGAATCCAGTGCCCACACAGCCCGTGAAATTGCTAGAAAAGAAGGTCTTTTTGTGGGTTATACCAGTGGTGCTGCTTTGCAAGGTGTTAAACAACTCGCAGAAGAAGGAGAGTTTACTAAAGATAGTAAAGTGGTAATTATTTTTCCAGATCACGGCTCACGATATATGAGTAAAGTATTTAGCGACGATTGGATGAATGAACAAGGCTTTTTTGATAGCCAAAATCTGGAAGCAAAAGAGAAGATAGAATATATAAAGTAGTAAAAACATTTTTTTTATAGAAGACCATCACGTAAATTGTGATGGTTTTTTGTTTAAAAGAATTGATTGCTTACACTTAAAATTGTGCAATGCCAATTTATTTAATTAATTTTGTGCCTTAAATTGACTAACTACCTATGAGAGATTTATTCGACAAAATCTATAAAGACAAAGGTCCCTTGGGAAAGTGGGCCGAACAAGCAGAAGGTTATTTTGTGTTTCCAAAACTGGAAGGACCCATCTCTAACCGAATGAAATTTAGAGGCAAGGAAGTCATCACCTGGAGTATCAATGACTACCTTGGGCTTGCTAACCACCCCGAAGTAAGAAAAGTGGATGCAGAAGCAGCCGCAAAATACGGTTCTGCTTATCCAATGGGTGCCCGTATGATGAGTGGTCACACAGATTTACACGAGCAATTGCAAAATGAATTGGCTGCCTTTGTAAAAAAGGAAGCGGCATATTTATTGAATTTTGGTTACCAGGGAATGGTTTCTACCATTGACGCACTGGTTTCAAAAGACGATGTGATTGTGTATGATGTTGATGCACACGCCTGTATTATTGACGGTGTGCGCCTTCACTTAGGGCAACGCTTTACATACAAGCACAACGATATGGAAAGTATCGAAAAAAACCTGGACCGAGCCACTAAAATGGCCGAAAAAACTGGAGGCGGAATCCTTTTGATTTCCGAAGGTGTTTTTGGAATGCGTGGAGAACAAGGAAAACTAAAAGAAATCATTGAACTAAAGAAAAAATACAATTTCAGGTTTTTTGTTGATGACGCTCATGGCTTTGGAACACTCGGAAAAACAGGTGCAGGAGCAGGAGAGGAGCAAGGTGTTCAAGAAGGAATTGATGTTTATTTTGCAACCTTTGCAAAATCAATGGCTAGCACCGGAGCTTTTATTGCGGCAGATGAAGAAATCATCAACTACTTAAAATACAATTTGCGTTCACAAATGTTTGCAAAATCATTGCAAATGGTTCTTGTAGAAGGAGCTTTAAAACGCCTGGACATGTTACGCAACATGCCCGAATTGAAAAATAAACTTTGGGAAAATGTAAACGCCCTTCAAGGCGGACTCAAAGCACGCGGATTTGACATAGGAACCACACAAAGCTGTGTCACCCCGGTATATCTTGAAGGAAGTATTCCGGAGGCTATGGCTTTGGTAAAAGACCTTAGAGAAAATTTTGGAATCTTCTGCTCTATAGTGGTTTATCCTGTGATACCTAAAGGATTAATTTTACTAAGAATGATCCCAACAGCTACTCACACAATGGAGGATATCAATGAAACTTTAAACGCATTTGAATCCATAAGAGAACGTCTTCAAAACGGAACTTACAAAAGACTTTCAGCGGCAGTTTCTGCTGCAATGGGAGAGTAATCTATATAAAAGATATATGAAGAAAGTCCGGTATATTTCTATATATCGGACTTTTTTTACAATTCTTTTCGATAGGTTCTTCTTCTTGCATAAATCTTTGGGTCAAAATTTTTCCAAAGATTTTGAATGGCTAAATTATCAACCAATTCCGGTGTACGGATGCAGTTTTCAACTCCGTTTTTTTGAAAAGTTTCAAAATATTCTTTAAAAATCATTGCAGTAACTCCTTTGTTTTGATAGGTGGGATGGATCCCAATCAAATAAAACATGACGGTTTTACTGTTCTTTTTTGCTTTTAAAAGTTTTATAAAACCAAAAGGGAATAGTCTTCCTTTAACCTCCTGTAATACTTCAGAAAAAGAGGGCATCACAATGCTAAATGCTACTAATTTGTCGTTTTCATCAACTACATATTTGATGTATTCGGGGTTGATTAATTTAATGTATTTCTTTTTAAAATAAGCTTTTTGCTTTTCGGTTACGGCAACAAATGAGGAGAGTGAAGCATACGATTCATTAAACAAGTCAAACATTTCGTCTATATAGGGTAGAATTTCTTTGGTGGTTGAAAAATTGATGGATCGCAGTTTGTATTTTTCCTTTATAAGATTAGCTGCCCTTGTAAAAATCGCAGAATTTTTTACATTGGAAAAAGAAAATTCACTTTCGATAAATTCTTTTTCAACACTAAAACCAAATGATTCCAGGTGCTCTTTATAATAGGGGTGGCTGTACCAGGTAATCATACTGCTAATATGCTCAAAACCATCAACAAGAACGCCTACCTTATCCAAATTTGAAAAACCCATAGGGCCTTCCATATATTCCAGATTTTTTTCTCGACCCTTTTCAAAGACTTTTTCGAGTAAGGCTTTGCTTACAGATTGATCATCAACAAAATCAAACCATCCAAAACGAATTTTCTTTATTTTTTGAGTGTTGATTTCGTGCCAATTCACAATCACAGCAATGCGTCCCACAATTTTATTTTGGTTATAAGCAAGGTAGAACCAGACGTCTGCGTTTTCAAAAGCAGGGTTTTTTGACTTGTCAAAGGTCTCCATCTCGTCTTTAATGATAGGAGGGACCCAGTATTTGGAATCTTTATAGAGTTCAAAAGGGAATAAAACAAATTGCTTTAATTCCTTTTTTTTAGTCACTTCTTTAATTGTAATCATAGATAATTGAGCCTTTTAGCCTTGAATGTCCTCATCAATAAAATCATCTTTACGACGGTTTTTATCTTTTTCTTCTTTTTCCTCTTCTTTTCTCTTTTTCGCGTCAGCAGGATCTTCAATAAGTTCGTCTTTTGCATGCATATCAAAACGATAAGAAGCACCAATCCCAATAAAAAACTTGGAAGGTGTGTCCTTCAAATTCAAGGTTGCCAGAGCGTCAATTTGAAAATCTTTTCCAAAAAGGTGTGCACCACCAAAGCGTATCAACTGGTCTGCATAAAAATCGCTTTTGATTCCCTGATTCTCAACAAAAATCGAAAAACGAGGGTTGAAAGCGTGTGTCAAGGTAAGTATGTATGAGTATGTAGGAAAATCTGAAGTAATTCTGTCAACAATAAAATTTGTAACAAAAACAAAACCGCCTTCCATATTGTTTTGTGTCATTAAAACAAATTTTGGACTTATAGAAGGGTCATTAGGAGGTAAAAATGGGTTTTCTTTGGTATCAAAATTCACACCTGCATAAAAAGATACTGCCGGTATCAATTCTCTCCATCTGAATTTATTATTTGCATTCCAACTGTAAAGATTGGGCTTTTCAAGATCTCTTTTCTTGTAAGGGTCATAAATTAAATATTTGGCTCCCAGTGTGTTTGATCTGAAATTACTTCGTTCATATTCAAAAGGAACAACACTTCTGTTATCCACAACGCTTTCCGATAAAAAGGAACCGCTAAAGTTTATTTCCAATTGTTCCCAAAGCAGTCCATATCTTATGGCGTAATCAACGGTAAAAGCATCAGTTTCAGTTTTTAAAAGAGAATGATCCTCCCAGCCCATTGCAAGCCCGGTTTCAAACTGCAACACCTTGTTACCCACAGCAAAAGCACCTTGAGAAGTTCCGGGACGGTTTGAATTGATAAGTTCTGTATATTGAGCGTTGACGTTTAAAAAGCTGCAAACCAATAAACTGGTAAATAAGAGGCATATTTTGTTCATCCTGATGTTGAGTTTTGTGTAAATATAACGGAATTTATTATTTTTTTAATAATAGAAATTCCCTTTTGTCTAATAGTATGTTTATTTTTGAATTCTATTGTAAAATCAATAAACAGACACTAAATGGATACGTTTTTTAAAACGCTTTTAATACTGCTTTTAGTTTATTTTGGGCTTAAAATACTTTTTCGCTTCGCGATGCCTTACTTAATGAGGTATATTGCAAAAAAAGCCAGTCAAAAAATGGAAAATGCTTTTCGCGGAACTCAATATCACACTGAAAACAACAAACAAAAGGAAGGAAAAATCTCCATAGACGATTTACCCAAAAAGAAATCCCAAAACAAGAAACCCATTGGGGAGTATGTGGATTACGAAGAAATTGACTAATTTTCGAGCTCTTAAACCAATCCAATGAAAGACGCCATTTCTAAATTTTTCCCACATCTCCTTGTTTTATTATTTTTTTGTGGAATTTCTCTCGCTTATTTTAGTCCGGTGTTGCAAGGAAAGAAAATATTCCAATCAGACATTGTGCAATACACCGGAATGGCAAAGCAGCACAATGATTTCAGAGCAGAAACAGGGGAGGAGACGTATTGGACTAACTCAGCTTTTGGCGGGATGCCCACGTATCAATTGGGAGCGCATTACCCTCATAATTACATTAAAAAACTCGATCACACCATCCGATTTTTACCCCGGCCGGCAGATTATTTGTTTTTATACTTTTTAGGCTTTTATATTCTTCTGCTTTCGCTTAAAATCGATTTTAAACTGGCCGCATTAGGAGCTTTGGCTTTTGGTTTTTCGACCTATCTGATCATTATTCTCGGTGTGGGGCACAACGCCAAAGCACACGCTATTGCCTATATGCCGATGGTTTTAGCGGGAATTTTTCTCGTTTTCAGGAAAAAATACCTTCTTGGCTTTTTTGTAACCTGTTTAGCGATGGCGCTTGAAATTAGTGCCAATCATTTTCAGATGACTTATTATTTGTTGCTGCTTATTTTGGTCATAGGCATTGTGTATCTCATCGACTCATTCAAAAAGAAAACGCTACCTCATTATTTTAAATCTGTGGGGATTATGGCTGCCGGTGTTGTGATTGCTATTGGTTTAAACGCAACCAATTTTCTTGCCACTCAGGAGTATGCTAAAGAATCTACGCGAGGAGCAACACCACTCACGATTCAGCCTGACGGAAGCCCTCTAGAAGTAAAAAGCGGTCTCTCCAAAGAGTATATCACTGAATATTCTTATGGTATCTTGGAGTCATTTAATTTGTTCATCCCACGATTTATGGGTGGCGGAAATACCGAGGATGTTGGGACAAACTCTGCTTCTTATGATTTACTGATGAAAATGGGAGTGCCTACATCACAAGCCAATGCATTTATTGCCGCTTTACCTACCTATTGGGGAAACCAACCCATTGTTGCCGCACCGGCATATATTGGCGCCATCGTTCTGTTTTTAGCACTTCTAGGCATCTTTTTGCTGAAAGGAAAACACAGGCAGTGGTTGATTGCAGGTTCTGTGATGGCTTTATTGTTGTCCTGGGGAAAGAATTTTGAGCCACTAACAAACTTCTTTATAGATTATTTTCCTTTGTATGACAAGTTTAGAGCGGTTTCATCCATTCAGGTTATTATTGAATTGTGTATGCCGGTACTGGCTATTTTTGGGATTTATAAGATGGTTTCTTCTAAAATTACTGAAGAAGAAAAAATAAATGCACTAAAATATTCGACAGGAATTCTTGCCGGAATTTGCTTGCTATTCCTTTTCTTTAAAAACAGCGTGTTCAATTTTTCCGGTGCCAATGACGGATATTATATTCAAGCTTTCGGACAAGAATTAGTTGATGCTATCAAGGAAGACCGAAAGTCCATTTTTGTAAAAGACAGCCTCCGCAGTTTGGCCTTTGTTCTGCTGGGTGCGGGATTACTATGGCTATTTTTAAAAGAAAAATTAAAGAAAAACACACTTTATGTATGTATTGGATTATTGTTTCTTTTGGATTTAGTACCTGTTGACAGGCGCTATGTAAACAGTGAAAATTTTGTAGCCGCAAGACAAGTGACACAACCCTTCCCGGAAACTCCTGCAGATAAACAAGTGGCTCAAGACGACGGGCATTACAGGGTTTATGATTTAACAACCAATCCGTTTAGTAGTGGTCGTGCCAGTTTTTTTCACAATGCTTTGGGCGGTTATCACGCTGCAAAACCGGGACGTGTGCAGGATTTGTATGATTTTTATATGCAAAAAGGCAAGTTGGAAGTCTTTAATATGTTTAACGTAAAATACTTTTTTGAACAAGATGAAGAGGGCAAAATGCTTGCATCTGTGAACCCGTCGGCAAATGGAAATGCCTGGTTTGTTCAAAATGCAGTACTGGTTGAAACAAACGATGAAGAAATACAGAGTATTGACACCCTAAATACCAAACAAACTGCTGTAATACACAAAGATTTTCAAACACAAATCCCTCAAAACAAGTTTGTTGTAGATTCAACTGCTTCTATAAAACTGGTGGAAGCCCAGCCCAATTATATGTATTATGAAACTGAAAACAAAAACCAAGGCTTAGCTGTGTTTTCAGAACTTTATTATCCGTATGGCTGGAAGGTGTATATCAATGAAAAACCTGTTGAACAGTTCAGAGCCAATTATGCTTTGAGAGCTTTAGTTGTTCCGGAAGGCTTCAACAAAATTGAGTTTAAATTTAAGCCTGAAGTTGTTCAAAAGGGAAGCGCTATTGCTTTGGGGAGTTCGGTTTTATTGTTGCTGCTTCTTGTTGGAGGAATATTTTTCGGAATTAAGTCAAAAAGCAAAAATTTAAACGAGGAAAAATCCTAGGTTTAATTAACGAGATTCCTCCCCAGTTAAAATTGGGGACGGGAATAGGATATGAAAAGAGTTTTAATTATTACTTATTATTGGCCACCCGCCGGAGGACCGGGAGTACAGCGATGGTTGAAATTTGTAAAATACTTGAAGGATTTTGACATAAAACCCATTGTTTATGTGCCTGAAAATCCGCATTATCCTCTAGTTGATGATTCTCTTTTAAATGAAATTCCAGAAATCATCACGATTTTAAAGCAACCCATAAAAGAGCCTTATGGATTGGCTAAACTCTTTTCAAAAAAGAAAACCCAAAAAATTAGCAGCGGTATTATTTCTGAAAAGAAGCAAGGACTTCTTGAAAAAATAATGCTTTGGGTGAGGGGAAATTTTTTCATTCCCGATGCTAGAGTGGGGTGGGTCAAACCTTCAGTCAAATTTTTAAAAACGTATCTAAAAGCAAATCCGGTTGATGTGATTGTGAGTAGTGGTCCGCCACACAGTTTGCATTTGATTGGATTGGGACTGAAAAACGAAACAGGAATTCCCTGGGTAACCGATTTCAGAGATCCCTGGACGTCGATTGGATATCACAAAAAACTACGCCTGTCATGTCGTTCACAGAAAAAACACAAACAATTGGAATCAAAAGTGTTGAACACCTGTGATGCCGTTATAGTGACTAGTCCATCTACAAAGAGTCAGTTTGAAAAAATAACTGAAACACCCATAACTGTTATTACTAATGGTTTTGATGTTGAAATTTCTCCGTCAAAAAATCTAGATACTGATTTTACACTTTCACATATAGGCTCGTTGCTTTCTGAACGAAATCCTGAAATCCTATGGAAAGTGCTTTCAGAATTGGTTCGCGAAAACAAAGACTTTGCAACTCATTTTAAATTACAACTTGCCGGTGTGGTGAGTGAGGATGTATTGTTGCGTATTGAGCATTATGGTTTGAAAAACTATGTGCGAAATTTTGGATATGTTTCTCACGAAAAATCCATTGCTCTTCAAAAAAACTCACAGGTGCTGCTATTGATAGAAATTGACAGTATAGAAACAAGAGCCATCATCCCCGGAAAACTTTTTGAATATATGGCTTCCCAACGACCCATTTTGGCTTTGGGACCCAAAGAAAGTGATGTGGCTCCGCTTATAGAATCTACCAAAACAGGTAGTTTTTTTGATTATTTTCAGGAAAAAGAAATGAAAAAAGAAATCCTCCATTGGTTTGAACGTTATAAAAACAATAGTTTAGTTTTACATTCGCAGGGAGTGGAAGCTTATAGCAGGAAAAATCTAACAAAGCAATTAGTTGCAGTTTTGAACAATTTAAAGTTTAAAGTCAATGTTTAATTTTTTTAGTAACACAATTATCCAATAACGATTCAACCAACAACCCTTACTTCATGGGAATTGTCATCAAACAGTCCATTCAAAACACAGTAACCACCTATATTGGTTTTGCAATTGGTGCTGTGAATACACTGTTTCTTTACACCAATTTTCTTACAGATGAATACTATGGTTTGGTGGGTTTTTTGCTTTCGGCGGCGACCATCATGACCCCTTTAATGGCTTTTGGAGTTCACAACACACTCATTAAATTTTATTCTTCCTATAAGCTTAAATCTGATCGGGTTAACTTTTTAACTTTTATGTTGTATTTGCCCTTGCTGGTTATAATTCCTGTGGGTTTAATAGGGTATCTGGGCTATGAAAGCATTGTCTCTTTTCTATCCAAAGAAAATGAAATTATTGAAGACTATGTGTGGTGTATTTTTCTGATTGCCATTGCTATGGCTTATTTCGAACTGTTTTATTCCTGGGTAAAAGTGCAAATGAAAAGTGCTTTTGGAAATTTTATGAAAGAAATTTTTCACAGAGTATTGATTATGTTATTGCTTTTAGCAGTTTATTTTGAAAAGTTAGAAGCAGAGCAATTTATCTGGTCGTTGGTGTTGGTTTATTTTTCGAGACTTTTATTTATGAAGCTGTATGCTGTTAATCTAAAGTTTCCCAAGTTTATTTTTTCGTTTCCAAAGAACACGGTTTCTATTTTAAAATATTCACTTTTAATTGTTGTTGCAGGATCAGTTTCCTTGATTTTACTGGATATTGACAAGGTGATGATTGGAAAGTACATCCCCATTGAAAATGTAGCTTATTATAACGTTGCTATTTTCATAGCGATGGTTGTAGTCGTTCCGGCAAGGGCGATGCATCAAATTACCTATCCTTTGACTGCACAATTGATCAATTCAAAAAAATGGGATGAGCTCAAGGTATTGTATCAAAAAAGTTCGTTAACATTGTTTATCATCTCCGGATGGATTTTTCTTTTAATTGTACTCAATATCAAACAAATTTATTTCATAATTCCGGAGGAGTACAGCTCTGGATTGTTTGTGGTATTGCTTATTTCGCTTTCAAAACTACTTGATAATTTGTTGGGTATTAATAATGCAATTCTTTACAATTCAGATTACTATCGCTGGACGGTTGTTTTGGGGGTGTTTTTAGCTCTTTTGACCATCACATTAAACGTAGTTTTTATTCCTCTTTATGGTATTGACGGAGCTGCAATTGCAACGGTTATTTCTCTTTTGTTCTATAGCGTGTCAAAAATTATTGTTGTGAACTGGAAATTTAAAATGCACCCATTTACTAAAAAGACAGCAATTACTTTTATAGGAATTCTTTTCTTGAGTCTTAGTTTTTATTTTTGGGATTTTAAGTTTCACCCGCTCATTAACATCACTCTCAAGTCTTTACTATTGAGTTTGATTTATTTTCTTTTTGTTTATAAAGGAAACTTATCTGAAGATGTTAGTGAACTGATAAAAAGGTTCTTTAAAATATTAAAACTTAAATAAAAAAGAAACCCTTTCTCCTGTTTTTACACATTTAAAAGGGCTCCTAACCAACCAAAACTTAACTTAATATTATCCTCTTCCGCCTCTGTTTCCAGAACTTCTGTTTGAGCTTGATGTTCTGGACGAACCTGTTTGAATTTGCGGTTTTGTTGTAGCTCTGTTTGCTTGAGTATTACGACTCTGACTTGCTCTAGGTCTTTGAGAACGTTGCTTATTAACTGCGGGTGAGTTTTTTGGCGTATCTCTTTGCTGAACTCTATCTGTTCTTGAAGCGGTAGACCTAGTTGGCGTATCTCTTTGCTGAACTCTGTCTGTTCTTGAAGCGGTAGAACTATTTGGCGTACCTCTTTGTTGAACTCTATCTGTTCTAGAAGCGGTAGTACTATTTGGTGTACCTCTTTGCTGAA
>JBBDIQ010000055.1:54554-69220 GCA_040880345.1 Flavobacteriaceae bacterium
TTCTAGAAGCGGTAGTACTATTTGGTGTACCTCTTTGCTGAACTCTATCTGTTCTTGAAGCGGTAGCGCTGTTTGGCGTACCTCTTTGCTGAACTCTGTCTGTTCTTGAAGCGGTAGCGCTGTTTGGCGTACCTCTTTGCTGAACTCTGTCTGAACTTGAAGCGGCAGCAGTGTTTGGCGTACCTCTTTGCTGATTTCTATCGGTTCTTGAATTAAAGTTGTTTCTTACAACAGTATCATCTCTTCTGTAAGTTGAAGATGCAACACTATTGTCTCTTCCTGAACTTCTGAAGTTACTGTTTGCAGCAACCCGACCATCACGATAATGAATTCTGCTTCCGGGTCTGTAAAACTCACGTCTTCCATTCATATAAGCATGACCATTTCTATAGTGCTGTCTGTGGTAGCTGTAGCTATATCTAACAGGAGTATAATATCTTCTATATGGCGTTGTGTAAACTACACAATATGTATAATAAGGTATGGCATAATAAACGTGCCAAGGTCTGTACACATAATATCTGTTGTAATAGTTAATGTATCCTGTATAATGTGAATAATATCCATAAGGGTTGTAGTGTACATACAAACCGCCAACCTGAACAAGTCTTCTGTTGTTGTATCTTATGGTTACATCACCGGCTCTAACAATGCGACCATACTGGTCATAGTAGATGGGAGTATCTTCAATTTGAATAACAGCACCATAACTATCATATTGAATATAGGCATCATAATTGTAACCTGAATTAAAATTAACCGCTACATTTGGGGTGCTTATAGAAACTTCCGTGCCTTGGTGGCCTAAGTAAACAAAGTCAAATTGACCATCGGGGAATACTGAAAACTCAATTCCACCTTCCACAAAAATGAATTTATTTCCATCATAGGAAGTGTAGTATCCAGAATCGTTTGCTGAACTTTGCACTGCAACAAAACTGAAGAAGATGCTTGCGAATGTTAAAATTAGATTTTTCATAATAGCGGGTTTTAAAAATTAGTAATTGCTTTAAGTTGTGGTTAGCATTACTTCACGCTATATAATTACCAAAGGTCGTGCCAAAACTCGACATACACATTTAATGTATTGACAATCAATATTATAAAAAATCGAAAAAATAAGTTGTAAAACAAAAAAGCCCTCCATATTGGAGGGCTTTTAAAGTTTAAAGGGTATATATTAAAAACTTTGCTTACGCAAGTTTAACATTTACTGCATTTAATCCTTTTTTACCTTGAGCTGTTTCAAAGGTTACTTCGTCATCTTCTCTGATGTCGTCAATAAGACCTGAAATGTGTACGAAGATTTCTTCATTTGATTGGTTGTCTTTAATAAATCCAAAACCTTTTGAATCATTGAAGAATTTTACTGTTCCTGTTTGCATAATAATAAAAATAAAAATTTGTTTTAATAAGTTGCAAATGTAGAATTAATAAATTAGATAACCTATTGTTTTGCAATAAATTATTATTGGAGCCTTTTTAGGATAAATAGTATTTTATTAAAATGTAACTAAAATATCACAAGATTGCCTCTTAATAACTTTAAATAAAAAAAGGTATATTTTATCTTATAATATTTACATTTGGAACACCAATAAATAATGCACTCCTTTCATGTCCAACTTTCATTATATAAGTAGTCAAATACTTGATTTAAATACTATTATAGATATTGTTGACACCAATAAACTGCTAGCTCTTTCAGATGAGGCGGTATTAAATATTAAAAAATCCAGAGACTATTTAGATAAAAAAATAGTAAATGATGAGTCTCCTGTTTATGGAATAAACACAGGTTTTGGATCGCTTTGTAATATCAAAATTTCAAAATCTGATTTAACAACTCTTCAAAGTAATCTTGTAAAATCACACGCTTGTGGTACAGGGGAGCTTGTTCCTAAGGAGATTATTAAGTTGATGATTCTTTTAAAAGTGCAATCATTAAGTTTTGGAAACAGTGGTGTTCAATTGCAAACCGTAGAACGACTTATTGAATTCCACAATCTTGATCTCTTACCGGTAATTTATACACAAGGAAGTTTAGGAGCATCTGGTGATTTAGCACCATTAGCACACTTGTCATTACCACTTCTGGGATTGGGAGAGGTTTATGCGGAAGGTGAAATTGTACCCACAAATGATATTTTAGCAAAGTATGGCTTGGAGCCCATTTCGCTTCAGGCGAAAGAGGGACTCGCTTTTTTGAACGGCACACAGTTTATGAGCGCTTATGGTATTTATATACTAATAAAAGCTTTTAAGTTGTCCTATCTGGCAGATCTAATCGGTTCAGTTTCTATCGATGCCTTTGATTGTAACCTTTCTCCATTTGATTCATTGGTTCAAGAGGTTCGTCCTCACAGCGGTCAAATTAAAACAGCAGAAAACATCCGAAATTTTCTGAATGGAAGTGAAATAAGTTTGAACGAAAAGCAAAATGTTCAGGATCCTTATTCTTTTAGATGCATTCCACAAGTGCATGGGGCAATAAAAGACACACTGGAGTTTGTGAGAAAAACTTTTAAAACAGAAATTAATTCTGTAACAGACAATCCTAACATCTTTGTTGAAGAGGATAAAATAATTTCCGGTGGAAACTTTCACGGACAACCCCTTGCCTTTGGATTGGATTTTCTTGGGATTGCACTTGCTGAATTGGGAAGTATTTCTGAAAGACGTATCTATCAATTGATTTCAGGCAGCAGGGGTTTACCACATTTTTTGGTGAACAATCCGGGATTAAATTCCGGTTTTATGATTCCTCAATATACTGCAGCTTCTATTGTAAGCCAAAACAAACAACTTGCTACCCCGGCAAGTGTTGATTCAATTGTTTCTTCAAACGGGCAAGAGGATCACGTAAGTATGGGAGCCAATGCCGCTACAAAATGTTTGCGAATTTTAAATAATGTGGAAACTATTTTGTCTATTGAACTCTTTAATGCCTCTCAGGCAATTCATTTTAGAGCACCTAAAAAAACCTCACCATTTTTAGAGACATTTCTGGAGACTTATCGAAAAGAAGTAAAATTTGTAGAAGAGGACCGGGTACTTGCAAGTGATATTAAATCGAGTGTTTCTTTTTTGGAAAGTTTTCGCATTGATGCTGACTTATTATTTCATTAAAATTTACCTTTTGACTCTTCAACAAGTTGCTCACACCAGGTTATTGCGTCTATTAGTTTTGTGAAATTTTTATGGGGTTTTGACAAAAACTGTCGCTCAAATGATGCATTTGCGATTCTCACATCAGACTGTGAAACTACAGCAAAAGCAATTAGATTTTTAATTTTTGAGGTTTCTTCAAAAACCTTCGGGTCAACAGAATAAGAGTTTATTCTATTTGATATATATGCAAACGGCTTGTCTTTAAAATATTTTTCAGCAAGATCTATTAATACAGAATTGTGTTCCGGAAGTACTGTGACTCCCTCTTTCATAACTGCAATAATAAAATTTTCAAAGATTGAAAAATCACAAAAATCATATTTTAAAGCTGCACGCATACTGGATTTTAATTTTTTGTTTAGTATTAGACTATAAAAATAATAAATTTATAGTCTTGCGGCACAGTTTACACAAATTGTTACTTGGGGTAAGAGTAAAATTCTTCCAATGGGGATTTGATTGTTACATCTTCTGCATTTTCCAAAATCGGGCTCATTTATTTTAGTGACCGCTATTTCAAGGTTTTTTAATTTTTGCTCTGCTTTATTAAGAGTAGCATCATTAACTCCCTTATTGTTGATAGCGTCCATTCTTGAGACCCTTCCAATTGCATTTTCTGGAGCAATGGGTTTTGTGAGTTCTCTGAACTTTTCAATAGTTTCCCTTGTTGTGTCAATTTCAGCGTAGATTCGGGTTTCAATCTCTTTCAGTTCTTCCTTGGAATAACTCATTGGTTAATTTGTTTGTCAGGAATTATTTCAATGAAATAGTAAATTATGTTACCAATAAAGGAGGAAAGTACAAGAATCAATATCCATATCAATTTTTGATTGCTATCAAAATTTGGATTTGAATTTGCATGAATTATATAATAAATCATCAATGCAATCCCTGATAAGATAGCAACTATGATAAGAATAAATAGAATGATAAAGCTCTCAAAGAAAACTTCTTCAATAAACGGGTCGTTAGCTGCTGTACCCAGTGTACTAAAGAAAAATTTTAAAAAAACAAAAAAATAAGCTAAAATTGAAAACACGGGTAAAAAAGTTAAAATACCCAGAATTATTTTCTTTTTTCTTGTCATTAGGATTCAGTTGTCTTTTTCTGTTTTTCAATTTTGATGACCAATTCATTTGTTTTCTTGTCCAAATCCATTGTTATAAGATCTCCTTCAACCAGCTTGGAAGTGATTATTTCTTCTGCCAATGCATCTTCAATGTATTTTTGAATTGCTCTATTTAGGGGTCTGGCTCCATACTCTCTGTCAAAACCTTTGTCTGCAATATAGTCTTTTGCACTTTTTGTAAGTGTAAGAGAATACCCTAAATCTTTGATTCTCAGGAAAAGTTTAGACAATTCAATGTCAATTATTTTATTGATGTCTTCTTTTTCCAGGGCATTAAAGACTACAACATCATCAACACGATTCAAAAACTCAGGTGCAAACGCTTTTTTGAGAGCATTTTCTATAATGCTTTTTGCATTGTCATCTGCCTGGCTGGTTTTTGCAGCAGTGCCAAATCCAACACCTTGGCCAAAATCTTTCAATTTTCTTGCGCCAATATTTGAAGTCATTATAATAATTGTGTTCCTGAAGTCAATTTTTCTACCCAGGCTATCTGTTAAATAACCGTCATCAAGAACTTGTAGTAGCATGTTAAAAACATCTGGGTGGGCTTTTTCAATTTCGTCAAGCAATACTACTGCATAGGGTTTGCGTCTTATTTTTTCTGTGAGTTGGCCTCCTTCTTCATAACCCACATATCCCGGAGGTGCTCCAACGAGCCTTGATATGGAAAATTTTTCCATATATTCACTCATATCAATGCGAATCAATGCATTTTCTGAATCAAAAAGTTCACGAGCCAGTACTTTTGCAAGTTGTGTTTTTCCAACACCCGTTTGTCCTAAAAAAATAAATGAACCAATGGGCTTATTTGGATCTTTAAGTCCGGCACGATTTCTTTGAATTGCTTTCACAACTTTATTCACTGCCTCATCCTGACCAATAACTTTCCCTTTGATTTGTTTGGGCAACTCTGATAGCTTTTTAATTTCTGTTTGAGCAATTCTGTTAACAGGAACTCCGGTAATCATAGAGACGACTTCAGCTACATTTTCTTCTGTGACCGTTTCTCTGTGGAGTTTGGAATCATTCTCCCATTCTTCTTGAGCTATCGCTAATTCTTTTTCGAGTTTTTTCTCATCATCCCTTAGTTTAGCAGCTTCTTCATATTTCTGTTTTTTAACAACAGAATTTTTTTGCTCTCTTACTTCTTCGAGTTGTGCTTCAATTTCTACTATTTTTTCGGGCACATTGATGTTTGTAATGTGAACTCTTGAGCCTGCCTCATCCAGAGCGTCAATGGCTTTGTCAGGAAGAAAGCGATCTGTCATATATCTGTTTGTCAAGACTACACAGGCATTAATTGCTTCATCTGTATAAGTCACATTGTGATGAGACTCATATTTGTCTTTGATATTATTTAAGATTTCTATGGTCTCTTCAACACTAGTGGGTTCAATAATGACTTTTTGGAAGCGTCTTTCGAGTGCCCCATCTTTTTCTATGTATTGTCTGTATTCATCAAGGGTTGTTGCGCCAATACATTGAATTTCGCCTCGAGCGAGAGCAGGTTTAAACATATTAGAGGCATCGAGAGATCCGGTTGCACCTCCGGCACCAACTATGGTATGAATTTCATCAATAAACAGAATGATGTCATCATTTTTTTCCAGTTCGTTCATTACAGCTTTCATGCGCTCTTCAAATTGACCGCGGTATTTTGTTCCTGCAACCAGACTGGCGAGATCAAGGGTAACCACACGTTTATCAAAAAGAATTCGTGAAACTTTTCGTTGAATGATGCGTAATGCCAGACCTTCAGCAATAGCAGATTTACCAACTCCGGGCTCACCGATGAGCAGAGGATTGTTTTTCTTTCTCCTACTTAGGATTTGTGAAACTCTTTGAATTTCTTTTTCACGACCCACCACAGGATCTAGTTTTCCTTCTTCGGCCAATGCCGTAAGATCACGACCAAAATTGTCTAATACAGGAGTTTTTGATTTTTTATTTTGTTTTGCAGTTCCGGACGTACCAAATGGGGTGTCCTTTGATCCTTCATTTGAAGTGCCTGCTTCATCATCATCATTAGGAAAAGATTCAGAAGTGGGTGATTGAAATGAATTTTCATCATTTGCAATCATAAATTTAAATTGATCTTTCACGCTATCGTAATCTAATTTTAATTTGTTGAGTAATTTTGTTGTAGGGTCATTTTCATTCCTCAGGATACACAACAAAAGATGTGCAGTATTAATTGAGGAACTCTGGAATAGCTTTGCTTCTAAAAAAGTAGTTTTGAGTGCTCGCTCAGCTTGCCTTGTGAGGTGCAAATTCTTTTTATCATTTGCCAAAGTTGCAGTATTTGGATTTGCCGGACTCAATATTTCAACTTTTCTTCTAAGTTGGTTTAAGTCTATATCGAGCGCGTTAAGGATGTTTATTGCTTTTCCATTTCCATCGCGAAGCAATCCCAGCATCAGGTGTTCAGTTCCAATGAAGTCGTGACCTAGCCGTAACGCCTCTTCTTTACTGTAAGCAATCACATCTTTAACTCTTGGGGAAAAATTATCGTCCATAGTATTTTCTTTGAGTATAAATTTACGAAATAAGCAAGTAATGTACAAAAACTATTCCTACTTAAAGCATTAGTAGTAAAAAGACAAAAAAACTTTCCAAAATAAAAATTATTTAATGGCTATTTATTAACTGTTTTTAGGGTGCTTTTTGTTAATAAAATAGTGCAAATCACATCTTGAATAGTATCAAAAAAAGCCTCAAAAGCCGTATATTGCCCACTACAATTTGCTAATTATAAATAAAAAATAAAACATATGAATGAAGGTGAAAAATTGATTCCTATCAACATTGAGGAGGAAATGAAATCAGCTTACATAGATTACTCAATGTCGGTCATTGTGTCACGTGCACTTCCTGATGTTAGAGATGGAATGAAACCTGTTCACAGACGTGTATTATTTGGTATGCACGAGCTGGGCGTGAGGTCAAATACTGCCCACAAAAAATCTGCCAGAATTGTGGGGGAAGTTTTAGGTAAATACCACCCCCACGGTGATACTTCTGTTTATGATGCTATGGTGCGTATGGCTCAAGAGTGGAGTTTACGCTACATGCTTGTTGACGGTCAAGGTAACTTTGGGTCAATTGATGGAGATAGCCCGGCAGCAATGCGTTATACAGAAGCCAGAATGCAGAAGATTTCTGAAGATATGCTGGCAGATATTGACAAAGAAACTGTTGACTTTCAGTTAAATTTTGATGACACTTTAGAAGAACCCACTGTTTTGCCAACCCGTGTGCCCGGTTTATTGATTAATGGGGCTTCCGGTATTGCTGTGGGAATGGCAACAAATATGCCTCCACATAACTTGTCAGAAGTTATTGATGGTACAATTGCATATATCGAAAACAAAGATATTGATATACCCGAGTTGATGACTCACATTAAAGCACCGGATTTTCCCACAGGAGGAACTATCTATGGTTATGAAGGTGTTAAAGAAGCATTTGAAACCGGAAGGGGTCGTGTGGTGATGCGGGCAAAAGCAAGAATTGAAGAGGTTAAAGGCAAAGAATGCATCATCGTTACTGAAATTCCCTACCAAATCAACAAAGCCGATATGATTAAAAAAACGGCAGATTTGGTCAATGAAAAGAAAATTGAGGGAATTTCAAACATTCGCGATGAATCTGATAGAAACGGAATGCGCATTGTTTATATCTTAAAAAGAGATGCTGTTCCCAATATTGTTTTAAATACTCTTTATAAATATACCTCACTTCAATCCTCCTTTAGTGTAAACAACATAGCACTTGTAAAGGGAAGACCACAAATGCTCAATTTGAAACAATTGATTCAATATTTTGTTGAACACCGTCACGAGGTTGTTGTCAGAAGAACAGAATATTTACTTCGAAAAGCAGAAGAAAGAGCTCACATACTAGAAGGTTTAATCATTGCATCAGACAATATTGATGAGGTTATTAGGTTGATTAGAGCTTCATCAAATGCAGATGAAGCACGGCAAAAACTGGTTGATGCATTTGAATTAACTGAAATTCAAGCAAAAGCCATCGTAGAGATGAGATTGCGTCAATTGACAGGTCTTGAGCAAGATAAATTACGCAGTGAGTATGAAGAATTGATGAAAACCATTCAAAACTATAAAGACATACTTGCTAGTGAAGATAAAAGAATGGAAATTATTAAAGAAGAATTACTGGAAATTAAAAGTAAATATGGAGATGAGCGTAGGTCAACCATTGAATATGCCGGAGGAGACGTATCAATAACAGACCTTATTGCCGACGAAAAAGTAGTTATAACAATTTCCCATGCAGGCTACATCAAACGCACACCGCTTAACGAATACAAAACACAGAATAGGGGTGGAGTGGGTCAAAAAGCATCTGCTACAAGAAATGAAGATTTTCTAGAATATCTTTTTGTAGGCACTAACCATCAATATATGTTGTTCTTTACTCAAAAAGGAAAATGTTTTTGGATGCGAGTCTTTGAAATTCCCGAAGGCTCTAGAACTTCAAAGGGAAGAGCCATTCAAAATTTAATAAATATTGAGCAGGATGATAAAGTGAAGGCATTTATTTGTGTTCAGGATCTTAAAGATGAGGAATACATCAACAACCACTTTGTAATCATGGCAACTAAAAAAGGGCAGGTCAAGAAAACACCACTAGAGCAGTATTCACGACCCAGAACCAATGGTATTAATGCAATTACGATTCGAGAAGAAGATGAGCTTTTAGAAGCAAAATTAACTACCGGCGACAGCCAAATTATGCTTGCTGTGAAGTCTGGTAAAGCTATTCGGTTTGAAGAAGAAAAAACCAGACCTATGGGGAGAAATGCTTCCGGAGTTAGAGGAATAACTCTTGCAAATGAACAAGATGAAGTAATTGGTATGATAGCCATTGAAAACCCCAGAGAAGAAACGGTTCTTGTTGTTTCTGAAAATGGATATGGAAAACGCACCTATATTGATGACCCGGAAGATGGTGAAGCTATTTACAGAATCACCAACAGAGGCGGAAAAGGTGTAAAAACCATTTCTATTACAGAAAAAACCGGTAATTTAGTTGCGATTAAAAGTGTTCTTGACAGTGATGACTTGATGATTATAAATAAATCAGGTATTGCTATAAGGATGTCTGTTGATGACCTTAGAGTAATGGGAAGAGCAACTCAAGGTGTTCGATTGATAAAGGTTAGAGAAGACGATGCCATTGCAGCAGTTGCAAAAACGTTGAAAGATGATGTTGAAGTAGAAAATGGTGACCTAAATGAAAGTGGAACGGATATTGATTCAAACAATAATAATAAAGAATAATTAAAAAATAAAACAATGAAAAAAACAGTTTTGATAATTACTGCTCTTTTATTAGCAGTCATGTCATATTCCCAAAAAAAGGAATTGAGAGACGCCTCAAAAGAAATCAAAAACGGTTCCTTTGAACAAGCAAAGAAAATTTTAGCCTCTATTGAAGGTCAAATAAACAGTGCCGATGACGACCAAAAAGCTGAGTTTTATCTCTATAAAGGTCAAGCATACATGGGTGCTGCCGGTAATAAACAAGAAGATTTAATGACTTCTGTTGAAGCATTTAAAAAGGTTTCAGAGATTGAATCCAACGGTAAGCAAAAATATTCTAAAGAGGCAAAGGATGAAGTTCAAGCATTATTAGTGAGACTTGTTAATTCTGCAATTCAAGATCAAAATGCTCAAAAGTATAGTGATGCATCAAAAAAACTTTATGCAGGTTATACTATTAGTAAAGTTGATACGGCTTACCTTTATTTTGCAGCAATAAATGCAATGAATGCAAAAGAGTATGTAAATGCTATGAATTATTATGAAGAATTACTAAATCTTGGCTATACAGGTATTGAAAAAGAATACATAGCAACAGACAAGGAGACGGGTGAAGTTGAGGTGTTTGGAAATAAAGAAGAACAAAATTTAATGATGATGTCTGGAAACTATGTAAGACCTCAAGAGAGAATGTCAGAATCTAGACGACCCGTTATTTTGAGAGATTTAGGGGTTCTATATGTTGAAAATGGAAAAATTGAAGAAGCTAAAGAATTAATTTCAAATGCTAGAAAAGAAGATCCAAATGATGTTTCATTAATAAAGGCCGAGGCCAACATTGCGCTTCAAATGAAGGACATGAAGAAATATAATGAGCTTATGAAACAAGTCGTTGCTTCAGACCCTGACAATCCTGAATTATTTTACAATCTTGGAGTGAGTGCTTCCGAAATAGGTGACAATGAAAATGCAATAAACTATTATAAAAGAGCTCTTGAGTTAGACCCTGATTATGTAAATGCGCAAGTGAATATGGCGGTATTAATACTAGATCAAGAACAAGCTCTCATTGAAGAAATGAATTCTTTGGGAACCTCTGCAAAAGACAATAAGCGTTATGACGAATTGATTGATCAAAGAAATAACATGTACAAAGAAGCAGTTCCTTATCTAGAAAGTGCTTTGAAAGCGAGACCAAAAGATGCAAATATTTTAAGAACATTAATGAATATATATTCAATTCTTGGAGAAGATGCTAAGTTTAAAGAAATGAAGTCTAGAATTGAGGCAATTGAAGAGTAAAAATTAAGATTCAATAGTATAAATGTGAAAGGGTTCGTTTAAAACACGAACCCTTTTTTTATTCGGAACAATTAATTTAGGATTTATAAATGTTTACTTTTTAACTATTTTAATTACTTGACTTTTAGTGTCGTGTATATAGTTTGCTAAATAAATGCCTTTTCCATAATTAGAAAAATCAATTGTAGTTTTTGAAGATGTTATTAAAAACTCTTCTATAAATTCACCTTGAATTGAAAAAATTGACATCGTCCCGCCAACGTCATTTTTCTTAATTTCAAAAGTTGCAAATGATGCTATTGGGTTAGGGGTTAAATAAATTTGCGGATTTTTCTGCTCATCAATACTGCTTAAAGGAGCTTCCTGATAAACTCTCACATAATCTATTTCCAGAGAATCTGAAGTGAAATTTGGGTCAATTGAGGGGAGTATTGCAAAGTTGAGTAAAATATACTGTTCTAGATCAAAAGGCCAGGTATCCGAATTAAAAACCTCTGGTTCATATTGGTAGTGTACAACTCCGTCAACAGAAAAAACCATTCTATCTGGAAACCATTCAAGTGTATAAATATGAAAATCTGAAGAAGCAGTTTGTATGTATTGACCTCCGTGATTTATAGTCCCTCCATAACTTGATGGTGTATGAATTGCACTTTGAACAAAATTTTGATTTTCACCCCAATGTTCCATAATGTCAATTTCACCACAAGCAGGCCAATATTGCGTTCCAAAACCTTGTAAATACCAGTATGCTCCGGGCTCAATAATATTTTTCCCAAGTGTCCATATTGCTGGCCAGGTTCCTATGCCTGTGGGTAGTTTGGCACGAACTTCAACACGTCCATAAGTGAATGCAAATTTTGAGTTTAGACGAGCAGACGTAAATTGTTTAGTAACACCTTGATCAGTATATGGTTCTTTGATAGCAGTAATGTTTAAAACACCATTTTCAATATTGGTATTTTCAATTCTGTTGGTGTAGTGCTGGATTTCTCCATTGTACCAAGAGCTTCCATTAGGCAAAAGAGTTTGATGATGCCATTTTTCAAAATCTGGTAAACCATTTTCTTCAAACTCATCTTGCCAAACTAAAAAATCATAGATTGGATCTGTACTATTGGTTTGAGAATGTAAAATGTAAATTGATGTAAGTGAAATTATCAATGCTAAGTAGAAGATTTTCATACCTTAATGTATTTAAATGGCTAGCTATTGCTAAATAATTTTTTTGATGACTCTTAATTTATGACTGTGTTTTTTTAATTCAATATTAAAAATACCACTGTGGTCTAATAAGTCAATTCTAACTTTTCCGTGCGCATGAATGATGTAATTATCATTCATTATAATACCAACGTGAGTTATGACGCCCTCACTATTGTCAAAAAAGGCTAGATCCCCGGGTTCACTTTCTTCAATAAAACTAAGAGTCTCACCTTGAGTTGCCTGGTCTTTTGCATCCCTTAATAAGATATACCCGTTTAACTTATAAACTAACTGAGTAAAACCGCTGCAGTCTATCCCAAAAGCACTTTTGCCTCCCCATAAATAAGGTGAGTTCAAAAAGAGCAATGCTGTTTCAATAAGATTAGGTTTTGCATAGGTTCCTTTTACAAAGTTGCCCTCATAAGAGTGTTTTAAAAAAGGCAATGCATTCAGGTTTGAACCAATAGAAACAGGAATTAATGCACCATTAAAATCTGAAATAAACTCCATGATATCTGATGTCATTTTTGGAGTTTGATCTTCTAAAGAATGATATACTTCTGAATTAATTTCTAAAAATTGTTTTGTATCAATCCAGCCTTCATAATTGTCAAATGCAAGCCTAATTTTACACCATTTTTTTTTATTCTCTATGATTTTGAAATGATCACCATACAATAGCTGCGAGACCATCTCACTTGTATCACTAGCTTCAAGCCTTAACGGGACCAGACTTAGATTGCAAAGGCCATATTTCATGTGTCTATTTTAGTTGTTTTAAAAGGGTCACACGAACCATTCTTTTGAAAGATTTTTAGAGTTGAAAGAGAATTTAATAATGAATGTTTCATTTAAACTCTTTCAATAACCATTGCAGAGGCTCCGCCACCACCATTACAGATTGCTGCAGCACCAAGTTTTGCGTTGTTTTGTTCAAGAACGCTAAGAAGCGTAATTAAAATTCTCACCCCGCTGCATCCCAATGGGTGTCCTAAAGATACAGCTCCACCATTCACATTTACATTTGAATCGTTGAGACCCAAAATTTTCATATTTGCCAAGCCAACAACAGAAAACGCCTCATTGAATTCAAAGTAATCAATTTCATTAATAGTAACGCCTGCCTTATTTAGCGCCAGAGGTAAAGCTTTTGCAGGAGCAGTGGTAAACCATTTGGGTTCCTGTGCAGCGTCAGCATAGCTTCTTATAGTTGCAAGAGGCTTTAGTCCAAGTTCATTGGCTTTTTCTTCAGACATTAAAACAACTGCTCCGGCACCATCATTAATGGTAGAAGCATTTGCCGCTGTAACGGTTCCGTCTTTTGTGAAAGCAGATCTTAAATTGGGAATTTTGTCAATGAAAACATTTTTAAACTCTTCATCTTCAGAAATTGTAATGGGTTCTCCTTTTCTTTGCGGTACTTCAACAGGAATTACTTCCTTAGCAAATTTTCCTTCTTTCCACGCTTTTGCAGATCTTTCATAAGATTGAATTGCAAATTTATCCTGGTCTTCTCTTGAAAATTTGTATTCAACAGCACATTCATCTGCACAAACCCCCATTGCATTGTTATCATAGACATCAACCAGTCCATCTTTTTGC
This sequence comes from Flavobacteriaceae bacterium, assembly GCA_040880345.1. Classification (GTDB taxonomy): domain Bacteria; phylum Bacteroidota; class Bacteroidia; order Flavobacteriales; family Flavobacteriaceae; genus Planktosalinus. Next base: position 68,256 of record JBBDIQ010000055.1, read on the forward strand.
ATGCCATCCACCAGAGTTGATGGCCCAAATTTTGTAGCCTGTCTTAAATAAGTATAATGTGGAATGTTACTCATGCTTTCCATACCGCCGGCAACTACAATATCAACATCTCCTGATTTTATAGCCTGTGCCCCTTGCATAACGGCTTTCATTCCGGAGGCACACACTTTGTTTACGGTTGTACATCCCACAGTATTTGGGATTCCGGCGCCCATTGCTGCTTGACGAGCAGGTGCTTGACCCACTCCGGCCTGTACAACGTTGCCCATTAAAACTTCCTGAACAAGATTAGGGTCAAGATTTATTTTATTGAGTGCTCCTTTTATTGCTAGTGAACCTAATTGAGCTGCTGAAAAGGAGGATAAACCTCCCATAAAACTTCCAATTGGTGTTCTTGCTGCTGAGACTATTACTACATTTTTACTCATTATAACTATTTTAAGATTTTTAAAATTCTAAGACAACAAATTTACATAAAATAAAAGCAATTATCAATCTGAGAAGAAACATCTGTTTTACTAATTTCAAGAAGTCCGGATGTGTTCAAAAAATTAACCACTGCATGAAATTTTATGATTAAATGTATTTCAAAAAAAAGAGTGAAAACAAGTCTGAGGAAATTATATAAAAACAAAAAACCCACTATAAAGGCGGGGTAGTGCTGTAATCGCGAGAGCCCCAAAATTTCGGGGGAACCTCTGACCATCCCAACTGTCACCCGTATAATTGTTATAGAATCTTTTGAGGTTTTTTAAGAATAATGTGTAGACTTAAAAAGCTATAAAATAATAAAACCCCACATAAATGTGAGGCTTTGTGTGATCGCGAGAGGATTCGAACCTCTGACCGTCTGCTTAGAAGGCAGATGCTCTATCCAGCTGAGCTACGCGACCAGAGTCTTTATAAAATATTGTCGGGGTGGCAGGATTCGAACCTGCGACCTCCTGCTCCCAAAGCAGGCGCGA
>JBBDIQ010000056.1:0-1174 GCA_040880345.1 Flavobacteriaceae bacterium
GCGGTCTGGACGGGACTCGAACCCGCGACCCCCTGCGTGACAGGCAGGTATTCTAACCAACTGAACTACCAGACCAAAATAAACTTTATTTCTAACAACAGTTAGAGACAACCAAGGTTGCTTTATTTTGCTTTTTTGAACGTATCAGTCTGAAACTTTAGACTGATTGCTTATTAGCGAGGGCAAATATACACCCTATTTTAGTTTACGCAAACAAATTTTAAAAAAAAGATGCAATCTTTAAGTGAACTTTTGCCTTTCAATTAAATAAGTAGTCAGGATTTTTGAAAAGCCTGCATTGATATCGGCTTCTACATACTTAATGCGGTATTGTGCACACTTGAGCTTTAACTCTTTAAAGTAAGACGAAACCGCTTTTTCATAATTTTCTTTGATCGTGTCCGGGTACACATTGATGAATTCGCCGGTTTCCACATCCACAAATTTCCTGGGTTTGTTGTCATAATCAAAACGCAATTCTTTGCTCTTATCTATGGTGTGAAATAGAATGACCTCGTGTTTGTTGTATTTCAAATGTTGTAAAGCTTCAAACAATTTTTCTTCATCCAGGTTATCCTGAAACATATCTGAAAATAAAAACACCAGCGAGCGACGTTTCATTTTTTCGGCAATGAGATGCAGAAATTGATAGGTTTCCGTTTTTTTGTCTTTGGATTTTGTGATGACAGCTTCATTTAACTTGTCAAGCAACATCTGATGGTGGCGTTCACTACCTTTTTCAGGTGCGTAAAATTCATATTCCTGAGAATAGATACTCAGCCCCACCGCATCGCGTTGCCTCTTTAATAAATTCATGACCGCTGCACCGGCTAATGCCGAAAAAGCAATTTTATTCAAAGAATTGATGTTAAACTCCTTTTTTTCGGGGTAGTGCATCGAGGTGGAATTGTCAATGATGAGGTGACAACGCAGGTTGGTTTCCTCTTCATAGCGCTTTGTAAAAAGCTTGTCGGTTTTGGCAAAAAGTTTCCAGTCGATGTGTTTTGTGCTTTCGCCGGAATTATACACTTTATGCTCTGCAAATTCTGAAGAAAAACCGTGAAACGGACTCTTGTGCAACCCCGAAATAAATCCCTCCACTACTTGAGTGGCGAGGAGCTCCAGGTTTTTAAAACCTGTTATTTCATTTATTTGCGTTTGAATGTCCATACCT
>JBBDIQ010000056.1:1274-12374 GCA_040880345.1 Flavobacteriaceae bacterium
AGGATTTTTTCTACACTTTGACCGCAATTATCAGCGAGGATTTTTGCGCTTAATTCTTTGGTCTTTAAAATTTCCTGAGCCGTGATTTCAATATCACTGGCTTGACCACGTGCGCCTCCGCTGGGTTGGTGAATCATCACCCGGGCGTGTGGCTGGATAAATCGTTTTCCCTTTGTTCCCGCAGAAAGTAAAATAGATCCCATAGAAGCAGCAAAACCGGTGCAAATGGTTGAAACATCACTTTTTAAGGATTTCATACAGTCATAAACGGCAAAACCGGAAGTAACATAACCTCCCGGGCTATTGATGTAAAAATGAATGTCTTTTTTTTCAATGGCATCGAGATACATCAAGCGGTCAATCACGTGCTTGGCCGAATCATCATCTACCTGACCCCAGAGAAAAACTTTTCTTTCTTCCAGTAATTTACTGTCTATTGTGTCCTGAACTTTTATAGGTTTACTCATTGTTTAATTTTTTTCTAAAAATAAAAAAAGGTTTAACAACACGCTAAACCTTTTCCATTAATTTGTGATTTATTTATTACAAAAGAGCATCAATTGCTTCTGCATAAGTAGCTTTTGGAGCGACACCCACTTGGCGTCCCACAACCTCTCCGTTTTGGAACACCAAAACAGTAGGGATGTTTCTCACACCATATTTTGCGGCAAACTCCTGGTTTGCATCCACATCTACTTTGCCAACAACGGCTTTTCCTTCATAGTCCTTGCTGATTTCTTCAATGATGGGTCCCACCATTCTGCAAGGGCCGCACCATGCTGCCCAAAAATCAACCAATACCGGTTTATCACTTTTTAGCACCGTTTCTTCAAACGTTGCATCTGTTATTTCTAATGCCATAATATTTGTTTTTAATAGTTTACAAATTTAGTCAAAATAGTTCCCAAAACTTACAAAAAACAAATCAGTTTTGATTATAAACACATCAGTGAATGTTATTTTAATTTAGTTTATACAAAAAGCTTTCCTTATCAAGGGCGTCAAGAAGCTCTTGCGAAATCTGAATTTTTTGTTTTCTGCTGCTCAACTGCAACTGTATGTTTTCTTCCGGTTCATAAAAGTAGAAATCAAGTGAGTGGTTTCCTTTATGTGATTTTAATAATTTTTTTAACGCTTCAACCTGCGCATCAAGTATCTCATCCATTTTTAATTGAATGGTAAGTCTTTTGGAGTTATTTTCTAAAACATCCTGCAACAATTGGATAGAGGTGAATTGAATGCGAGTATCGGTTTTGTTGCCTGTTTTTTTATCAATCCAACCTTCTTTGGCGAATACCCTGCAAAATAAAAATCCATTTGGAATGAGAAAATGGCGAAATTTAAGATATTCTTCCCCAAATATTCTAAACTCAAAAGAATCGCTGTAATCTTCAATGATAAAGGAAGCCCAGCCTTTTCCGTTTTTGGAAACACGATGTTGTACCTCTGTAACGACACCTCCAAAAATAAGTTCTTTATTGATGAAACTTTCTATATTGTAAAAATCAGCAATTCGGTTTCTGCAAAAAGTATTTATTTCAGTTTTAAAATCATCCAGCGGATGGCCGGAAATATAGATTCCCACCACTTCCTTCTCCAATTTAAGTTTTTTCATGGTGCCCCATTCTTCACAGGGAGGCACTTCGGGCTCCGGGATTTGGACATCGCTGGCTTCACCAAACAAACTTATTTGCGACGAATTTTCATTTTCCTGAAATTTCGCTGCATAGCGCAACACTTTTTCCAGAAAAATAATGCCATCACCCTCATCGTGTAAATACTGTGCCCGGTGTGTGTCAAAACTGTCAAAGCCACCGGCCAAAGCCAAATTTTCAAAGGCTTTTTTGTTTGCTGACCTCAAATCAATGCGCTTTGCCAAATCAAAAACCGATTTGTACTTGCCGTCTTTTCGGTTTTCAACAATGGTGGCGACGGCGTTGCCGCCAACTCCTTTTACGGCTCCCATTCCAAACCTCACGGCACCCTGGTTGTTTACTGTAAATTTGTAAAAAGATTCATTCACATCCGGACCTAAAACTTCTAAGCCCATGCGCTTGCACTCTTCCATAAATTTGGTGACTTCCTTGATGTCGTTCATGTTGTTTGAAAGCACGGCCGCCATATATTCTGCGGGATAATTGGCCTTTAAATAGGCGGTTTGATATCCAATCCACGCATAGCAAGTGGAGTGGGATTTGTTGAATGCATAACTTGCGAAAGCTTCCCAGTCTTTCCATATTTTTTCAAGGATTTCTGTTGGGTGACCATTTTTGGCACCACCTTCCAGAAAGCGAGGTTTCATTTTTGCGAGTACATCAGATAATTTTTTTCCCATCGCTTTTCGCAACACATCGGCATCACCTTTTGTAAAGTCGGCCAATTCTTGAGAAAGCAACATCACCTGCTCCTGATACACCGTAATACCATAGGTTTCCTTTAGGTATTTTTCCATAATGGGAAGGTCATAAGTGATTTCTTCCTCACCGTTTTTTCTTCTGATAAAACTGGGGATGTATTCAATGGGACCCGGACGATACAGGGCATTCATTGCAATCAAATCTGCAAAAACCGTCGGTTTCAGATCTTTCATGTATTTCTGCATCCCGGCAGATTCATACTGGAAGGTGGCGACAGTTTCTCCTCGTTGAAAGAGCTCGTAAGTTTTTTCATCGTCAAGCGGAAAGGTGTCTGGGTCAAGTTCAATGTTTCTCTTGATTTTAACCAACTCAACCGCGTCTTTGATAATGGTTAAGTTTTTTAAACCTAAAAAGTCCATTTTCAGTAGCCCTGCTTCTTCAACGACCGAGTTGTCAAATTGTGTAACAAAGAGGTCTGAATCTTTCGCGGTTGCCACCGGAACATAATTGGTAATGTCACCGGGGGTAATAATCACCCCACAAGCGTGAATTCCTGTATTTCTAACAGAACCCTCAAGGATTCTTGCCTGATTAATCGTTTGCGCCTGAAGGTCATTGCCTTTTGAAATGGTGAGTAATTCGTTGACTTTTTCCAAATCTTCTGTCCTAAAAGCCTGGCGTAGTTCACTTTCACTATAGCCAAAAATTTTATGGAGTTTGGTCATTGGCGGCATCAGTTTGGCTATGCGGTCTGCATCTCCCAACGGAAGGTCAAGTACTCTTGCAGTATCTCTGATAGCCGATTTTCCACCCATGGTGCCATAAGTAATGATTTGGGCCACCTGATTGGCACCATACTTATTGATGACATAATCCATGACTTTGCTGCGTCCTTCGTCGTCAAAATCGATATCAATATCGGGCATACTCACACGATCGGGATTGAGGAAACGCTCAAAAAGAAGGTCATATTCAATAGGGTCGATATTGGTAATGCCCAGACAGTATGCCACAGCAGAACCTGCAGCCGAACCTCTTCCGGGACCCACAGAGACCCCCATCCTTCGGGCTTCTCCAATAAAATCCTGAACAATCAAAAAGTAACCGGGATAACCGGTGTTGGCAATGACATCGAGTTCAAAATCGAGGCGCTCTTGAATTTCAGGTGTGATATTGGGATATCTTTTTTTAGCGCCTTCATACGTAAGGTGTTTCAGATAGGCATTTTCACCGAGCTTTCCATCTTCATCGTTTTCCAGGATGAATTCTTTAGGAATATCAAATTTGGGCAGTAAGACATTTCGCGCAAGCGTGAAGGGTTCTACTTTATCAATGACTTCTTTAATATTAAAAATGGCCTCGGGAATGTCTCTAAAAAGCGCTTTCATTTCTTCAGTGCTTTTAAAATAATACTCCTGATTGGGCAATCCATAGCGGTAACCTCTGCCGCGCCCAATGGGTGTTCCCTGCTTTTCGCCGTCTTTGACACAGAGTAAAATATCGTGTGCATTGGCGTCCTCCTGCTTGATGTAGTGGGTGTTGTTTGTGGCAACGAGTTTCACATTGTGCTTTTTTGCAAAGTCGATGAGCACAGGATTCACACGATCTTCATCTTCCTGATGGTGGCGGTTGAGCTCGATATAAAGGTCGTCTCCAAAGTGTTCTTTCCACCAAAGTAAGGCCTCCTCGGCTTGGTTTTCTCCAATGTTCAGAACTTTTCCGGGGACTTCGCCATAGAGGCTTCCGGTGAGGACGATTAAGTCGTCCTTGTATTGTTCTACAATTTCTTTGTCGATGCGGGGTACATAATAAAAGCCTTCGGTATAGGAAATGGAGGCCATTTTTGCAAGGTTGTGATAGCCTTGTTTGTTTTTGGCAAGAAAGACAACCTGGTAGCCGTGGTCTTTGGTGTTTTTATTCAATCGGTCTTCACAGACAAAAAATTCGCAGCCCACAATGGGTTTGATGAGCTGAGGTGTTTTTTCTTTTTCTTCGGCTGCTTTGGTAGCTTTTGCGTTGTGAGCGGCGACAGCTTTGACAAAGTGAAAGGCGCCCATCATGTTTCCGGTGTCGGTGATTGCGAGAGCGGGCATATTGTTTTCGGCGGCAGCTTTGACGAGGTCTTGTGTGCTGGAGGTGGATTGTAAAATCGAAAACTGAGAGTGGTTGTGCAGATGTGCAAAAGGAACCTCTTTTAAATCGGCTATGTTTTGTTTGATATCTGCTTGTGAAATATCTTCAGAAATGTCTTTTTCTAATTCCTGCCTGATTTTTTCTGACGCTTTTTTCAGATTGATATGCTTTAATCCAATGAGCTGAATGGGTTTTGGATTTTCCTCAGAAAATTGTTCAAAATAATCTGGTTGCACATCAAGTTTTTTGGCAGTAAATTCCTGTCTTCTAATGAGTTCCAGAAAACAACGAGTGGTTGCTTCAACGTCGGCAGTAGCATTATGGGCTTCTGCAAAAGGCTCATTAAAAAGATATTCATGCAATTCTGTAAGTGTGGGAAGTTTAAATTTTCCACCGCGCCCACCGGGAATTTGACAGAGTTGTGCAGTGTGTTCTGTACAGGTGTCAAGAATCTGAAGTTTTGTTAAGGTAGTTTCGGTATTTTTTCGGTAAAACTCGGCACCCATAATGTTGATGTCAAAGCCCACATTTTGACCCACGACAAATTTGGCTTTGCTCAATGCTTCGTTGAATTTGCTGAGCATTTCTTCAAGCGGTATTCCCTCTTTTTCGGCGAGTGCTGTAGAGATACCGTGAATTTTTTCGGCATCAAAAGGGATGTTGAAACCGTCCGGTTGTATTAAATAATCCTGATTTTCGATGAGGTTTCCCATCGCGTCGTGCAGTTGCCAGGCGATTTGAATACAGCGTGGCCAGTTATCGGTATCAGAGACGGGAGCGTTATAATTTTTTGGTAATCCGGTGGTTTCGGTATCAAAAATCAGGTACATATATCAGTGTTTTTGGCGAGAAAAAATGAGACTTTAAAAATACAAATTCTTTCTGCTGAAATAAAAGATTAGTTATTAACAACTGCTAAAATTTTATACAAAAAAAGGTGACTCAAATGAGCCACCTTATATTGATTAAAGTATAAAATTCTTGTTAATAGGAAACGCTGAACTGCCCTTGGGTAACTTCAACACCTTCAGTGCCACCTGTTAAAAAGGAAAATGCACCTGAAATTTCGTTTAAAGTTGTATCGTGATTCACAATAGATATATTTCCTGAAGCAGCTTGCAGCGTCACCCCATCAAGGGTATAGCTTGCGTTAATCATTTCGCCAATGGGATTATTTCCACCGGTAAGAGCACTTGGAAATGAAAGTGAAATACTCTGATTATCTTTGCTTCCGTTGATTGTGATAAGGTCATTTGCTTCTGATGCAGTAGTGGTTTCAGCTTCAAAATTGGTTCCATCGATTGTTGCAGATAAGAAATTTGCTGGCGGGTCCGGTTCATCTGAAGTTGAACCGGCAATGATGGGGACTTTAAAGAAGAATCCTTTTTGAGCATTTAAGGTATCCAAACCAAAACGGTATGCATCAAATTTAAAGGTTCCTGTAAACGTGTTGTTTGCGGTACTTTCAATCACAACTTGCCCATCTCCAAAGGGTCTGGTGGTATAAATTGAGCCCAGAAAGTCCTGAAAAGCAGCCCGATTAACACCGGTCGCTCCCAGGGTATAAACACCTTCCGAAGAACCACTCAAGGTTATGGTTAAGTTTTCCACATCAGTTAATCCTTGCATAACCAAGTTGCCATTGGGTAAAATTTCAGCTCTGGCATCAATAGCGCGGTACAGTTCTCCATCAAGTTCTACCTGAAGGGCAGGACTGTTGTCTTGAATATCATCGCAGCTTGTTAGGGCAAAAACTGCGAAAATGAATAGCATAAAGGTTTTCATCTGCTTATATTTATTTGTTTTTCATCGGTCAGATGTAATGCCATATTAATCATTTAGTTTGGTTTGCAAAATGTTATAGGGCATTTCATAAATTTCAATTGTTAGGGTATTTGACCTATAACGAAAGAATGTCAAATTCCTTATATAATTTTACAAACCTAATGAAAAAAACCCTTTTTTTAAACTTTTGTTGTTTTATTTAAAGGATTTTAAATCAGAAATATAATTTTTATAGTATCTTTGCGCCCTCAATTATAACCGAGGTCGAGAACCTCCAAAATTAATTCATTTATGCCTGTAAAAATTAGATTACAAAGACACGGTAAAAAAGGAAAACCTTTTTACTGGATTGTGGCGGCAGACGCCCGTGCACCAAGAGATGGTAAGTATTTAGAAAAACTGGGAACTTACAATCCAAACATAAACCCCGCAGAAATCAATATTGATGTTGACGGGTCTGTAAAATGGTTGCAAAATGGTGCTCAACCCACCGATACTGCAAGAGCCATTCTTTCTTACAAAGGAGTTATGATGAAAAAACACCTTATGGGAGGAGTTGCTAAAGGCGCTTTAACTGAAGAACAAGCTGAAGAAAAATTCCAAGCTTGGTTAGAAGAAAAAGCTGGAAGAGTGAGTGCTAAAAAAGAAGGACTTTCTAAAGCTGAAGCGAAAGCAAAAGCTGATGCACTTGCCGCTGAAAAAGCCGTTAATGAAAAGCGTATGGCTGCCGCTGCTGAAGCTGAAGCCGATGCAACCGCAGAAGAAGTAACAGAAGAAGCGACTGAGGAAACTCCGGAAGCTACCGCTGAAGCTACTGAAACAGTTGTTGAAGAAACACCTGCTGCTGAGGAACCTAAAGCTGAAGAAGCTCCCGCTGAAGAAGCTCCTGCTAAAGAGGAAACTCCAAAAGCCGAAGAAGCTCCCGCTGAAGAAGCTCCTGCAAAAGAGGAAACTCCAAAAGCTGAAGACACTCCGGCAGAAGAAGCAGAAGAAGAGAAAAAAGAAGCTTAATTCATTTTACGATGCAAAAGGAGGCATGTTTCTACCTGGGCAAAATCGTTAGAAAATATAGCTTTAAAGGGGAAGTTTTAATCAAACTCGATACAGACGAACCCGAATTGTACACTGAAATGGAATCGGTTTTTGTTGATTACAACAACAACTTGATTCCATTTTTTATTGAAAAAAGTGCTCTTCACAAATCTACCTTACTGCGCGTTCAGTTTGAAGATGTCAATTCTGAAGAAAAAGCTGATGAAATCATTGGACTTGAGGTGTATTTGCCATTAAACTTTTTACCCGAACTTGACGACGATCAATTTTACTACCACGAGATTATTGGCTTTACTGCTGAGGATGTCAATTTTGGAAAAATTGGTGTCGTAAAAGGTGTGAACGACAGTGCTGCACAAGCCTTATTCGAAATTGAGCGTGACGGAAAGCAAATATTGATTCCCGTAAACGACGATTTTATCCAAAAAGTAGATAAGAAAAATAAAACCCTGCTTCTGAATACTCCGGAAGGGTTAATTGATTTGTATATTTAAACAATAGTATTAAGATTTGAGTATCAAGTACTAAGACTTTTTAAATATTTTTTACTCACCTCTAACCACTCACCACTATTTACTAAAATGAGTTTTCAGTTTAAACAATTCACCATTGAGCAGGACCGCTGTGCTATGAAAGTGGGCACAGATGGTGTGTTGCTGGGTGCGTGGACTTCGTTGAAAAACAATCCGCAATCCATACTTGATATTGGGGCGGGCACGGGACTCGTTGGGTTGATGCTCGCACAAAGAAGTGATGCTGAACAAATAGATGCTATTGAAATAGATGAAGATGCCTATGAACAATGTGTAGAGAATTTTGAAAATTCCCCCTGGGCTAATCGCCTGTTTTGTTTTCATGCCTCGCTGGATGAATTTGCCGACGAACCCGAAGATGAGAAATATGATTTGATTGTTTCCAATCCGCCTTATTTTCTTCCCAATGAAAGGGAGACTGATATTCCCGAAAATCGAAAAAAAGCACGGTTTTATGACAGCCTGCCTTTTGAGGATTTGGTGAACTATGCGTCACAATTGCTTTCTGAAGTGGGGGAGCTCGCCGTGGTAATTCCTTTTGCTGAAGAGGAAAGGTTCTTAGCTTTGGCAAAACAATTCGGATTATTTCCTCACCACATTACCCGTGTGCGCGGCACGGAAACTGCGCCTGTAAAACGCAGCCTCTTACAATTTTCCTTTACGAAACAAAACACGGAAGAAAACGAATTGGTACTTGAAATTTCACGCCACCAATACACTAATGAATTTAAAGCCTTGGTGGAGGATTTTTATTTGAAATTGTGATTTTTCAACTGAGCCATTTCAATTGATTTTAGAAACTCAATCCTTTGGGTCGTCAACAAACCCAAAGAGTTGTATTATCATAAAAGTTCCAACTAGCCCAATAACAGAGGCAATCAAATCAAAAGGGTCATAGACATTATTCCCTCCAAGATTATGAAACTTTATCTCCTGGGAAATCACATAAATTGCAGCAATAACAACCGCAAAAATGCGAATAGGTAGATTTTTATGAGTTCTTGTTTTGGTAAAGTAAAAATGTAGTTGCAGAAGAATTCCTGTTGTAATGAGTGTCCCTATTATTGCTTCCAAAAGATTGGGAATTGAGTTGGTGACCATCAATACAAATCCTGAAAGTTCGTTTTCTATAACCCAAGGTCTCAGATACAACTTGTTTAGAACAAATAACAGTATCGATACACCAAAAAAGTATCTAATATATTTTTTGATATGTATTTCTGTCATTTTTTTAAAAGCTGTTTTAAAGTTGTGAAGAATTATTTCAAGGTAGAAAAAAATTTCTTGAGCTTTCTTGTTTTAGGTTTAGTTATTGGGCGTAGTATTTTATTTTATCCATCGTAATTGTCTAAATATTATACTATCGTTAGTTAGAGTAATATTTGTTTCTCCGTACCATTTAGTTTCGATTTCATCAATGATAATTGTGTCCAGCCATTTCTCTGTTGACCTTTCAAAGACTTTTATTTTTCCATTCCGAGCAAAATCAATAATCGCCCATCTTATGTCGTCAGTTATGTAAGCATAAGGATGGTTTTGATCTCTTACTCTTATCAAACTATCACTATTTTTAATATATGTACTATCTTCTATTGTCATTTTAGTTCCTAAAGTGTCAGGTATAAATATTGGTATCGTATCATATGAATTCAAATACTCTAATATTTGAGCAAAAGTGAAATCATTATCTTCTCCATCATCTTCACTATTACAATAATCAATTAAATCATCTTTTTCAAAGTAAAAATCAACCAAAGCTGTTTGGAAGTGAACTGGGTTAGATAGATTAAAGTCTTCTAGTTTTACAGTCTGTTTTTTATTTTTATCACAAGATATTGTGAGAAATAGGATTAAGATTAAATGAAATATTTTATTCATACTTATAGATTTCTAATTTTAGCTATCAAAATCGTAAAATGTTTATTAATATTTTTGAAGCAAACTTTACAACGTTTCTCGGCTATAAACTGTGGCGTGAATTCATCAACTAATTTAGCAAACAAAACCTAGACCTGAGGAAAATCCGTGAGACACGAGCGCAGCGAACTGGCCGCAGGCAATTTTCCGACTGGGCCGGTTGAAGCCATAGATTATAGTTGATGTTGTGTATATTGTTTTTTATATTTGCTTAGGGTCATCCACAAAATTGTAATTCCAATTAATGTTAAAATTGTTCCGCCAATAAAAAATGATATTCCATACTTTTCACCAAATAGGCCAGAAAAATAATTTAAATAATTATTTACAATTCCTTTCATATAAAAACCAGTTGGCGCAATTCCTATTATCAATAAAAAAAGTAAAATTGAATTAATTATATTGATTTTTTTCTTCCAATTTAAAAATCCTATAACTAAAACTCCTGTTATTAAAATTCCAAAAGTCCAAATTCCTCTATTGGCTAAAAACTGTCCAGCAGTTAAATTAGTTAGGTATTCAAATTTTTCCCAATTTTCATTCATTAAGGCATCATATTTAGCGCCTTGTGATGCTACATATAATCTTTGAAGTCCATGAATGATAAAAATCAAAGCAATAGTTTCGAATAACACTATTTTGATTTTAATTTTTTTTATCATTTTTCATTATACTCAACAAGTTTAAACTCTATACACTTTAGTCTACAACCAAAATACAACATTTTTTAAAAATAAATTTAATTGAGTAAAGTATTGATAATCAATAATAAAAACGTGTACAAACGACTACAAACGTTTACAAACGAAAGTAAATGCGTAATAACCGAATAAAATTTGCAGCCCGTCACATCTTTGTACCGTTGTATGAAACCAACAGGTCGAAACAACAAAATGTATTAACTGTTTAACAATTAAATTTTATTATTATGAACGCACTTAGAAACAAAGTACAGTTGATTGGAAGATTAGGTCAGGAACCTGAAATCATTAACTTCGCTGATGGCAACAAAATGGCTAAATTTTCTTTGGCCACAGATGACAGCTACAAAGACAAAGACGGCAAAAAAGTAGAACGCACAGACTGGCACAACATCGTCATCAAAGGCGGGCTTGTGAAAGTAGTGGAAGGCTACGTCAACAAAGGACAGGAAATTGCCGTTGAAGGCAAACTCACCACCCGCTCCTGGGAAGACAAAGAAGGCAAAAAACACTACATTACCGAAGTGATCTGCAATGAGCTTTTGATGCTCTCTAAATAGGAGAACTCACAAATTTCAAAATCCAAATTCCAAGCTATAACCGTTTGGAATTTGGTGCTTG
>JBBDIQ010000057.1:0-1828 GCA_040880345.1 Flavobacteriaceae bacterium
CAAATGGAAATCAACGGGCACAGGGTTGATATCAATGACCGCCCGTGTTTGCTTGTTGTTTGCCAGGATGTCACAGAAAAGCAAAACCAGTTAAGACAGCTTCAGGCTTCAGAGGCAAAATTAAAAACAGCCACTTCTATTGCCAAGTTAGGATACTGGAGCCTGGATTTAAACTCAAATACGCTTAGCTGGTCAGATGAGGTCTATGAAATATGGGGGGTGGATCGGGATACTTTTGAGCTTACTTATGACCGGTTCTTACAAACCATTCACCCGGACGACCAAGACGCTTTTACCAAAGAACAAGACGCTTCACTAGCCGGAAAGAAAATTCACGATTTTGTTCATCGCATAATTCGCCCCGATAACAGCATTCGGTGGGTTCATGAACTTGGACGATTGGTGAAAGATAAAAACGGGAAAGCGTTTTCTTTTGAAGGAACGGTTCAAGACATTACCGAGCAAAAACAAGAAGAACAACGGCTAAAGCTTTTGGAAAGCGTGATTACCCATACAAACGATGCTGTTATGATTACCGAAGCTGAACCGGTACATGAACCCGGCCCACGTATTCTCTATGTCAATGAAGCTTTTACCCAAATGACAGGCTATACTTTGGAAGAAGTAATTGGAAAAACCCCAAGAATGCTGCAAGGGCCCAATTCGGATCAAGAGGAATTGGCCAGATTAGGAAAAGCACTTCGAAACAGGGAAACTTGTGAAATTACCACCATCAACTATAAAAAAAACGGAGAGGAATTCTGGAACAACTTTTCTGTTTCTCCGGTAGCAGACGAAAAGGGCTTCTACACCCATTTTATTGCTATCGAGAGAGATATCACTGAGCAAAAGCAAAAAGAACTTGAAAAGGAACTTTTAGGTAAAATCAGCCTGAACTTTTCTTTTGAAAATGACCTGCTCGATGCGGCTATTGCCCTTTGTCGAACCCTCAATGCTTATGGACGCTTTGATTTTGTGGAACTATGGCTCCCTACCCTTGATGAAAAACACATTCAGCTATTTGCCCACCAGCCGGCATCTACCAAAGCCAACACTTTTTATGAATACACCAAGGAAATCAAATCGTTTGAAAAAGGAAAAGGCCTTCCCGGAATTGTTTGGGACAAAAATGCCACGATTTTTTGGAATGAAATCAACAAAGAAGATGATTTAGTCCGTATAGAAGCAGCTGAAAGTGCGGGACTTGCATCGGCAATGGGCATCCCACTGGTATTTAATGAAAAAATTGTGGGTGTGCTGTTAGTAGCTTCTCATGGTGAGCTACATCATTTGAAAAAGTATGCTGTTCTTTTTGAGTATCTCCGACAATTTCTAGGTTCAGAAATCAACCGAAAAAAACTGGAGAATGACCTTGAGCACTTGTATGATGCCATTCCTGATATCATTTGTATTACAGATTTGCAAGGCAGGTTTCTTAAAATCAACAAGGCGGGTTGTGATTTGATTGGACAAAGTGAAGAGGAGATTCTACACAACACCTTTGAAAAATTTGTCCACCCAGATGACAAAGAGCGTTCCCATAAGGATTTGGAAAAACTTAATAAAGGGGAAAAAACCTTTGGTTTCGAAAACCGCTACATCAACAAAAATGGCAATATCATCTGGCTTAGCTGGACCAGTAATTCCAATCTGCAAGAAGGGCTTATTTACGCTACGGCACGAAACATTACCGAAGAAAAAAGGCTCAGGGAGCTGAACCGAGAAGTGTCAAAATTGGCCAAAATCGGAAGTTGGGAAGTAGATTTGGCAAATTCAACCGTCTTTTGGTCGGATATGGTGCACGAGCTGCACGAGACAGACCCCAAAA
>JBBDIQ010000058.1:0-58853 GCA_040880345.1 Flavobacteriaceae bacterium
TATTGGAACAAAGAAGCTGAAACAGTATTAGGAAGGAAGCGGGAAGAAATTGTAGGAGAAAATTTATGGAAAAAATATCCTGATGCCATTGACTCTGACTTTTACCGTCAGTATCACAAAGCGTTGGAGACTGGTGAAGTTATTAATTTTGAGGAATATTACCCAACACTTAACAAGTGGTTTGAAGTTTCTGCCTATCCTTCAGAAAAAGGTTTATCTGTCTATTTCAAAGATGTAACCCTTAGAAAAGAAGCAGACATTAGACTGCTGCAAGCCAATGAGCGCTTCGAAAAAGTTACTGAAGCCACCTCTGATGCTATTTGGGATTGGGATATCCTAAATGATACCTTTTACAGGTCTCAAAACATTCAAAAGTTTTTTGGAAAATCAACATCTACTGTATTAAGCAAAAAGGATTTTTGGTTAGATGCGTTTCACCCTGACGATCAGGAGGTAATAAAGAAAAGTTTATCGGCTTCATTGAAAGACCCAAACGCAAATCGTTGGGAAGCAGAATACAGGATAATTAATGAAAGTGGAACAATTATTTACATCATCGACAGAGGATTAATTATTCGTGATGCTGAAGGAAATGCCATTCGAATGATTGGAGCAATGACGGATATAACTGAACTAAAACAAAACGAAGAAAAATTAAAAGAAGCCAACAAACGCTTTGAGATCGTAACCGAAGCCACCAATGATGCTATATGGGATTATGATGTAGTAAACAACAAGCTGTTTTGGGGTAAAGGATTTTTAACACTCTTTGGACACAATCCCGATGAAATAACACCAACGTTTGATTTGTTGGTCTCACTCATTCACGAAGAAGACCGGGAACGAATTGTCAAGCAGGTAAACCGCTATATGTCTGATCCCACCCTTAAGGATTGGTATGAAGAATTCCGTTTCTTAAAAGCAGATAACACCATTGCTTTTGTCATTGACCGTGCCACGTTTATAAGAAACAGCAAAGGAAAAGTGATACGGGTCATAGGCGCCATGAATGACATCACCGATCGCAAGAATTTTGAACAGCAATTGCTTTCACTCAATGAATCCCTGGATAGTTACGCCAAAGATTTAGAGCGCTCTAACGAAGAGTTGGAATCATTTGCCTTTATCACCTCTCACGACTTGCAGGAACCCTTGCGGATGATTACCAGCTTTATGGATCAGCTCAAGCGAAAGTATGGAGAACAAATGGACGAGAGAGCGCTTCAATATATTCACTTTGCAACAGATGGCGCAAAACGAATGAAGCAGATTATCCTTGATTTATTGGAATATTCAAGAGCAGGCAGGCTGATAGAAACGATGGAACAAGTGGATATAAATCAACTACTTTCAGATTTCAAACAGTTAAGGAGAAAAGTAATTTCAGAAAAATCGGTAACCATTACCCATGCTGAACTTCCAACTATATTTTCATCTAAAGTTACTATCACTCAAGTACTTCATTCACTTTTAGACAATGCAATCAAATATTCGAAAGATGGAATTGCACCACACATTGAATTAACTGTAACTGAACAAAAGAAGGAATGGAAATTTTCTGTCAAGGACAATGGTATTGGAATTGAACCGGAATTCTTTGATAAAATATTCATCATCTTTCAGCGATTGCATAACAGAGATAAATATGATGGTACAGGAATAGGACTTTCCATTGCCAAGAAAAACGTGGAGTTTCTGGGCGGTAACATCTGGGTAGAATCTACTCCAGGAAAGGGGACCACATTTTATTTTAACATTCCTAAATCATAATCATATGAATAATCATAAATTAAAACCGGTACACATCCTCCTAGTTGAAGACAACGAAGGCGATATTTTACTTACCCTTGATGCTTTTGAAGAAAGCAAAGTGAAAACAGAAGTATCTGTAACCAGAAACGGAAAAGAAGCACTCGATTTTCTTTTTAAACGAGGTGCTTTTTCAGAAGCCAAGAGACCAGACCTTGTTCTTTTGGATATCAATATCCCCATTTATAATGGTCACGAAGTGTTGAAGCAAATCAAAACAGATGAACATCTCAAGAAGATTCCAGTGATCATGCTTACCACATCATCTAATCAAAAGGACATTGACCTGGCGTATAAAAATTACAGTAATAGCTATGTAAAAAAACCATTGGATATGGATGAATTTTTGGAAGCCATTCTAAAAATAGAAGCATTTTGGTTGCAATTATCTACTTTAGCTGAGTAAATATGGATAGGAAGGCAAAAGCAAAGAATCGTTTATCAATTATTGTCATTGAAGATAATCAGGGAGATTATGTTTTGGTGGAAGACTATTTGTATGAAAAGTTCAAGCCGATAACTATTGAACATTATCTTGATTTCAAATCTGTTTCGGCCTCTTTACAAAAAGATGACAAGAAGTGTGATTTGATTTTACTCGATTTAAATTTACCTGATAAGAGTGGCATCGAATTAATTAATGAAATCAATGCGCTAAGCTCTCATATTCCCATTATCATTTTAACAGGCTATGCAGACATTCCCCTTGCCAAAAGAAGTTTAGAACTGGGGGTGTATGATTTTCTTGTTAAAGATGAAGTCAATCCTGATTTATTACACAAGAGTATTGAGTTTGCCATAAGCCGCAATAGTTATGTAAGGCAAATTGAACGTCAAAATGAGAAGCTCAAAACGATTGCCTGGACACAATCACACGTCGTCAGGGCTCCGTTATCAAGAATGCTTGGTATTATTGATATGATTGAAAATATAGAAGTAAACGAAAAAGAACTCCCATTTTGGTTAGAACAATTAAAAGCATCCTCTAATGAATTGGATGGTATCATTCGAAGTATTGTTGATGAAACCAACACATTAAAACTCAACAAATAATAATTCTTTGACTGAATCTAAATGACGGTTTAAGAAATCATTAAAATTAATTTCATCCTTATTTAAGCCAAAATGTATCGGTTATTTTTTAACAAGCCCTAACTCCCCTCCCTTCGCAACACTTCCAGCGGCGGACTCTTTATCACACTCATACTATTGCTAAGCCCTATGGCGAGTACCAAAATCGTTATGCCCGGTAAGAGCACTAAAAAGGGAACCCAAGAAGGTACAAAAGGTGTTTCAAATACCCACCAGGCCAGTAATTGGCTTCCGCCAAGGGATAACAAAATTCCCGATAAAGAACCCAAAACTCCCAGATAAAAATACTCCAAAGCAGTGATTTTTAAAATTTGCCGGCTTTGAGCACCCAGGGTGCGTAACAAAACGCTTTCCCTGATGCGTTGATATTTACTCGTTCTCACAGCACCCAGCAAAACAATGATTCCGGTGAATATGCTGAAAAACGCCATAAAGTTGATGAGCCAGGAAATCTTTTCCAAAATTCCTTCCACAACCGTAAGAATCTGCCTGATGTCAATAATGGTCACATTGGGAAACTCCATTACTATCGCTTGTTGCAACTGTGCAGAAGCAGCAGCATCAGGTGTTTGAGCGGTAATCACCCGAAACTGTGGTGCATCTTCAAGCACACCCTCAGGAAAAACAACCATAAAATTCATTTGAGCACGGCTCCAGTCCACTTCTCTCACACTGCTCACCCGTGTGTGAAGAATCACGCCTTGCACATTAAAATACACATCGTCTCCCACCTCAAGGGCGGCATCTCTCACCAGGTTATCACTTATAGAAATGGGTACAGGCTCCCCGTCCTTAACAGTTGTATTCCATTCTCCATTTACGAGCGTTTCAGCGATAGTCAACTCATTTCTGTAGGATACCCTAAACTCGTGATTGAGCAACCATCTGTCAATCGTTCGCGTCGTGTCTCGCCTCATTTCATTAACCGTCTTCTCATTGATGGCGTGCAATCGCATCGTGACTATGGGCATATTTTCAATAACCGGAAGGTTTTTATCTGAAATCATTGCTTCAACGGCTTGCTGTTGATCACTTTGAACATCCAGCAAAATGATATTGGGCGTATTTTCCTGACTCTCTAATGACGCCTGAGCCAAAAGCACATCTTTAGTAAAATACAAGGTACTTATTAAAAAAGTGCCCACCCCAATGGCCAGAATCAATATCAGGGTTTGATTTTGAGGACGAAATAGATTCAATAAACTTTGTCGGGCAACAAAACCCCAGCTCGTGGGAAAAAAACGTTTGATTGCTCTCATAAACAAATGTGCAACCCCTGCCAAAATAGAAAATGTGATCAAAATTCCCAAAACAAATGCAAGCGAATAGGTCACATCACCCAGCAACCAGTAAGAAAAGAGAAATATAAACACAAAAATACCAAGCAGAACCATCAATCCGGCAAATCTTGATTTTTCAGAAGCGCCCTCATCGACTCGCAACGCCTGTAATGGTGACACATATAGCGTATTCATCAATGGGTAGAGCGCAAACAAGACCGACATAAAGACACCGAGCAAGATTCCCATAAATATAACTTGCGTCGAAAAAGTGATTTCCACATCCACAGGCAATAAATCACCCAAAAACAACGGAAACAACTGTTGAAGCCCTAACCCCAAAACCGTTCCAATCACTCCACCCAAAAGCCCAATTCCCGCAATTTGAAGCAGATAAATAGAAAAGGTCTGACGTTTTGTGGCTCCCAGACATTTGAGAATGGCGACGGCCTTCAGTTTTTCTTTGATATAAATATGAATGGCGCTTGCGATTCCCACACAACCCAGCAGCAGGGCAATAAAAGCAACGAGATTGAGAAACTTTCCGAAATTATCAAATCGTCTTCCCAGGCGTTCACTGCTTGAAACATGGGTGTCAATCGAATAGTTGTTCTGCTGCAGCGTGGGTCGCAAATCGGTTCTGAGTTTTCTCAGGTCCAATTCTTCTTCGGCTACAAAATAGAAATCATACTTGACGCGGCTTCCCATTTGCACGAGTTCGGTTTTTTCGATTAAATCGTAAGAAAGAACCACCGGGGGCGCTACCGAACTGAAAACAGCTGTACTCCCGGGTATAGACACCAAAGAACCGCTAATGGGAATTGTTATATTTCCGATATTGATGCTGTCTCCCGGTTTCAAATTGAGTTGCAGCATGACTGTTGCATCCAGCAAAGCTCCCCCTTCTGCCTTATAGCTGTTTGCAGCCGCCGGAGGGTCTGTTTCAATACTTCCGTAAAACGGGAAACCCCCTTCAATTCCCCTCACCTGAACGAGTTTTGTGCCCTCATTTCCTTTGAAGGAAACCATAGAGGGAAAACTTATTTCACGGGCATCTGCACCGCCCAGCGAATCTAAAACAGCTATGATGCGTTCGTTGGGAGCATCATTGCTGTCAATTTTATAATCGGTGCCCATCAGTGATTTGGACTGCAAGGCGATATTTTCTTTGAGGTTTACACCAAAAGACTGGATCGAAACCACAGCAGCGATTCCCAAAACGATGGACGCCATAAACAAGCCAAGTTTTTTCCCACTTGCTTTTCCATCGCGTAAAGCCATTTTGAGCAACCAACTGAATGATGCTTTTGCTGTGGAGTTTTTTTCTATCATGCGATGCCTTTTTCCTTTGCTGCGATTCTTCCGCCTTTGAGCTTGAGAATGGTTTGTGTTTTTTGGGCGAGTTCTAAATCGTGCGTAACAATCACCAAAGTGGTCCCGCGTTCTTTGTTTAAATTAAAAAGGAGTTCGACAATTTTTTCACCGGTGGTGGTATCCAGATTTCCGGTGGGTTCATCAGCAAATAAAATAGACGGATTGTTTGAAAAAGCCCTGGCAACAGCCACCCGCTGCTGTTCTCCACCTGAAAGTTGGGAAGGATAATGATGAAAACGGTCTGCCAGTCCCACCTTATCCAATAAATCCATTCCGACTTTTGCCGCATTTTTGATTCCTTGTAATTCGATGGGAACCACAACATTTTCCAAAGCTGTCAAGGTGGGCAAAAGTTGAAAATTCTGAAAAACAAAACCCACTTTTTGATTGCGCAACAAAGCACGGGCGTCTTCGGTCATGGCACTCAATTCAGAGCCACACAGATGTACAGAACCGGAGCTGGGTTGATCCAGACCCGCACACAAGCCCAGTAAAGTGGTCTTTCCGCTACCGGAAGGCCCTACAATGGAATAGGTTTCGCCTTCTTCTATGGAAAAAGAAATGTCTTCTAAAACACTTATTTCTCTTGTTCCACTGCGATATGTCTTTCCCAGATGCTCAATGTTTAATATCTTTGCCATGCTTTTATATGTAAATTTGCTTTCGGAAACAAAATAAAGAAATGATTTTAACTTTTAAGCCCTTATAGAATGCGTATCCTGTTAATCTTTTGTTATATTTTATTGAACACTTTTTTGGTTTCCTGTGGCGAAAAAACCAAAGAAACCCCGGAATCCCAAAAAGCAGAACCTATATTAAACACTTCTGAAAAAACAAATGAAGACCAAAAAGTTGTATTGTTTTTTGGAACAAGTCTCACAGCGGGGCTGGGTGTCGATTTGGAAGAAGCGTATCCGGCGCTGATACAGCAAAAAATCGATTCGTTGCAATGGCCTTATGAAATAGTCAATGCCGGATTGAGTGGAGAAACCACGGCAAGCGGTAAAAGCAGGCTGGACTGGGTGCTCAATCAGGATGTGGCTGTTTTTGTTTTGGAACTGGGAGCCAATGACGGATTGAGAGGTGTTAATCTCACTGAAACGAAAAACAATCTTCAAGCCATTATCGATCAGGTAAAAAGCAAAAATAAAGAAACAAAAATAGTCCTTTTGGGAATGGAAATACCGCCCAATATGGGTCCGGAATATACGGCAGAGTTTAGAAACATTTTCCCTGAACTGGCACAAAAAAACGATTTGACACTACTCCCCTTCTTACTTGAAAATGTGGGTGGCATCCCTGAACTCAATCAGCAAGATGGCATTCACCCCACTGCTGAAGGGCAGAAAATTATGGCAGAAAATGTGTGGAAGGTGCTGGAGCCGGTTTTGATTGAAAATTAACGATTTTTGATTTGGAATAAAAGGACTAATTTTTAAATCACAAATTTATAAATCAAAAAGTACAGCCGTAATATATTACGGCTCAACAAATAATTTTAAAATGCATATTCTCATACACCCGCTTTATTTTGGTTCTATTCAGCAATTTACTGCCATTGCAAAAGCGACAGAAATTACTTTTGAAATGCATGACAATTTTCAAAAGCAGACTTACAGAAACCGCACTTTTATTGCCACCCCTGAAGGGCAGTTGTTGCTCAATATCCCCATAAAACACACTTCAAAAGGTAAACGCGGAACCCGTGAGAGAGCCCATCAAAAATACAAGGACGTGCGCATTGAAAATGATTTTCCGTGGCAACGGGAGCATTGGAAATCGATTCAGATTGCCTATCGCACTTCGCCGTTTTTTGAATTCTTTGAGGATGATTTTGCGCCGCTTTACGAAAAAAAATATTCACATCTTATGGATTTCAATCTGGATACTTTTGAAATTTTAAAAGAGGCATTAGGGCTTGATTTGCCTGTAAACTATACAGATTCTTATGAGAAAGAAGTCGTGGCTATGAACGATTTCAGACATTTGGCTATTGCGAAAAACAACTCAAACTTTCAAAATGAACGCTACACCCAGGTTTTGGAAAAACACCATGGCTTTTTAGCAAACCTTTCGGTCATAGATTTGTTGTTTAATGAGGGGACCAATGCGTTGTCCTATCTGGAAAATCAAACCTTATGAGTTTGCAATTCATCGTTCATTATGGCATGCACTTTATAGTGCCACTGGGTATCGCCTATTTGTTTTATAGAAATCAGCTATGGCGGGTGTATTTATTATTCATACTGGCAATGCTTATTGACCTTGACCATTTAATGGCAGACCCCATTTTTGACCCCAACCGATGCAGTATTGGTTTTCATGTGCTTCACAGCTATGTGGCTATCGGGTTTTATGTGCTGCTTTTATTCTTCACAAAAACACGTATCATCGGATTTGCCTTGCTTTGGCATATTCTTACCGATTGGGTGGATTGTTGGTGGTAGGAGTTCGCTACTCTACAAAATGAAAATCTGTCTAAATAAAAAAACATTAAGGCATTAAGAAATATTAAGTTGGTGGCTCTTAATTAACCTTAATTCCTTAATGTTTGAATAATCAAATCTAACATCTTAAAAAAACATTAAGACATTAAGGAAACATTAAGTTGAAAGCTCTTAATTAACCTTATTCATTAATGTTAAAAAAAATCAAATACAAATTCAAAAAAAAAAACATTAAGGCATTAAGGAGCATTAAGTTGGTAGCTCTAAATTTTAAATTTTAATCAGGAAGATTATTAAAGTATTCATTCACAAAGGGTTTCATTGATTTTGTGATGTTGTCTGTATAAAAGTTGATTAAAAGTCCTTGTGGCTTTTGAAGTAATTTCATGTAAGTGAGAAGCTGGGCTTCGTGAACAGGGAGTAAATATTCTACGGTTTTTAATTCAACTACAACTAGATCGTTTATAAGTAAATCAAGTCTTAAATCTGTTTCAATAGAAATTGTGTCATACGAAACCGGAACTGAAACATGTTGATTAACTTTAAATCCGTTATTTATTAGTTCGTGCTTAAGACATTTTTGATAGACACTTTCAAGTAAACCCGGTCCTAACTCTTTGTGTACTTTTATAGCACAACCGGTAATTTCGTAAGATAATTGTGTTACTTCTTTTTTAGTCATCTTTCAAAATTAATAAAAATGCTTTAAACTCTTAATAAACCTTTATCTTAATGTTTGAATAATCAAATCCAAATTCAAAAAAATAAAACATTAAGGCATTAAGAAGCATTAAGTTGAAAGCTCGTAATTAACCTTCATTTCTTAATGTTAAAAAAATCAAATCCAAATTCTAAAAAATAAAACATTAAGGCATTAAGAAGCATTAAGTTGAAAGCTCTTAATTTTCCTTCATTTCTTAATGTTTGAATAATCAAATCCAAATTCAAAAAAATAAAACATTAAGGCATTAAGAAATATTAAGTTGGTAGTTCTTAATTTACCTTAATTAATGTTTAAAAATCAGTTTAAAATCACTTCAACCGCTTCATAAAGGCAATCAAGGCTTTTCTAATGTCATAGCCCGTTTCTTCTTCAGTGGGTTTGTAAACGCTTAAAACACGGTCGTTTTCGGGGGTTAGGAAAGGAATATCAAAACCTTTTAGCAGAAAATCACTGAAAGCTATTGTGTATGTTTTATTGGGATCAATTTGGTTTTCGGCGATAAGCCACTCCCCTTTTTCATTTTGAGAAAAATTATAGCGCTGTAAATACGCTCCGGTACCGCGAGCTTGCTTTCCATAATCGAGCACTTCTGTCAATAAACTTCCTTTGAGTTCGACTTTTAAAACACCACCACCAAACGGCAAGACTCTAAAAATATCGACGGGTGTTATTTCGTTTTTTAACTCATCATCAATTCTTATGGAACCGCCATTCACTAAAGCGCCATCAACCTCATAATTAAAAGACGCCGCCATCGCCTCAGCGATAAAACCTCCCAGATTGGTTTGAATGCCGCGACTGGCGCTGTCTGTTCCATCGAGAGGGGTGTTTGCAAAATAGATTTGCTCATAAGGGTCATCAACCACTTTTTTGATTTCGGTTTCTAAAATAACATTCCAGTCTTCGACAATTTCCTGAACCAAGCGTTGTGACGGTACCTTTTCATCAATGGGCACCAATTCTGAATCAATCATCAGGCGGTTTTGGTTTTTATAAAACGTAAGCGTGTGCACATAGATGGTTTTTGCATTGGCATCTGCTTTGGCAATTTTTGCATTTCCGGCGTCAAGCAACATGCTGTGATGCTCATGACCTCCCATTAACAAAGAAATTCCGGGAAGTGTTTCCGCCAGTTTTTTATCCTGCGAAAGTCCCAGGTGTGTCAAACCCACGATAATATCTGAGTTTTCTTTCAACTCGGGGTACACTCTTTGAACCGACTCCAGATAGTCTTCATACACCACATAAGGCTGCGGATTTGAATCCAGTGTCACTCCAAAAAATCCTAAAACAGCTTCCGTTCCATCTGCATCAGAAATGAGCAATCGATACGTTTCCTGTAAGGGTTTTGAGTTTCCATTTCGAGCAATCGAAAAAGCAATCGCTTCTCCATCAATTTGTTGTTTTACATTGGTGGAAATCCATTGAAAATTGGACTCATTCAACCGATTTTGAAATTCCTCTTCTTTTAAATCAAACTCGTGATTACCAAAGGTCACCAAATCAAAATTCATAGCATTCATCACTTCAATCATTTGTTTACCCATAATACGCTTTCCGTCGTGACGCATTGTCCCTAACAACGACGGACTCAAAAAATCGCCTGCCATTACCATAAAACTGTTGGGTTCTGCCTTTTTAATAGAATCTGCAACGTGCGCCACACGCGCCATTCCGCCATAGAGTCCGCCGCTAAGTGGCGCGATTTCATAGACATCATTCAACTGTATGAATTTAAAGGTGATGATTCCGTCGTCTTTGACGGTTGAAGTGACGCTGTCTTTGGTTTTACACGAATTGAAAACCAGGGCAATCGCAGCAATTGTAAAAAGTATTTTTTTCATTTTAATGGTATTTGGTGAATATTTTAGTGGCTTCGTTGTGAGCACTTTCAAAAGGCATCCAGGAAACATTGGTATCTGCTTTTGCAGCTGTAAAATAAGACAACAGCTTCTCTGTGGGCATATTTCCGGTGAGTTCGTCTTTTGCCATTGGGCAGCCTCCAAATCCTTGTATGGCTCCGTCAAAACGATGGCAGCCTGCTTTGTATGCCGCATCCACTTTTTCGTGCCAACTGGTGGGCGTGGTATGCAAATGCGCACCAAATTCGATGTTGGGGAATTTTGGAATTAAATTCTCAAACAAATAGGTAATCACATCCGGTGTGGAAGTGCCCACGGTATCAGACAGCGAAAGTATTTTCACGCCCATTGCAGCGAGTTTTTGAGTCCACTCCCCCACTATATCAACATTCCACGGGTCTCCATAGGGATTGCCAAAACCCATCGAAAGGTAAGCCACCACTTCTTTGTTGTTTTGGTGTGCTAAGTCGAGGATTTCCTGAAGTAAAACCATGGATTCGGCGATGGTTTTGTGTGTATTACGCATTTGAAAGTTTTCAGAAATGGAAAATGGATAGCCCAAATAATGAATTTCGGGGTGTTGTACAGCATCCTGGGCACCTCTTAAATTGGCGACAATGGCCAGTAATTTGCTTTCGGTTTTGGAGAGGTCTAGTTTTGATAGCACTTCTGCGGTATCGACCATTTGAGGGATCGCTCGCGGCGAAACAAAACTTCCAAAATCAATGGTATCAAAGCCACAACGCAACAACGCCTGAATGTATTGCACCTTTTTCTCAGTGGGAATAAAGTCTTTAATGCCTTGCATGGCATCGCGCGGACATTCAATGATTTTTATTTTTTGGCTCATGAAGTTTTGGTCATTTCTGTCGTAAAAATACAATTTCTTTACGGAAGAAACAGAAAAACTGCGATTCCCACAAAGACAGCAATTTGCATCCATTTAAAGAAGGTTCCTGCGCCCTTTTTCTTTTGTAAAAACATCGATATCCTTCCTGAAAGCAATGCAATCAAGGAAAAGATACCAAACGAAATCACCATAAACAACCCTCCTAAAATATAAAACTGAAGAACTGTATTCCCTGAGGGATCCCAAATAAAAGCAGGAAAGAATGCCATAAAAAAGATGGTTACTTTTGGGTTGAGAATATTCATGATTACACCCTGCTTAAACAACTGAAAATGTGAACGTTTAGCAGCTTCTTGTGAAGTAATCATCAAGGTGTTTCCGGCCTGATATACTTTAAAAGCGAGATAGAGCAAATAACAAGCCCCGGCTATTTTAATGAAAAGAAAAGCCATTTCTGATGCCATCAACAACGCGGAAATTCCAAAAGCCACCAGCGTGGTATGCACAATACATCCTGAAATGAGTCCGGCGGTAGTGGCGATGCCATAGGAAGTGCCGTTCGTGACGCTTTGGGTGAGCACATACACATTATCGGGTCCCGGAGAAAATGCCAATCCGGCGGAGGCGATACTAAAGGAAATGAGGAGTTCGAGCATAAGAAAATAAGCAAGGTGTTTATCGCTGTCTATCAAAAACAAATATAAGCAACTTTTTTTCGCAATTTTGATATCAGCGCATTTGAGAGATTTGTGTTTTCCGGGTTTCCACGCATAATTCTGAAGTAAGAAATTTGCTGATTAGAAACTCAAACAAGTAATTTAGTTTGTCTTGAACCCTTTTAAGAAAAAACAGTATATTTGAGTTCTCCCCTAATGAAAATTGATAATTAACGTTACACTAATTAAATATAATTAGGAACTTAAAATGATATAACTTGGGCATAGCATGCCAAACTAGCATGATAGACTGATAAAAGTTCTGCATATAAACAAGTTACCTGCAAGCTGAAAAAAAATCCTGACAACAAATGAACAATAGAAGACTTTACAAAATTCTGACTATTTGCATAGCTATAGTTTGGATTGTAAACGGACTATTTTGCAAGGTATTAAATCTTGTTCCTAGACACGAACAAATTGTATCCCGAATTTTAGGAAGCGATTATTCTCGACCTCTAACAATTTTAATTGGATTCTCTGAAATATTAATGGCTATTTGGATTTTAAGCAAATTCAAGTCAAAACTAAATGCAATAGTTCAAATTGTAATAGTTGGAACTATGAATACTTTAGAGTTTTTGTTAGTTCCAGACTTATTACTTTGGGGAAAACTCAATGCGATTTTTGCTCTTATTTTTATTTTAGCAGTATATTTCAATGAATTCTATTTAAATAAAGAACTAAAAGAACAAACATAATATGCTTTCATTTTTAAAAAATCATCCGTTTCCAGTTGAAGCATATTTTGAAAGTTCACTTGTTTTAACTTTTGCTGTTCCTAAAGAACAATTACAAAGCCTAATTCCAGAATGTTTACAATTGGATACATTTAATGACAAATGGGCTTTTGTTGCTGTAGCAATGGTTCAAACAAAAAACTTACGACCAAAAGGTTTTCCGAAGATTATGGGAAATGATTTTTTTTTAATTGGTTATCGTGTTTTTGTTCGTTACACCAATAAAAAGGGTAAGAGGTTACGAGGTTTATACATTCTTAAATCAGAAACCAACAAAAAGAAAATGGAAATTATGGGAAACATTTTCACCCATTATAATTATACAACTACAGATATTAATCAAACGGCACATACATACACCAAAGAAATTAAATCATCTAAATCTAACTTTAAAATTATAATTGATAATTTAGAAGATGATGTTTTATTACCCAAAAATTCGCCATTCGCAGATTGGAAAGAAGCAAGAAGATATGCTGGTCCTTTGCCCTTCACTTTTACATATAATAAAGAAACCAAAGAAGTTTTAATTATTGAAGGCGTAAGGCAAAATTGGAAA
This sequence comes from Flavobacteriaceae bacterium, assembly GCA_040880345.1. Classification (GTDB taxonomy): domain Bacteria; phylum Bacteroidota; class Bacteroidia; order Flavobacteriales; family Flavobacteriaceae; genus Planktosalinus. The sequence continues at coordinate 13,454 of JBBDIQ010000058.1, forward strand.
CCAAGTCCAATAAAAGTAATCGATTATAATTTTGAATTCCTGAACACAATAAAACTTGAAAACCCTTTATTGGCAAATGCATTCATCATTAGAAATATTCCATATTATTGGAAAAAAGGCAGAATTGAATTATGGAATTAAAAAGACGAAAATTTCAGGGAGTTTTAAACATTTTGAGTTTTAACAGGCACTTTTATGTGTTTGGCTTGATAGCGTTGGCTTTAATAATTATCAGCAATTTGATATTTAATTGGTCTAATCTATTGTTTTGGATTGTAGTTTTAGCTTTTCTATATGGTCTAATAATGCCACTAATTGTTTCTGCTTATGTTTATGATTTTTCGGGTTATTATAACTTCAATTGGTTAAAAGCTTATAATCTCCCTGATTCCAAAGACAACCAAATTTTAAATATTAACGCCGGGTTTGATGAAACAAGTTTTATAATCAAAAACCATTTCCCTAAATCCAACTTGAAAGTTTATGATTTTTATAATTCAGAAAAACACACAGAACCTGCTATAATAAGAGCAAGAAAAGTAAGTTTAGTGTATCCAAATACTCAACAAATTATACCAAACAATTTTCCATTAAAAGACAATACTGTTGATTTGATTTTTTTATTATCCGCTGTTCACGAAATTCGTTCTCAAGAAGAAAAAATTCAATTTTTAAAAGAATGTCATCGGGTTTGTAAATCAAACGCCAACATATTAATGATTGAACATTTACGAGATTTTCCCAACTTTTTAGCATTTTCCGTTGGTTTCACTCACTTCTTTTCAAGGAAAACTTGGCAGCAAGCTTTTAAAGAAGCTGGTTTTACAACATTTACAGAACAAAAATTTACACCTTTTATGTCCATCTTTAATTGCCGTCTATAAATGCAAAATCATTTACATATAGTTGGATTTCTTTTGATTGCTTTGGCTTTAGTTCATATAGTCTTTCCAAAGTATTTTAACTGGAATGAGGAACTTAAATCTTTGAGTTTAATAAACCGCCAAATGATGATTGTACATACTTTTTTTATTGCGTTTACGGTATTTCTTATGGGTTTGCTATGTATAACATCTTCTGTAGAACTAATAGAAGCTAATCTCGGAAAAAAAATATCACTCGGACTTGGTATATTCTGGACTATTCGCCTTTTCATACAGTTGTTTGTTTACTCAAAAAACTTGTGGAAAGGCAAAAAGTTTGAAACCTTTATACATATATTGTTTTCAATATTTTGGCTATATTTTAGTTCAGTATTTTTGACAAACTATTACAATTGAGAATAGAAGCGCGCAGGTAAGGCGTGTATAGCATATTGCTGCATAAGTGTTTAACCCAAATTTTGTGAATTTTTGCTTTATCGAAAAACCTCGCTGTATAACCGCAACGAGCCATAAACATTAACGTTGCCCTTTATTATAAAATATCCATTTAATAGTTCAACATTTGAGAACTAATTGTATATTTGTCATATCATTTGACTGATGAAACGAATAATTGCTAAAAGCACGCTTAGAGATTATTGGGAAAAACACGCTGACTCTGAACAGTATTTGAAAACTTGGTATGATACAGCTAAAAGTGCCAAATGGTTTTCGCCAAATGATGTCAAACAAACTTATATTTCAGCAAGCATATTAAAAAATGGCAGGATCGTTTTTAATATCAAAGGAAATTCTTATCGACTTGTTGTCAAATTTAATTATGAAAAACAATGGGCCTTTATTCGATTTATCGGCACACACGCTGAATATGATAAAATAAATGCTGACACAATTTAAAAAAATTGATTATGAATCTAAAACCTATAAAAAACGAAAACGATTATCGAAACGCTCTTGAACGTTTGGAAGTGATTTTTGATGCTCCAATTGACACAAAAGAAGGCGATGAAGCTGAAATTCTCTCGTTGATGATAGAGAACTATGAAAACGAACACTATCCAATCGATGCACCAGACCCAATCGAAGCAATTAAAATAAGAATGGAAGAACTGAATTTACGCCAGAAAGATTTGGTGGGAATTATTGGCGGTAAAAGTCGGGTATCTGAAATCTTAAATCGTAAAAAGAAATTGACTGTTGAAATGATCAGAGAATTAGAGCAAATGCTTCAAATTTCAGCTTCAGTTTTAGTAAGTAATTATCAACTCGTGAAAAAATAACAAAGGTTAAAATCGGTTTAAATTTATGGCTTCTACCCGCCTACTCGGAAAATTGCCTACGGCCAGCCAGCCTTCGGCGGGTTAAAATTCGCTGCGCTCCCCGATAAATCGGGCCAGGCTGTGTCTAACGGATTTTCCTCAGGTCTGGGTTTTGTTTGCTAAATTAGTTGTTTAATCCACGACACAGTTTATAGCCGGGGGGCGTTCCCATAATATGAAAAAATCATACTGATTTCTGTAGAGCCCTATTAATCTCTTTAATCAATTGCGGCCCTTCATAAATAAATCCTGTGTAAAGTTGTACCAGGCTGGCTCCGGCTTCCAGTTTTTCCAGAGCATCTGAGGCACTGTGGATACCTCCCACCCCAATTATGGGAAAAGCTCCATTGCTTTTGTGGTGTAAAAACCGAATCACCTCCGTTGATCTGGAAGACAAGGGTTTTCCACTCAAACCACCCATTTCATTTTTATTTTCAGATTGAAGTCCTTCCCTTAAAATGGTCGTGTTTGTAGCGATGACTCCGGCAATTTTTGTGACCCTGACTATGTCGATGATATCGAGTAGTTGACTTTCGGTTAAATCGGGTGCGATTTTAAGGAGAATGGGCTTTTGTTTTGGTTTGAGTCTGTTTTCATCCTGAAGACGTTGCAATAACTTTGTAAGTGGCTCTTTGTCCTGGAGTTCGCGTAAATTGGGTGTATTGGGTGATGACACATTCACCACAAAATAATCGACCTGCTTGTAAAGTGTGTTGAAGCAAATCAGATAATCATCTACTGCGTTTTCATTGGGTGTTGCTTTGTTTTTGCCAATATTCCCACCAATTAGTACATTTTTATTTTCTTTTAACCGCTGAACAGCTTCCACTACACCGCCGTTATTGAAGCCCATTCGGTTGATAATGGCTTTGTCTTCTTTGAGTCTAAAGAGTCTTTTCCTGGGGTTTCCTTCCTGTGGTTTTGGGGTGAGGGTGCCAATTTCGATAAAACCAAAACCAAAATTGGACAATTCCTGATAGAGCTTAGCATCTTTGTCAAATCCCGCTGCCAGACCTACGGGGTTTTTAAAAGTTAAACCAAAAACCGTGCGTTCCAGTTTCTTGTTTTTAATTTCATACATACTTCTAAAAATTCCCGAAAAACCAATAGCACTCAAAAACCGAATCATTTTAAATGTAAATTGATGCACAGATTCCGGGTCAAAAAGGAAAAGAATGGGACGAATGAGCAGTTTGTACATAGGATTAAAATAGGATGTAAAAATAGTGAAATCACAGTGAATTTAAGGAAGTGGTTCTAAATTAATTTAAACGAGTTAAGGGAATGAAGACTGACGGAAATCATAGTAACTGCTCTATTACTTCACTAACTTTGGACATAATAAGCTGAAAATATGGCAGATAATAAATCCTTTTTTGGAAACATCAGGTCCTTCTTTGAGGAGGTGGGTGACATGTCACGTTTTGCCGGGCGCTTTTTCAGGGAAGCTGTGAGTCCGCCGTTTGAGTTCAGGGAGTTGCTGAAGCAGTGCTACTATATGGGTAATAAATCCTTCTTTTTGGTGGGGGTGACCGGGTTTATTCTGGGTGTTGTATTTACCTTACAAACACGACCCACGCTTGAAGAATTTGGTGCCGAGGCTTACATACCTTCAATGATTAGTATTTCGATTGTAAGAGAAATTGGTCCTGTGATTATCGCCTTGATTTGTGCCGGAAGAATTGGCTCCAGTATTGGCGCCGAACTGGGCTCTATGAAGGTGACAGAGCAAATTGACGCTATGGAAGTATCCGGAACCAACCCTTTCAAGTTTTTGGTGGTGACGCGCATCGCAGCTACAACATTGATGATTCCGCTGCTGGTGATATTGGGTGATTTTATCGCTTTGATTGGTTCGGCTATTATTGAAAATATGAAAGGTGATGTTTCTTTTCAATTGTATTTTAATCAGGTTTTTGATTCACTAAAATTCAGTGATTTGATGCCTGCTACAGTCAAGACCTTTTTCTTTGGTTTTGCCATTGGGCTTGTGGGTTGTTATAAAGGATATAACAGCAATAAAGGAACAGCCGGTGTGGGGAAAGCGTCCAACTCGGCCGTGGTTTATACCTCTATGTTGTTGTTTATTATCGATTTTATAGCCGTATTTGTTTCAGATATATTTTATTCCTAAAAGATGACTCCTAAAAATATAAAACCCGCCTTTGCTTCTGATGAGATTGTACTCAGCATAGATACCTTGTTCAAAGCATTTGGCGACAACAAGGTATTGAACGGTTTTAGTTTGCATTTGAAGAAAGGGGAGAATTTGGTATTGATGGGACGCTCCGGATCCGGGAAATCGGTATTGATAAAATGCCTGGTGGGTTTGATTAAGCCTGACAGTGGAACGATTGAAATTTCGGGAAACAATATTGCTTTGCTTGAACAGAAGGAAATGGACGAGCTAAGAACCACCATTGGTTTTTTATTTCAGGGAAGTGCCTTGTATGACTCGATGACGGTGAGGGAAAACCTGGAATTCCCCTTGCGCAGGCATACAAAAAAACTATCGCAAAAAGAGATTGAAGCATTGGTTTTTGAAGCTTTGGAAAGTGTGGGTTTAAAACATACCGTCGATTTGATGCCGGCAGAACTTTCAGGAGGTATGCAGCGACGCATTGCACTGGCGAGGGCTTTGATTTTAAAACCTAAAATCATCATTTACGACGAACCCACAACGGGTCTGGATCCCATCACTTCAAAAGAAATTATTGAACTAATGAACAACATACAAGAGCAATACCAGACCTCATCGTTGATTATTACACACGATGTGGATTGTGCCCGCGTGGTGTCAAACAGAATTATTCTATTGCTCGACGGTGTCAATTATGCCGAAGGGACTTTTAAAGAACTATCCACTTCAAAGGACGAAAAGATAAAAGCATTTTTTAAATAATGAAGAATTGTTTATGACAAAATTTTCTATAATACTAATTAACCGGAAAATCAGCTTTGCCCCTACCCTAAAGGGAGTCTGATTTTCCTCGAATATCTGCCGAGTGGCGGAAAGGGAAACAAATCAAGGAAATCCTAAAAATAAAATTTTGTTGTAATATAAAATAATAAAATTATGAGTAACACAGCACAGAATATCAGATTAGGTCTATTTGTCATTGCCGGGGTATTTATTTTTATTTTGGCTGTCTATTTTTTAGGCAACCGGCAAAACTTATTTGGCGACAATGTTAGAATTAGTTCAGTTTTTAAAAATGTGAACGGACTGCAAATGGGAAATAACGTCAGGTTTGCAGGAGTTAACGTAGGCACTGTTAGAGGAATCACTATTCTGAATGATACGGCCATTACTGTCGATATGCTGATTGGTGAAAAAACGGCTCAGCTCATTAAAAAAAATGCTTTAGCGACTATAAGTTCAGACGGACTTGTGGGTAGTATGATTGTTAACATCATTCCCAATGACATTTTCATTGAGGAGCGTATCGAAACCGGGGACACCATTGCTTCCATTAGTAAAATTGCTACAGCCGATATGCTTACAACCCTAAACACCACCAATGAAAACGCCGCTTTACTTACAAAGGATTTATTGAGAATCACCAATAATATCAACAAAGGAGAAGGCTTGCTGGGTGCTTTATTAAAGGATGAATCTATAGTGGATGAAGTGAAACAAACCCTTTCAAACCTTCAACAAACCACACAGACCGCTAAAATTACCATGTTCAATCTAAATAAGATTGTCAAAGAAATCAATTTTGACGATAATGTTGCCGGATTGCTTTTAAAGGATACCGTTTCTGCACGAAAATTGGCGGCAGTATTTGAAAATATTGAAACCTCATCAAAGGAGATTGAAGCGTTGACCAAAAACCTGAATGCATTTTCTGAAACCCTAAAAAATAATGAAGGTTTAGTAAACTACGCCCTTCACGATACCACTGTGGTGAGAAATCTGGATGCTACTTTAAAGAATGTGGAAGAAGCCAGTGATAAATTAAATGAAAATATGGAAGCTTTAAGACATAACTTCCTATTCAGGGGGTATTTCAGAAAACTGGAACGTCAGGAAGCCCGTGAGGAACGCAGAGAAAATAATTAAACTAAGCCCCGATGTAAGCTTCTTGAATCTGTATATTGATATAATGCGCCGTTTTAAAAGTGTGAACAAAATGGCTGGATGTGGGGTGCTGGGTGCCTATATACTGAATAAGATAAGCAATAAATCTTCCAGCATCCAGCATCCTACCCACACAGTAATCATTAATAAAGTTTGTTAGTGTTTATATTAGAAACCTGAGTTCGATTGTTAACTATATGCGTAACTTGTTGATTAACATAAATTAAAAAACATTAAGACATTAAGAGCAACTTAATCCAACCCTTAATTATCTTAATTTCTTAATGGTTCAAAAAAAATGGGTTTAAACATATTGTAACAAGTTGTATTACAATATAATATAAATCGAATTCAGGTTAGAAGTATTAAATTTAAATTTTTTCCTATGAAAATAGAACATCTTGAAGAACGCATACTCGACTACAAAAACTCTATAAAAATAGTTGTTGAAAAACGTATACAGTGGAAAACCAAAACCAAAGCTATGATTGTTTCCGTTTTGAAGAAAGCAGAAAACGCTTATGACATTGGATGGCAGGTCCAGGAATTGAACTGGATTCATAGCAGTGAAGCAGTCAATATCACCTTTGATTCCTTTCCGCCGGATATGATTGAATTAACAAATCAGCTACCCACCTATCAATTTTTACAGGGAGGCTCTTTGGTTTTTTCGCAGCTTCACAATGGCGATGTCAATTGTATGATTTTGTTTCCGGTCATTGAAAACGCTTTGCCCTCAGAGAATGACACACAAGATCTAGGAACGTTTAGCCCTGAAGATATCGATGAAAAACTCATCGTTGAAAAAATCGATGTTTTCCTTAAGGAAATTATCAGAAGAGAAGTTCCCTCGTTAAGCAAGAAAATGGGATTTAGTAAGGAAAAGGAATAATATAAGCTTGAATCTTTAATTCGATTTTCAGTCCTTTTAAAACTTACTATCTAGAGTTGATTAGCCCAAAAACAGTTCCTTTAGCTTTGCCAGCAGTATCACTTCAGATTTGTTTTTTCCGGCATAAGCTGCGGCAATGCCATCTGCTGTTTCCCAAATAGTGGTTTTTAAAGTTTGTGAAAAAAGTTGGGGGTTTTCAATATAATAGGCTTTAAATTCCTCAAAACAATCATGCGCACCTTTATTCCTTTCCGTCAGGGAATTGAATTCATTAAAGATTAAATTTACATCGCTGTCGCTAAACAATTCTAAAGACTTCAATTGCGATTTTAGATTGGTTTTTAAAAAAGCTATTTCTTCCGGTTTTACTTTTTGATCAGTTGAAGCGATGGCAAAAAATAATTTTGCGAGATTGATAAAAAATAAATTGTCAAACATTGTATGCTAGTTTTAAGAAACCCAAAAATTATAGATATCAATCAATTTGTATGACTTCCCATTTTTCTTCGGGGGTTTGAACCGCAATGAGGTTGGGAGCTAAATCCTTAGCAACAATGGGAGGTGCAACTTTTAAACGTTCTTTTGACAATGAAATAGGAAACGGTCCACACAAGTATTTTGTTAGGTGACCAGATGCATCAATTAAAACCAAATCATAATAGTATCTAACAACACGCTTACCCAAAGGCTTATTTTCACCCAGCACTTGCTCACTAAGCTTAAGCGCCAATGCATAGCCTTCTTTAAAGTTTGATACATTTAAAAACTCTTGATTGATTACAATTTTTCCTGTTGGATCGATGAAGCCATAGTAAGGAATTCCATCTTTCACGGTTTTCACAACAGCTCTTTCCTCAATCATAAGAGGGTATGTCATAGAAGCCACTCCAATGTCAACAGCATTTGTTCTTGTTTCATTTGTAATTAAATCGTTTCGTAAATCAAAAATCAATGTACCGTTTTCATTGATAAATCCCCATTGATTTTGAATTTTAACTGCAGCATAGCCATCTTCCATTGGGGAAATAAAGTCAGCATCTTTAACAAGTTGACCAAAAAACAAAATGGGTAGAAAAAGGAAAATAAGGGAATTAAAAATTGTTTTCATAACTTTATGTTTTAGGTTACTGAATAAAATATTAACTTATAGGCTAAAGGTAATTAAATAGGAAACAGTATTTTATGATAAATATCATACCGATTCATTACATTATGAACTGGATTAAACTTGTTTTCCGAAGTCGAAAAACCGGCCTTTGGAGGTAAAAGAAAAAGTTTAAACCGGTTCTTTAAAAGAGGTGATAATAATCATACTTAAAATAAACTTTAAAGCTTAAATTTGAGGATATAAACCATCACAATGAGAAAAATAGCAATTCCAACAGACCTTTCAGAAAATGCTAAAAACGCATTTGAATATGCAATGGAGTTATTTAATGAGTCTTCCATTTTTTATATTTTACACGCTTACGCGGAAGCGGTATTCTTACCGGAAACCCTCAGTTTACCTGATGATCAGGTTGAAAACAAGAAAAAGGAAGTTGCTGAAAATTGTGAAATTGAAATAAATAAACTCATTGAAGAAATGAGAGAAAAGTACCCGGAATCAAACCACCAATTTAGGGTATTAACAAATTGTGGTTATTTACTGAATGAAGTCAATCAACTTGTAAATAGTGAAAACATTGATGTATTGGTTATGGGAACCCGCGGAAAAACCAATGACCGAAATCTCACATTTGGCAGCAATACACTTCAGGTATTAAAACAGGTGCAATGCCCCGTGTTGTGTATTCCTGAAAACTATGCTTATAAAACACCAAAAAAAATACTGTTCCCCACCAATTATATGATTCCCTACCAAAAACGCGAATTAAAACTAGTGGATGAAATATGCAGTTACTACAATGCTGAAGTGCATGTGCTTTATGTGTCAAATTTTGGATTGGTTTCAAAAAGACAAAAAACAAATCAGGCGTTTTTAAAAAGCACAATAGATACAGACGCTATTCATTTTCATCAAATTGAAGAATCCAGTAAAACTCATATTTTTAATGAAACCATTGACAAAATGGAAATTGACCTCTTGGTTATGGTCAATACTAGACATTCATTTTTGGAAGCTCAATTGGAAAAATCAACCATAGACAAAGTGAGTTTAAGACCAAAAATTCCCTTTTTAATCTTGCAAAACTTTAAAAGGAATTAAAAAAAAAGTGAAGCAATGAAGTTTTGTGTGGGTAAAAGTATGAATACAAAGACTTGTTCTTTTTATTTCAAAAAAATATAAATAGCCACTAATGCACGAATGTTTTCTTGTAAAGTCAGCTAAATATTAGTGCATTGGTGGCGTATAAAAAATTGAATTTTAAAATTATAAATTAAAAAACCTCAATAAATAATTTAGAACCAAAAAAAACACAGCATGAAAAAAATAATCCTACCCACCGATTTTTCAGAAAATGCATACAACGCCATTTCTTATGCTCTCCAGCTTTTTAAAGAAGAAGAATGCACATTCTATCTTTTAAATACCTATACACCCGTCTTGTATGACAGTGAATATATGTATCAAAATCAGCTTTTATCGTTAGATGAAATCTATAGTTCCAATTCTAAAAAAGGATTGAGAAGACTTGAAAAACGAATCAAAAAAGAATTCAACAATCCCAAACACAAAATTGAAAAACTGTCTGTTTTCAATTTTCTCACAGACGAAATCAATGATCAAGTTGAAGAAAAAAACATTAATCTTGTTGTAATGGGAACAAAAGGAGCCACCGGTGCTCAGGAAATCCTTTTTGGCACTCAAACCATTCACACTATAAAAAAAGCAAAATGTCCTGTGCTGGCCATTCCTTCAGATTATGACTTTAAATCATTGAAAAACATATTATTGCCATCAGATTTGAGCATAGGTTTTAGGGAAAATCAATTGGAAATACTAAAAAGCATCGCAACAATAAACAAGGCAAGTATTCATATACTCCATGTGATGCTGGATGCTGAATTAACTAAAGTTCAAAAAGAAGGCAAAGCCACTTTGGCAACCTATTTTAAGGACAATTCGGTTAAATTTCATTTTGTGGGAGATCGAGATATTCAGGAAGCCATCAGTGAATTTCAAAAAGACCAGGAAATAGATCTGCTGTCAATGATTAATAACAAACATTCCTTTTTTGAAAATCTGTTTTTTAAACCGGTTGTTCATAAAATTGGGTTTCATGTGAAATTACCGTTTTTGGTTATTCCTTCTGGAAAATATAGTGGTAGTGGCACATTGTAATCATAAACACTAAAAACACAATGAAAACAATTCTTTTTCCAACAGACTTTTCAGAAAATGCCCTTAATGCCATAAGGTATGGATTGGACCTTTACAAAAATGAGCCTTCGCAGTTTATTTTACTCAATGCTTATGATGTCAACAATTATGCTGAAGGAAGCACTTTTGAAGCAACCCCTATCGAGTCAAAGCTAGAGGACGCCAAAAAACAATCTGAAAAGAAACTAAAGGAACTCAAAAACAAACTTGAGGCACAAACCAAAATCGCTCAACACTCCTTTGAAATAGTTTCAAAAAATTACACCTTAATTGATGCAATCAATGAGCAAATCAACAGAAAGGATATAGAAGTCATTATGATTGGTACACAGGGAAACACCACCAGATATGAACTTGATTATGGCAGCAATACCATTGCCATTTTGGAAAACATCAAGAATTGTCCCATTCTGGCAATACCAAGGAACGAACGATTTACCGGTTTAAAAGAAATTATGCTCGCAAATGGCTACAAAACACACTTTGAAAAAGCTGATTTTAATTACTTAATTGAACTTTCAAAATTAAATAATGCCCCTATTAGAGTGTTACACATTTCAGAAACAGGAGGTTTAAGCCCATCACAAGAAGAAAATAAAGAATCATTAAAAACCTATTTAAGTGCTGTCGAGACGAGTTTTCATATGCTTGAACACGTTTCTGTACCTGTGGGAATTTATTGCTTTAGCGAAAGCAGAAACAGTGATATGATTTCCTTTGTCAATAAAAATTATGCATTTATTGAAAAGTTGCTATTCAAGCCGTTGTATAAAAATTTGGGGCATTATGCTAAAATTCCAGTCTTGGTTTTACACAGGACTGCTCATGAATAATGTTAAACCCATTACCTAAATTCCATTGATATGGATACAAAAAAGAAAACTTTACAAATCACAAAAAAATCAGGTGAAGTAGCAGATTTTTCAGCACAAAAAGTTGAGGAGTCTCTGAGAAGAGCCGGTGCAGATAAAAGCACGATTAACACCATTGTCTCTGTTGTAAAAAAGGAACTTTATGAAGGCATCACAACCACAGAAATATACAACAGAGCCTTCAATCTTTTAAAAAAGAAAAACTCCTTTGTCGCTTCACGATACAAACTCAAAAAAGCCATTTATGAACTGGGACCCACTGGGTTTCCTTTTGAGCGGTTTATCGCAGCAATTTTTAAACATTCGGGTTTTAAAACCGAAGTGGGTAAAATTATTCCGGGAAAATGTGTCACTCATGAAGTGGATGTTGTTGCTGCTAAAGATGGAAAAACGCTCATCATGGAATGCAAGTTTCACGGTTCTGAAGGCAAAAAAACAGATGTAAAAGTGCCCCTTTATATTGATTCCCGTTTCAGGGACATTAAAAACCTAAATGCAGCTTTTAAATTTGACGAAGGTTGGGTCGTTACAAATACAGTATTTACTGAAGATGCAGAAGTATATGCAAAGTGTACAGGGCTGCATTTATTAAGCTGGAATTATCCGCCACAAAATGCATTGAGGGATCGCATCGATCACACGGGCTTATACCCTATTACTGTCTCCACATTACTCAGCTCACGCGAAAAACAGTTTCTCCTCAGCCGTGATGTTGTTTTGTGTAAAGAACTCATCAATGACAAATTTTACCTGGATCATCTGGGCATTTCTGATAACAGACAAAAACGTATTTTAAAAGAAATGGAAGCCTTGTGTGAGGGGCTTTAATGCTGTGTTAGTTTACCAATCTTATTTTTTCCTGACTTTAGCAACTTTATTTCAGTAATCACATAAACATTTGTTTATCAAATTATTGTGATTTTTATTTTATTTTTCATGCTTTCATAGCGTTGAGGATGGGACTAATAAAAGTGATGTTTTATTTGAAACATTTAGACATTAAGGGTCATTAAGAAACACCTTAATTTTCCTTAATGCCTTAATGTTAGATGGACTGTTGAATTAATTGTTTTCTGCAAATTTCTATACGACAAAACCCCAACCTATATAAATGCATAAAATATAGTTGTATCAAATATTACATCCTGACTTTAGGTGTCACAATTTGGGGGTCAGGAGAAATGGAAGCCTTGTGTGAGGGGCTTTAATGCTGTGTTAGTTTATCAATCTTATTTTTTCTTGCCTGCCGTTTACATATCGAAAGCCTTGATCTCCATAAAATCCGGCTTCCTCGAGCATGATTCTTATGTCTTTATCCCATTCTTTTATAAAAACAGTTGTATTGAGTTCAATGGCAAAAACAGTATTTCTGTACAAAGGATAATCTCCTGTACCGGGTACCCCTTCCTGAGCATCCCACATTCCGATGGTGGGACCGGCAGAATGACCATACGTTCCTAGAGGATGTGTATAAATTGAAGGACGCAAGCCAACTTCTTTAGCTTCAGAAAGTGATTTTAATAAAATTTGATTTCCTGTTCTACCTTCTTTAAAGTTAGCTGTAAAAATGTCCTGCACCTGATTTCCCTTTTCAAAAGCCTCCTTTAAAAACGAAGGCACTTCTGTTTCTCCGGGTAGGGGCACATAAGAATGTTGCTGGCAATCTGTATTCAAACCCAGATAAGTAATACCCATATCACAATGCAATAAATCGCCTGCCTGAATGATTTGATCATCATACCCTGAAGAAAAAGCATCAATGTGATTCTGCAAGGGTTCTTCTTTACGCTGAAAATTCACACTGGGATGAAACCAGGTATCCAGACCCAAATCGGTAATTTTTTGACGCATCCACCACACAACATCCTCGGTGGTGGTTTTACCGGGTGTGATTACTTTCAGTGAAAACGCTTCATCAATAATATCATGGGTTATTTTAACAAGGGTTTCATAGTAAGCCATCTCTTTTGCTGTTCGGGTTTCTATCCAGGAAATTGCCAAATTTTCTGCAGACACCACTTTGTCTTTTTCGCTTTGCGGAAGTGCCTCCATAAACTCTTCATAATCTGTTTTTACGATTCCGTCTGCAATGCCTTCGTGGGTTGAGAAATTAAGACCAATTTTCTCAGGATTGCGCTCTGTTATTATTTCTACAAGACGTTCCCATTGATTGGGTTGGTTTTCAGGATTCCAGGCAGAAACTATGTTTTTTCCCACATCATAACGGGCAACTGCGAGCTTTTCGATCGTATTTGCGGCTTTGTTACGATAAAAAACCAGAATGGTTCGTCTTCTTGCATTGAGCCAAGTTGCCGGCAGCATGGTACGCATTACGGGATCCTCATTGTATTCTCTCGAAATTACAACCCACATATCAATACCCGATTTATCCATCAACGAAGGTAAAAGAGTATCAAAGCGGTCTGCAAGAATTTCATCCTGAATGTTTGCTCGTTCTCTTTCAGAAAGTATTTGAGCCTGTGAGTATTGAAATAAAAATAGGATAGATAGTATGTATAAAGCTTTCATTGTAATGTAGGTTTATTGAGTTGATAGATAGTGAAAATGGTTCTGCTTTTATTTTTTTGGGTGTTTATTTTAGGCAATGTTATATTTTTTAGGCATTAGGTTGGATGCTGGATGTTGGATGCTGGATGCGAGATTGAGGATAAAAAGTATGTTTTAGGTATTAACCTCTTTTTGCTTCAAACACCCCGCACCCAGCCTTTTATTTGCTATATTAAATTCAATAATAGCTTTTCATTTACAACATATGAGTTAGAACCGTAAAAATTAACTTATAGCCTTTTCTTTTGATTGCTCACGTTGTATTTTTCCGGTTGAAGTATAGATCATTTTGTCAATAAAATAGACTTCTTTGGGAATTTCATAGGGGTGTAAATCTACATAATCAATCTCCGGAAAGGCATCTTCCTTTCCTTCTATAATTAGAATTACTTTTTCGCCCAAAGATTCATCAGGAATTGAAGTGACAATAAAGGGTGCTTTAATGACCAGTGCCAATACCTGTTCTACTTGTTCGGGGTGTACTTTAAAACCGCCACTGTTTATTACAAAATCGGCTCTTCCCAGCCAATTAAACAGCGTTGGCGAAATTAAATTGACCACATCGTTTGTAACCACTTTATTTTTAGCAACTGAAGGAGCATTAATAATTAAACAGTTTCGGTCATCTTCTTCAAAATGAACATTGGGAAGTGCTTCAAAGGCATCATTTAGAGTCTCTTGTTCAGATCGATGATTTAATTTTTTGATAGCAACGTGGGTAATGGTTTCGGTCATTGCATAAGTCGCATAAATTTCTGTAGGGACTTCTTGTATTTCAGACTGTAATGACGGTGACACTGCTGCGCCACCCACAATGAGTTTTTTAACGCGATGGATTTCTTTTAACGAATTCTGAAGTTGCAAAGGTACCATGGCTGCAAAATCATAATTTGTTTTGGTTTGCTGCAGCGGAAATTTATTGGGAATCACAACATCGATATCCCAACCCAAATACAAAGCTCTTACCATCATCATTTTTCCGGCTATGTAGTTTGCCGAAAGACAATGTAGTGCTTTTGTACCCTCTTTTAAGTCAAAATAAGCCCCGGTTGCCTTTGCACTCGCAATCATTTTTGTTTTATCAAGTGTGATGGTTTTTGGACTTCCGGTTGAACCTGAAGTGTTGGCCAAGATAGTGTCCTTAGGATATAACCAATTCAATAAAAAATCGGCCATGATTTTTTCTTCTTCATCTCCTTCAAATTGCATGGCTTCTGCCACATTGATGAGTTTTGAAAGTGTGTAACTTTTACCGTTCAATTTAAAGTCGGGATGAATATGTAGCCAGGGTTCTTCCATGATTAGTATTTATTTTATGGTTCTACCACGAAACTTGTGGATAAAAAATTTCATTAGATATCGTTTGATAAATTATGAGGCTGAGTGCGGGATGATGGATGATTTTGCTTCTATCTATAATCCACTATAGAAAAAACACCCAGCTTCCAGCATCCTATATTAAACCCATCAAATCAAAAAATATAATTATTATAAATTTCAAAACAACGAGAAAATTATCCTTGTACCATTTTATAAATAGTCACGTTCAATATTTTCCAAATCAGCTGGTTTTTCAACCCTGCCAAACAATTTTTCACTCCAGTTTTTCCATTTGTATTTTCGGGCGAGAATCAACAAATAAATGGGATAAAGTATCAATACCGGAATCACAACATCAAATCCCACAGCAGGTTCAGAAATATCTTTTAAAATGGAGTTTGTAGAAAACACAGTCCAGTCTGCTGTTACAAGCAATGCAGCAATCATATTGTTGCCGGCGTGAAATCCCAGTGCCAGTTCAAGACCTTCATCCATCAATGTCATAATACCTAAGAGAAACGCTGTTCCAATGTAATACACCATAATGATGTTCCCCAGTTTGTCAACTTCGGGATTGGCGATATGCAAAGCTCCAAATAGGACTGATGTTATAATTAATGGCAGCCATCTGTTTTTGGCCAAAACCCCTATCCCCTGCATCAAATACCCCCTGAAAAGATACTCTTCCATACTTGTTTGTAAGGGGATCATAATGATAACAACCAAAGCCAGTATTAAAAATGGCCACAATTGAAATTGCACTTCATAATCTTGTGGATTTGTATAAAAATCAATACCGGTCAATATAACTGTCGTGACAGCTACCAAACCAAACCCAACAAAAAACCGATTCCAGTCTATTTTTTTTCGGGTAGTGGTTGCTTCTATTAAGGGTTGCTTATGAAGGTATTTTATAACAAATAAAAGTGCCGCAAGTCCCACAGCAAAGGAGAGCAACATTAAAAACAAAGTCAAATTTGAATCCAAAACAGTCATCAGACTTGTCATGTCCAAATTATTAAAGTCGTTAATTGACCCACCGTCTTGCATCATTTTTAGAACTACTGCCAAAATAAAAGGTATTGATCCCAGTTGGGTTGCGACAAAAACAATGATGATTCCCACGGCATACCGCCACCAATCGTGATAAGATCTAAATGCTTGTGCTATAAACATAGTATGATTTGTTATAAATTGGGTTTTAAATTTTCAAATTAATCAAATAAAGTAAATAAAAGTTAAATAAAAGCGAACTGTTAATTAATTCTTTCCTGTATTTTTAAAGAGGGATATTCCCATGTTTTCTATCCGGGCGATTGACTGTTTTGGATTCCAGCAGGCTAAATGCTTTTAAGAGCTTTCTTCTGGTTTCCCGTGGCATAATGACCTCATCTATAAATCCGCGTTGAGCGGCTTCAAAAGGAGTTGCAAATTTTTCAGCATATTCTTTTTCTTTTTCGATGAGTTTTTCTTCAGGATTTTCAGCATTTTGGATTTCTTTTCTAAAAATGATTTCGCTTGCGCCTTTAGCACCCATTACTGCAATTTCTGCTGTGGGCCACGCAAAATTAAAATCGGCGCCAATGTGTTTTGAGTTCATTACATCATACGCGCCACCATAGGCTTTTCTAGTTATTAAAGTAACACGGGGCACTGTAGCTTCACTAAAAGCATAAAGCAGTTTAGCACCGTGTAAAATGATACCGTTCCACTCTTGATCTGTGCCGGGAAGAAAACCGGGGACATCAACCAAAACCAGTAAAGGAATATTGAAACAATCACAAAATCGCGTAAAACGAGCCGCCTTTTTTGAAGCAGCCACATCGAGGACACCGGCAAGACTCATCGGCTGGTTTGCCACCACGCCAATACTTCTTCCGCCCAAGCGGGCAAAACCCACTATGATATTGTCTGCATAGTCTTTGTGAATTTCAAAAAAGCTGTTTGTATCAATGATCCCCTCGATGACGACTTTCATATCATAAGGTTTGTTTGAACTGGATGGAACAATTGTTTCCAGTGAATCCCGATATTCTTCCCGGGCGGTAAAGTCTATTTTTGGAGTCGTCTCCTTATTATTTTGCGGCAGATAGCTCAAGAGTGTTTTTAAATCCTCCAAACAAGCGATATCACTCACCGATGTTATATGTGTCACGCCCGATTTGGTAGCGTGTGTACTTGCTCCACCCAACTCTTCTGAGGTTACATTCTCATTGGTCACAGTTTTAACCACATTGGGTCCTGTCACAAACATATAGCTGGTATCTTGTACCATCAAAGTAAAGTCTGTCATTGCAGGAGAATAAACCGCCCCTCCTGCACAGGGACCCATAATGGCGGATAACTGAGGTATCACACCGGAAGCCTGAACGTTGCGGTAAAAGATATCAGCATAACCGCCCAGTGAACGAACTCCCTCCTGTATGCGTGCTCCACCTGAATCATTCAATCCAATTAAAGGAACCCCCAGTTTTAGAGCTAAATCCATCGTTTTACAGATTTTTTCTGCGTGGGTTTCTGAGAGTGCGCCTCCAAAAACAGTAAAATCCTGAGCAAATAAACAAACAGCTCGGCCGTTAATAGTTCCATATCCTGTCACAACCCCATCCCCATAATAAATTTCTTTATCCATACCAAAATCGGTTGTGCGGTGTGTTACCAAAATACCTATCTCTTCAAAGGAGCCTTCATCCAAGAGGTATTCAACACGCTCACGAGCTGTGAGTTTCTTTTTTTGGTGCTGTTTTTCGATGCGGTTCTTTCCTCCTCCCAGGTGAGCTAAGGCTATTTTTTCTTGTAATTTCTTTCTCTTCTCACTCATAGTTTTATATCCTCAATTTTTGATATTAAAGAAGCTCTCCTTTTTATTCACTGATTAAAAGAAAGCAGAATTAATTGAATTCAAAAATAAGGATAATTATTAACCTGAGTTTGGTTATTATTAAAATTGGAAAGCAAAAGGTCTGGATTAAGGAATGAGTTTTAAAACCAAATTTGGATCCGGACAGTTTTCTGAAAAATAATTCAAGTCTTTTTTTGAACAAACACCGGGATAATCCCCCAAATAGGTTCCAATTTCCTTAATAATCTGAAAATGCAAATGGGGAGCATAATCACCATTCACTTCTGCAGAGCCAAGTTGGGCAATTGCCTCACCTTGGTTAAACTTTTGGCCCACTTGTATGCGAGTGAGGGATTCTCTGCTTAAGTGACCGTAAAGGGTATAAAATGTGGTGTTTGCAAAATGATGTTTTAGTATGATCGTAGGTCCATAATCTCCAAAGTTTGTATTGTCTTTAAAACTGTGAATTTCTCCATCTAAAACAGCTAAAACATCTGTTTTCTCTTGCACCCAAAGATCCATTCCCAAATGAATGTTGCGTTCAGTTTCCGGGTCTTGTTGATTAAAATGAGAGCTTCGTTGGTAAATAGCGCGTTGCTCAATGTATCCACCATAAGCCACTTTAGAATTGTTTTTTTGGAGGTAGTCGTTGATATAGTGTTCAACGGCATCAGAGGAGCTAAAGTCAATACTTTTCAAACTCTGATTTGCCACTGATAAATCAATTGGAAAATAATCAGTTTTTACGAAAGCCTTATCGATAACCGGTGTGAAGTTTTGAGTACAACCTCTCAGAAAATTTTTAAAATCATTGTTTTTCATAGATGACAAATGTAAAAAATAAAAAAGGCTCTGTACTATTTTGAATGGGTTTAACCCGCATTATGCATTAGAAAATCTATTCCGGCTTGAAACTACTTCAAAATATACCGTTTCACTTTGTTTTTTAATTTAACCATAGCGATGCTATGCTGAAATTAAGAAAACAATATATTTTATTGTATTTTCAACCCTCATAACGAAGTTCTAATGCATAATCCAGGTTTAATATGAAACCAAAAAAGTTCTATTTTTGTTATAAAAACATATAAATAGCCACGAATGCACAAATATTTATTGGGTTTTTCTTTAATACATTCGTGCATTAGTGGCGTAAATAAAAGTTAAATTATAAATAGTTCTAAATCCAGAACCCACTAAAAACAATTTAGAATCAAATAAAAAAGGCCTTCTGATTAATTTTCAGAAGACCTTTTAAAAGAATTGAATTTACTTTTATTTTTTCACAATTCGCTTTATGACATTTGATTGCTCTGTTGCGATGTTTACAAAATACATTCCCGTTGCAAAATCCTGCAGTGTGAATAGTATTTGTTGTTGGTTTTCAAACACATCCAATGATTGAATTAAACGTCCGTTTACATCTGTGATGTCAATAGATTGAATTACAGCATTTGAATTATTTAACAAGGTTACTCCTCCTGTTGTTGGATTGGGGTAAATAACTATGTTATCAGAAAGTGAAACATCATTTGTGCTCAATAATTCTTCAACAACCAGCTCAAAACTACAACTTGACAAGTTTCCTGATTCATCTGTTGCTGTAAAATCTATGGTATAAGTTCCATTACCGAGTTCAGTTCCCGGAGCCGGTATTTGCGTAGTTAGTATTACAGGGTCTGTACAATTATCTGTTGCACTGGCATCACCGTCAGCAAAATAATCAGGCAATGTATAAGTGGTTCCTTCATCAATTTGAACTGTCATATTAGCAGGGCAAGTTAAGTCTGGATCCAATTCATCAACAACTGTAACTAAAACTGCAACAGAACTGCTGTTTCCGGAAGTATCTTCTACGGTAAGATTCACCGTGTTTTCTCCGAGGTCTTCACAATCAAATTCTGTTACATCGATTGAGAGGGAATCAATTCCACAATTATCTGAAGAACCATTATCTACATCTGAAGCTGTTATAGAAGCCGCTCCGGTTTCATCAAGTTGAACAGTTATGTTTTGTCCTAATGCGACTGGGTTTTCGTTATCATTTACCGTTACATCAAAAGAACAGGTTTCTACATTTCCTGCGCCGTCCTCAATTTCAAACGTATTGGTTGTTGTTCCTACCGGGAACACAGCCCCTGAAGCCAAACCTGCTATTTGAGTTGTTGTAGGCTCTGGCGAGAATACACCCACCACTTGTATATCATCTAGCCATACTCCTGTTGAGGAAACAATATTATCTGAGCCCATTCTCCATCTAAACTGAACGGTCTCACCGTCAAAAGAAGCATTAAGATCTACCACTGTATCGATAAATCCGGCGGAGTTTCCGGTCCAAGCTTGTCTTCCGGGTAACGGATTTCCACAACAAGTACTCAATGTTCCGTTATATCCACCACTTGAAAACGTTCCACCACCATTGAGAATATCCTGCCAGGTAGCACCACCGTTTATAGTGTATTCGAGAACCATTCCGTCATACGTATTTTCAGTTTGATATCTGTTTTTGAATATAAGTTGTGCCGCAGTACTTCCAATTTCAATTTCCGGTGAAATTAATGATGAAAGATTGACGCCTGCAGGGTCATTTGCAAAAACAGCATTGGGTGACGAACTTGAGCTTGAATTTGTGGTCGCCCAGGTAATCGCACTACCGGAATCTTGAGAAAATGTCCATCCTGTTGGTAATAGAGGCGTACTTACACCATCAAAGTTCTCCAGGAATTCTGAACTACATCCTGAAACTCCCGATGGTAATGCATAGTTAACAACAGCACCACAAGTACCTGAATCTGTATCAACAACAATATTTGATTGACAGGTAACAATCAAAGCTTCAAACACTTCGATATCATCATTTGCAGAAGATGCCACGGCGCAAGAAGAAGCCGGTACATCATAAGTTATTGTGTGAACACCCACTCCGGCTGCCACAGGGTCAAATGTAAAAGTATTTCCATTGCCATCATCTGTAACTCCGGGACCACTATAAACACCACCTGATGGAGTTCCACCGCCAAGATTAGTTAAAACACCCACAGCTTCACACACATCAGCAGGAGCAGTAAATGCTGCAACTCCAGAAGGAGTGTCAAATGCTTCAGTACCATCTGATCTATTAGCCGAGGAGCCTTGGTCTGCACTAACACCAAGACCTCTTTTAGCGAAAGCATCCCAAATAATACATTGGTTAGCCCCTCCGTAAAGAGAAACATCTGCTGCCAGTATAGCATCTCTCCCATCGACAAACCCCGGGCTACAAGGTTGTAGTTTGAGAGCTTCTGTTACAAGTGCCAGTGCTATATTATTTCCACCGGTACCGTTATAAAAATCTGTGTCAAATCCGTATTCATCAATAAGTCCCCAAGTCATTTCCCACAACATAGTAGACCAAACAGATCCAACTCCGTGAGGAACGGCAGCCGTTTTAATGTCATCATAGGTTTGAGGATTCACACTCATATCTGTGTTGTAAGGAAAAGGTCTGATTCCGTTTCCTCCGGGTCCTTGTCCAAAGAGATAGGTTCCCACAGCTCTGGAATCTGTTGATGTGTCACCGGCTTCCATAGTCATCAATAATCCATACCAGTCACTCCAGCCTTCACCCATTTGTTCCTGATTGCTTAAACATCCTGAGTTTGCGGCACCACCGGTCAATCTTATTGAAATACCATGTCCATATTCATGAACTATCACAAGGTTGTCAAAATCTCCATCCTGACTGCCACATACATACATTTGCATTCTTGGAAGATTTCCATCTGGTGGAGTACTGAAGTTTGCATTACAGGTTCCGCTTCCATCCTGGGCTTCTGATCTAACCCAGTCACTAGCTATACCACCATTTCCGTAATTATTAGTTTGAAAATTACCACTGGCTTCATCAAATCCATAGATATAAATCATATCGTGAATAACATTGCTCCAGTAAAATAAGTTTGTAATTGCAGCTGCTTCAGATTGGTCACCTCCTGAATAAACAGGATTAAAAGGATAATCGAATACTAATGATGCACCACCATCAGGTTGAAAACCAGCGTTATCACCATCTTCATAGGCATTCACATTATTTCCTCGTGTAACCGTATATTCCGAACCAACAACTCCATTTGTATCATGCCATCCAAAAGGAGAGGCAACTGTATTAACAGCCGTGGTTTCTAGGGTTCTACTCCCAAAGTAAGGACTTTCAACAGGCATTGTAAAAACACGGTAACTTCCCGTTAGAAGAGCACTTGCCTCGTTATTTTCACTTATTATATTTGTATTATGTGAATTGTAATCTGTATGTTCTGTATGAGAATGTTCATTGTGGTCATGAGTCAAATTACAAGATACAGTCCAGTTGATTTGATTTAAAATTTCTCCGGAATGTGCATCTACTTTTAAACTGTACCATTCTTGTTTTGATATGTGTTCTATTGATAGATCCCAAACCAGTTTGATCGTTTCATCATCCATTTTGTGATACATTAATTTAGCAGGAATTTCACTAATTGATATTCCACCTTTGCTAATGAGTGTTTCCTGATTAACTCCGGACTTATTTTCAATAACATATAGATTTTCACTAATGTTATAGCCCAATTTTGAAGCAGCAGTCTCCACAGCTTGAGTTGCAGTCATACCGGGAGCAATTCCACTTTGTTGTTTTTGTGTAGTATTGTTTATAAAATTAAGGTGCTTTGTCAGGACACTTCCATCAGAATTAATATGAATGCTTGACTCAGTGCCATTAATTTCAAGGTCATTTAATACTTGTTTGAAATAAACGTGATGCGTTCCACTAGTTCGGCTTACATGTTCACTTGTTACAATCCAAGTGGCATCACTTTCGGTAATTTGTTTTTCGTGGGAAAGTCTTTGGAGTTCTTTTTCAATAAATTGGCTGAAATTTTGACCAAAAGAGGTGTTTGTAAATACTATTGCCAGTAGCAATAAAAAGGAAAAATTTTGTCTCATGAGTTTAAATTTAAGATTGGTGATAAGAATATACAAGTACAACGGTATTATTTTAAAAAGTCATCAATACAATTATTTAATTAAATATAACGTTTGTTTTGTTGCAATAAAAGGATTGACTTTTGTTTTAAAAAATGATTAAGGGGTCAATAATACTAAAAAATCATTGTTTTATCGTTAAATAGCATATTTTTTCGATAAAAGGTTAGTTTGCAGTATCTTTTTAACACAATGTCTCTATTTAAAATTAACACTTTAATCAATTTATTTTTGTTAGATTAGCATTTTCAAGTTTTAAAATACCAATGCAGCCAGACGAATTAATAACTTTACTTCAAAATCGGGATCAAAGAGCCTTTTCAAAATTATATGAAATGTATTCTGAGAGTACGTATGGCATCATCTATAATATCGTTCTGGATCAAGACCTTGCCGATGAGGTTTTACAGGATGTTTTTATTAAAATTTGGGAAAAATCATCCACTTATTCTACTAGTAAAGGGAGGTTTTTTACCTGGATATTAAATATCGCTCGCAATGCTGCTATTGATAAAATAAGATCTAAGTCATTTAAAAACTCCAAGAAAAACTTAGATGCAGATAATTTCGTACATATACTCGAGGATCAAACAAATTTAAATCAAACAACAGATACGATTGGATTAAGAGCCTTTGTAAAAGCACTCGAGCCTCTATGTAGAAAAGTAATAGACTTGCTGTATTTTAAAGGATTTACTCAGGTTGAAGCCTCAGAAAAACTTGATATTCCTTTGGGAACTATCAAAACAAGAAATAGGAATTGTTTAAAATCCCTTAGAAATTCAATGGGAGAATAGTATGAACGCACAAGAATACATAGCATCAGGAAACTTAGAACTGTTTGTTTACGGCACACTATCAGAAGCTGAAAACAAAAAGATTATAGCTGCTATGGAAAAATATCCTGAAGTAAAAGAAGAGGTTGAAAAAATTGAAAAAACTTTAAAATCTCTTGCTGAAGAAGTTGCTCCTAAAGTTTCAGATAATGTTTGGGTCGCAATAAACAACAAAATATTTGGTGGTGGTACTGTCAAGCAATTAGAAACAGTTAAAACCACAAACTGGCTGGCCATTTTGGGATGGGCAGCATCTGTATTATTAATAATAGGTTTATTTTGGATGTTTAACCAAAATGCAACCTTAGAAAGCGAACTGGTAGAAAACCAAAAAGAAAATCAGGAACTTCTTGAAAAAATCATCTCAACTGAAGAAAGTCTTGCTGAAACCGAGTCTCTCCTAAATATCTTAAGAGATAAAGACATTAAAGCAGTGAATCTTCCCGGTCACGCGCCTGTGGCACCCGAAGCATTTGCAAAAGTATTTTACAACGAAAGCACCAAAACCGTTCACTTAGATGCCAGAGGACTCCCCGAACCACCCGAAGGAATGGTCTATCAGGTTTGGTCACTAAAAATGGACCCACTAACACCCACAAGCATTGGACTTCTCGATGACTTTGCTTCTATTGACAATAAGGTGTTTGTCCTCCAGGACATTCCTGAAAGTGAAGGTTTTGGAATTACTCTTGAGCCTGCAGGTGGAAGTCCAACACCCACATTGGAACAACTCTACACGCTGGGTGTGATTTAGATAAATTGGGTTTATAAATAAAAGGTTTTTAATTTATGCTAAAACGTCTTTGATTTTCAGAGACGTTTTTAGTTTATATAGTTCTCTTTTTTACACCTTCTTTCTCAATTCTAGTAAATAAAAATTGGGTAGTAACGTAAAACAAAACGCCCGTGATAAATCACGGGCGTTTCCACTAACAAAAAAACTCTGAAAAAACCAGTTAACCATTACTGGTTCTAACTAAAATCATGCAAAGGAAACTACGCCTTTACATAAATTAACTAACTACAATATATACGAAGAAGAAATGGCTTTGGTTTTTTGTAAATAAAAAAAACTGCTTAAATACTATATCTAAGCAGTTTTAAAAGAATTTTTAACGTAATTAAAACGGTGAAGCTACATAAGGAAAGCTCGGTAAAAACGGCTTATCATTAGCATCAACCCCATCACTTATAAGAAGTGGATTCTCTCCGGTTCCATCAAATAAGGGATTTTCAAAATCGGGTCCGCCAAAAATGAGCAGCAAGTGAAAGTCCATGACATCATCACCTAATTTTCTTCCGGTTAAAATTGTATTTCCATCATAAAAAGTTGCAGCACCAGTTTGAGCAACCCAAAGGACATCTCTGGATAATAGCGTGGTAAATGCTTCTGCATTTTGGCCTAAACCATTTCCACCATTGGTATCATAATCGGGATTTAAAACCATTAAATTTGCCATCATATCCTGTTGAAAAGCTGCGGTCATTTCTGAAGGGATGGTCGTGTTATAGTCATCTCTTAGACCTTGAGTTACAAAAACTCTTGATACAGCAGGTCTCCCCACTTGATCTTCTTGAACATAGGTTCCGGAAAAATCAATACCCACAGGCCCATCTGGACAGGATTCACAACCTCCACCACAATCTATACCGGTTTCGTCACCATTTTGAATTCCGTCCACACAGGTTGCATCCGGATCAATAATATTGTCATTGTCATCTTCACTACACTGTACAAACAGCATGGTGGTTAAAACTATAAAACTTATATAAAGTATTTTCTTCATTGTATTCATATTCAAATTTTATTGTTTTCTCTTTGATTCAACCCACATAGAATAAATAGGTGTTGTGGGCTCAAATGGATTTGCTCCAACTTCACCTGCCCCTAACATTGCCTTGGGAAGTTCAACAGCAATTGTCAACACATTATTACCTGCGAAAGTATCTTCTCCTTCTGTATTAAAGCCGGATACCTCACCATTTGTGATTGCGTTAAATTGATTCAAATCAAAAAAGAAAGGATCATCCCGTGGACCGGCAAAAAATTTCATTCCATTGTTTTCAGATACAATTGCTTCAGCATCAGCAGTTCCTCCAGATATCAATACTTTGTTCATAGGAACAGAAGTATCTATTTCACTTTCAAGACCTGTTGAAATTGGTATTGATGGGCCAAAGAAATACATAGTGTCACCTCTTTTGATTGCTTGAATTACCAAATCTTCAGATAAATTTCCTGTGGTATCAATATTGAATTCAATCAAGACATCTTCATCAAAAGATGCATTTTCTGTGGCTGCTCCCGGAGGTAAAAATCCTTGTAAATTTGCGATTAGCACAATGTTGTTAGGATTTTCTCCCTCAAAAGCATAAAAGCCGGTAACATCTGAGGTTGTTCCTGTAACACCAGGTGCATCCAGGTGGTCACCGGATATCAGGAAAGGAGTAACAACAAGCAAACACGCAATTGCTGCAGTTGTTACGATACTTTTTTTGTTCATATTTTTAAATTTATAATTGAAAAAGAGATTCTATTAAAATTAACTTGTTCTGGTAATAACGCCCAAAAATAGACAATATTTGAAGACTAATTCATAAACATTCGATGTAAATTTGCAAAATGGTACAACAAACTATTTTATGAACCCTTCATCTTCCGGTTGGATTGACAAATATATTTTTATTTTAGGAAAGTCCAAGGCTAACTTTCCATTTAAAAGCGAACCTGATTTTTATGAAAATCTAAGGAAAAACGGTTTTATCTATGGATTTTCTGTCAATACCCTCATCAGATTTGAAAAATTTTCTGTTGAATTAACTAAAGAAGAAATAGCCAAAGTAAATCTCTTGCAAGCCTTCTTCTTTATTTATTTTAAACACTTCCCAAATTCAGATTATACGGAGTGTATCACGCACCTAAATCTTTTTTACTCAAAATTAAATGAGCAAAAACGCTCCTTTCTTCCAAATTTTAACTACAAATCCGGCGAATCCAAAAAACTGGAACTCACACTGGCAAAGCGCATTGAAAAGAGCAAAAGCATTGAAAAACAAAATTTTGACCATATCATGACAAACGCCCTTTTGTTCCTGGATGTGCTCGCTTTTCAAAAATTTATTGATACAAACCAAGAACTTAACGAGTACCCTCAAAAACTGGAAGCAACCTTACTACAAACATGCTTTTTTGGACTGCTTACAAAAACTAAAAAAACCACTTATGACCTGCTAATCATTGAAATGTTTGAGGCATCAACCCTCTATTCAAAATATTTTAAAAATTCAAAATCTGCACTTAAACATTCAGACTTTAGCTTGTTTACAGATACTTTAGAAAAATACTACATACTTGATTTGGCAACACTTGCAGTCTGGAGTGATTTACAACTTGAGTTACCTGAAAAAGATTTTTTAGACAATCTTTGCCTGGAGTTAATGCTTGATAAAAGTGAAGCGACTAACAGTATAGAAAACCTCAAAAATTTTGTTGAAACAAATAAGTCCTCCATCAATTTGTTTCAATACACACACCCCGTAAAACAGTTTTACAAACAATCCTCAAAACTAGTTAAATTGCTCATTTTAAGAAACAAAAACAGGCTGGGCAAAGAACTTTCTCAAAGTAAGGAATTGATGCGATTGTTAGGAAAATCAACCTTTACTGAACTTAGCAACGAAGAAAAAAATGTGGTTAAAGAACAACTCTATGATATTTTTAAAACCATACCCTCACTCACCATTTTTATGCTTCCGGGCGGAACACTCCTGCTGCCGCTGTTAATTAAATTTATTCCCCAATTGCTCCCCAGTGCTTTTGATGACAATAAAATTCCGAAAAAATAATTGCATTAATTAAGTACTATTTACGCATCAATTTTTATCTTTGAAAACCCATAATGGGTATTTATAAAAGAGTATGGGTAAGCACTACTTAAGTCTTGCCGATTCAATAATTTATAAAATTCTAAAAGTGTAATTTTATTTTTAAAATGCAGTTTAAAAACCCCGAATTACTTTTTGCCCTTCTTTTACTTGTAATTCCCATCATTGTTCACTTATTTCAGCTTAGAAAGTTTCAAAAAACACCTTTTACAAATCTTAAGTTTCTTAAAGAGGTCACCCTCCAAACCCGAAAAAGCTCACAACTCAAAAAGTGGCTGGTACTTTTGACAAGACTCTTTGCTTTAGCCTGTATCATTTTAGCTTTTGCAGAACCTTACAGCACCACAAAAACAGACGCAACAGCCCTAAGTGAAACCGTTATTTACATTGACAATTCATTGAGCTTACAAGCAAAAGGCACGCAAGGCGAAATGCTCAAAACCGCCACCCAACAACTGTTTAAAAACTCCAACATCCCTGAAGAATTGAACTGGTTTACAAACAATTCCGGCTCACAACAAAGCACCACGGCCGATTTTAAAAGTGCTATTTTAGATCTTTCATACAGTTCCAATTCACTATCCCTTCAAGAAACACTGCTCAAAGCCGAAAGCTTATTCTCAAATGATCAAACCACCTTAAAAAATCTTGTATGGATTTCTGACTTTCAGGGACAAGAAAACTTCCCGGATTTAAGCGACAGCAACATCAACTTATCGACTTTACAGTTAAAGCCTTCAAACACAAACAATCTTGCCATTGACAGCGTTTTTATCTCCGGAGTGAATTCGTCCAGCCTTGAACTAAGTGTTCTGTTGTCAAATTATGGTGTAGCCGAAGAAAATGTTCCCATTGCCCTCTACAAAAAAGAGGAACTTATAGCCAGAACCTCCATTGGGATTCCAAAAAATGCTTCTGCTACAGCTACATTTGAAATTGATGATACAGACTTTGAAGGGACGATTTCAATCACAGACCAATCGTTGCTTTTTGATAACGAATTTTACTTCAACATCAATAAAAAAAGCAATATCAAGGTCCTGTCAATTCATCAGGATAATGATGCTTTTCTCAGGAAAATATACACTTCAGATGAATTTGATTTTATTTCTCAGCCCATCAATCAATTGGATTTTAATATCCTTCAGGAACAAAACACCATCATTCTCAATCAGCTTGAGGAAATCAATAACGTGCTCCAAAATGCGCTCAAATCTTTTGTCGAAAACGGGGGTAGCCTTGTTATTATTCCCTCTGAAGAACTGAATGTATCAAGTTATAATTCGTTTTTCTCTCAATTGAATTTAGGGACGATATCCAGCGCCACAACTTCCGAAAAGCAACTTACAACCATTCATTTTTCACATCCTATTTATCAAAACGTTTTTGAAGACCAGGTAATAAATTTTCAATATCCAACAGTGGGAAGTCATTTTTCGCTTTCGCGTAAGCATACTCCGGTTCTTTCCTTTCAAGACAAATCTGACTTTTTGATTCAAAATCAAAGTGTTTTCGTTTTTACGGGCTCATTAAGTTCAGAAAATTCAAATTTCACCAATTCGCCACTCGTAGTCCCCACATTTTATCGCATTGCCAAACAAAGCTTACCGCAACCCGATTTGTATTACAGCATCGGAAAGCAAAATGAATTTGCTGTTTCGGTTTCATTGCCTCAAGATCATATTTTGAGTTTAAAAAATGAAACGGTTGATTTTATTCCGCTACAGCGAAATAGCAGCAACAAAGTGATGATTACAACTACTGAACAACCTGAAGAAGCCGGAATTTATGGTGTATTTGACAAGGAAACAAAATTGCAAAGCGTGAGTTATAATTACGCAAGGTCTGAAAGCAATTTGACCTATATGAATGCTGCAAACTGGACCGGAACCACAAATTACAATAGTCTTGATGCTGTTTTTGAAAAACTTGCAGAAGATAGCAGTGTGCGTGATTTTTGGAAATGGTTTGTTATTTTTGCGTTGCTTTTTCTCGCTATCGAAATGTTTTTACTAAAACTTTTAAAATGAACATTCTCTTAAAATCGGTTACTGTCGTTGATGCCTCCAGCAAGCATCATTTGAAAAAACGTGATGTGCTCATCACAAACGGGCGTTTTGAAAAAATAACCCAAAAAATTGAAAACCCTGACAACCGAAAGGAACTAAAAATCAAAAATTTACACATTTCGCAAGGATGGTTTGACAGCAGTGTGAGTTTTGGCGAACCCGGTTATGAAGAACGGGAAACCCTGGAAAGCGGACTTAGAACAGCGGCTTTATCAGGTTATACCGCCGTTGCGGTCAATGCAAATACAAACCCGGTAACAGACAGTAAAGCAGACATCCAGTTTCTCACTTCAAAAGCTGCAAATCAGCCTGTGAAGCTTTGTTCCATTGGCGCACTCACTCATCAGGGCAATGGCGAAGACCTGGCAGAACTTTATGATATGAAAAATGCCGGAGCTGTTGCTTTTTATGACTACCAAAAACCCGTAAAAAACCCCAATCTCTTAAAAATCGCCCTGCAATACACCCAAAATTTTGATGCACTCGTCATCGCATACTGCAATGAAAATGACGTTTCAAAAAACGGTGTGGTTAATGAAGAGGAAAGCTCCACAAGGTTAGGCTTAAAGGGAATTCCTGCTCTGGCAGAAGAGTTGCACATCAACCGCAATCTCTTTCTATTGGAATACACAAATGGAAAACTACACTTCCCTACCCTCTCCACCAAAAAAAGTGTAGCACTGCTGAGGGAAGCAAAACAAAAAGGGCTCAATATAAGCTGCAGTGTTTCCATCAACAATTTAATGCTCACAGATGATGCTTTGCAGGAATTCAACAGCAATTTAAAATTAATGCCACCTTTAAGAACAAACGAGGACAAAAAAGAACTCATTAAAGGATTGAAAGAAGGCGTTATCGATGGAGTCACTTCAGAACACAACCCCATCGATATAGAACATAAAAATGTGGAGTTTGATAATGCGTTGTTTGGAAGTATCGGTCTGGAAAGTTGTTTTGGCGCATTGAACACGCTCTTTACCATTGAAGAAACCGTTTTGTTTTTAACACGATTAAAGTTGAGGTTTGGAGTAAAAGAAACCCCCATTGAAGAAGAAACTGAAGCAAATATCACCCTCTTTGACCCAACAACAGAATGGACTTTTGAGGAAAGTGACATCCTTTCAACTTCAAAAAATGGGGCACTGTTGGGTCAGGTTTTAAAAGGAAAAGCGTTGGGGATTTATGCGGATAAAAAATTGGTTATAAATAAATAAGATTTATGGTGCCAAATAAAAAAGAAAAAAATCATTCTATAATTGCCTATATCACCTTTATTGGAATGATTATAGCTTATTTCATGAACAAAGAAGAAAAATCTGCCTATGTGACTTACCACATAAAAATGATGTTTGGGTTGGTCATACTTTTGTTTGTATCACAGGTTTCACACGCCTATATAAATATCATTTTGGGTGATATTTTGTGGCTCATATCTTTTGTTTTGTGGATTTTATGTTTTGTATATGCCGTACAAGGAAAAAAACCTACAATTCCTTATCTAAGTGAAAAATTTCAAAGTTGGTTTACCTTTTTAGATTAAAATCATTAAATTTATGGAACTAACCAACTCGTTTTAATTATGGAAAATACTGTTGAAAATGATGGAAAAACCATTGGAATTATTGCTTACATCACTCTAATTGGATGGGTAGTGGCATTCATTATGAACTCAAGTAAAAAAAATGAATATGCTAACTTTCATCTCAGACAAATGTTTGGACTTGTACTTTTATCGATTGCGATTTCAGTTCTGACTATGGCTGTAAACTTAGGTTTATTTGGAACCATCTTAAGTGTTTTACTCCTTGTGCTTTGGGTGATTGGTTTTGTTGGAGCTATTCAGGGTGAAAAAAAATTAATTCCAATTATTGGTGAAAATTTTCAGGAATGGTTTAAGTTCATCAAATAAAATCTAAAAAATGAAATCTAATACCGCATTTTTTGTGCGGTATTTTTATTGCTAAAATATGAATACACAAGACCTCTCACTATATCACATCACAAGACCTCCAAAGGACAATGCTTCAAAAGCTCCGCTTCTCATTATGCTTCACGGTTATGGGAGCGATGAAAATGATTTATTTTCGTTTGCTTCAGAATTGCCTGATGACTTGTTTATTATTTCGGCGCGAGCTCCATTCGCTATGCAGCCCTTTGGAAACGCCTGGTATGCCATTTATTTTGACAATACCTCAGGTAAATTCAGTGATACAGAACAAGCTAAGACCTCCCGGGATTTAATAGCAAAATTTATTGACGAAGCTGTTACTGCATATGATGTCGATAAAGACAATGTCACCCTGCTTGGTTTTAGTCAGGGAACGATTTTGAGTTATGCTGTAGCTTTAAATTATCCTGAAAAAGTAAAGAATGTGATTGCTTTAAGCGGTTATATTAATGAGGATTTATTGCCTGATGATCTGAATAAAAAAAACTATTCCAAACTTGATTTTTACTGCTCACACGGTAGCGTCGATCAAGTCATTCCAGTAGAATGGGCCAGAAAAGCAAAACCCCTACTCGACAGACTGAAAATCAAAAGCCAATACAGTGAATTTCCCGTTGGACACGGCGTGGCGCCTCAAAACTTTTTTGAGTTGAAGAGGTGGTTGGAGAAAAAGATTTAGTAAAATTTATCTCAAAAATCTTTTCAAATCGCGACTTCCGTGTAAAATTCTAACAATACGAATATGATTTTTAAAAACCCTATAAAAAATTAGATGTGATTCATAAGGAAAACTATAAAGCCCCTCTTTAATTTCATCACGCTGTTTCCCAAGATTGGGGTTTTTTACAAGAATTTGCAAATAAGTTTGTAACCCTACCAAATAGTGAAGTGCTTGATCTTTTCCAAATCGGTAAATCCCATAATTGTAAATATCATCAATATCTTCCTCTGTCTTTTGTGATAAAACATAGTGATTCATTATCACTTTTTCTTTGATTCGATAATTTGTTCCAAGGTCATTGAACTATCCGGGCCATCCCATCCTTTCTCGATTTCTTTTCTTAAATCTTGAATTATTTTATCACGATAGATACCGTGAAGTCTTAAAGCATCGCGAATTACTTCACTATTATTTTGATAGTCTCCTGAAGCTACTTGATTTAAAATATATTCCTCTTGTTTTTTTGTGAAACTAATATTCATAATTGATATATTTTTGTCTATATATGACAAATATAGACATAATATTAAACTATTAAAAAAAAAAATCAATTCCCCTGATACAACAAAGAAGCCACCGTTCTTAAGTTTAAGTTTTCATTTTCATCTAAGTCATACTCAAGAAGCATCTCGCCCCAATAGCGACCATCAGTAAAATCGGCGATGACCCAGCGGTGATTTAAAAAACGTACTTTATTGATTTTCATTTTACCTTCCATACCCACAAAAGGCACAAGAGGGTTATCACCCTCTAAATTGTTTTGCGCATAAATTTGTTCAAAAACTAGGGTTTGAATCTCTGAAGCTTCAAAACCCTGCAATTCAAAATAAGACATCGCGTTATCATTTCCCAAAAGGGTAAAATAATTCAATTCAAAATTTTCGTCAGTTAGAGATTCATTAAGCCCTTTATAAAAATCGGCTTTTTCTTTTAAATCATTGATTTTAGATTCCTGGTCTTCATAGATGCGCTTTTGATTCATATACATAAAAAGCAACATTAACACAGAAAAGATAAAGAGATAGAGGATGATTTTATTTCGCATATATTTAAACTTTAATTTTTAGGCCATCATAGGCAAGAAATACATTTTCAGGCAGTGTTTTTTGAACCTCCTCGTGAAACCCCATCATATGGCTTATGTGCGTTAAATAAGCCCTTTCAGGTTTTATCATTGCTATAAAATCCAGAGCTTCTTTTAGGCTAAAATGTGAGTGGTGTGGTTCTTGTCGCAATGCGTTTAAAACAAGTACTTTTGTTCCTTTGATTTTTTTGACTTCTTCAGGGGCAATGGTTTTTGCATCGGTGACATAAGTGAAGTCATCAATTCTAAAACCAAGAACCGGCAATCGATTGTGCATCACTTCTATGGGTACCACGAGTTTGTCACTTATTTTAAAAGGTGTTGATTTATCAATTTCAATTTCTTTAAGCGTTGGTGCTCCGGGGTATTTATTTTCCGTAACAAATATATAGTCAAAACGCTTTTTCAATGCGTCAAAAACGCGCTTATGTGCATAAGCTGCAATGTCGCCCTGTCTGAAAAAATAAGGTCTTATATCATCCAAACCTGCAATATGGTCGTTATGCTCGTGAGTAAATAAGACACCATCAAGCCGTGTGCATCCGGCATTGAGCATTTGCATTCTAAAGTCGGGACCCGTATCAACCACATAATTAAAATCACCCCAGGAAATTAAAACAGAAACACGTAAACGTTTATCTTTTGAGTCAGTACTCTTACAAACCGGATGTTCACTGGCAATTACCGGGATACCCTGAGATGTACCGGTACCCAAAAATGTTACAGAAAGCGTTTTTAACATAGTTACAAAATTAAAGATATTTTTTTGTTTAACTCTTCTATTTATTCCCTATTTACTACCTTTGTATAAATTATTATAATACTAAAAACACAATGCCAGAATTCCTAAAAGGAGACAAAGAATTTGAACAAATTCCCTCCATAAAAGACAAATCGCTACGCATCAATCTCAACGAGAATATTTATGGAACCTTTGCCGAAATTGGTGCCGGTCAAGAAACCGTAAGAAACTTTTTTAGAGCTGGTGGTGCCTCGGGTACGATTGCCAAAGCGATGTCTGCTTATGATAAAGATTTTAGTGACTCCATCTATGGCATAGAAGAAGATGGACGTTATGTGACAGAATCCAGACTCAAGAAAATGCTGAAACACGAAACCAAATTGATGGAAGACCGCATTTCCAGAGAAAAACATCCTAACAAAGTATTCTTTACCTATGCTAATACGGTAGCTACCATTGATTTTGCAAAAAAATTCAAAGGTCACGGTTGGGTGGGAATTCGCTTTCAGGTAGATCCCAAAGAAGCATATAACGAAATCATTTTACACGTTCGTTTCAAAGAAAACGATGCAAAACTTCAACAACTCACCCTGGGGATTTTAGGTGTAAACCTTGTTTATGGAGCATTTTACAAATACGACCAGCCCAGAAAACTTTTGCGCTACTTGTATGACCATATCGACAAAGACCAGATTGAAATCGATATGATTAACTTTTCCGGACCTCAATTTGAAGAAGTTGATAACCGCCTTATGAGTTTGCAATTGATCAAAAACGGAATGACCGAAGCGGTGATGTTTGGCCCCGATGGTAATAATATTTTACCCGCTGCTATTCTATACAAAAAAAATATTCTCACCCTTAGAGGTAGTTTCAGACCCGTTACAAAGGTCAATATTGATATGTTTGAACGCTCCCACGAGATGTTTTTGAACGAAAACAAAGTTGAAAAGGACAATGCCATTACCATTTTTGAAATTACACTTTCAAACTTACGTGCCGAAGGTGAAATTGATGAAGAAGATTTTATGGACAGAGCCAGATTGCTTTGTAATTTAGGACACACTGTATTGATTTCAAATTTCCAGGAATATTACAAATTGGTAGAATTCTACTCAAAATATACAAAATCCAGAATGGGACTTACTATGGGTGTCAATAATCTGGTTGATATTTTTGATGAGAAATACTACCGCCATTTAAGTGGTGGAATACTTGAAGCTTTTGGAAAACTCTTTTTCAAAGATTTGAAAGTATATCTCTACCCCATGCAGGATCAAGAAACAGGTGAGTTGACTAATAGCGACAACCTTAAGGTCCATCCACGAATGAAAGAACTCTACAAATTCTTTAAATACAATGGTAAAGTTGTGGACATAACTGATTTCAACCCAGAAATTCTTCAGATATTCTCCAGAGAAGTTCTCCAAAAAATTGGAGACGGTGAAGATGGATGGGAAGAAACCCTTCCTGATGGTGTTGCAACTATCATTAAGGAAAAAAAATTGTTTGGTTATAGAATAAGAGAAAAAGCCTCAAATTAATTGAGGCTTTGTTTTTTACTATTCTAAAATCTGAGCTGCGTGTTCTTTGGTTTTAACCTTATCGATAACACGATCTACTTTTCCATTTTCATCAATTAGAAATGTCATTCTGTGAATGCCGTCATATTCCTTTCCCATAAATTTTTTGGGTCCCCAAACACCAAAAGTATTGATAACCTCCTTAGATTCATCAGCCAGTAATGGAAACGGAAACTCATATTTTTCTTTGAAATTTTTCTGCTTTTTTTCACTGTCGGCGCTCACACCCAATAGCTCATACCCCCTTTTTTGAAGTTCGCTGTAATGATCTCTCAAGTCACAAGCTTCTGCGGTGCAGCCGGGTGTATTTGCTTTGGGATAGAAAAAAACAACCAGCTTTTTTCCTTTATAGTCGTTTAGTGAAACCGGATTTCCATCCTGATCTGTTGATTTAAAATTGGGAACTTTGTCCCCTGCTTGTAAAGTTTTCATTTGTATAGCAATTTTTATGTTAATATTAGAAAAACCAATGGTTTTCAATTGAACTCATCTTGACTTTTTTGATTGAAGTGAAAATTAGCTATTTTGAGTTTGATTAAAGGCTTTTTAGAGTTGCATAGCAGGGCTACGGAAAGAGAAAAAGACAAAAAGCAGGCTCAAAAGAGCAATTTTTTAACCAATTGGAAAAAGTCAAGACGAGTTCATTGTTTCAAACCAAGGTTTCTTTTAAATTTACAACTCTAAAGTTACATAAAATGAACAAACAAGAAAAGGTTGCCTTTGTTATTGAAACGTTAAATACCATTTACCCTGAAACCCCCATCCCTTTAGACCATAAAGACCCTTATACGCTTTTGATAGCAGTATTGCTTTCGGCTCAAAGTACAGATGTGAGGGTAAATCAAATTACTCCCATACTTTTTGAGCTCGCAGACAACCCCTATGATATGATTAAACTCTCAGAAGAGGAAATTAGAGAAATCATCAAACCTGTGGGACTTTCCCCTATGAAAGCAAAAGGAATTTATTACCTATCTCACATATTGATTGACAAACATAAGGGGCAGGTGCCTGCAAGTTTTGAAGCTTTGGAAGAACTGCCCGCCGTGGGCCACAAAACGGCAAGTGTTGTGATGGCTCAGGCATTTAAAGTGCCGGCTTTTCCTGTGGATACACACATTCACAGATTGATGTATCGATGGGGATTGTCAAATGGTAAAAATGTAGTTCAAACTGAAAAAGATGCGAAACGCTTGTTTCCAAAAGATTTATGGAACAAACTTCACCTTCAGATTATCTGGTATGGCAGGCAATACTCACCGGCGAGGGGGTGGGATTTAGAAAAAGATATTATTACGAAAACAATTGGAAGAAAATCAGTTATCAACGAATATAAAATAAAAAAGTCCCGTAGCTAGCGGGACTTTTCCAAAGTTTAGTTTAGAAGTGCTTCAAACTTCCATTTATTACAATCTATAACACTTAAAGCCTTAGAATAATCGAGAAGAAACCTCACAGTATCTTCTTTCGGGGACATGTTACTCACTTTATCGAGTGAGGTTTTTGAGTAAGTTTTTTCCATATAAAAACCATTTTGTTGTTAGTGTCTAAACTCTAACGAGACAAAAAAGTTTTTATTGTATTAGTTCACTAAAACAATATTATGTTTCTCAATCACTTTACGTAAATTGATAAGTGCATACCGCATTCTCCCCAATGCAGTATTAATACTTACTCCTGTTTGTTCTGATATTTCTTTAAAACTCATATCCTTGTAAAGACGCATGATCAGTACTTCTTTTTGGTCTTCAGGCAATTCCTGAATCAACCTTCTGAGGTCTTCTTCAACCTGACCCTTAATAATTTTTCGTTCTGCATTTAAATCATCATCACTCAGCACAGAGAAAATATTAAAATCACCGTTATTGGCAAATTTAGGCATGCGGTTGTTCTTTCTGAAATGGTCAATAATTAAATTATGAGAAATGCGCATCACCCAAGGTAAAAATTTACCTTCCTCATTGTAGGCTCCTCTTTTGAGAGTCTTGATTACTTTAATAAAGGTGTCTTGAAAAATGTCTTCAGTGATATCCCTGTCAGAAACTTTAGAGTAGATAAAACTGTACACACGTTGTTTGTGTCGTTCAATTAATTCTGAGAGTGCTTTTTCATTGCCGTCTATATATGCACTAACCAATAATGCATCAGATGAAGTAGTTTTCATAATATTACAATTTAAAATAGGGCAGATTTCTTTCGAAATCTATAATTAATTTGCTTAAAAAGTAATATTATGCTATAGGCAATTGATTTGTTTAGTTTGTAAACGTTGCGTAAATATAACAACAAATATTTTTCATATCCAAATTAAGTTAATTTTTTTAACAAAAAAATATTCCGTTTTGCATACTAAACTACCGTATTTGCTGTTGCAAACAATTACTTCCCAAAGAAAATATCAACTTCCCCAACACTAAAAAACTGCCTTTAAAACTGTATATTTGTAGATTAAAATCTATCAAATTGAATCTAGCAGCAGTCGATCAAAAGCAAAACATAATCATTAAAGGAGCAAAACTCCACAACCTTAAAAACATTGATGTTGTCATCCCCAGAAATAAACTTGTTGTTATTACAGGTCTCTCAGGTTCCGGAAAATCAAGTTTGGCTTTTGACACGCTTTATGCGGAAGGGCAACGTCGCTATGTGGAAAGTCTTTCTTCTTATGCCCGGCAATTTCTTGGGAGGCTCAACAAGCCTAAAGTAGATTCCATTAAAGGAATTGCTCCCGCCATTGCCATTGAACAAAAAGTAAATACCACAAACCCGCGTTCTACTGTGGGCACCTCAACAGAAATTTATGACTACCTGAAACTGCTTTTTGCCCGAATCGGGAAAACCTATTCGCCAGTTTCCGGCAACGAAGTAAAAAAAAATACCGTCTCAGATGTTATCAACTATTTCAAATCACTGAAAGAAGGAAAAAAACTGCTCCTCCTCGCTCCTATTACTCTTGAGGAAGGAAGAACCCTTGAAAATAAAATAAAAGCCCTCACACAACAAGGTTATGCCCGTGTAAAATATAAAGACACCGTCTCACGCATCGACGCCTTTGATACTTCAAAAGTAAAAGGTACCGTTTATATCGTGATTGACCGCATCATCACAAAAAATGAGGAAGATTTCTACAACCGACTCGCAGATGCCGTCGAAATGGCCTTTTTTGAAGGAAAAGGAACTCTATTTATTGAAGATATTGAAACCAATGTCACAACCGAATTCAACAACCGCTTTGAACTCGACGGGATCACCTTTCTCGAACCCAACATCCACCTGTTTAGTTTCAACAACCCTTATGGTGCCTGCCCCACTTGTGAAGGCTATGGTGATGTAATTGGCATAGATGAAGAGCTTGTTATTCCAAACACAGCCCTATCAATTTATGAAAATGCCATTTTTGCCTGGCGCGGTGAGAGCATGAGTTGGTACCGAGATCAATTGGTGAATAATGCCTATAAATTTGACTTCCCTATTCACCGGCCTTGGTTTGAACTCTCAGACGAAGAAAAACAACTCGTCTGGGACGGAAATCAGTATTTTGAAGGTTTGCATTCCTTTTTCAAGTTTTTAGAAGAAAAAAGCTATAAAATCCAAAACCGGGTGATGCTTTCCCGCTATCGCGGAAAAACAAAATGCAGCAGCTGTAAAGGCAAACGATTGAGACCCGAAGCTGCCTATGTCAAAATTCAAGGAAAATCCATCACCGATTTGGTGGAGATTTCTATCGAAAAACTACAATTATCTTTTGCCCAACTGGAACTTAACGACCACGACACTCAAGTAGCCAAACGCCTCCTAACAGAAATCAATAACCGATTGAGTTTTCTAAACAATGTGGGACTCTCTTACCTCACCCTCAACCGAAAATCAAATACCCTGTCAGGCGGAGAATCACAACGCATCAACTTGGCAACCTCATTGGGAAGCAGTTTGGTGGGGTCGATGTACATACTCGACGAACCTAGTATCGGGCTGCACCCAAAAGATACTGAGCGACTCATTGATGTTTTGAAATCCCTGCGTGACTTGGGCAACACGGTGATTGTAGTAGAACACGACGAAGACATTATGAAAGCCGCAGACGAAATCATAGACATTGGTCCAGAGGCAGGAAGTTTTGGAGGCGAAGTGGTGGCAAGTGGCAATTTCGAAAAAATTCTAAAAAGCGATTCGCTCACAGCACAATATCTTAAT
Source organism: Flavobacteriaceae bacterium (assembly GCA_040880345.1). Lineage (GTDB taxonomy): Bacteria > Bacteroidota > Bacteroidia > Flavobacteriales > Flavobacteriaceae > Planktosalinus. The sequence continues at coordinate 53,623 of JBBDIQ010000058.1, forward strand.
GGAAAAATGGAAATTGAAGTTCCCAAAAAAAGGAGGACTTCCAAATACCATATCACCATAAGCGGGGCAAGACACAATAATTTACAAAATATTGATGTCACATTTCCATTGGCGAGTTTTGTGGCTGTTACCGGCGTTTCCGGAAGTGGAAAAAGTACGCTTGTCAAAAAAATACTCTATCCCGCTTTGCAGCGCCATCTCACCGGCGCCGGTGAAAAACCCGGTCAGTTTTCAAAAATGGATGGCAATTTTGGAAATTTAAAGAATGTAGAATTTATAGACCAGAACCCCATTGGTCGTTCCAGTCGTTCAAACCCTGTAACGTATATCAAAGCCTATGACGATATCAGGAATTTGTTTTCGTCACAAAAACTCTCCAAACTCCGCAACTTTCAGCCCAAACACTTTTCGTTTAATGTGGATGGTGGTCGCTGTGAAGTTTGTAAAGGAGAAGGCGAAGTCACCATAGAGATGCAATTTATGGCCGACGTACACCTGGAATGTGAAGCCTGCAATGGTAAACGTTTTAAAAAAGAAGTACTCGAAGTGCAGTTTCAGGGTAAAAACATCGATGATATTTTAACGATGACCATTGACGAAGCCATTGCTTTTTTCCAAATGCATAACGAAAAGAAAGTGTTTACAAAATTACAACCCTTACAAGATGTGGGCTTGGGCTATGTACAACTGGGCCAAAGCTCCTCTACCCTCTCCGGCGGTGAGGCGCAACGCATCAAGCTGGCTTCGTTTCTCGTAAAAGGTGAGACTAAAGACAAGGTACTCTTTATCTTTGATGAACCCACTACCGGACTTCATTTTCACGACATCAAAAAGCTGTTGAAATCCTTTGAAGCCCTTATTGAAAAAGACCACTCGGTCATCGTGGTGGAGCACAACATCGATTTAATCAAATGTGCAGATTTTGTCATCGATTTAGGACCTGAAGGCGGAGAAAAAGGCGGCAACCTCATAGCATCAGGCACACCTGAGGAGATAGCAAAAAATAAAAGTTCGTTTACGGGACAATATTTAAAAGAAAAGCTTAAATAAAATTTAAGATAATTATTTTATTTTTCTTACTTTTAATTATCTAATTGTCATTTTATTATGAAAATACCCGTCCTATCCTTATTTCTCTTTATAATTAGTTTTGGTTTTTCTCAAGATTATCTTCCAATGCTTGAGGAAGATCAAATTTGGAGTGTGGAAATTAACTATGAACCTTTTGGAGACGACTTCCCTTCTTACACACAAGTTGAACAGGTTTATGTTGAAGACGACATAGAGATAAACGGCCAAATATATAAAAGAGTATATAGTAACCCTAATACGAGTTCGTGTCTATTAAGAGAAGAAAATGGTATCATCTATAAAATCACCGATCAAAACACGATGGATGAAGTTATTATGTATGATTTTACATTGGAAACAGGTGATATCTTTGTTTTTTCTTATGAGAACAATGTGTATTGCTCTTATTCGGGAGATAATAATGGACTGGAGGAGATGGAAGTAGTCAATACCAGTATTCAATTTATTGCTGATGAAAATAGAAAAGTGATTGAATTTGAAAACGACGGTTATGGCTTGTCTGAAGTCTGGATAGAAGGGATTGGTTCAAATAGAGGTTTTGATCCGTTTAATATTACTATTGATATTACTGGGTTAAATAAACTTATCTGTTTCACTAAAGATAACACTACTTATTTTTTTAATGATGCAACAGATTGTGGATTTCTACATCTACCTGAAGTGTTCAAAAACAAAATTGTCTTATACCCAAACCCTGTAACATCAAAATCCAAGCTCCAATTGCCTGAAGTAGCTAAAATCAACTCAATTAAAATATACAACCCTGCCGGGAAAATTATCAAAGAGGAAAACATTAATACAACTTCCTTCACTATAAATGCTTCGCAATTTAAATCCGGCCTATATTTTTATCAAGTTTTTAGTGATGGTCTATTACTAAAAACAGATAAGTTTATCGTTAAGTAAAATTGATAAACAAAACTACAACCCCAGCAAAACCTGGACTTGGGCTATGTGCAATTGGGTCAAAGCTCCTCTACCCTTTCAGGCGGTTAAGCACAGCGCATCAAACTGGCTTCATTTCTTGTAAAAGGCAACGAACTTATTGCTGTAGGCACACCTGAGGAAGTAGCAAAAAATAAAAGTTCGTTTACGGGAAGGTATTTGAAAGGAAAAATTTAATAACTTTATATTGTATAAAATTTCTCTATTATGATAACTAGAGTTCTTTTCTTTTTTTTATGCTGTCTAACTGCTAGTGCTCAACAATACCTCCCCATGCTTCAGGAAGACCGGCAATGGAGCGTTGACATGATTTTTGGTGATCCTTTTGGGGGCACACCTCCTCCTATTTCAACTGAACAAATTACTTTAACCGGAGGAGTTGTCGTGAACGGGCAGACTTATTTTAGGGTCAACAACAACAGTGGCGAAACCGGTTGTTTGGTCAGGGAAGAAAATGGAATCGTTTACAGATTGGGACCCAACGATCAGGAACATATTATGTATGATTTCACTCTTGAAGTCAATGACACCTTTGAATTGCCTGATATATTAATGGACAGTTATTGTTCAATCTATGGTTGGTATATTTTTGAGCAAACGCTCGTGGTTGTGGACACTTACACCCAAAACATTGCAGGAGCCAACAGAAAAATCATCGAATTTGAAGAATATGATAACGGAATTGAATATTGGATTGAAGGTATCGGCTCTATTCGCGGTTTTGACCCCGTGGGTGAAACTGTAGATACAAATACCACACAATTGGTTTGCTTTACTGAAGGAGGTCAAACCACCTTTTTTAACGATGCCACTTCCTGTGATAACACCACTTTAAGCCTGCAAGACCTTCATAAACCCAAGTTTTTGTTAGTGCCAAACCCCGTGAAGCAAACTTCTCAAATCTTGCTTCCTCCAAACAGCAATGGTTATACTATCAAGATTTTTGACTTAAATGGCAGATTGTTAAATGAATTTGCAAATCAAAAAAACACCTTAACTATAAAAGTCGGCGACTTCCTATCTGGGCTTTATTTTTATCAGGTTTTTGAAGGGAATAAACATCTTAATACAGAACGGTTTTTGGTTCGGTAACTGTTTAAATGTAGTCTTTATACATGATAAGCCCACTACCGGAATTATTTTAATATAAGCTGTTCGTGAATCTCCTTTGTCAACTCCCAGCGATGAACAAATAAAAAATCCCAAAACAAATTGCCTTGGGATTGAGTTTCTAGATGTTATGAGTTTAATTGCTTTTCTGAGCCCAGTCTGCGTGATTGCTGTTTTTACCGAGGGATATAGTAGCACCGATGCTAAAGTTTGCAAAAGCTGCCGTTCTCGATGGGAAATTGGGCTCGATGAGTTGACCGTTAAAATAATACTGTTGTGAAGCACTCACAAGGTAAGTAGCATCCACAAATACAGCAACAAAGTTTGACACCTTAACCTGAGGCGTTAAGCCAAGGGTAAAAATGGCTGTGTTTTCATTTTCATCAATGCTTGATGGAGCTGCCGAAGCAAGACCAAGACCTGCATGTGCCAGAATTCCAAAACGGTTTGCCAATTGCATGTTGTAAACACCTTCCAGCGTTATGCGATGGTAATCTACGCCAAAGTCAGCGTTTTCCTTGTCCTCAAAGCTGTTGAAGCCATAACTGAGTTTGGCACCAAAACAGGTATCAAACATATAACGCACACCTATTTGTCCCGATCTGAAATCGGTATAGTCTGACACATTGATGTTGTCAACAAGTTGCAAGGGCATGTGAAGACCTCCTTGAACTTCGATGGAAAATTTGTTAAAGCTTGTTGTTTCCTGTCCAAAAAACAGGCTTGTTGAAAAGATAGCTATAAAGGCTAGAGTAAGTTTTTTCATGATTTTAAATTTGGGTTTTTTGATAGAGGCTGCAAATATAAGATTTTTTATTTTTTTTAACGAATCAGCATAGAATTATACACAACTAATTGTTTGTATATGAACTTTTTAGTCTTTTATTTAAAGAATTGATTATTGATTATTGGAATGAACTTACATTTGTGTGAGGTTCACGCAAAGTGGCGCAAAGTTGAAGCGCAAAGAAGGCGCAAAGGGATTGAGTTCTTGAGTTATTGAGGAATTGGAGCTTTAAAATAGGTACCACAACCTATCGTTAGGCAGGCTCTATGTGACATGCTTTGTCAGGTCAAGTGAATTTAGCTTTTGCGTGTCTCGATACATTTTTCAACGCAGTTTTCACTACGTTAAAAAACACTCGACATGACATGCTTTGTCAGGTCGAGTGATTTTAGGCTTTGGGAACGGAGTGAGCAAAGGCTAAAATTGTATCGAGACCAGGAAGGAACAAAAAGCAAATTGATTCTATTTACTGATTAGCCACAAAAAATAAAATAATAACAAAACCCTAAAATGATAGATTAAGAAACCCTCCCTGCAATGCGATCTTTTGCCAGTTGTAACAAAATGTGAAACTGGTCCTCCCGGTTGGTGTGGGTATTGTCGATTTCTATGGCATCTTTTGCCTTGGTGAGTGGTGAATCTGCACGGGTGGTATCAAGGAGATCCCGTTGCATTACATTTTCATAAATGGTTTCAAATGGAATGTCCTTTCCTTGCTCTTTAAATTCCAGAAAACGACGCTGTGCGCGTTCTTTGGCATCAGCAGTCATAAATATTTTGAGTTCGGCATCCGGAAAAACGACTGTACCAATATCTCTTCCATCCATTACCACGCCTTTGTTTTTTCCAAATTGCTGCTGCAATTCCACCAGCTTTTTTCTAACCTGGGGGATTTCAGCGATTTGACTCACCTTATCAGAAACCTTCATAGAACGAATTTCGGTTTCTACATTGGTTCCGTTCAGGTGAATTTCGGCTGTTTTAGTCGCCGGGTTGAACTCAAAATGCAAGCGAATATCAGGAAGTTGTTTGATCAATTCGTTACGTTTTAAAAAATCATCTCCAATGAGGTTTCGCTGTAAAGCGAAAAGGGTTATGGCACGATACATCGCTCCACTATCAACATACACATAGCCCAGATAAGCCGCCAGTTGTTTGGCAACCGTGCTTTTTCCGGTGGATGAAAAACCGTCAATGGCTATGGTAATTTTTCTCATCTGTACAAATATTGATAAATATATGTTTAACCCGTTGGGTGAAATTAAATTATTTGAGTTTTAATGTTGTTTAAAGGTCT